>DAMCXY010000004.1:0-88075 GCA_032096595.1 Flavobacterium sp. | reverse complement strand
CCCGCGACCCCATGCGTGACAGGCATGTATTCTAACCAACTGAACTACCAAACCAACATATTGAACCCCAATTATAAAAGGGCAAAAAAGCCCCTCGTAACCGAAGGGCTATTTTCATCTCTGGCGGTCTGGACGGGACTCGAACCCGCGACCCCATGCGTGACAGGCATGTATTCTAACCAACTGAACTACCAAACCAGTGCGTTATAGCGGTGCAAATATACAATGCTTTTTATTATATCCAAACATTTATTTATTCTAAATCGCATTTTTTTTCAATTGATCTAAAAAAACACTCGTTATCAATCGTTTAAATTTAAACTTTTTTTTGCTGTTTTTCCCTTCCTACAACAAAAAAAGCCAAAAACAACAAAATGATGCTTCTGACTTTCCAACTACACAACTGGTTATGTTAACCAAAATTACCTTCTACATATCTTTTTGTCAACTCTTCTTTCGGATTTTCAAATATCTGCTGCGTGGTGCCGTATTCTACCAGTTCACCCAGATACATAAAGCCGGTATAATCTGCTGTTCTGATTGCCTGCTGCATATTGTGCGTGACAATGATAATGGTATAGTCTTTTTTTAACCGTAAAATTAATTCTTCAATTTTCGCAGTACTGATAGGGTCCAAAGCAGAACATGGTTCGTCCATCAAAATGACTTCAGGATTGATTGCTATTGCACGGGCTATGCAGAGTCTCTGCTGCTGTCCTCCGGACATTTCCAATGCACTGCGCTTGAGATTATCTCCGAGTTCATCCCACAGGTAACAGTCTTCCAATGCACTTTGTACTGCCTGTTTCACATCTACTTTCTTATCTAACTCATTAATTTTTAAACCGTAAGCGATATTGTTATAAATGGATTTGGGAAACGGATTGGGACGTTGAAAAACCATACCCACTTTTCTTCTTATTTCAGTCGGATCCTTTTTGGACTGCAAAATACTCTCTCCGTCCAGCAAAATATCTCCTGTAATTTTCACATCCGGATTCAGATCGTGCATTCTGTTAATAGAACGCAACAGAGTAGATTTCCCACAGCCAGAAGGTCCGATTAGCGCCACTACTGAATTTTTAGGAATCTGCATTGTTACTCCCTTTAAAACCTCTTTGGTTCCAAAGCTGAGCTTTATATCTTTTATTTCTATTTTATTCTCCATACTATTTCACCAATTCTTTTGCATATTTATTTCGAATGATAAATGCGATAATATTTAAAACGACTATGAGAAGTATAAGAACTAAAGCAGTTCCGTAGGCCAGAGGTCTTACCTGCTCTATCGCATGATGCTGGGTTGACAATATATACAGGTGATAAGGCAATGCCATAAATTCACTGTCAAGCGTATCCGGCGGAAATCTCAGGTAAAAAGTTACCCCTGTAAATAATATGGGTGCTGTTTCTCCTGCCGCTCTTGAGACTCCAAGTATAGCACCTGTTGTTATACCTGCTATCGCAGAAGGAAGAATAATTGTTTTGATCGCTTCCCATTTAGTTGCTCCCAACGCTAAAGCTCCTTCTCTGTGAGAATGAGGTACAGATCGCAAAGCTTCTTCTGTAGCAGTGATGATATAAGGCAATGTCATTAAACCTAATGTGAGACCCGATGAAACAACCGAATTCCCCAATCGCAATGCTTCCACAAAAAGTGCCACTCCGAATAAACCATAAATGATGGACGGAACTCCTGCTAAATTACGGATTGATGCCCTCAATATTTTGGTAAACATATTATCCGAAGCATACTCATTCAGATAAACCGCTGTAGCAACTCCAACAGGAATACTAAATATAGCCGTTATTACAGTAACCATTGTTGTTCCTACTAAAGCCGGGTAAATACCCCCTTCAGTCATTCCTTTGCGCGGAACACTGAATATAAAATCCCAACTAAGTGTTCCTGCTCCTTTCCATATAATATCGACAAGAACCAGCAATATAAACGCCAGCACTACTATAGTACACAGCCCCAGAAAACGGAGACCAATAAAAGAAGCTATGTTTTTAGAAATCACACTCATTATATTTTATATCTTAGTTTTGAAGCGACCCACTCTGACAAAAAGTTAACCCCCAGACTAATAAAGAAAAGGATAATACCCAATACAAAGAGTCCGTAGTAATGAGGTGAGTTATAAGGAACTTCTCCGAGCTCTATAGCAATAGCTGCAGTCAATGTTCTTACCGGATCGAAAAAACTATGGGGCATTGCTGTAGCATTTCCGGTAACCATCAACACCGTCATTGTTTCTCCTATTGCACGTCCAAAACCAAGAATGCAGGCTGCAACAATTCCCGAACCTGCTGCAGGAATGACAACTTTTATAAGTGTTAACCATTTATTCGCACCCAGCGCATAAGAAGCTTCTCTGAAAGACGGAGGAACTGAACGCAGAGCATCTTCCGAAACACTAATAATTGTTGGAAGAGCCATAAAAGCCAATAATATAGAACCATTAAGCGCATTAAATCCGTTACTCAGATGAAAGACATCGGCAATAAAAGGACCGATAAGAACAATTCCAATAAATCCTATTGTTACTGATGGAATTCCCGCAAGAATTTCTATAAGCGGCCGGATTGCCTTTCTTACTTTTGGAGACGCTATTTCTGATAAATAAGCAGCAACGCCTATTCCAAGAGGAACTGCAATCAACATAGACCCTAATGTTACCAATAATGAGCTCCACAGAAGCTGAAAAACTCCGTACAATGGTTCGCCATGTGCAGAAGGATTCCAGTGCAAATCAAAAAAAGAGGAAAAGGGAATATGGGAAAACGCTTTTATAGCATTTGAAAAAAGCAAATAAAGAATACCTATCAATATTAATATGGTAAAATAGCCTGTCAATGTAAACAAGCGCTTCATAATCCAGTCAGCCAAAACTCTATGATTCATTATTTCTCAGTTTAGCGGTGATTAATCGAGTATCTACCGGATAAAATCCGCTCTCCTGAATAATTGAAGTTCCCACTTCTGAAAACTGATACAGTACAAATTCCAGTAGTTTACCCTGAGGTTTTTTGTTGGTATACTGTATTAAAGGACGTGTAATCGGATAAACTCCTGAAATAATTTTTTCTTTATCTAAAGGCGAATAAGCAACGGAATGGGCATCTTTTTTTATGCTGATAACTTTGAGTCCTTCCATTACCTTTTCATTGATATAGCCTGAACTTACATAGCCAATACCATTTTTATCATCTTTGATAGCATCAACTATCTGAGCAGTACCGCTCATCCCAATCATGGATAAATCATACTCGTTCTTTACGATATTTTCTCTGAAATAGATATAAGTACCGGAACTGCTTTGTCTGCCGTAGAGTGTAATTTTCTGATCGTTTCCGCCTAACTCTTTCCAGTTTTTCACAGCGCCTCTGTAGATATCGCTTAACTGATTTAATGTAAGACTGTCAACTCCATTATTCTCATTTACCACAATTGCCAAAGCATCCTGTGCAAAAATAATAGCATAAGGTTCTACCCCTCTCTGTCTGGCATAAAACAACTCTTCATCCGTAATTTCTCTTGAAGAATTTGCCAAATCTGTTTTTCCATTGATCAGGGCAGCGATTCCGGCTCCAGAACCCCCACCGGTTACACCAACTGAAACCAAACTATCCTGATCCATAAAACTTTCAGCAATTGCCTGAACGAGGTTTACTTCCGAATCTGAACCGCGTACTTTAATAGCTACATATTTACTTTCATTCGAAAAACAGGAAATCATGATGGTAACAGAAACCAGAATAAGAATTGTAAAATTCCGCAACATGATGCATTATTTAAATTAAAACAAAAATACCCTTCCCGTATTAAGAAATAGTTTCTTTAAAAACATCAAACGGTTAATTCCACAAAAAAAAGCAGGCTAAAAAGCCTGCTTTCATGTATTTATTTTTAACAAATATATTATAGCAATGAACTTACTGCATCAACATATGTTTGTTTAGGAGCAACACCTACCTGGCGACCTACAACTTCTCCATTTTGGAATATCAGTACTGTTGGAATGTTACGTACACCGTATTTAGAAGCAAAATCCTGATTTGCATCAACATCTACTTTACCTACAACTACTTTACCAGCAAAGTCACCGCTTAATTCCTCAATAACCGGACCTAACATTTTACATGGACCACACCATTCTGCCCAAAAATCTACGATAACCGGTTTGTCTGATTTCAATACTACATCTTCAAATGTAGCATCTGTTATTTCTAATGCCATATCTTTTAATTTTTATTTTCCTATTATAACAAATGTACTAAATATTTTAAATGTGTCAAGCTCATCGTTATAAGTTTTCTCTATACATACGTTACTAAAAACTATTAATTTAAGCGGAATTGAACCTGAAGGCTTTCCAGTGCTTCTAACAATTCGGCTGAAATCTCAATGCGCGTATTCTTACTCGGCATTTCCAATACGTTCTTTTTCTGATAAACAAATTTGGGCAGCATAGCCTCTTCATTTACCGTATTCTCATCCAGTTCAATCGGATCAATATCCGTTTCTTCAAGAAAACGATTGACCATTTCATTCTCTATTTTCTGCTGAATTTTTTCCAATTCGTATATCTCAAATGTTACCGGCTTTGATCCTTTGTTTTCATCAAGCAGCATTCTTATTTTTTCTACCTGATGCGCTTTGAGCTCCTGAATATCGATCTGAATAATCAGTTTTTTTGCATAGGTAGGAATTACTTCATTCAGAAGTTTCAACTCTACAAACTGAATGCGCGGTTCGGTTTTTTCATTTGAATCTTTTTTAACGAATCCATCTTTAACAAAGAGCTTGAAATACACAAAGGTATTATTCAGTAAAAAGTGTCTGAATTTGAGGTATTCCTCATTAAACATCCTGAATTCCATACTGTCTTCATAGCCTTCAACTGTAAAGCTTGCCCAATCTTTTCCTTTGGCAGAAGTTCTGAATTGTACGTTGGATACCATACCGCCAAACGTAACATTTCTTCCTACAAAAGGCGTCAGGTCTTTTAGCTGGCTCAATTTTACATTACAGAAGTATTTCATTTCAAATTTAAAATCATCCAAAGGATGCCCGGATATATAGATTCCAACCACTTCTTTTTCTTTGGCAAGTTTTTCCATAGTTGTCCATTCATCACAACTCGGTATTACAGGTTCCGGAATCTGCACTTCGCTTGCTTCTCCAAAAAGGCTTACCTGTGATGAATTTTCATTTTCCTGAAATTTAGCACCGTATTTCATGGCTTTTTCCAAAAAGGTTATAGCATCACCTTCCGTAAAAAAATATTGCGCACGGTGCGTTTCTTCAAAACAGTCAAATCCGCCTGCCAAGGCCAAATTTTCAAAAGCTTTTTTATTAGCGGCTCTTAAATCAATTCGTTTTGCCAGATCAAAAATAGATCTGTAAGGTCCTTGTTGCCGGTTTTCTACAATAGTTTGCACAGCACCTTCACCAACCCCTTTTATGGCTCCCATTCCAAAACGGATCGCATAATTTTCGTTTACTGTAAATTTATATACCGATTCATTGACATCAGGTCCTAAAACGGCCAATCCCATTCGTTGACACTCTTCCATAAAGAATGTTACCTGCTTTATATCATTCATATTATTGGACAATACAGCTGCCATGTATTCTGCCGGATAATGCGCCTTTAGATAGGCTGTCTGATACGCAACCCAGGCATAACAGGTGGAGTGCGATTTATTGAAAGCATACGAAGCAAAAGCTTCCCAATCTTTCCAAATTTTTTCAAGAATTTTTGGATCATGTCCTTTTTTAGCCGCCTGTTCCACAAACTGAGGCTTCATCTTATCAAGTACATCTTTCTGTTTTTTACCCATTGCCTTACGCAATACATCGGCTTCACCTTTTGTAAAGTCCGCAAGTTTTTGAGACAGTAGCATTACCTGTTCCTGATAAACCGTAATTCCGTAGGTTTCCTTTAAATACTCTTCACAGGCATCCAAATCGTAAGTAATAGGTTCTTCGCCATTCTTACGCCGTACGAAAGAAGGAATATATTCTAATGGCCCCGGACGATACAGTGCATTCATCGCAATAAGATCACCAAAAACAGTAGGCTTCAGTTCGCGCATGTATTTTTGCATTCCGGGAGATTCGTATTGGAACACCCCCACAGTTTCTCCTCTTTGAAACAATTCGTATGTCTTCTGATCATCAATCGGAAAATTATCCGGATCAAGATCAATTCCCAATCGGTATTTTACAATTTTGCAGGTATCTTTGATCAGCGTTAAGGTTTTCAGACCTAAAAAGTCCATTTTCAATAAGCCGGCACTTTCTGCTACGGAGTTATCAAACTGAGTAACGTACAGGTCAGAATCTTTTGCTGTTGTTACCGGAACAAAGTTGGTAATATCATCAGGTGTAATGATTACTCCACAGGCATGAATACCTGTATTTCGCATCGATCCTTCGAGTACTTTTGCCTGCTGTATGGTTTCACCTGCCAGTGAATCGGTTTTTGCCAACTGTATCAGTTCAGCTACTCTTTCAAATTCATCACTCTTTACCGCTTGTTTTACTGCATTGAGCTCTTCAGAAATAAAGCGTGACAAATTCCATTTACTCGGCATCATTCCCGGAATAAGTTTGGCGATACGATCTGATTCTGCCAAAGGCAAATCTAAAACACGCGCTGTATCTCTGATGGCTGATTTGGTAGCCATTTTTCCATACGTAATGATTTGCGCTACCTGATTAGATCCGTATTTCTCAATCACATATTCCATTACACGTCCTCTTCCCTCGTCATCAAAATCGATATCAATATCGGGCATGGATACACGATCCGGATTTAAAAAACGCTCAAACAGCAGATCATATTCAATAGGATCAAGATTGGTAATTCCCAGACAGTAAGCTACAGCAGATCCTGCCGCAGATCCCCTTCCGGGTCCCACGGAAACTCCCATCGCTCTTGCTGCTGCTATAAAATCCTGCACAATGAGGAAATATCCCGGGTAACCGGTTTTTTCTATGGTAACCAACTCAAAATCCAAACGCTCCGTAATCTCAGGTGTGATTTCTTTGTATCTTTTCTTTGCTCCTTCATACGTAAGGTATCGCAGATAGCTGTTCTCACCTCTTTTTCCTCCGTCTATCTCATCCTCTGCATGTTGAAATTCTGCAGGAATATCAAATTTTGGAAGCAATACATCGCGGTATAAAGAATAGGGTTCTATCTGATTAACGATCTCACTGATGTTGATAATAGCATCCGGAATATCTCTAAACAGGTTTTTCATTTCAGCTGTAGATTTGAAATAATATTCCTGATTAGGCATTCCGTATCGATATCCGCGTCCACGTCCGATAGGAGTTGCCTGTTTCTCTCCGTCTTTTACACATAAAAGAATATCATGCGCATTGGCATCTTCTTTTCTTGAATAATACGTATTATTGGTCGCTATTAGTTTTACGTTGTGCTTTCTCGCAAGAGCAATGAGTGTTTTGTTAACCCGGTCTTCATCTTCTTGTCCGTGCCGCATCACTTCTATATAGAAATCATTCTGAAATTCTTCTTTCCACCATAATAGTGCATCTTCTGCCTGCTTTTCCCCAATATTCAGAATTTTACCCGGTATTTCTCCCTGTAGTCCTCCTGACAAAACAATAAGATCTTCTTTGTATTTTTTTATTACCTCACGGTCTATACGGGGTACATAGTAAAATCCTTTGGTGTAAGCTATTGAAGCCATCTTGGCTAAATTGTGATATCCTTTTTTATTCTTAGCCAGAATCACCACCTGATAACCGTTGTCCTTTTTTGAACGATCGAGATGATTTTCACAAACATTAAACTCGCAACCGACAATAGGTTTCACAATGGTTTCGGTAGGTAATTCCCCGTTTTCAGTCAGTTCCTTATTTTTTGCCTCTGCTGCTTTGTTATGTGCCATAACAGCGCTCACAAATTGAAAAGCCCCCATCATATTTCCATGATCTGTCATCGCAACAGCCGGCATTTTTTCTTTTACGGCAAGAGTTACAAGATCTTTTATTCCAATAGTAGACTGTAAAACAGAAAATTGAGAGTGGTTGTGCAAATGGGCATAATTTGCAGCTTCAAAGGCGCGCATTATTTCTTCCGAAACAACCTCTATTTCTTCAGAAATTACACCTGCTTTTTCTAATTGGCGCTGAATCTCTTCAGAAGCTTTTTTAAGATTAATATGTTTTAATCCTATTAGCTGAAAAGGCTGCGGGTTTTGAGTTTTAAACTCTTCAAAATAATTTTCCGGCTGTTGCAGTTCTTCTTTTGTAAAAACTTCTTTACGGATGAGCTCCAAAAAACAACGTGTTGTAGCTTCAACATCGGCAGTAGCGTTATGTGCTTCACTAAAAGGTACTCCAAACAAATACGCATGCAGCTCAGTAAGTGTCGGTAGTTTATAACGACCTCCTCTGCCTCCGGGCAGTTTCAACAACTCAGCTGTAACCTCGGTACAGGTATCCAGAACCGGCATCTGATCTAACGGTGATGGTGTAGACTTACGGTAAAACTCCGAGCCCATGATATTGACATCAAAACCGATGTTTTGCCCGACAATGAATTTTGCCTTTTCCAAAGCTTTATTAAACTCCTCTAAAACAAATTGCAGACTCACACCTTTTTCTGTGGCCAGCAACGTCGATATACCGTGAATTCGTTCTGCATCAAAAGGAATGTCATATCCTTCCGGTTTTACCAGATAATCCTGATGTTCCACCAGATTCCCCATTTCATCATGCAATTGCCAGGCAATCTGCACACATCTCGGCCAGTTGTCCACATCCGTTATCGGAGCATTCCAACTCTTTGGTAATCCGGTAGTTTCTGTATCAAATATTAAGTACATAGGTAAATCAGAAAGTTTAAATTTATGATCGAAGTAAGATTCAAATTTACGACAAAAAAAAGAGCTGTTCAATACGAACAGCTCTTTTAAGATTTTTTATAAGAAATGCTTATTCCAAAACCGGAATTTCTGACGGCATTCCATTTGTAATTTCACTCATTTTTATACGAAAGAAAACCCCTTCATGTAAATAAACGCTTTTCATGGTATCGTTTGCGATATTTGTATTAGGAGCATCTACAACAAATCTACCGGATACAGTCCCCGGAACCTGTTTTGAAGCTTCATCAAATACCACATATCCTCCACCTAAATTGATTCCTGTTTTGAACCGTATAGTATCTTTTTCTATTACTCGTCTGAAAACGGCTACATTTTTATCATCAATCCCTAAATCATATCTTTTTCCGAAACCGTAATTCGGTATTCTAAGCAATAAAGATTCTGCACCGTTTGTTCCGTAAACTCTCAGAGTACCGTCTTTAACTTCAGCCACACTTGCATCTGCTCTCCAGAAATCATAGTTACTCAATGCCTGAAATGCGGGATCATTAAATTTCACATCATCTTCACAAGCTGCGAATGTTAGCGCAAGTGTTAAAAAAACTATTATTTTTTTCATATACGAATAAATCTTTATCTAAAACTCAAAAAACAAAAATAGACTTTTTTATCAATTCAACATTATTTTTTTTAATAAAATTTTAACTTTAACAACCTACCTTATTTACAGGCAGTTAGAAAGCAAAAAAAAGGCATAAAAATTTCGTAATTCCAAAAATATACGTAATTTTGCACACTTATTTAATAACAAAAAGGAGGTCGGGTACCTCCATTAAATCAATTGAGATTATGTCTGTAAAAATTAGATTACAAAGACACGGTAAAAAGGGGAAACCTTTTTATTGGGTTGTTGCTGCTGATGCACGTGCAAAAAGAGATGGTAAATTCTTAGAAAAAATCGGAACTTACAATCCAAACACTAACCCTGCAACAATCGATTTAAACATCGATGCTGCTACAAAATGGTTATCTAACGGAGCACAACCAACTGATACTGCAAAAGCAATTCTTTCTTACAAAGGTGCTTTATTGAAACACCACTTAAACGGAGGTGTTCGTAAAGGAGCTTTAACTCAGGAACAAGCTGATGAGAAATTTGCTAAGTGGGTTGAAGAAAAAGAAAACAAAGTATCTGCTAAAGCTACAGGATTAGCTGACAACAAAGCGGCTGCTAAAGCAAAAGCTTTGGAAGCTGAGAAAGAAGTGAACGCAAAAAGAGCTCAGGCTGCATTAGAAGCTAAAGCTGCTGCTGAAGCTCCTGCTGTTGAAGAAGAAGCTCCTGCTGCTGAAGAAAACACAGAAGAAACTGAAGCTTAATTTTTTCAGCGATTTATAATGCATAAAAAAGATTGTTTCTATTTAGGTAAAGTCGCTAAAAAATTTAGTTTTAAAGGCGAAGTCCTCGTATATTTAGATACGGACGAGCCTGAAATTTATCAAAATCTGGAATCAGTGTTCGTTGAATTCAACGGACATCTGGTTCCATTTTTTATTCTCTCTGCCTCTATTCACAAAAACAACTTCCTCAGAGTTCAGTTTGAAGATATGTTTTCGGAAGAAGAAGCAGACCGCATCATCGGATGTGACGTATATCTTCCTTTACAGATGTTGCCAAAACTGGAAGGCGACAAATTTTACTTTCACGAAATTGTAGATTTCGAAGTTCAGGACAAACGGCTTGGCTATATCGGAAAAGTTGTAAGAGTCAACGATTCAAATGCTCAGGCACTTTTTGAAATTGACTTTAACGGCAAGGAAATCCTTGTCCCTATGATTGATGATTTCATTATCAAAGTTGATCGTAAAAACAAAACCCTACACTTAGATACTCCTAACGGATTAGTTGATTTATATATCAATTAAATAATTTTGTTAAAGCCAATATTAATATGGAAATTTGAAGTTCAAATCTTCAAATATGTTTTCATTTAAAAACTTCAGCATTCAACAGGATCGCTGTGCTATGAAAGTAGGCACTGACGGCGTTTTACTGGGTGCATGGACACCTCTGATCAATAACCCTTACACCATTTTAGATATTGGTTCCGGTACCGGCTTACTGGCACTCATGCTGGCACAACGGAGTCAGGCTGAACAAATTGATGCCCTGGAGATTGATGAAAATGCTTTTGAGCAGGGCGTAGAAAATTTTGAAAACAGCCCGTGGAATGACCGCCTGTTTGGTTATCATGCGGCTCTGGACGAATTTACAGAAGAAGTATTTGAAGAAGAATCTTATGATCTTATTGTTTCTAATCCGCCTTTTTATACTGAAAACTATTCGTCGGGAGATCAACAACGTGATTTAGCCCGGTTTGAACAAGCACTTCCCTTTGAAGAACTGGTGGAATGTACTGAAGCATTACTTTCTGAACATGGTATATTTTCTGTTATCATCCCCTTTAAGGAAGAAAAACGCCTTATTGCCATCTGTAAAGAATTTGAATTATATCCTTTAAAAATCACTCGCGTAAAAGGACATCCTGAAGCAGAAATTAAACGTTCACTGCTTGCCTTTACCCGTATGGAGCAGGAACCGGTTATTACTGAACTTACAATTGAAATAGAAAGACACCGATACACTCCTGAATATATTGAACTTACCAAAGATTTTTATACCAAAATGTAATGGGTTCTTTTTTTATTGAAACGCCCACAAGTTTCCGATACACTCACTACCCGAACTGATGATAAACAATTCGGGTATTTTTATTATACTCAGCAAAGAATGTTTTATTCAAAATCATTCAATAAGTTCCCGATACACTGAATATTAGGAACTGAAGATTGAAATTTTATACTTTTTTAAAAACGCTCTCCTACCTCATCATTTTTTTATTCTGTTGTTATGATCAGTTTCCATTTATATATCATAGCAACCCAAGATCTTTCCCTATTTTAATCTAAAAAACAACAATAAACAGAATATTTTTCTTTTTAAAGATGTTATAAAAACATTATTCAGAAAATATTTCTAAATAATATTTGATTATAGCTTTTATTTTTATAATCTTTGCATCTGTAATAAACAATCATCAAAATGAAAAATACCATAGAAATAATGAACAAAATGATGCAACTGAGGCTGCAGAGTATTTCTATGTAATTTTTTGAATCTGAAATTTTAGAAGTCTCTGCAAAAGCAGGGACTTTTTTGTTGGTAATACTGAAGAAAAATGAATGTAAAAAAAATCGATATCTCACCAGCCGAAATTAATCTTAGTTATGAAAAAACGTTTTCACTGACCTATCAGGTTTTTGGAAAAGAAATTGCTGCGGCACCTGTTATTCTGGTCAATCACGCATTGACAGGCAACAGTCTGGTAGCCGGAGTCAAAGGCTGGTGGAATCGGTTAATAGGAGAAGAAATCACTATTGATGTAAAGAAATATACCATCATTTCTTTTGATATCCCGGGAAATGGTTTTGCTGAAAATGAATCTTCAATCATTTCTGATTACAAAATAATAAGCACTCAGATAGTTGCACAACTTTTCTGGAAAGCCCTTGAAAAACTGGATATACACAGATTACACGCAGTCATCGGAGGGAGCATCGGAGGTGCCATTGCCTGGGAAATGGCTTTTATCAAACCACGGGCTATTGATCAGCTGCTTCCCATAGCGTGCAGCCATAAAGCTTCTGACTGGCTTATCGGCAATGTTCTGGTTCAGGATAACATTCTCAACCATTCTTCACATCCTGTTGAAGATGCCAGAAAACACGCTATGTTGCTGTACAGAACTCCGGAATCACTACGGGAAAAATTTCATTGTAATTTTCAGAAAGAAACCAATCTTTTTGAGATTGAAAGCTGGCTCAACTATCATGGAAACCAATTAAACAAACGCTTTTCCCTGGCTTCCTATAAACTGATGAATCATCTGCTAAAAACAATAGGCAATCATCATACAGAAGAGACTATTGACCATTTTATTGCAACGACCAACATGAAAATTCATATCATATCAATTGATTCTGATTATATGTTTCCAGCGGCTGAACAGTTTGAATTTTACCGGAATCTAAGAAAAAGATATAAAAACATTTGTTACAGTACGATAATGTCCATTCACGGACACGATGCTTTTCTTATAGAATACCAACAGTTACATACCTTACTAAACCAACATTTTAAAGAAGATGAAAATATTAAAATTCGGGGGTAAATCACTATCCTTTACCGGTGCTTTTGACCATGTCATTAGCATTATTAAAAACAGAGCTCAAAAAGAATCCATTGCTGTAGTTGTCTCTGCTTTCGGGGATACTACCAATGTTCTTGAAAAGATATTAGAGCAGGCAGCAAAGCAGGAAAATTTCACCCTTCTGTTCGAAACTTTTAAAAAACAACCTCAACATGAAGGGATTGACCTTACCCATGAGTTTGATTTTTTGCAAAAAATTTTTGAAGGTGTACATCTTTTAGGGGATTACAGCCTTAAAATCAAAGACAGTGTTCTCGCTCAGGGAGAACTGATTTCAGGAAAAATAGTTACCAAAAAACTTCAGGAGCAAGCGATCAATGCTGTTTTTACAGATAGCAGGTCACTGATTATAACAGATAATACTTTTGGAAATGCACAGCCTATTGCATCCGTTTCAAGACAAAAAACCATAGCGCATTTCAGCAGCTTAGACAAAGGAACAACTGCTGTGGTTACAGGTTTTATCGGAGCAACCCTTCATAATGAAACCACTACTCTGGGCAGAAATGGCAGCAACTATTCCGCGGCTTTACTGGCGAATTATCTTGAGGCTGAAGAATTACAGAATTATACGCATGTTGACGGCATTTTTACAGCCAATCCGGATTGGGTAAGCGATGCTCAGAAAATAGAACGTCTGCATTTTAACGAAGCCAACGAACTTGCCAATTTCGGAGCTTCCATATTGCACGCCAAAACAATTGTACCGCTTATCGAAAAAAACATTCCGTTGCGCATTCTCAATACTTTTAAACCACAGGAAAACGGAACTCTTATTTCTGCTGAGCCAACTCCTTCCGGCATTAAATCATTGTCTGTACTCGCAGATGTAGCACTTATCAATTTTGAAGGCAGAGGTCTTTTGGGCAAAGCCGGTATTGATGCCAGGATATTTACTGCTCTTTCAGAAAAAAACATCAGTGTCAGCGTGATTTCACAAGGTTCTTCAGAAAGAGGACTTGGATTTATTGTAGAAAAAGGACGGGCTACCGAAGCCGTTCTCGCTTTAGAAAAGGAATTCGAAACGGATTTTTATACGCGTGATGTCAACCATATCTCTATTGATGATGAAGTAGCCGTTATCTCTATTATCGGACAGGATCTCAGTACTTTTCACAAGCCCTATAATGCTTTGATTCAAAATAAGATCATTCCGATTTTGTTTAATAATACGGTTACCGGAAGAAATGTAAGTATTGTTGTAAAAAAAGAAGCAACCAAAAAAGCATTGAATGTGATTCACGGGCAAATTTTTGGTGTTTCAAAAAAAATAAATCTCGCCATCTTCGGCCATGGTTCCGTTGGGGGCACACTGATTCATCAGATACTGCAAAACACTGAAAACATTGAAACCAAGAAACAGTTGAAACTCGTTGTTTTTGCCATTGCCAATTCCCGAAACCTCCTGTTAAACGAGAAAGGCATCGGACAAGAATGGGAGAATGAATTGTCTGACAGCGGAAAACCGTATGAATTACAGGATGTAATCCGTTTTGCCAAAGAGCATCATTTAGAAAACCTTATTGCCATAGACAATACCTCATCAGCTGTTTTTATTCACAACTATTTTCCTCTCATCGAAAATGGCTTTGACCTGATTTCTTCTAACAAGGCTGCCAACACCAACAGCTTTGATTTTTACCGGCAATTGAGAAAATCCCTTAAAAAAAATCAGCGCAGGTATCTGTATGAAACCACGGTAGGAGCCGGACTTCCGCTTATTGATACGATCAGACTGCTTCACTTATCCGGTGAAAACATTACGCGTATAAAAGGTGTTTTTTCCGGTACGCTGAGTTATCTATTCAACCATTTCTCCACAGAGGATAAAAGCTTCAGCACAGTATTAAAGGAAGCTATTGAAAAAGGATTTACTGAACCGGACCCGCGTGAGGATTTATCGGGTAACGATGTCGGAAGAAAGCTACTGATACTGGCGCGTGAACTGGAACTCGAAAACGAATGGGAGGAGGTACAGATTGAAAATCTCATCCCTCAAGCATTTCAGTCTATAGAAACCAGCGATTTCCTGCGGAATTTAGATGTATTAGACGCACATTATGCTGCTGTTAAGGAAACACTGCAACCCCACGAGGTATTGCGTTATATAGGTGAGCTGTCAGGTGATCTGCAAAAAAGCAAGGGAATACTGGAAACCAAACTCGCGGTTGTTTCCGCAGATTCTGCTCTGGGACAGCTCAAAGGTTCTGACTCTCTTTTTGAGATTTACACGGAATCCTACGGTGACCACCCTATCATCATTCAGGGAGCCGGAGCCGGAGCCAAAGTTACGGCTCGCGGAGTGTTTGGAGATGTATTACGATTATCCGAAAAACAATAAATCATGAACACAAAACAATTTTCATCAGGGGAAGAAACTTTAGCGATAAGAACAAAAACGCAAAGAAGCATCTATGCAGAACACAGCACCCCGCTCTATCTTACATCAAGCTTTATTTTTGAAGATTCCGAAGAAATGAGAGCTTCTTTTGCAGAAGAAAATGACCGAAATATCTATTCCCGGTTCAGCAATCCGAATACGACAGAGTTTATCCATAAGATGATCCAATTGGAACAGGCAGAAGACGGGGTTGCTTTCTCAACAGGAATGGCGGCGATCTATACCACGTTTGCAGCACTTTTATCAACAGGAGATCACATTGTTTCTGCCAGCAGTATTTTTGGTTCGAGCCATACGCTCTTTACTAAATATTTTCCAAAATGGGGAATTGAGACGACCTATTTCAATATGAATGAGCCGGAAAAAATTGAAGATAAAATCCGTGCTTCTACCAAAATATTATTTGTAGAAACACCTTCAAATCCCGGAGTTGACATCATAGACTTAGAGTTGTTATCAGGCATTGCCCAAAAACACGGACTGTTGCTGATCGTAGATAATTCATTTGCAACACCTGTTGTTCAGAAACCCATTCTTTTCGGAGCTGATCTTGTTTTACATTCAGCAACCAAGCTCATTGACGGACAAGGACGCGTATTGGGCGGTGTCACTGTCGGCCGTAAAAACCTCATCCGGGAAATTTATCTGTTTGCCAGAAATACCGGTTCCTCATTATCGCCTTTTAACGCATGGATATTATCCAAAAGTCTTGAAACGCTTTCTTTACGCGTAGAAAAACATGCACAAAATGCACTGGAAATCGCTTTATTTCTGGAAAAACACCCTGAAGTAGCAGCTGTAAAATATCCTTTTCTGCGTTCGCATCCGCAGTATAAAACCGCAAAAAAGCAAATGCGATGGGGCGGTAATATCATCGCACTTGAAATAAAAGGTGGTAAAGATGCCGGAAAACAATTTATTGACCGTATCAGACTGTGTTCCTTATCTGCCAATCTGGGCGATACGAGAACCATTGTGACCCATCCGGCTTCTTCTACCCACAGCAAACTCAATTCAACAGAACTTCAGGCAGCCAACCTTACTGAGGGCCTAATCCGTATATCTGTAGGTCTGGAAACAGTAAAGGATATTATTCACGATCTGGATCAGGCGTTGACAATTCACCTTTAATCATCAGTATGGAAACAGACATCTCCCTATCTCAAAAAATAACGGATCTGATACAACACCGGACTCTGGTACTGGACGGTGCCATGGGTACTATGCTTCAGGCGTATCAGTTTACAGAAGAAGATTTCAGAGGCAGCTTATTTAAAGACTTTCCTTACCCGCTTAAAGGAAACAATGATGTATTATCAATCACTCAACCTGAAGCGGTAAAAGAAGTACACCGAAAATACCTTGAAGCCGGAGCTGATATTATTGAAACCAATACCTTTTCAGGCACCACAATTGGTATGGCCGATTATCATCTGGAAGATTATGTTTATCAACTCAACTATGAGTCGGCTAAAATTGCGCGTGAAACAGCGGATGAATTTTTAGTACTGACTCCTGATAAACCAAGATTTGTAGCCGGATCTATAGGTCCGACCAACAGAACAGCCTCTATGTCACCCGATGTCAATAATCCGGGATTTCGCTCGATAACATTTGACGCATTAAAAACGGCCTATAAACAGCAAACAGAAGCACTTATTGACGGAGGATGTGACCTGTTGCTTGTAGAGACGATATTTGACACGCTGAATGCAAAAGCCGCGCTGTTTGCTATTGATGAAGTACGAGAAGCCAGAAACATTGATATTCCTATTATGGTTTCAGGCACCATTACCGATGCTTCCGGCAGAACACTGTCCGGACAGACGGTCGATGCTTTTCTGATCTCCATTTCACATATTCCGCTGTTGAGTATCGGATTTAACTGTGCTCTGGGTGCCGATCAGTTAAAACCTTATATCAGGCAGCTTGCCCAGCATACATCCGTGAGTATATCTGCACACCCCAATGCAGGTCTTCCCAATGCATTTGGAGAATACGACCAGACTCCGGAAGAGATGCAGCAACTCATTGCAGAATACCTCAGAGAAGATCTGGTACAAATCATTGGCGGATGCTGTGGAACCACCCCTGATCACATTCGCCTGATCGCTGATGCCGTTGAAAAAAACGCCGCTTTCCGAAAGAAAAAAGCAGTACAACCAACACCTCCTTTTCTGGTGTTATCGGGATTAGAACCTTTATTTGTAACGCCCGAATCTAATTTTATTAATATCGGAGAACGTACCAATGTAACGGGTTCCCGTAAATTTCTAAGGCTGATTAAAAATGAACAATTCGAAGAAGCCCTAAGTATCGCCCGCGCACAGGTAGAAGGAGGTGCTTTGATCATCGATGTCAATATGGATGAAGGCATGCTGGACGGCGTACAGGCAATGACCCATTTTCTGAACCTCATCGCATCCGAACCCGATATTGCCCGTGTTCCGGTTATGATTGACAGCTCTAAATGGGAAATTATTGAAGCCGGTCTCAAAGTTA
Source organism: Flavobacterium sp. (assembly GCA_032096595.1). Taxonomy (GTDB): domain Bacteria; phylum Bacteroidota; class Bacteroidia; order Flavobacteriales; family Flavobacteriaceae; genus Flavobacterium. The sequence goes on along the minus strand of DAMCXY010000004.1, from coordinate 70,030 downwards.
CTCAGGGAAAAAGCATTGTCAACTCCATCAGTCTCAAAGAAGGCAAAGACGTTTTTATTGCCCATGCAAAACGCATTAAACGCTATGGTGCTGCAGTAGTGGTAATGGCTTTTGACGAAGAGGGACAAGCCGATACCTTTGAACGCAGAATCGATATCTGCCGGCGTTCCTATGCTATTCTGGTAGATGAGGTTTCCTTTCCTCCTCAGGATATTATTTTCGATCCGAATATTTTTCCGGTAGCCACAGGTATGGAGGAGCATAACAATAATGCGGTAGATTTTTTCCGTGCTGCCCGGTGGATTCGTAAAAACCTTCCGTATGCTAATGTTTCCGGAGGCGTAAGTAATGTTTCTTTTTCTTTCAGAGGTAATGACAAAGTACGTGAAGCCATGCATGCTGCTTTTTTGTACCATGCCATACAGCACGGAATGAACATGGGCATTGTAAACCCTGAAATGATTGAAGTATATGATACCATAGACAAAGAACTGCTGCAATATGTAGAAGATGTACTGCTCAACCGTCGTGAAGATGCTACAGAACGCCTGCTGGATTTTGCAGAGCATCTCAAAGGCAGTACTAAGAATACCGAGAAAAAGGTACTCGAATGGCGCAGCCTGCCTTTACAGGAACGCCTTACGCACGCTCTTGTCAAAGGCATAGAAACCTTTGTACATGAAGATGTTGAAGAAGCCCGAAATTCTGTAAAACGCCCTATCGAAGTAATCGAAAACCATCTGATGAACGGCATGAATATCGTAGGAGATTTATTTGGTTCCGGAAAAATGTTTTTACCACAAGTTGTAAAATCGGCACGGGTGATGAAAAAAGCAGTTGCCTACCTGCTTCCTTTTATTGAAGAAGAAAAAGTAAGAAGCGGTATTACCCAATCCAGTTCAGCAGGAAAAGTTCTTATGGCAACCGTTCGCGGTGATGTGCATGACATTGGAAAAAACATTGTCGCCGTTGTGCTCGCCTGTAATAATTTTGAAATTATTGATCTGGGTGTGATGGTAGCTCCGGAAAAAATCATTGAAACCGCCATTCGGGAGCATGTAGATGTTATCGGACTTAGCGGGCTTATTACTCCTTCTCTGGATGAAATGGTTTATCTGGCGAAAGAGCTTGAAAAAACCGGAAGTAAAATTCCGGTTATGATAGGAGGTGCCACTACTTCAAGAGCTCATACTGCTGTAAAAATCGCACCGGAATATACCGAAACTGTTGTTCATGTAAACGATGCCTCAAGAGCCGTAACGGTTATCAACAACCTCTTACAACCCGATAAAAAGCAGGATTATAAAAAAACGCTTCGGGCTGAATACGATAAGCTGCGTTATGATTTTTTAACGAGAGCCCGGGATAAAAACTTTCTGCCTCTGGAAGCAGCCCGAAAAAACAAGCTGCTGATCGACTGGAAAAAGGAAACGATACGAAAGCCGAATTTCATCGGAATCCGAACCATGGAAGTTCCCTTGGAGGAATTGGTACCTTATATTGACTGGACTCCTTTTTTCCGTTCGTGGCAATTATTTGGCAAATATCCGGCTATTTTATCGGATGAGGTAGTGGGAGAACAAGCTTCCATTTTATTTGAGGAAGCGCAAATTATGCTGCAACAGATTGTACAAGAAAAGTGGTTTACCGCAAAAGGTGTACTGGGTATTTTTCCTGCTTCACAGATCGGAGATGATGATATTGAGGTTTGTGATGCCTCTTTAAAACCGCTACATCGTTTGCTTACGCTACGCCAACAGTCTCAGAAAACCGCTGCTGCTCCTAACCTTGCCCTTGCCGATTTTATTGCTCCGAAATCTTCCGGCATTCAGGATTATATTGGTTTATTCTGTGTCAGCACCGGATTTGGGGTGGAAGAAAAAGCCAAAGCGTATGAAGAAGCCCAGGATGATTATAATGCTATTCTGGTCAAATCACTCGGAGATCGTCTTGCTGAGGCTTTTGCAGAATACCTGCATGAAAAAGTACGCAGAGAAATCTGGGGGTATGCTTCTGATGAGATACTCAGCAAAGAGGAATTGATCCGGGAAACCTATAAAGGCATCCGTCCGGCTCCGGGCTATCCTGCGTGTCCCGATCATCTTGAAAAAAATACAATCTGGAAAATATTGCAGGTAGAAGAACGCATTGGGGTAACATTGACAGAAAGTCTTGCGATGTGGCCTGCCTCTTCCGTATCCGGTTACTATTTTGCCCATTCCGAAAGCCGGTATTTCGGATTGGGGCGCATCAAAGAAGATCAGGTAGCCGACTACGCCCTCCGAAGAGATATTTCGATTGAAGAAGCCACACGCTGGCTTAGTCCCAATATCAGTGAGTAAAATCATAGACAATAATAAAATCCATTCCATTTGGAACAGACCGGTTGCAAATGGATTTAAAATAACACACGATGAAAGTAACCGAACATATTAAAAAAGCCGATGGAAAAGCGCTTTTTTCTTTTGAGATATTACCTCCGCTAAAGGGACAGAATATTCAGAGTATTTTTGATGCCATAGCACCTTTGGCTGACTTTAAGCCTCCGTTTATTGATGTCACGTATCACCGGGAGGAATATGAATATAAGGATGTCGGAAACGGCTTGCTCGAAAAAAAAATTGTAAAAAAGCGTCCGGGTACCGTAGGCATTTGTTCTGCCATACAGAATAAGTTTAAAATAGATGCCGTGCCACATATTCTGTGCGGAGGCTTTACAAAAGAAGATACCGAGAATTTTCTTATCGACCTGGATTTTCTGGGGATCGAAAATGTCGTGGCGCTTAGAGGAGATGCCGTAAAAAATGAAATCTATTTTAAACCCGAAAAAAATGGCCATAAATATGCTTCGGAGCTTGTAACGCAGATACAGCAGCTTAATAGAGGGATTTATCTGGATGAAGATCTGCAAAATTCTACGCAGACCGATTTTTGCATCGGTGTTGCCGGTTATCCTGAAAAACACATAGAGGCACCTAATTTTGATTCTGATATTCAGTTTCTAAAGCAAAAGATCGCTCAGGGTGCCGACTATATAATTACACAGATGTTTTTTGATAATGAAAAATTCTTTGAGTTTGTCAGAAAATGCCGTAATGAAGGTATTACCGTTCCTATTATTCCCGGATTAAAACCTCTGGCGGCTAAAAGCCAGCTCAATATGATTCCGCACCGGTTTAAAGTGGATCTTCCGGATGCCCTTGTGATAGAAACATTAAAAGCATCCAATGCAGATGCCGTAAAAGCAATCGGTACAGAGTGGTGTATCGCCCAAAGCAAAGAACTCCTCCAAAAAGGATTTCCCATTGTGCATTACTATTCTATGGGAAAATCAGATAATATTGTACAGATTGCCAAAGAGGTGTTTTAATGGAAACGCATAAAGCGTTTCCTTTATTATCTTTTTATGACCTGCCGAGTGATCACCGTTCCCTGATCGGTATGCAGTTTGATAAAATACGTTCCTGCACTCAGGTTTTCCATAGAAAGCGATGGGTCACTGCCCCATAGCCTGCCCTTTTGCACAAGCTGTCCCCATAGTCCGTAAATCTCATAAGCCGTCAGTATTTTATCTGTCTGAAACGATACTATACCTGTAGTCGGATTCGGATACACCACCGTATCTGCTGTATCAAACTCCTCTACCGATACTGTCTCACAGACACTTTTTGCCAAACGGGCGATAAAAAAGTCCGTACCGATAGACAGGTTGGGTTTGCTCAGCAACCCAACCACCGGATGGGCATTGGGACCATTGGCAAACAAATACGCCCGCATATAACCGCCCACCACATAGTTACCGTTGTTATCCGTGGTAATCGCTGTTAATCCTTCACTATAGCCCGCAGGACCCAAAATAAGATGCAATCCCAGACAGGTTCCCGTCTCAGCATCAAAACGAGCCACTACCGGATCAGCAAGATAATTCCCCGGATGCCCGGTAATCTCATAATTTCCCCAGGTATTGTTGACCATACCCGTAGCAATGGCAACCTCATTTCCGTTTAACGTTATGTCCAAAGCAGCTTCTCCTCCTCCTAATGCAGGGTTGGTTCCCCATAAAAGAGTACCCTCACTGTCCAGTTTCATTAAAAAGGCAGCACTCATATTTCCTATCCCCATTTGTTGAGTAAATACATAGTCACCGAATTTGCTTAGCAGAAGAGGATCAGATGGAGCAAGCGAAGCTTGACCAAGACCCGTTATATAAAGATTGGAATTTTCATCTGTCTTTATAGCTCCAATTCGAACTGACCATATATAATTCCCTTCTTTGATCCATTGTATTTCTCCCTCTGTATTAAAACATAGAACATATCCGTTTGAACGTTCGATTCCGTCTATTATACTTGCTGAATCGCTCTGTTGTAATCTCCAATTAGCAAAGTAATAGCGATTATTGTTAGGATCGTATGTAAAACAGGTCTTTTTATTACTGATATATTGTACTTCAAAAGGAGCTGGTATAGAGCCCAGATAGTTGCCTTCTGTATCATATTTTACCACATAATAGCGATAAGCCGGGGCTCCTTCCGGAACCATAAGTTGACCATCAAAATGACTTCCCGCCAAAAGCCCTACCATCCAGTGGATGGTACCATCTGCTTCAACATAGATGCCTAAATCCATGGAGCCACGATATTGATTAAGCTTTTGCGGATCTTGCTGTGGCATACGCAGCCACTGAAAGATGCCGTCGCTGTTGTATTTGATCAATGCCAGGGTTTTATTGTCTGCAGAGGTTTCATTGGAATCGTCTTCTATAGGGGTTCCCATCACATAATCATCACTAAAATGTGGAGGTTCTACCCAGGCATATTCCGGAGTACCCGGCTGACTGCCGTTATTCCACACGGTCATCCCTGTATACACATTGTTTTCCGCATCAATACCGATAGAGCGTGAAATATCTCCTATACTGCCACCACCGCCAAAAACTTTGTGCCATAACAGACTGCCCTGACAATCCATTTTACCGATGAGGATGTTTTGGCGGTTGCTGTTGCCAAAATTATTACTGTTAAAGGTTGTAATCTCTGTTCCGTCAAAAGCCGTATTGCCATAGGCAATATGTGTTAAAAAAAAGGTATTGTTTTCAGTGTCCGTTTTTAAATCTACGATTTCTTCGCAATAGTTATAATCATCATAATAACTGACTTCTCCTACGAGCCGGTTGTCTCCGCCGCCTGCTTTTGCCCATTGCCAGCCATACGGCTGTGCCCATAAAAAGCCACTCAGCAGTAAAGCCATGACCGTCCAGCGGAATTGAGGTATTGTTGTTTTCATTTTATCTTTTTATGACCTGCCGTGTGATCACTGTTCCCTCATCGGTATGCAGTTTGATAAAATACGTTCCTGCACTCAGGTTTTCCATAGAAAGCGATGGGTCACTGCCCCATAGCCTGCCCTTTTGCACAAGCTGTCCCCATAGTCCGTAAATCTCATAAGCCGTCAGTATTTTATCTGTCTGAAACGATACTATACCTGTAGTCGGATTCGGATACACCACCGTATCTGCTGTATCAAACTCCTCTACCGATACTGTCTCACAGACACTTTTTGCCAAACGGGCGATAAAAAAGTCCGTACCGATAGACAGGTTGGGTTTGCTCAGCAACCCAACCACCGGATGGGCATTGGCACCATTGGCAAACAAATACGCGCGCATATAACCGCCTACTACATAGTTACCCTCGTTATCGGTTGTAATCGCCGTTAAACCTTCACTATAGCCCGCAGGACCCAAAATATCATGCAATCCCAGACAGGTACCCGTCTCAGCATCAAAACGAGCTACAACCGGATCAGGATAATAATTTGCCGGACGGCCAGTAATTTCAATTCCTCCCCAGCTACTATCCATCATTCCGGTTGCCAATGCTACTTCTGTCCCATTTAAAGTAATCCCTATTCCATCTAATGTTGGTCCGAATTCCGGGTTAGTTCCCCATAAAAGAGTACCTTCACTGTCCAGCTTTATTAAAAAAGCACCTCTGGTAACCGCCGCTCCACTATAATTAAAATCATAACCCGCAAAACTACCTTGTACCTGAGAACCTTTATAACCGGAACCGGAAATGTATATATTGGAATCATTATCAATTTTTATCTCTTTTATAAAAGCGGCACCAAACACATTGCCTTCTTTGATCCATTGTATTTCACCATCTGTATTAAAACACATTATAAAACCATTAGGCCGTTCAATTCCATTAATAATAGCTACCGGATCACTCTGTTGAAATCTTCCATTAGAAAAATAATAGTGATCGGTATTGGGATCATAGGTAAATGCTGTTGTTTTGATGATAAATGTTGGGGCTTCCATCGGAACTGAAACAGCTCCAATAAAATTACCATCTGCATCGTATTTTAATACGTAATAACTATAGGTATCTGTTGTTGAAACCACTAATTCCCCATTTAAATGATTACCAGCAATTAAAGCAACCATCCAATGAATAGTACCGTCCGCTGCTACATAAATACCTAAATCCATTGAGGAATTGCTGTAAATACTGGCAGTTAAATCATCCGATTGCGGCATACGCAGCCACTGAAATACGCCATCACTGTTGTATTTGATCAATGCCAGAGTTTTATTATCTACAGAGGTTTCCTCTGAGTCAAACTCCGTTGGGGTACCCATCACATAATCATCGCTAAAATGAATAGGCTCTACCCAGGCATATTCCGGAGTACCCGGCTGGCTGCCACTATTAGTAAAAGACAAACTGGTATAGAGATTATTATTGTTGTCAATTCCGATGCTTTTACTATTGACACCCGGTCCTCCTCCACCAAAAACTTTGTGCCACAACAGACTGCCCTGACAGTCCATTTTGCCAATCAGAATGTTTGGACGACTACTGTTTCCATAATTATCTGAATTATATGTGACAATATCTGTGTTGTCAAATGCTGTATTACCATAAGCAATGTGGGTTAAAAAAAACGTATTGTTTTCAGTGTCCGTTTTTAAATCTATGATCTCTTCGGTATATCTGTGATATTCATAAAAATTGCCTTCTACATATAATCTGTTGTCTCCACCGCCTGCTTTTGCCCACTGCCAGTCATACGGCTGTGCCCATAAAAAGCCACTCAGCAGTAAAGCCATCACCGTCCAGTGGAATTGAGGTATAGTTGTTTTCATTTTTTTGGTTTTTTATAAAAATAAGAAAAAAACCTGCTAAAGCCATGGCTTTAGCAGGTGATTATCATCAGGTATTTATTTTTTTACTAAAATCTGCTGGGTTACGGTTTGTCCGTTTACCGCGATCACAACAATATAATTCCCCGGTGCCCATCCCGATACATCGAGTAAAAAGTCTCCTTTGAGCGGGGCTCTTTTCGTAGTCCATCTCATAATGCCTTTTACATCATATACCATAATTGCTACTGCTTCTTTGGGATCATATCCATTTACTTCATACTGTATCAATGTGGTTTCTGAAGCAGGATTCGGTATCAGCGCCAGCTTGGCTGTTCCTGATTCTTTAGCAGCTTCCATATTCGGAAAACGCATGGCTTTTTCTGATTTGCACATAAATTGACGCATCGGATTGCTCATGGCAATACCCACCTGAAGGTCGCCCGGTGCAAACTGTGCGTTTGGAATAAACTTCAGCGGATTCAGTATTTTGCTGGTGCCCGGTGGTATTACAAAAGAACTCGACTGAAAAACACCCTGATGCTGCAAACTGCTTAAGGTTACCGATACCACAAACGGATACGGATTGGTCATTTCCATATAGATATCATAGTAAACATACGGTTCTGTGATGCGTTTGATGATTTCGTATTTCCAGATCACTTCACAGCCTTTGCACTCATACGTACTTACATTCAGCGCTTTGCTTACCGCTTGACACGGTCCGTTGCTCAACTGAAGTTTATAATCGCCTGATAATACCGCTGTATAATCCGGTACAAAACTGTTGTTGCCCGTTGCTACCGGTGCTCCGTTGCGCACCCACGCATAACTGCCAAACCATGCATTGGGAGACGGCCCTAAAATGGTATTGTCTTCGCGTACGCAAAACGACATACAACCCGACGGAAAAATCCATAAAAAGCCTTCCGGATTTTTAGGCACTGCGATCTCCTGATACGAAAAACACGTAGCTCCCTCGCTATACGTTACCTTATACGGACCGCCTTCGCTTACCACTATGCTTTGTCCCTGTTCTCCATTACTCCAGTTATAAACGCCTGCAGACGGACCGTTTGCCACAAGCTCCACGCGGTACGGATGACAGCTCAGAATGGTATAGCTCAGCGTCGGTGTTGCCGGCGGATTCACCACCGTCACGGTATGGGTTGCAATGGAAATACAGTTTGGATCGGCCGGATTGCGTACTTCAAGTGTATACACATAGGTACCCGGCGTGTTTTCTGTAAACGTGCGTTCCAAAGCAGCTGTGGTATTCCATGCATTTAATGCGGTTCCGTTGCGCAGCCAGCGGCGCTGGTACTGGTTGTTTTCAATCGTAGCCTTTAACACAAACGGCGTATAGATGCATTCGCGCTGAAGGCCGTCAATCCTTGCATACGGCGGTTTGGTAAACATCATACTGACCGCTGGCGTTTCATAATTGGCACAGCCGTTTGCATCATAGAGTACTACCCAGTAACTGCCTGAAACAACCGGCTGAAAATTCTGAGCCGTAGCCCCCTGAATTACTTCATTTTCGCGCATCCACTGAAAGCCGGAAGGCATTGATTCTCCTAAATTAGGCTGAAAATATAGATTCACCACTGTTCCTTCACAAGTGGTACGGGCACCAAACACGATACCTGAATAGAATGCTTTGTTTACGCGAATATCTGACTGGCTGTAGGTAAATATACAACCCGTTGATGTGGTAATCGTTAACGATACTTCGGTAGTACCGGCTAATAAATTTACTTCAGGGCTTATCATGGTATTGAACGATAATCCATTATTAAAACTCCATCGGTACTGGTACTCCGGGTTATTGACCGGCGGTATGAGTTTTACCGTATCTTCGGCACATACCTCAGCAGGCACAACCTCTATATTGCCCACAGGAAAACTTTCCAATACCAGCGGAATGGTTTTAACACACGCCATCCCCGGATAATCTGCCCTCGACAACACTACTGACAGGTCATAAGTACCCGGCTGCAGCTCCAGAGTGTAGGGTGACTGATTCAGAGGGGCTGTATTCCCGCCAACCGATAGCTGTCTGTCAGGCTCGGCACCGATATACGTAGAATTGTTCCATACCGTAACGGTGTAGGTATTGTTACCGGCATTACAGATGACTTTGTACCGCAGATCCGGCAGATAAGGAACTTCTATCAACGCTGCTCCCGAAGCGGCACAAATGTTGCCTGCGTTTGCGTATTTAGCGGTATAGGCTATCTGCAGCTTTCCTGCAATTTTTGCCGTAAACGTTGCTGTTACCGTATTGCCATTAACAACAGAGCTATTCAGCACCAGATGTTTGTTATTGAACAGCCAGCTCCCTGACAACGGATTTCCTGTAAAAACCGCCTGTACTTCAATTGTATTACAGCTGCTCAGGGTTGCCTGAGTGATGGTCACTTCTTCACTATAGTCTCCGCAATTGGTGCCTCCGTTACCACAATCTGCCTGCAAAAATTCGGCATCATCTCTGTTGGTACAACCGTTGGCAGCTGTTGCCAACACATAATAGGTTCCGAATCCATGGGCCTGTGTGATGGTGATCTGCTGGTTGTCGGTTCCTGCATCGGCTGTGAGCAACTGATCGTTACCTCCGGGTATTTCTTTATACCACTGCAAGGTTGTATTGCTAAGGTCGCTTTGCAGATTGGCTGTGAGTGTTTCACTGAACACCGCATCGCAAAACGCAAAGCTTTTCTGTGTGGTGATATGTACTACCGGCGATGGTTTGATCAGTATGTCGTGCAACAGCATGGCCGTTGTATTACATCCGTTTGGCTGGGTCAGTATCACCTGAACCGTACCGCCGATATTATCACTTACATTAGCAAACATCAATTCATCGGGTATGGTAAAGGTGTTTCCGCTTACTCCGGTCTGTGTCAGCGTACCTCCGTCGCTCAGTATCCATTTCAGGGTTCCGTTGTTTAAATATACCGATGACTGAAAACTCAGTCCGATCGGGTTCTGAGCACAGATTTCCGCTGGCATGTTTAACGGTAATAATACCGGAGTCGGCTGTATGTTGATGAGGTATTTTACCTTGGTGGTTGTGCCGCATTTTTTAAGACTCAATACCAGATATACAGGCGCATTACCCGATGATTCATTAAAACTCACCGTTGGGTTGAGCGTGTATTTACCACTTAGAATATTGCCTGCTCCTTCTTCTTCAAAACTCCATTCGAGATGGTCTACACCCGATGTGGTCAAGGTTGCCGTAAACGAGGTTTTTGAAGATGAACAGAAGCTTGTCAATCCGTCATTATTGGTAATCACTGCCGATACATTGGCTCTTTTTACCGGTAGGATTATAGGATCTGACTCGCAATACGGACTGGTTTTAAGGCGTTTTTTAAGGCGCACATAATGATTTGATGTGTTGTTAAAAATAACGGTGATTTCACTGCCCATTTTACTGCCCTGAATAGTAGCAGCAGGACTTACTTCCCAGATTAAATCGGTTTCAGGATCTTCATTTTCATAGCTGTAGGTATAGGGTACGCCCACACATATTTCTCCGGGACCTTTGATTTTACCCGAAGGGGCAGCAGGTCTTGGATATACTACAATCGTTTTAGGAACCGTACACCCTCCTAAATTTCTATATTCTAACTGATATACACCGGGTTGATCAAACGTTACCGAAATGGTCTGCCCTCCGTTACCCAGCCAGTTGTTCACCGGAGGCCACAGAGATTGTCCGTCTAAGGTCAGAATCCAGTTGTGCGGACCTACTTTATTGGACGCTGAAAACTGGTGGGTTTCTCCCATACAGACAAGTTCGGGACCGCCAATATCAAATTTTTCATTAACATAAATGAAGGTTCCTCCGGATGCGCTACATCCCAACAGGGTATTTGTAGCAGTGTATTGCATATAGTAGGTTCCTAACTCCAAGCCTTTAACGATAATTTCGTTGCGTTGATCTGTTTCTACGATTTCAACTCCGGTTGTCGGATTGCCCTCATACAAAACTTCCCATTGATAATCGGTAGAAGGCCATTCTGGCAGTGAAATACGGCTTTGATTGCCAACTCCGCAGATCATTATATCACCATTAAAAATACCACTTCCAACGACCGGGACTTTTACGGTGGTCCAGACCGGACAAGTACAGTTTGAACGGTAACTTACATACCCTACTCCGTTCCAATAATCCATACTATCCATATTATCCCATATCACGGTAATGTAATTGCCGCCATTGTTTATGATGGTACCACCGTCTACTTTCCATTCACCGGAACAATTTTTATCATTGACGGTATAGGTTGCCAGACTGTTATAACAAACAACGGTAGGACATGATATTTCTATATTAGGGCGATTCAGCACCTGAATGGTTTTACGAATGACAGACGAACAGTTGCACTCGTTCCACACCCGCAACTCTACCTCATAGTTCCCCGGACTTGTATAGGTATGCGTCGGAGAAGCGGCATTGGAAGTGTTTCCGTCTCCGAAATCCCATTGATACGCAACAATATCTGTTCCTCCGTTTCTCACAGAGAGGTCCTGAAAGTATAATTCCGTATTTAAACAGGCTCTAATCTGTTGTTCTGCATTACCCACAGAGAAATTAGCGGTAGGCGATTTTAAAATTTCTACACAGTAGTTGCGTTGCTGAACGCTACCGTCCTGAAGCACAACGGTAAGGCTTATATTGCCCGACTGCTGAGATCCCCAGTTTACCGTTGCCACCAGATCGTTATCAGACAATATATAAGTACCGCCGCCTATGGCCCAGGTTACTGTTGCTATATTATCTCCACTGAGGGTGTAAACCGTTTCGCTGCTGCCGCATACGCGCAGGCATTCGTTTTCATCAACACCTTCAGCCAGACCTTTTTTAGGATCAGCCTTATAGGTGCGGCACCCTACTTCACCATTCCAGTGAAGTTTTACAGGATTTTGTGCCATGGCGGTCAGCTGAAAAGCGATCAGCCAAAAGAGGGTAAGTAACCCTTTGACAAAGAAGCAATACGTAGTTTTTTTACTCATGGTTTATCATAATTAGTGAATATTACCGGTTACTCCGGTTGTTATTATAGTTGACCGGGTTTCTGTCAACAGAACCTGTCTCCTCTTTCAATCACTTATCGGTTCGTCTTACCACTTTCGAAATTATTGCCTCCTGCATTGAGGTGTGACGATGCGTAATGATTACGCTTCTTTTAAGGTTTTTGTAAAAATTTGCATTAGCGCTTTCTGTGATAGGAAAGAAGCCTTTGGCTCACAGCTACAGGATATGTAAAATCATCTGTTGATGGGTTTGCTGCTTTATTAACCTTAGTTAAAGAATGTTTATTTTTTGTAAAGAAAGCAATTATTTTATATTTAAAAAAAATAATATTCATTATTTTATTGATTTAAACACAAAATACCCTATTATTTTTTACAATTTCGTAACAGCTTATTTTTTAAAAAATCCAACTCCCGTAAAGGGGTTTGCTGTTTTTTTACAATGAAAACAGAGGCAAAAAAATATTTTATTTTTTTTCATTCATTTTACCCAATCTGTCCGAATTCATTAATTTTCGTTCAAAAAATTTAATCCTCGTTAATAGTATTGCAAATCCATGAATATTAATTATTTTTGCGTACAACTAAACATTAGGAATATATGAAACCAGACTTATTTCAGGCACCTGATTATTATCTGTTAGATGATTTATTATCAGACGAACATAAATTAGTTCGTGATGCTGCCAGAGCTTGGGTAAAAAAAGAAGTTTCCCCAATTATAGAAGAATATGCACAAAGAGCTGAATTTCCAAAGCAGTTGGTAAAAGGATTAGGCGAAATCGGTGGCTTCGGACCTTATATTCCGGAGGAATACGGAGGTGCGGGACTGGATCAGATTTCTTATGGTCTGATTATGCAGGAGATTGAAAGAGGAGATTCAGGAGTACGTTCAACTTCTTCTGTACAGTCTTCTTTGGTGATGTATCCTATCTGGAAATACGGTAACGAAGAACAACGCCAAAAATATTTACCAAAACTTGCTACCGGAGAAATGATCGGTTGTTTTGGTCTTACAGAACCGGACTATGGTTCTAACCCGGGCGGAATGGTGACTAATTTTAAAGATAAAGGTGATCATTATCTATTGAACGGGGCTAAGATGTGGATTTCAAATGCACCTTTTGCAGATATTGCCGTAGTATGGGCAAAAGATGAATCAGGACGTATCCACGGACTTATTGTAGAAAGAGGAATGGAAGGTTTTACTACACCGGAAACCCACAATAAATGGTCTTTGCGCGCTTCTGCTACCGGAGAATTGATCTTTGACAATGTCAAAGTACCGAAAGAGAATTTATTACCAAACAAATCAGGATTGGGAGCACCGCTTGGATGTCTTGATTCTGCACGTTACGGTATTGCATGGGGTGCTATCGGAGCTGCAATGGATTGTTATGACACTGCTTTGCGTTATTCTAAAGAGCGCGTTCAGTTTGACAAGCCTATCGGAGCAACTCAGTTACAGCAAAAGAAACTGGCAGAGATGATTACGGAAATTACAAAAGCACAATTGCTTACCTGGCGTCTGGGCGTTTTACGCAATGAAGGAAAAGCGACAACCGCTCAGATTTCTATGGCAAAACGCAATAACGTTGCTATGGCATTAGACATTGCGAGAGAGGCAAGACAAATGCTTGGCGGAATGGGTATCACCGGTGAATACTCTATCATGCGCCATATGATGAATTTAGAATCAGTAGTTACTTACGAAGGTACTCATGATATTCATTTACTTATTACAGGAATGGATGTAACAGGATTCCCTGCGTTTAAATAATTATGACACACAGCATATCAATAGCTTTCGGAAACGGAAGCTATTTTTTTATGTGTTTGTCTGAGAATTTATTATTTTACTTCCCAACCCTTCTGTCCGCTTCGCCTACAAAATAATCCCGGAAGTAGCGCTGAAAAAAAGCGTATTGAGAAAATGACTTATAGAACGAATTATTTTTATCATTGCAAGGTTAATCCCGAATGAGGTTCGGAAATAAACGAAGTATTTACAGCCTAAAAAAGAGCAGCTATGTATTAACTGTGAGGTATTCATATTGATTTTCCATAAAAAAAAACGAAGTGTACATTATATACACTTCGTTCTTCAATACTAAAATAAAATAAATCCAATTAAAATATCTTTTATGAAGTAAAATCTACTAAAATATTTTCATAAATATAATAAATATATCAATTACATCTACAATAAATCTATTTTATTTTTTATTCCGGTGCCAATTCTAAAACCAATCCTTCAATTTCAGGTGTTATGGCAATCTGACATCCGAGACGGCTGTTGTCCTTTACATTAAATGCTTCCCACAGCATAGCTTCTTCATCAGGGGTTTTCTCCGGCAAGGGTACCTCATTAAGTATATAACATTGACACGAAGCACACATCGCCATTCCTCCGCAGATTCCTATTGTTCCTTCAGGCGCCAGTTCGTATGCACGTACCAGTTCCATTATATTCATGTTCATATCGGTAGGAGCATCTACTTCATGGCGTACACCCTCTCTATCGATAATTGTAATTTTTATATCGCTCATGGTTTACATAATATTCCTTCAAATTTACGGAAATATTACGACTTTAATAGGCTCTCAGAACACAGAAAGATATTGCTCTTAAGACAGACAACTATTTTTATTACTTTTAAAAAAACATAAAAACGCTAAACTTTTTACAAACGGATCATACACAGCCATGCTTTTTTATTGATTTGCAGGAAAAACAGGAAACCTCTTTTTTTTATTTCTGTTGGTGCCCGCCTTTTCTGCTCTGTTCAATCCGTTAACAGACAGCTTTTAAACAAAGAAATTTCTGCTGGGATAAGCTATTTTTATTAGGTTAATGTTACCCGGTGAGTAACGGATAAGAAAATATTTTATTTTTATTTGTAACTTTTTGTATCGCGTTTACGTATAAGTAATAGAGTGCAATCTTTTTTGCCTCTGTAAACAGCAAATAATCATAGAGAATGAGACAACTTAAAATTACCAAACAGGTAACAAATCGTGAGACAGCGTCTTTAGATAAATATTTACAGGAGATTGGTAAAGTAGACTTAATAACGGCAGATGAAGAGGTTGAATTAGCGCAGCGGATTAAGGCAGGAGATCAGAGAGCGTTAGAAAAACTTACCAAAGCGAATCTTCGTTTTGTGGTATCTGTAGCAAAACAATATCAAAATCAAGGTCTTACCCTACCCGATTTGATCAACGAAGGAAATCTTGGATTGATTAAGGCGGCACAGCGTTTTGATGAAACCCGTGGTTTTAAATTCATTTCGTATGCGGTATGGTGGATTCGCCAGTCTATTTTATCTGCTTTGGCAGAACAATCGCGTATTGTACGTTTACCTTTAAATAAAATCGGTTCTATCAACAAAATCAATAAAATGTATGCGTTGCTGGAACAGTCTAATGAACGCCCGCCTTCTGCAGAAGAAATCGCAAAAGAATTAGACATGACGGTGAATGATGTAAAAGAGTCTATGAAAAACTCAGGTCGTCATTTATCTATGGATGCTCCGCTTGTTGAAGGAGAAGATTCTAATCTGTACGATGTATTGCGTTCAGGTGAATCTCCAAACCCGGATAAAGAACTGATTTTAGAGTCTTTGCGTACGGAAATCGAACGTGCTTTGGAAACGCTTACTCCGCGTGAAGCAGATGTTGTTCGTCTGTATTTCGGTTTGGGAGACCAGCACCCGATGACACTCGAAGAAATTGGAGAAACTTTTGACCTTACCCGCGAACGTGTTCGTCAGATTAAGGAGAAAGCCATCAGAAGACTGAAACATACGTCACGCAGTAAAATATTAAAAACCTATTTAGGCTAATCCTAAACATCTTTTTTGAGTCCGCTTTTTATAAGCGGATTTTTTTATGCCAGTACTAAACGACCTTCTAAATCTGAGACAGAAAAAATAATACCCGAACCGACGTTTGTTTCCACTGTCTGTTCGGGTAATAAATGTATTATGCTTTAAAATAAGTAATGGATAGCGGATTTATATTGCTTCACCTTAACCAATCAGTTTATGAGCCACCAGATGTTCTGCAATCTGTAAAGCGTTTGTGGCAGCTCCTTTTCTAAGGTTATCTGAAACAATCCACATATTCAGTGTGTTTGGCTGTGTTTCGTCTCTGCGGATACGGCCTACAAAAACCTCATCTTTTCCTTCTGCATATAACGGCATCGGGTACGTATGCGTATCTACATTGTCCTGAACCGTAACCCCCGGTGTATTTTGTAATAATGCTCTTACTTCTCTGAGGTCAAAATCATTTTCAAATTCAATATTTACGGATTCACTGTGCCCGCCTACTACAGGAATTCTTACCGCAGTAGCCGTTACAAGAATTTGATCATCACCCATGATTTTTTTAGTTTCATTGGCCAGTTTCATTTCTTCTTTGGTATATCCGTTGTCTAAAAAGGAATCACAATGCGGAATAGCATTTCGGTGTATCTGATAATGGTACGCCATTTCTCCTTTTTCTCCAGCATATTCATTGTTTAGCTGATTTACCGCTTTCAGACCAGTACCGGTAATTGACTGATAGGTCGAAACTACCACTCTTTTTATTTTGTAAGCTTTGTGCAGAGGTGCCAGTGCCATAACCAACTGAATGGTTGAGCAATTAGGGTTTGCAATGATTTTATCTTCGGGAGTGAGCAAACCGGCATTGATTTCCGGGACTACCAGTTTTTTGGATGTATCCATTCTCCATGCCGATGAATTATCGACTACAGTAGTTCCTGCAGCGGCAAATTTTGGTGCCCATTCCAGAGAAGTGTCTCCTCCGGCTGAAAACAACGCCAGATCAGGCTTCATTTCTACCGCAGTCTGCAAGCCAACTACCTTATATTTCTTATTCTTAAAAGTAATTTCTTTTCCGACGGATTTCTCTGAAGCTACCGGAATTAATTCTGTTACGGGAAAATTACGCTCTGCCAATACTTTCAGCATTACTTCACCAACCATACCGGTGGCGCCTACAACTGCTACTTTCATAGTTAATAATATATAAGGTTTATTTGAAATGTAGTTCAAAAATACACAATAAACAGATGTGTTGACTTAGAATTTTTGTAAATCAATCTATCATCTGAAAATCTTTTACCTGTAACTGAACGGTGACTTTATCTTTCCATTCATTCTCAGAGATGGAGTAGGCAAGATTCATTAGCTGCAGGTTGCGTGTTTGAGCACACAGGGCACCCTTTCCGAAAGCAATTGCAGGAAAAGGCTTTGATCCGTTTTGTTTGACAAATAACCTCAAATGCTCTCCGTTTTTTCCTATTGCCTGAGCATTTCCCGTATCAAATACGTTGCTGGTCACAAAAACAGGTGTCATATTTTCGGGACCATGAGGTTCGAACTGTTTGAGTAATCGCAATGTTTTATCATCGAGTTCTTCAAAATCGATTACCGCATCAATTTCCAGTTCCGGTTTTTTTAATTCATCCGGGAGGGTTTCACGGACAACTTTTTCAAACGCTGTTTTAAAATCAGTGTACTTTTGTTCTTCTATTGTCAAACCTGCTGCATACATATGCCCACCGAACTGTTGTAAATGCTGTTCACAGGATTCCAACGCTCTGTACACATCAAATCCTTTTACGGATCGTGCTGAAGCCGCCAGATAGTTGCCGCTCTTTGTAAAAACCAGTGTAGGTCTGTAGTGGGTTTCTATAAGACGTGAAGCTACGATACCGATTACCCCTTTGTGCCAGTTTTCGTGATAGACTACTGTTGTAGCGTTATCAAGTTCCTGCAGAGTTTCAATCTGTAACAGTGCTTCTTTGGTAATCTCTCCGTCAAGCTGTTTCCGATTTTCGTTAAAAGCTTCTATCTCCTTTGCAAAATCAAGTGCTTCTTCATAATCAATTTCAGTAAGTAACCGTACAGCATAATTACCGTGTTTGATACGCCCAGCTGCATTGATACGCGGAGCAATTTTAAAAACGACATCGGTTATGGTAAATGTACTGAGGGTAAAAGCCGACATCATGGCGCGGATTCCCGCCCGCGGATTTTTATTTAAAACTTCAAGACCAAATTTTGCCAATACTCTGTTTTCTCCGGTAATGGGAACAATATCTGCTGCTATGGCTGTTGCTACCAGATCCAGATACGGAATGAATGTTTCTATCGACTGGTTTCTGCGCATGCCCAATGCCTGTATCAATTTGAATCCTACTCCGCATCCGCAAAGTTCCTTATACGGATAAGGACAGTCTTTTTGTTTGGCGTCCAATACGGCTATGGCATCCGGTATCATATCTCCGGGTAAATGGTGGTCACAAATGATAAAATCAATGCCTTTTTGTTTCGCATATTCTACTTTATCAATGGATTTTATACCGCAGTCAAGCGCAATGATGAGCGTAATACCGTTATCTTCTGCATAATCAATTCCTTTATTGGAAATTCCGTATCCTTCGCCATAACGGTCCGGTATATAGGTATCTATTTCTGAATGCAGGGTTTTTAAATAAGCTGAGACAAGAGCAACGGAAGTAGTACCGTCTACATCATAATCTCCGAATACCAGAATACGTTCATTTGCAGCCAGCGCCTCTTCAATTCTTTGTACAGCCTTATCCATATCTTTCATCAGGTACGGATTGTGCAGATCCTTTAACTCCGGACGGAAAAACTCGCGTGCCTGTTCGTAGGTTTCTATGCCACGCTGTACCAAAAGAGTAGCAATAAGTGGCGAAACCCTTAGTTGATGCTGTAAATACGTTACTGCATTTGTATTTGTTATATTTTTATAAGACCAGCGCATGTTCTTTTTATAAAGCAAAAAAAGTACTTGTAATAAAGTACTTTAATATAATCATTTTTTTTAATTCTCAGGAGTGATAAATTATTTTTGTTTCTACTTCGGCGAATTTCCGAAACATCACCATTACTCCGCAATACTTTTCTACAGAGAGTTCTACCGCTCTTTTGAGCTTTTCTTCTGAAAGCTCTTTGCCAAAAAAGTGATATTCAACAATGACTTTATAGTATACAGCAGGTTCGTCATCTGTGAGAAAACCTTCTACATCAATATGAAAATCCTCAACATCTAAGCGCATTTTTTTGATGAGATGTGCGATATCAAGTCCTGAACACCCCGCAAGAGAGGAAAGCATCAACGCTTTCGGGCGCAGCCCTTGTCCGTCTCCGCCACTTTCAGGCGCCGCATCCATCACAAAAGTACCTTCTCCCGGATTGGTGGATTCAAACTTCATATTTCCTTTCCAGGATGCCGTGATTTTATGACTCATTTTTTTCTTTTTTTATTTTTATCTTTCCTCCGACAATCACTACAATTTCTCCTTTAGCAGGTTTGTTTTCAAAATGTTTCAACACCTCTTCTGCAGTACCCCTGACTGTTTCTTCATGTAATTTAGACAATTCACGTGATACGGATACCGGACGATCTGAGCCAAAATACGACACAAAGTCTGCCAGTGTTTTTAATAATTTATGAGGAGAAACATAAAATATCATGGTTCTGTTTTCTTCCTGCAATGCCAGAAAGCGTGTTTGCCTTCCTTTTTTATCCGGTAAAAATCCTTCGAAAACAAATTTATCATTCGGTAGTCCGCTATTTACCAAAGCCGGTACAAAAGCTGTAGCTCCTGGCAGGCATTCTACTGCTATGTTTTTATCTACACAGGCTCTTGTAAGCAAGAAACCCGGATCCGAAATGGCTGGTGTTCCTGCATCCGATATTAAGGCAATATGTTGTCCCTGTTCCAGTTTCTGAAGGATATGTTCTATGGTCTGATGCTCATTGTGCATATGGTGGCTGTGCATTTGAGTACCGATTTCAAAATGTTTGAGCAGCTTTGCACTTGTTCTGGTATCTTCCGCTAAAATAAGATCGACCTCTTTCAGTACTTTAATGGCTCTGAAGGTCATATCTTCCAAATTTCCGATCGGTGTAGGCACCAAATATAATTTCCCCATTTATTACAAGAATCTTTTTTCGATGAGCTGCATGAATCGACTTTCATATTCTTCTTTTCCGTGCCAGTTATTGAAATCAGGCTTTACAAGATCTTCAATAAAATCCTGCGCTTCCTGATAGGTTTCAATGGTGTTTAACTGTGATAATACACGGTTGAGATCTTCTGAACTACCGTTGAACAGCTGTTTCTCAAAAGCAATACGGTCGTTGAGACCGATGGTTACTATTTTTGAAAAAGCATCGTTGATGGTTTTATTGACAGGTACCTGATGAAAAGGAGTATCGTCTTTAACCTCATTTGCTGACGTATTGGTCATTAAATGCTGGTTTTCGTATGCCGGTTTTTCTTTTTGTTCCGGTTCATACGTTTCCTGAATGTCGGCTTTGTTTTCAAATTCAATCTGATCAAACGAGATATTGAAGACAGCGTCCATTTCAATTTCCATCGGTTGTACTTCTGAAGGCTCAGCAGCCACGACGGTATTAAACGGTTCTTCTACTGTCTTAATCACAGGTTCTTCAACCACCTCATTTTCTAAATCAGTTGCTATTTTTTGTGCATTTGCTGCTTCAAAAGGCATTTCATCAGCATATACCACCGGTTCCTCTATCTCTTCTTCAAAGGATGCTTCCTTATCGGAGTTGGCATCATCCAGCAATGCATTGATAATATCATTACTCATGTACTGGCTATCTTCATGAGCCTGTTTCTGCGGGTGTTTACTTACAGGGTTTTCTGCGACGAAAACAGACTCTTCCTCTTTTCTGCTCAACAGATTTTCAAGTCTTTCTTCGGTCAGAGAAGGATCCAGTCTGAATTTATTATCTTCATAAAACTTTAAAACAGAGAGTTTTTCATATAATTTCTGTGTTTCATTATACAAAACAGTAACATCTGACTTCCCGTTTAATTTCAAAATACGGTGGGCAATACTGATCAGCTCCGATTCAATGATTTTTTTCATAACTTTTTTGATGTTTGAAAGTTTACCAATCTTTTTGGTAAATTTGCGTATTACAAAGTAACACAAAAAACTATTGTTTTCAACCTGAAATTTACAAAATGTTTCTCGAAAATACTGTTAATCATAAAGAACAATTTGGATGGATCGAAGTGATCTGCGGCTCCATGTTTTCGGGCAAAACCGAAGAATTGATCCGCCGCTTGAAAAGAGCTCAATTCGCCAAACAAAAGGTTGAAATTTTCAAACCTGCAATAGATATCCGTTATGATACGGATCACGTGGTTTCGCATGAAGGAAATGAGATCCGGTCTACACCGGTTCCTGCTGCTGCAAACATCAGAATTCTGGCTGATGGCTGTGAAGTAGTCGGTATTGATGAAGCACAATTTTTTGATGATGAAATTGTTGCCGTGTGCAATGATCTTGCCAACTCAGGTGTGCGCGTCATTGTTGCGGGTCTTGACATGGATTTTAAAGGAAATCCTTTTGGTCCGATGCCTGCTCTGATGGCTACCGCAGAATACGTAACTAAAGTACATGCTGTGTGTACCCGTACCGGAAATCTGGCTCATTACAGCTTTCGTAAAACTCCTAATGATAATCTGGTTATGCTGGGTGAAACTGAAGAATATGAGCCGCTTAGCAGAGCTGCATATTACAAAGCAATGCGCGAACAAATGAAATAAAGAGTTTTTATAAAATTCGTATCTTTGCACAAACAACACACCCCATGAAAAATACACTGATTGCGCCGTCTGTTCTGGCGGCTGATTTTGCTAATTTGCAACACGATATTGAAATGATTAATACGAGTGAAGCAGATTGGTTTCATATTGATATAATGGATGGCGTTTTTGTTCCTAATATTTCTTTTGGAATGCCAGTTTTACAAGCCATTAACAAACACGCAAAAAAGACGATTGACGTTCATTTGATGATTGTGGATCCCGACCGTTATATCAAAACGTTTAAAGAGCTCGGAGCCGATATTCTTACTGTTCATTATGAAGCTTCAACACATCTGCACCGCTCTCTTCAGGCTATTAAGAATGAAGGGATGAAAGCTGGTGTTGCCATCAATCCGCATACTCCGGTAGCTTTACTGGAAGATGTGATTCAGGATATTGATCTGGTTTGTATGATGAGCGTAAACCCTGGGTTTGGCGGTCAGTCTTTTATTGAAAATACGTATAAAAAAATCAAACAACTGAAAGAAATCATCGTTCGAAACAATGCTTCAACTTTGATTGAGATTGACGGAGGAGTGACCGACAAGAATGCTGCCCAGCTGGTTGAAGCCGGAGCAGATGTTTTGGTCGCAGGAAGTTTTGTTTTTACTTCTGATGACCCGATACAGACAATTGCACAGTTAAAGAAAATAACCTCTCTATAAAAAAATGCTTTCCTAAGGAAAGCATTTTTTATGCTATCAGCATTCGCTATAATGATTGAGAAAGTAACGAATGATATCGGTTGTGGTTACAATACCTACCAATTTGCCTTCATACACTACTGGTAAAGCACGGAATTCGTTTTCGGAAAATATTTTTGTTACTTCTTTGATGGTGGTAAAAGACGTTACGCAGACTACATTTTTTGTCATTACCTGTTCGATGGTAAACATATTGTACACAGTAGAAGTCAACTTTTCATTTTCTTCATCAAAATCAGGAATTCCGATTTTCATGAGATCAGTCTGACTAAGCATTCCTACTATTTCATTTTTGGACACAACCGGAATGTGTCTTATCTGGTGTACTTTAAATAAATTCTCTGCTTTAGACAGTGAGTCCGTGATGTTTAGTTTCACAACACTTTTGGTCATAATGGTAGCTACAGGGACATTTTCTTTCATGATATGGGATGTTTATATCCAAATATAGCACTAATATACAGATTAGAATATGACATCTGTCATTCGGGTTTCTGGGAGAGCATCATCGCTACCAGACGGTATATCTGAGGAAAAGAGGTTTTCAGTGCCGTTTGTTTTTCAAAATACAATTCTACCAAAACCGCTATAAGTTCAAATGAATCGGTAAAAGCATATTCACGGATAAGCCCTGAGTTTCGCAACCGATTTTGCATCAGAGGTTCACGGGTTATTCTAATAATCTCTTTATAGTTTTCACTAAAGATCGTGGCCGAATTGGTGTTGTTTTTTCTTGGAGACGCAAAGTAAAACATCAATGCATGGGTAAATTCATGCAGTGCCAGATTACGTCCGTCCGCTGTGTTCTGATATCCTTCCAGAAAGTCTTTCCACGAAAAGACGAGTGCCTTTTGCGATGGATTGAACTGGCCTATATGATACTGGTTATCGGGTTTGTACAGAAAGGCATCCGGGTATATTACAATTTTATTAAAGGAACCTATCAAATAGTTTTTATAGCCAAATGTGAGTTTTGTATACGAAGCAGCAATAAGGATCTTATCTTCGGGCTTTAAATTCAGATTTCCTTTGGAAATGATATCATATCTGTTTAAGAAATTGACCATACGGTTCTGAAAACGCAGTTTATCCGTTTCGGATAATCTCTGATATCCCGGATAAATCCGGATAACAAGCGCAATATATGGTCTGGCAATAGTTTTTAATGCAAATTTTCGTTTGAAGAAAATCTCTCTCTTACTTTTTTTGGATTTAAAATAAAACACCATATCCATAAACAAATAACCTGTCACAGGAATGACTGCGACACCAATATACAGTAGTCCTTTTAATGTTTCTCCCATGGTATTATAAGTAATATTTCCTTATCAGGTTGTATGCAATCATAAAAAAGCCGTTAAAGATGTCATCTGCTTACATTACTAAAAACAAAAAAGCTTTGTATCGTATACAAAGCTTTTTGTGACCCCGACAGGATTCAAACCTGTAACCCTCAGAGCCGAAATCTGATATTCTATTCAGTTGAACTACGGGGCCGATACTATTTTTTGACTATGCTGTCAGAATTTTTTTAACGATTGAAGATACTGTTTTTCCATCTGCTGCTCCTGCAATTTTAGCATTTGCCAAAGCCATAACCTGACCCATTGCCTGCATTCCTGAAAAACCACCTTCTGATACTATTGAAGCAACGATTTTTTCTACTTCTTCTACTGATAACTGAGCCGGTAAAAACTGCTCAATAACAGCTGCCTGTGCCAATTCCGGTTCTGCAAGATCTTGTCTTCCCTGCTCTATAAAAATAGCAGCACTGTCTTTTCTTTGTTTTACCAGTTTTTGCAATAGTTTGATTTCGTCTTCTGCTGATAATTCAGCTCCGCTTCCTGAAGTTTGTGCTAATAATATTTCTGATTTTACAGCTCTCAATGATTCCAATGCTACCTGATCTTTCGATTTCATAGCATTTTTCATAGCGTCCATAATCTGTACTTGTAAGCTCATAACTTTTGTTTTTAAAAGTGGTAGTGCAAATATACAAAAAACCCAAAAACAGCAAAGCTATTTTTGGGTTTAAAGGTAAATATAAATACAATTAGTCTACATTGTCATGTAAATAAGAATTGTTTGATCTCAGTTGCAGGTCATTATTGTTATCTACACCTAAAGAGGTACGCGATACATTGTTTTGTGCTATTTCATCCAGATCAACTCCCATTCTTTTGTAAGCAGGTTCTCTTTCCAGATCATTCAACTGTGTATTGGCACTGTTGAATTTATAGTTAAAATCTTTCATCTTGCGTTTACGCTCTTCAGCGCGTTCTTTCAATATTTCATTGATAGACAGATCAATTGGTGATGTCTCTTCCGCTATCGGTGCCGACATGGTCGGTATTGCCTCTTCTGTACGCACCGTAAAACGGAATTCTTCAGGCTCTTCAACCACAGGTTGCTTCGGTTCTGATTTCATCAATTGCTCTTCTACCTCCATATAATCTTCGAGAGAGTAGCGAACGATCTCATTCGGATTCGCTTTTTCTTCCTCTACCACAGGTTGTTGTACAGCCATTTCAGGTTCAGAGACGAACATTTCGTTTTGCAATCCGAAATTTACTTCCTGTTGTGCCGAAAGCTGTCTGGTATTGAATTCCTGCTCCTGTTCTTCCAGATTGAATGTAAACTGCATTGCCGGAGTCTCTTCTACAACCGGATTTTGTTTCACAATAATAAACTGTGGTTCAACTACTTCGATATTTCTGATATCATGTGTTTTCACCGTTTTTGGTTCCATTGTAGCTTCTGCATCTGACCCCTGAGCTGCAACTTTTTCAATTGAAGGCGTTGCAACCGCATGAGCAACTGCTTCAGTTTGAATTATTGTTTTTTTTTCAAGGTCCGGATTTTGCTGAGTTGACATTTTGAACTCATCGTCTAATCCGTATACAATGCGCGTTGGCTGCTGTGCAAACGAACCATGTGTATTCTGTAATGGCTGATCAGGTGACGGTGCCGTAAAAGACGGTGCATTTGATTTGGTTAAATCAGCTGTCGCTTTTTGCTCATCTCCTAATACGTGGATGATTTTATTCGGTTCTGATGAGCTTACAATTTCTTTTTGCTGCTCTACATTAAAACCCGTAGCAATAATGGTTACCGCAATAGAATCACCTAAAGCTTCATCTTCACCAACTCCCATGATGATGTTGGCATTATGACCTGCTTCCATTTGGATATGGTCATTGATTTCTCCGATTTCATCAATTGTGATTTCATTTTCACCTGAAACGATTAATAACAATACATTTCTGGCACCTGAAATTTTATTATCATTCAATAACGGCGAATCTAAAGCACTCACAATAGCTTCTTTAGCACGGTTTTCACCCGCTGCCACAGAAGACCCCATGATGGCTGTTCCACTATCACTCAATACTGTTTTTGCATCTTTTAAATCGATGTTTTGTGTATAGTGATGCGTAATTACTTCTGCAATTCCGCGTGAAGCAGTTGCCAACACTTCATCTGCTTTAGAGAAACCGGCTTTGAAACCAAGGTTTCCGTAAACTTCTCTTAGTTTATTATTGTTGATTACAATAAGCGAATCTACTACTTTGCGTAGCTTTTCTACTCCGCGTAATGCTTGTTCCTGTCTTACTTTTCCTTCAAACTGAAATGGAATCGTTACGATACCTACTGTCAGTATATCTCTTTCTTTTGCCAATTGAGCAATTACCGGTGCAGCACCTGTACCTGTACCACCACCCATTCCGGCAGTGATGAATACCATTTTGGTATTGGTATCTAATAATTTTTCAATTTCATCAATGCTTTCCAGAGCAGACTGTTGTCCTACTTCCGGATTAGCTCCGGCTCCCAAACCTTCTGTCAGGTTTAGTCCCAATTGAATTTTAGTAGGAACAGGACTGTTCTGCAATGCCTGAGCATCGGTATTACAGACGATAAAGTCTACGCCTTTAATTCCCTGGCTAAACATGTGATTGATGGCATTACTACCGCCTCCACCTACTCCAATTACTTTAATTACATTCGATTGATTCTTTGGCAGATCGAATGCGATGTTGTCAAATGTATTATCCATATTATGCGGTTGTTTATTATTCTGATTTGTCTATAAACTCTTTAAATTTTGCTAAAAAACCTCCAAAAAAGCGTTCTTTAAAGCTGTCGGCAGTTGATTTTTTAACTTCTCTGTCTTCTTCTACCACTGCTGTATCGGCAATGTTTGGCTCATCATGTTCTCCGGCTGCCGTATCTTCTGTTTTTCTGTCAGATGCCGGCTGTGCTTTTGTTTTGTGATGATGTGTCGGTAACGGCTGATCTCCTTCATCGTTCCTATGCTCTTTTACGTAGATAGTACTTCTTGAATTATTCAGTTCACTCTCCATGGTTAACCCGACTGCGGTTGCATATAACGGCCTGGAAACCATTTTTGCAGAGTCTCCTGCAATATGCTCATTCGGGTAGCCGATCCGGGTGTCTATACCCGTGATATATTCTACCAGTTGTTTGATGTGTTTTAATTCTGAACCTCCTCCGGTTAATACAATACCGGCAATGAGTTTTTTACGCGGATTATCATATCCGTATGCTTTGATTTCTGAGAAAATCATTTCAATGATTTCTACTACTCTGGCGTGAATGATCTTAGAAAGATTTTTCAGGGAGATTTCTTTTGGTTCCTGTCCTCTTAATCCAGGGATTGAAACAATTTCGTTATCTCTGTTTTCTCCTGGCCAAGCAGACCCGAATTTTATTTTTAACAGTTCTGCCTGTTTTTCTATGATAGAGCAGCCTTCTTTTATGTCTTCCGTAATAACATTTCCTCCAAACGGAACTACTGCCGTATGGCGAATAATGCCATCTTTGAAAATAGCCAGATCCGTTGTACCTCCACCGATATCGATGAGCGCAACCCCTGCTTCTTTTTCTTCCTGACTTAGTACCGCATCTGCTGATGCAAGAGGTTCTAAAGTCAACCCGGATAATTCCAGTCCTGCATCTTTTACACAGCGCCCCGCGTTTCTGATGGATGATGACTGACCGACTACCACATGGAAGTTGGCTTCGAGACGACGACCATACATACCGATAGGTTCTTTTATACCTGCTTCATCATCTACTTTGAATTCCTGCGGCAATACATGTATGATTTCTTCACCCGGCAACATGGTCAGTTTTTGCACCTGATTGATCAGCATTTCAATATCTACTTCCGAAATAACATTATCCGGATTTTCTCTACTGATGTATTCATGATGCTGAATACTGCGTATATGCTGTCCGGCTATACCCACAACCACATCTTTTACTTTACATCCGCATTCTGCCTCTGCAAGGGAAACTGCGTTCTGAATGGATTGGATGGTTTGAGTGATATTGTTTACCACACCTCTTTTAACACCTAAACTTTTGGCATTACCTACTCCTAAGATTTCAAGCTTTCCATACTCGTTTCTCTTACCCACCATTGCAACAATTTTTGTTGTTCCAATGTCTAATCCTACAGCGATATTGTCTTTTTTCATAACTTTTTATTTGGTGCAAACAACTTGTTGAGTAAATCTTAAATTAACGTTTTTGTACGTGTTGATCAAGGTGTCGTTCTGTGAATAGTGAACAAAAGCTTTATAGTTATCAAACTTTTTGTCTACTTCTGTCATTTTTCCGAACTCAACCGAATATTCATATCCGCGAACGCTTAACTGCAAGCTCTGATCAGGATTGACAAGCACTCCTGTAACGCTTTCTTTTAAGAATTCGTCCTGATATATTTTATTCATAATTTCCGCAAATCTGGCTTCATTTCCCGGTAATATATTGCCATAAACTACGGGTACATGGGCACTGAAATTTTCGGACAAGGGCATTTTATGCCCCTCGCTGTCAATATAATACGAATCATCGTTTGTAAGAACTCTGGCTATGGCCGTTTTCTGAACTACATGGGCGTTTAATACACCATTTGCATCGAAATATACCTGCGATGAGGCAATCATTTCATTTTTACGCAGTTCTCTCTCCAATCTATTCAAATCTAAATCATCTTTGAATACTTTGGAAGCTCTCGGAAAATTTTGTATCAACAAGTTATTAACCATTTCTTGTGTAAGAAAATGGTTGTTATTGCTCAAAAATTTTACTTCAATATGATCAACCGTACGCAATTTATTCCGTTGTTTCGCAAACAGGAAAACAGCGATCAGTGCGGTTATTACCAGCACCAGATAAACGTCGAACCAATTGATTTTTTTTATCATTTTTATTTTTTTCTTTCTGCTAATACAGCATGTATATCGTCTATCATTTCTCCTATATCTCCTGCTCCGATCGTAACCAAAACATCGGTATTGAGGGTTTTCAGATTTTGGAGTAATTGCTGTTTCGTATACAGCTTTTTGTTTTCATTTTGCACTTTCTCTAACAAAGCTGCAGAGGTAACCCCTTCTATCGGCAATTCTCTTGCTGGGTATATATCCAACAATATCAAGGCATCAAAGCCCGATAAACTCGCTGCAAAGTCCTCCATAAAATCACGTGTGCGGCTGAACAGGTGCGGCTGAAAAACGCCTGTTATTTTTTTATCAGGATATAATTCTCTTACGGCCTGATATACCGCTTTGATTTCTGTAGGATGATGAGCATAATCATCTATGAATACAAAATCGTTGTTTCTTATTTTAAAAGAAAACCTTCTGCGAACACCTTTAAAATCAGCTAATGCTTTTTTAATATCGGCTGTTTTCAGTCCGAATGCTCTTGCCATAGAAAAGGCTAATGTTGCATTAAGGACATTATGATGTCCCGGCATCAGCAATTGAATATCATGTACCTGTTCATCTCCGAAATCAATATCAAATAAACGGTAGCCGTTTTCAATTCTCAGGTTTTTCGCAACAATATCATTTGAGGAATCAAATCCGACTTTTACACCTTCAATAGCTACGCTTTCCGCTACAAAAAGTGCTTTTTTATCTTCTACTTTTTCAGCAAATTCTTCAAAAGATTTTTTTATTTCATCATTGGTCCCATAGATGTCCAGATGATCTGCATCATTGGATATTACACACGCAATGTTCGGATGCAGGTGTAAAAAAGAACGATCAAATTCATCTGCTTCAACAACCGTAACTTTGGTACCCTCTCCAACGAGGTTGGTATCATAGTTTTCCAACACTCCTCCTAAAAAGGATGTTACATCTGCTCCGCATTGGTACAGGATATGTGCCAACATGCTTGATGTAGTTGTTTTACCATGTGTGCCTGCTACAGCAAGAGAATAGGTATTGCGGGTGATGATTCCCAATACTTCTGCTCTTTTTTTAATTTCGAAACCATTGTTTTTAAAATAGTTCCACTCGGTATGGTCTTTAGGTATAGCCGGTGTGATGACTACTAAAGTATTTTCTTTGTTTTTATAGTTTTCTGCAATCAGGCTGATATCGTCTGAGAAGTGAATAGCAATTCCTTCCTGAACCAATTCATCCGTCAGGTGGGTAGCGGTTTTATCATATCCCGAAACGTTTTTACCCAATCTGTGAAAATAGCGGGCTATGGCGCTCATTCCAATGCCACCAATGCCAATAAAATAGATATTTTGTATGCCTGCCAGATTCATTATTTTACCCACTTAAAGATTTCTTTTACTATTTCTTT
This sequence comes from Flavobacterium sp., assembly GCA_032096595.1. GTDB lineage: Bacteria > Bacteroidota > Bacteroidia > Flavobacteriales > Flavobacteriaceae > Flavobacterium. Next base: position 39,822 of record DAMCXY010000004.1, on the reverse strand, counting down.
TGTTGCATTGGGCAATGCCAATGCTTTTATATTTTTTGACAACTCGTTTCTCATTTGCTCATTGGAGAGCAGGTCTGAAAACTGTTGTTCAAATTGTGTTTCTAACTCTTGTTCTCTTATCAGCAGCGCTCCATTTTTATTGCTGATGCTTTGTGCGTTCTTTGTCTGATGGTCTTCCGCAACATTCGGAGACGGGATGAATATTACCGGTTTCCCTACTATTGCCAGTTCAGAAACAGAAGATGCGCCCGCTCTAGAAATGATGATATCTGCAGCTGCAAACACCAGATCCATACGTTCTATAAAAGCGACTACCTGTACGTTTTCTTCACTGTTGTATTTTTTGTATTCTTCGTAGTAATAACTTCCGCACTGCCAGATGATCTGCACTTCTTTTTGTTTAAAGAACGGGAGTTGTTTTTCGATAAGTTGATTGATACGGCGTGCTCCTAAACTTCCTCCTAATACCACCAATGTTTTTTTGGCTGTATCAAGATTGAAATAGTGTTGTGCTTCTGCTTTTTTATCCGATAGCTCCAATAGATCTAAACGCACCGGATTTCCCGTCTTTACTATTTTATCTTTTGGAAAAAAACGCTCGAGTCCGTCATACGCCACACAAATGGCTTTTGCCTTTTTAGCCAGCATTTTGTTGGTGATTCCCGGATAGGAATTTTGTTCCTGAACAATGGTTGGAATTCCCATAGAGGCTGCGGTTTTTACCACCGCTCCGCTCGCAAACCCTCCTGTACCTATTACTACATCAGGTTTAAATTTTTTAATGATTGCCCGCGATTTCCATAAACTCGAAATGAATTTTAACGGAAACATGGCATTCTGAAGCGTTAGCTTTCGCTGTATTCCCGAAATCCACAATCCAATAATAGGATATCCCGCTGCAGGTACTTTTTGCATTTCCATTTTATCTTTAGCGCCGACAAATAAGATTTCAGCCGCAGGATATTGCGCCTTGATTTCATTTGCAATGGCCAGAGCCGGATATATATGTCCGCCTGTACCTCCTCCGCTAATTATAAATTTTGGATTTGCTTTCATTTTATTTGTTTATTACGGCACTCATCGGATTGGATTCGTCTATTTGTGCCTGTTGTAATTCCTGTTCTTCTAAAATTCGTCTGAATTCTTCTTCTTTTTCTTGATTTTCTTTTAATTGCTGACGTACTTCTTCTTCTCTTCTTGATACGCTGAGAATGATTCCTAACGACACACAAGTCATCCAGATAGAGGTACCCCCACTACTTATCAGTGGCAACGGCTGTCCTGTAGTCGGAAATATTTCTACCGCCACACCCATGTTGATAAAGGACTGGAAGACGATGGAAAATCCGAGCCCGACGACCAGATATTTACCAAACAGATTGGATGCCTTGCTGCTTACTACTAAAAAACGCCATAACAACAATACATAGACAATCAGAACGACTATACCTCCTAAAAATCCGAATTCTTCTACAATGATGGCATAGATAAAATCTGAAGAAGATTGTGGCAAAAAGTTTTTCTGAATGCTTTTTCCCGGTCCTACTCCAAACATTCTGCCCTGCGCAATAGCAATTTTAGCATTGTCTATCTGATATCTGTCCACATCTTTGTCTTCTGAACCAAAACGGTTCACACGTGCTACCCAAGTATTAAAACGGGAAGGCATGATATCCGGAAATGCTTTTACTGCGCCAAACATCACCACACAGAAAACGGCTCCAATCCCAACTATTTTCGTTAAATATTTAACCGGATATTTCCCCATAAACAGTAACACACATGCCATAAAAAATATGATGGCCGCCGTTGACAGGTTGGAAGGAAAAATAGGCAAGACGATGAGTCCGATCGGTAGCCACACCCAAAGGAGTGACCATTTGAAGGTATATTTTTCGTCTGCAAAACGCCACAAAAACCAGGCTAAATAAGCCATTAAAGCAATCCAACCTATTGAGGATGGCTGAAACGATATATTAACCCCCGGAACTTTGAGCCAGCGGCTGGCATTTGCTCCGCCGATAACCATTCCCTGTAAGGCCGTAAAAACCAATAACAGGAAAACCGGGAACCAGGCAACCGGAGCAATGAATTTTAATTTATCAAAAGGTATTCTGTGTACCACATAGATGATGACAATACCGATGAAGATATGAAAGAAGTGCTTGAGCAATAACCCAATAATGGTACCGGTACCTACCACATGCACCAAATTGGTACTTGCGCTAAATACAGGCATAAAAGAGAACAGGGCTAACAGTATTACGTAGGCCCAAATAGCTTTATCTCCTTGAAAACGGGATAATAACTTTCTCATATTGGTTGTTTATATATTATTTACAGCTTCTTTAAATTGATGTCCTCTGTCTTCATAGCTGGTAAACAGGTCAAAACTGGCACATGCCGGCGACAATAGTACCGCTTCTCCTTCTTCCGCTATTTTGCTTGCTATTTTTACTGCTTCATTCATAGAAGTGGTTTCAATCATAATATCCACCACGTTTGAAAAAGCTTTTTTTATTTTTTCATTATCAATGCCTAAACAAATAATCGCTTTTACTTTTTCATGCACAAAAGCCATCAGTTCGTCGTAATCATTCCCTTTATCAACACCTCCTACAATCCATACCGTTGGTACATTCATACTCTCTAAGGCAAAATAAGTAGCATTTACATTTGTCGCTTTTGAGTCGTTGATGTATTGTACTTTATTGATTTTCGCTACTTTTTCCAAACGATGTTCCGCTCCCTGAAAATTGGACAGACTTTCTCTTATGGTCTGTTTGCGTACTTTCATCATTTGTGCTACTAATGTTGCTGCCATAGCGTTTTTTACATTATGTTTACCTTCTATAGCAATCTCTTTGATTGGTATAATTACTTTTTCGTCGTTTATCATTGATCGTATGTTGTTATCTTCTAAATAAGCTCCCTGATTCAGTTTTTTTGTTAATGAAAAAGGAACCAGCTGTGCTTTTACTTTATGTGTGCTTAACCATTTTTTTATCTCCTCATCGTCATCATCATATATAAGAAAATCTTCTTCTGTCTGATTTTTGGTGATTCTGAATTTTGCTTCTATATAGTTTTCATATTTATAATCATACCGGTCTAAATGATCCGGACTCAGATTTGTAATGACGGCTATATGCGGTTTGTAGGTTTCGATGCCATCTAATTGAAAACTGCTCAATTCCAACACATATATTTTATCCGGAGCCACTGCAATCTGTTCTGCAAAACTATCTCCTATATTACCCGCCACTCCTATATTTAATCCCGCTTCTTTTAATACATGATGCGTTAAAAGAGTGGTGGTGGTTTTACCGTTGCTCCCTGTAATGCCAATAGAAATGTTCTGAGCATACGCATAGGCAAATTCTATTTCAGATACTACCGGAATTCCTTTTTCTTTTATTGCTTTTACAATGGTCACTTTATCCGGAATACCCGGGCTTTTCATGACTATATCCGCTGCTAAAATACGCTCTTCCGTATGAGTTCCTTCTTCCCATTCTACAGCATTTTCTTCCAGCACTTTTTTATATTTTTGCTTGATCAGACCGAAATCAGACAAGAACACTTCATATCCTTTTTGCTTGGCAAGCAGGGCTGTACCTACTCCGCTTTCTCCTCCTCCAAGAATTGCTATTTTCATCTTATCTCAGTTTTAAGGATACTACGCAAAAAATGGCCAAAAAGATTCCGATGATCCAGAAACGGGTTACGATTTTGCTTTCATGGTATCCTTTTTTCTGGAAATGGTGGTGTAGCGGTGCCATCAGAAAAATACGACGCCCTTCTCCATATCTCTTTTTGGTGAATTTGAAATAGGCAACCTGAAGTACTACAGACATATTTTCTGCTAAAAATATTCCACACAATACAGGTATCAATAATTCTTTTCTTACAGCAATAGCCAAAACCGCTATGATTCCTCCAATGGTTAAACTTCCTGTATCTCCCATAAATACCTGAGCCGGATAGGCATTGTACCAGAGAAATCCTATGAGTCCTCCTATAAAGGCGGATATAAATATGGTCATCTCTCCCGAATTGGGTATGTACATGATGTTCAGATAATTTGAAAAAATCACGTTTCCTGATATAAAGGCAAAAATACCCAACGCCAGTACAGCAATAGCCGAAGTACCCGCAGCGAGACCGTCAATTCCGTCTGTAAGATTGGCACCGTTTGAAACCGCAGTGACAATAAAAATAACAATCGGGATGAATATTAGCCAGATGTATTCCTGATACCCTTCACCCATCCACGAAATAAGTTGTCCATAATCAAACTCATTATCTTTAAAGAACGGAATGGTTGTAATCGTAGATTTGACATCGAATTTGCTGGTAACCCCCGACTCTATAAGAATGCTCGGTGTGTCTCTTACTGTGACATCCGGGTGATAGTATAGTATCGCTCCAACGATTAGTCCAAGTCCCACCTGTCCTACAACTTTAAAGCGTCCTTTGAGCCCTTCTTTATCTTTTTTAAATATTTTGATATAATCATCGAGAAAACCAATGGTTCCCATCCAGATGGTTGTCAGTATCAACAGCAATACATAAATATTATCCAGCTTTGCGATGAGCAATACCGGAATAAGCGTAGAGATGATGATGATGATACCTCCCATGGTAGGAGTTCCGGCTTTTTCATTCTGTCCTTCCAGTCCTAACTCTCTTACCGTTTCTCCGATTTGTTTTTTACGCAGATAGTTGATGATTCTTTTTCCGAAAATGGTAGAAATCAATAAGGCCAAAATAATTGCCACACCTGAACGAAAAGTGATATACTGATACAATCCCGTTCCCGGAATATCAAAATATCGATCTAAGTATTGAAGTAAATAGTACAGCATTTTATTTATTTAAAGCGTTTAAAATTTCTCTTATTTCTTCCAAATCATTGAAGTGGTGTTTTACCCCTTTTATCTCCTGATAGGTTTCATGTCCTTTTCCGGCAATGAGTATGATATCTCCTTGTTTTGCAATTGTAGCTGCCGTTTTGATTGCCTGACGGCGATCTTCTATGGTCAGTATTTTTTTGCTGTTCTGAGGTTCTACCCCTGCTTCTATTTCTTTTAAGATTTCATAAGGGTCTTCATTTCTGGGATTGTCAGAGGTAAATATTACCTGATCGCTTTTCTCAGCAGCAATTTTCCCCATTTCCGGTCGCTTTGTTTTATCGCGGTTTCCGCCACACCCAACAATGGTGATTAACTGTTCATTACGTGTTCTTATTTCTTCTATTGTTTTCAGAACATTTTCAAGCGCATCCGGTGTATGTGCATAATCTACAATTGCCGTGATTTTAGTTTCTGAGATGATGAACTGGAATCTGCCCGAAACACTTTTCAATGTACTGAGGTGAACCAGCACTTCGTCTTTCTCCAAACCAAGCTGAAGCGCCGTACTGTAAACCGCCAATATATTGGAAGCATTGAAATGACCTATTAACTGCACCCATACTTCAGTTTCCTGAATGCGCATAAGCATTCCCGAAAACTGACTTTCCAATATCTGAGCATGGTAGTCGGCTATGTTTTTCAGGGCATACGTAAACTTTGATGCAGCTGTATTTTGCAACATCACCATTCCGTTTTTATCATCTGTATTGGTAATGGCAAAAGCATTTTTAGGTAAATGATCAAAAAAACTTTTTTTCACATCGCGGTATTCTGCAAAGTTTTTATGATAATCTAAATGATCGTGTGATAAGTTGGTAAATACGCCTCCTGCAAAATGAAGCGCTGCCGTACGTTTTTGAGCAATACCATGAGAACTGACTTCCATAAAGCAATATTCACATCCCGCTTCTGCCATCATTGCCAGATAATGGTTGATGGTAATGGAATCAGGTGTTGTATGCGTAGCTTCATATTCCTGCTCACCGATAAGTATTTTTACGGTTGATAAAAGACCTGTTTTGTATCCGGCTTTAGTGAATAACTGATATAATAAGGTGGCAACGGTTGTTTTTCCGTTGGTTCCTGTAATTCCGGTCAGTTTTAGTTTTTCAGAAGGTTTATCGTAAAAATTGGACGCTATGATTGCCAATGCTTCATTGGAGTCTGTTACAGAAATGTATGTAACACTTTCCTGAAAGTTTTGCGGCAGTTTTTCGCAAACAATTGCAGTAGCTCCGTTGGCAATTGCTTTATCAATATAATCATGTCCGTCTGAAACGGTTCCTCTGACTGCAATAAACAGGCTGCCCGGTCCGGCCTGACGAGAATCGAATGTAAGCAGATTTACTTCAGTATCTGTATTGCCTCGCACAGATTCTAAAGAAACTTTATATAATATGTCTTTTAGCTTTTTCAACTTAACTCCAATGTTATGATCTGATTCTTCTGTATGGTATTTCCTACTACTACAGATTGGTTTTTAACTTTTCCAAAACCAACTGTTTTTACTTTTAATCCCAGATTTTCAAGGATGGCTATTGCATCCATTGCCGGCAAACCTTTGACATCCGGCATCTGACTACCGCTTTGTTTTACAGATGCATAATATTTATTATACTCTGCTTCTATATTTTTAAGCGGTTTGTTTATATTTTTTATTTCTCTTAAAGAGGGTACATCTGTAAATATTTTCTGTGCAATGCGTTTGAAAACCGGACCTGCCACATCACCTCCATAATAGCTTTTTGCCCGATTAGGTCTGTGTACTACTACGATACAGGAATATTTAGGATTTTCAGCGGGAAAATAACCTGCAAAGGAAGATGCGTAATACATACCGCCCTCTCCATGTGTTTTTCCGCCTCCGTAGTTCATCTGGGCTGTTCCTGTTTTTCCTGCCATAGAAAAATCCGGGGAATACAATTTCTTTCCGGTTCCTTTAACTACTACATTTTTTAATACGGCCTGTATCTTTTTCAGAGCATCTGTACTTACTATCTGAGGATTCATTACTTCAGTTTCAAAAACTTTGACGGTATGGTTTACATCTCTTATTTCTCTTACAAACTGCGGTTTTACCATTTTTCCATTGTTGGCTACTGCATTATATAACGTCAATGTCTGTAAAGGGGTGACAGATACTCCATATCCGAATGCCATCCACGGCAGGGCAATTTTGCTCCAGCCTTTTTGTCCCGGTAACGGAATATAAGAACGTCCTTCTCCTTTGAGATCAATTCCCAAAGGTTTATTAAATCCGAAACTCATCAGTTTATCCGTAAACTGTTTCGGATTGTCTTTGTAGGCTTCATTAACCGCTTGTGTAATCACCGTATTGGATGATAGCTCAAATCCGCGTGCCAGTGAAACTTTTCCATAACCTCGTCTGTTGGAGTCCACTACTCTTTTTCCCGAAAAGAGCACTACTCCCTGTTTGGTATCATATATAGTAGCTGTGTCGGCTTTTTTATCGTCAAGCAATGCCAGCATAGATGCCAGCTTGAAGGTAGAACCAGGCTCATGAGATTCTGTAACCGCATAGTTTACTGTTTCGGTATATTTACCATCTGTACCTCTGCCCAGGTTTGAAATTGCCTTTATCTGCCCTGTTTCCGTTTCCATAACGATAACTGTTCCATGGTCTGCTTCATAATACTCCAAAGAGTTTAATAAAGCGTGATGTGCAATATCCTGTATATATACATCGATGGTGGTTATGATATCATACCCGTCTACAGGATCTATTTCATTACCATCACCAATTGCTTTCCATAGATTTTTAGACATTTTTTGAACCGTCCGTCTTCCGTCTTTTCCGGTTAACTTTTCCGTAAAAGCAGCTTCTATTCCTTTTCTGGTAAAGGTTCCGTCATCATTTTTTCTTTCATATCCGATGGTTCTGTTGGCAATCATTCCCATTGGATATTCGCGTACGTTTACCTGATCGATGATCATACCCCCTTTGTATTTTCCCAAATTAAACATCGGAAAAGAACGCATTCTCATATAATCAGTATAGCTCAACTTTGTAGCGATGTGCATGTATCTTTTTTTATGAGCACGGGCTTTTCTGAATGAAGCCTCATATTCGCCTGATGATTTGTTTTTAAGGAATCGCGAAAGTGAATCTGAAAGTCCTTTTACATTGGCTTCAAAATGCTCATCTGACGGTGAAAAAGGATCAAAATAAATGGTGTATTTAGGGATAGAAGTAGCCAGCAAACTACCGTCAGAAGAATAGATATTCCCTCTGTTTGCAGCGATTTTCTCGTCTTTTACCGTGAGACTATCTGCTTTTTCACGCCATTTATCACCATCCTTGAACTGTACCAGACTCAATTTGATAAAAATAGCAAAGCAAACAGCTACAAGGCCTAAAAAAACGATGTAGATCTTTACGTCTTCATTTTTACTCGTTAATCCCATAACCTCTCAAGCCATCCTTTTTTTTCTTCCTCCACTATTACCTTAATTTTTTTAGGCGGAACGGAAGAAGGTTTGATTTCCTTTAATTCCATTTGCTTCGAAATTGTAGATTCCATTCGCAGTTTCATTAATTCTGAACGGCGGTCTACAAATTCTGATCTCAATTCTTTTACCTCTTCGGTTAAATCACGGATACTTATGGTTTTCTGCTCATAAATATGCGTGTTTGCAATCAATATCAACGCCCAAAAGATTACATATATGATAAAGAACCAGTTTTTTAAGGACTGTCCTTCTACCAGATATTTTGCCTTTATGATGTTGTAGATATTCATTTATTTTTTTTCTGCTATTCTTAATTTTGCGCTTCTTGCTCTGTTGTTTACCGCAATTTCTTCTTCTGACGGGATGATCATTTTTCCGATGAGTTGAAACGGCACTTCAAATCTTCCGAAAAAATCACGCTCCGGCTCCCCTTCAAACATCCCGTTTTTCATAAATCTTTTTACCAAACGGTCTTCCAGAGAGTGATAGGAAATAATACTGAGTCTTCCTCCCGGTTTTAATATTTCTAATGACTGCTCTAAAAATTCTTTAAGCACTTCCATTTCCTGGTTTACCTCGATACGGATCGCCTGATAAATCTGCGCCAGAATTTTGTTGCTTTTATGAGCCGGTAAAAAACGTCCTAAGACTTTTTTGAGCTGTTCTGTATTTTTTATTTCTTCTTCTTTTCTCGCCTGAACAATTGCACTTGCAAGTCCTCTTGAATTTTTGAGCTCCCCGTAATCAAAAAACAAACGTGCCAGATCTGCCTCTGTATATTCATTGATTACGTTATAAGCAGACAAAGCTCCTTTCTGATTCATTCGCATATCGAGCTCCGCATCAAACCTTGTAGAAAATCCTCTTTCCGCCACATCAAATTGATGAGAAGACACGCCAAGATCAGCCAAAATACCATCGACCTGTTTAATGCCGTAAAAGCGCAGATAACGTTTCAGAAATCTGAAATTTTCGTTGATCAACTGGAACCGATCATCCTCAATAGTATTTGCCAGAGCATCTTCATCCTGATCAAAAGCAAACAGTTTTCCTTTTTCTCCGAGATGACGCATAATTTCACGGGAATGTCCGCCGCCGCCAAATGTAACATCTACATAAACGCCATCAGGAGTTATGTTCAAGCCTGCTACCGTTTCTTTTAACAGTACCGGATTATGGTATTCTGTGTTATTGCTCATCTGTCTCAATATTACCCATTACTTCTTCTGCCAAATTTGCAAAATCGATATCTTCTTCCAGAGTCTGCTCGTATAAATCTTTATCCCAGATTTCTACAACATTCAATTTGGACGAAAAAACAATTTCTTTATTTATTTTCGCAAACTCAATCAGATCTTTTGACAAAAGCAAACGCCCTGCATCATCTATTTCCACATTTTTAACTCCTGCCATAAATTTTCTGACAAACAAATCATTTTTTCTGTTGAAACGATTGAGCTTGTTAATCTTTTCCATCATCTTATTCCATTCCTGCATAGGCCATAGCTCCAGACAGGACTCAAAAACAGAACGCTTTAGCACAAAACCATCAGCAATAGCTGGCAGCTGCTTTTTTAAAGCAACCGGTACCAGTGCCCGTCCTTTGGCATCTATTTTACACTCATATGTCCCTACAATTGCGTTCAATCTGTATGAATTAGATTAATTTTATAGCAAATGTACTTTTTTTTTACCACTTTCTACCACTTTTTACCACTTTGTTGATAAGTTTTTTGAAATCTGTGTTCACACATAAATCACAGTAAACAACTGATTAGCAATCCATAATGCAGACTTAACGTTTACAGAACCTTTCCGAAATACCAAAAAACAAAAGACTTTATCCGGGGTTTATATTTTTTTCTTTCTCATTCAAAAACAATACTTTTCAATGCTGATTCAGGAACCAATATTACCATAAGGCTATATTTACAGAGGTTTTATATGTATCACGGAAATTTATTTCCATAAAATTGTATATTTGTACGAATATAACATCCACAATAAATGGACGAAAAAATAAAGGAAGAAGGAAAATTTAGATATGTTGAATATGGCGAAGGCACCCCTATAGTTATTTTACACGGACTTATGGGTGGATTAAGTAATTTTGATGGAGTTATCGATTATTTTCCAAGCAAAGGTTATCGTATCTTACTACCCGAATTACCGCTTTATTCCAATAGTTTATTAAAAACAAATATCAAAAGCTTTGCTAAATTTTTAGACAACTTTTTAAAGCACAAAGGAATAAGCAACGCAATTTTATTAGGAAATTCATTAGGTGGCCATATTGCTCTTTTGCACACTAAATTATATCCTCAGAATGTTAAAGCAATGATTTTGACAGGTAGTTCGGGACTTTATGAAAGTGCTATGGGTGATTCCTATCCAAGAAGAGGCGATTATGAATTCATACGAAAAAAAGCTCAGGATGTATTTTATGATCCGGAAGTTGCGACTAAAGAGATTGTTGATGATGTGTTTGCTACCGTAAATGACCGTATAAAACTTATAAAAACCTTAACGATTGCCAAAAGTGCTATCCGTCACAACATGGCAAAAGATTTACCAAAAATGCCTACTCCTACATGTTTGATATGGGGAAGAAATGATATAGTCACTCCACCGGAAGTAGCTGAGGAGTTTAACGAATTGTTGCCGGATTCCGATTTATTTTGGATTGACAAATGCGGACATGCTGCTATGATGGAGCATCCGTCAGAGTTCAACGAAATATTATATGACTGGCTTCAAAAAAGAAATTTATAAGTTATGAAAATCAATACGGCCGAATTTATAATCAGTAATTCAGACGTTGCCAAATGTCCGAATGAACCGTTACCGGAGTATGCTTTTATCGGGCGTTCAAATGTTGGAAAGTCTTCATTGATTAATATGCTTACCAACAATAAAAATCTGGCTAAGACTTCGAGTAAGCCTGGAAAAACACAGTTAATCAACCACTTCAAAATCAACAGCAATTGGTTTTTAGTTGATTTACCAGGTTACGGATATGCAAAGGTTTCCAAAAAAACCAAAGCTGTTTTTCAAAAGTTTATTACCGATTATTTTGAGAAAAGAGAACAGTTGGTAGCCGCTTTTGTTTTGGTGGATATCCGCCATGAAGCTCAAAAAATTGATTTGGAATTCATCACTTATCTTGGAGAACTCGGAGTTCCTTTAAGTATTATTTTTACAAAAGCAGATAAGATCAGTAAAGGAAAGATACAGCAGCACGTAGCTGCTTACCGAAAAGCGCTGCTTGCCAATAACTGGGAAGAAACACCTCCTTTTTTTGTAACTTCTTCGTCAGAAGAAATCGGACGGGATGAAGTTCTTACTTATATAGATGAAATAAATCAGGATATTTTTAAAAACGACAGTTTTGTATAAATAAAAAAAGAGGTTCAATGATGAACCTCTTTTTTTATTTGTGTAATTCAAGCTTTTCAGCGAAGTATGCACAGAAATCACGCATTGTATCCGCCATTTTTTTCTCATCTGTAGCTCTTTCAAATGTGTCTGCCATAGCTACCAATGTCTGATGAAAAAAAACTTTCATTTCATCTACAGGCATATCTTTTGTCCATAAATCAATACGCAGTGTTTCCTGACTTCTGCTGTCCCATACAGATAAGAGCATTGCTTTTGCTATTTCGTTTGCAATACCTCCATCCTGCGCCGTCCATCTGAGTATTTCAGGAACTTTGTTTTCATCGAGTTCAACCTGTATCTTAATTTCTGATTTGTGTGTTTTTGCCATTACTTTTTGGGTTTGTATTTAGAGTTGTCAAAAATATCTTTTGCGTCTTTTTTAAATAATTCCTGCAAAGTTACATTATTATTTTTCATATAAGACCGTACAATCTGCCAACCTACCCAAACACCTACACGTCCCGGAGATTCTGCATCCAGATCGAGGTAGAACTTGGAAAACGGAGCTGTTTTAATAAATCGGCTAATCAGTTTGGTGTCTGTATCAAAAAATACTTTCTTCTCCACGAAATACTTCCACATCTGTGACTCGTTGGCTTCGCACCATTGAATCTGTTCCGGTGTATATCCGATTTTAAGAGCATCTGAAGTATCCGGTAACAGCAGATCTTTCGCATACATTAATTTTCCGTAATAGATCATTTGAGAAAGAAACATACGGTCCTGAGGAAAAGGAATTGTACGTAATAAGAAACTTTCTGCCAAATCCGAAGGAATTCTTTCCGGATTGAATTCTTCTAATAAATAAGTATCAAATCCCTGGTAAAACCGATGGTCTTTTCCTAAATAGGTATCCAAAGAAATTATAGATAACGAGTCTGTATAGATCGCTTTTGCATCGATATCGACTTCAGAAATAACGGTTATCACTTTTGACGGATGCTGATCCGGGAAATAGTATCTGATATGCTGAAAAAGGGATTTCAGATTATTTTCCAATTCTTTTGTATCCGGATATTTTTTCTGAACTTCATTATACAATTCTAAAAACAGAGTATCTTTTTTCTTCGCTATCCAAACCTCATTGCTAAGATTTTCCGGAAAAAGATACGGGTATTTCGCTTTAAGAACCGGAAGATTTTCATCCGGCGTTTCTACAAATTCTTTATCAAATCTTTTCAAGTTTATTTCTACGGGAATATCAGATACCTCAGCGCTTATTTTTTCCTTTTTTGTACAGGCCGCAAGCAATAATCCGCTTACCAGTAGGACAATATATTTTCTCATAAATCGGCTTATTAATATAATAATTGCTATTTTTAAATTTTAGAATACAAATATAGTATACAGCTTACAAAAACCCTCACTTTGTTATGGAATCACTCAACATAAATAATGAAAAAATTGCTCAGCATATTGTTCAATGGTTAAAAAAATATGCAGAAAATGCCCATGTAAAAGGATTTGTGATTGGTATATCAGGCGGTATTGATTCCGCATTGACTTCTACTTTATGCGCCATGACCGGATTGCCGACACTGTGTGTGGAAATGCCTATTCATCAGGCAGAGAGTCATGTATCAAGAGCACAGGAACACATTGCTTTTTTGCGTTCAAAATTTGATAATGTATCCAGCGATAAAGCAGATCTGACATCGACATTTGACCTTTTAGCTACAACACTACCTGACATTGATGATAAGGTGAAACTTAATCTTACTCTTGCCAATACCCGTGCACGTTTGAGAATGACTACACTGTATTATTTTGCAGGTATTCATCAGTTGCTCGTGGCAGGAACCGGAAATAAAGTTGAAGATTTCGGAGTTGGTTTTTTTACTAAATATGGTGACGGTGGCGTAGACATCAGCCCTATTGCAGATCTGATGAAGTCAGAAGTGCGCAGTCTTGCAAATCACCTTGGTATTACTCAAAATATTATTAAAGCAAAACCAACTGATGGTCTTTTTGGTGACGACCGATCAGATGAAGACCAGCTTGGAGCTAACTACGATGAGCTTGAAGCAGCTATGATGGCTTATGATAGCGGAAAAACAGCTGCTGATTTCGAAGGCCGTGAGCTGGATGTGTTTAACATCTATAGCCGACTCCATGCGGTTAACCAACATAAAATGCAGCCAATTCCGGTTTGTGAAATTCCCAAAGAATATAAATAGATTATTTCGAAAAACGTGACATCACTCTCCCTAACTGTGTGGAAAATGTATGGGAGAGTTTGGTGTAATCCATTACTTCAGACAACAATTCGCTATTATTATCGGATTGATTTTGCAGAAGACTGTTTCTCAAATCACTAACAATCTGATCTACGAGGTACCAGCGAAGGGTCATAATCGTTTCAGATACGTACTGCGAGATACCCTGTTCTTTTGTTTTGACAAAAATATTCTGCACTTCCCAGTTATGAAGTGTTTCCCTTTCATTCTCCATAATGATTGACGTGATCTCCTGTGATAATTCAGGTCGAAGCCGTGCAAGATAATCTTCAAGATTCCAGCTATTGTAGGTATGATAATATGCAATGATATCCTGATAAATGGCTTTGAACAGCGGATTGGTAAATTCTACCTCATCTTCATGAAGGCTCAGATAAACCTGATCAAAGACTTTACGGGTGATAAAAATCTGTACCATTTCTACCTCTTCATGTTCATTGCTCTGGTATATATATTCTTCAAACCGCTCTTCATAGTTACCATACAGCAATAGTATTTCTATGAGTTTCCGCTCCAGAAGGTACATAATATCAACTGCTGTTTTTTCTTCGGACTCAATATTTTTGACAACCTCCAGTTTTTTTTCCTGATGGAATTTTTTATTTGCCTCTGCCAGTTCTTTTTTTCCTATCTGTGCCAGCGTATTGAAAAGCACCTCTTCTGAAATATCCATTATACGGGAGCATTCCTGAATATACACTTCTCGTTGAATGTTATCCGGTACTTTAGAAATACTCACAACGATATCGCGGATAAGATCCGCTTTTTTAATAGGATCTCCTTTTGCTTCATCCATTAACAATGAAGCCTTGAAGCGGATAAAATCCGTAGCATTTTCTGAGAGGTATCTTACCAGTTCATCATGTGGTGTTTTCTTTGCAAAACTGTCAGGATCTTCGCCATCCGGAAATGTACACACCCGAACATTCATACCGGCTTCAAGTATCAGATCAATACCGCGTATTGACGCCCGCAATCCGGCGGCATCGCCATCAAACAGAACGGTAATATTTTTTGTAAGCCTGTGAATGAGTCGTATCTGATCCGGTGTAAGAGCTGTTCCTGAAGAAGCCACTACATTCTCTATTCCGGACTGATGCATTTGGATGACATCCGTATATCCTTCTACAAGGAAACAATTGTCCTGTTTGGCAATCGCCTGTTTCGCATGATAGATACCATAAAGGACTTTACTCTTGTGGTAAATTTCACTTTCCGGAGAGTTGAGATATTTAGCCGCTTTTTTATCATTGGTAAGAATACGCCCTCCAAATCCCAACACCCTGCCTGAGAGGCTCTGTATCGGAAACATAACACGCCCCTTAAAGCGGTCAAACGTTTTGTCTTCTTTTACAATAGTTAATCCCGTTTTATCCAGATATTGTAACTGATACCCTTTGCCCAAAGCTTCTTTTGTAAAAGCATCCCATGCATCAGGTGAATACCCAAGTCCGAATTTCTTAATAGTATCTGCGGTAAACCCCCTCTGTTTAAAGTAAGAACCTCCGACCGATTTTCCTTCATCAGTAGTATGAAGAATCATTTCAAAGTATTTTTTAGCAAATTCAGAAACAAGAAACATACTTTCCTTTTCATTGGTTTCTTCTTTTTCCTGATCGGTCTGTTCGGTCTCTTCAATTTCTATATTGTACTTTTTTGCTAAATACCGTATGGCTTCCGGATAAGTAAAATGTTCATGTTCCATTAAAAAAGTGATGGCACTACCCCCTTTTCCGGAACTAAAATCTTTCCAGATTTGTTTGGCCGGTGATACCATAAATGAAGGTGTTTTTTCATTCACAAAAGGACTTAAGCCTTTATAGTTACTTCCCGATTTTTTTAATGTAACAAAATCACCTATTACCTCTTCTACCCGAACAGTATCAAAAACAGCATCAACAGTACTTTTGGAAATCATCAGTTCTTTATATTAAGATTATAGAGATGTATAGAAACACACAAAGGTAATAAAATAAAAAAAGCCTCTGTAAACAGAGGCCATTTTATAAATACGTCATTAGAATTATCTCAAATCTAACTGTAGTCCAAGACTCCAGTAACGCATATCATTGTCGTTGTTTTTAAATACAGGTGCCAAATCGTATTTAGCATATATCTTAGTATTTCTTGAGCCTATGTATGCCATAACTCCATAATTAAAATCTTCTACATTCCATTTTCCTTTTACCTTTTCAGACACTTTATTGCCTACATCATCACGATACGAAAGGAATTGTTTGGAGTTGATATTGTACCCTACATAACCTCCGAGACCAAAGTTAAGTTTGTTGTTTTTCACAAACTTTCTATTAGCATGATTGTATGTTTTGGTTGAAAAATCAAAATCAAGTGCAATAGGAATTTCAACATAAGAATTTCTAAAGAAAGTACGCCCTTTTCTCAATTCTCTGCCAGCTGGCTCTAAAACGGTTTTATTACCATCAACAACAAAAATGCGATTGTCTGTAGGTGCTACTGAATTATAAGAAAACGATACTCCGTAACGCAATCCCAAAAGATTTTTTTCTTTACTGAATGGCTGACGTACATCAAATCCCCATTGAAAGGAAGTAGATCTCATATAGCCGAAATCAGAATGAGCAAACTGATGGTCTTTTGATAAGTTTCCAAAACCTGCTCTTACGAAAGGAAAAATCTCTCTGCGGTATTTTACAATAGTATCCATCTCAGCTGTTGCATAAAAGTCATATCCTAACTGATCCAGTAAATTGCCATTCGCATCTGTTACTGCATCTGCTTCAGCATCATATACCTGCACTGCTTCAACAGGAACTGCTTCAACTTGATAATCTACTTCTGCTTCGTAATAAACCGGTGCCTGGACTGCAATTGAGTCCTGCACTTGTGCCTGAGCTGATGCTGCATACACACACAAACTTAAAATGGTAAATGTTTTTTTCATAAATAATTAATTTTTTCTCTCCAGTCCTAACTTGTAGATTGTCTCGTGCACGAGGCTAACTACTAATTATTGGACGTTTCTGTTATATGTGCTCCAAAAATACAATTTCCGTTCCAGAATTTTTATAAATCGCGATTAATTACTTTTTTGATCCATTTTTTTTCTCATACAAAATATGTATTAAACCTGGCAGAGGTTGCTGTTCCAGAAAAAAGATTTAATTTTTTATCGGTAGATGCTGTGCTACTTTCTTATCTCATCGGAAACAGATGCTATTCTGTATTTCATTGTATTTCAAAAAAGTATAACCTATTTTCAGAATAACATCATCTTCCTGAAAGCACGTTTGATCTGGAATTGAACACAGCGTCAAACCGATTATTTTATAACTGAACTAATCGTTTATTTTTTAATAATTTTTTTCGTTGTATTTCCTATTTTAATAAAATACGCTCCTGAATTTAGTGCTCCTAAATCTAAGGTATTCTCTAAAGCATTCAGACTACCCTTTCTGATCGTTTTTCCGTTTGCATCAAGAATACTGTATTCTTCCGGTGTGATTTTTTCCAAAGAAACATGTACTACATCAGTTACCGGATTTGGATATAGGTTAAATTTTGTTTTGTTAAAGTCATCTGTACTGACAGTTGTCGTCGGAGTAAATCGATATACTGTCCCATTTACCGGATAGGATGTGTTTCTATACTGATCTTCACTACCCTCATTAGCATTCACAAGCTCAGCAAAAGAAGGTGGTGTTTCATTTCCGTAAACAAAAAAGCCATAATTCAACTCCTCGTCACCCATTCCTATCAAAAGAGAGTTCTTTTCTTCCAACATAGTCATATCATTTGCAGTAATGTTTGAATCTCCGTATCGATATTCAATCACATTCGTTCCTTCATAAATCCATATCTGAAAATTCAGAAAAAGGTTATTCATTTGTTTTACCTCAACCTCGGTTTCTGAACCTGCATTTTTGACCTCTATTTTCAGAATTCTGTTTCCTGAAGTACCCTCTACCTTGTAGCTAATCGGCGATTGGGAAACTCCTTGTGCATAATTCTTATCCTGAATATCAATACCTGAAACTGTCATAAGATACATATCGAATGTATCTGTCATAAAGAAAAAATTATCATCAATAAAAAAGAATTGTGCAATATTATTCCCTGCTATTTCAAAGCTAAATGGCACCTGAAAAGATCCGAAACCATTCGATTTCCATACCTGACCGTTATTAACAGAGATTGGAGATACTAAATCGGTATAATCTTGCTGAAAAGCACTGAAAGTGTATAATTGCTGTTGCGCATTTGATTGTGTTATTAACAGACACAATGCAAATAAAATAATAATTTTTTTCATGTTTTTATATAAATAGTTAGTATTATTTGACTTTAAAAACAATTATTTGATGATCAGTTTTTTAGAGAGTGATTTTCCATTAACATTGAACTTCAAAATGTATATACCCGTCTGTATTTCTGATACATTGATTGTATTTTCTCCTTCTTGAAGTACAGTTGCATTTCGTACTTTTTTTCCTAATACATCATAGATTTCAAAAGAAGTAGTTTCTGTAAATCCGACATTAATGGTAAAGCTTTTATCTGTTACCGGATTCGGATACGCAGAGATCTTATTATTAATGTCATTTTCATCTATACCGGCACTTCTGTCTCCAATACCTACAGCCCACCAGGCTTCCACTACTTGCAGTAATTCGTTTGAATTGGCTCCATACAGATCCGTTGCAGCAATCTTTGAAGCATTGAAAGCATCAATATATTGAGCATTTGGAGTCAACAGATTGAGCGTTCTGTATGCAATCTTTTCTGCTTTTTGTATTGTAATACCAGTTACATTATATTGATTATTGATATCATTAGTTCCTGAACCGCCTACACTTAATAAATAAAACCAGTGGTTACCAACTCCACTATTGATATGCACATACCCATTTGGCAACCAGTAAGTTCCCATATACGTGTCTGGTTGCTGTAGGCCATCGGCAGCACTTGCTGATTTCGGATCAGACATACTTCTTAAATACCCTGGAGTCGATATAAACACTCCTTCTCCTATGGTCCAGTTTGGAGACAGATTAGTATAAAACTCAACAGAAGTAGCGAATATATCAGCAAAACTTTCATTTAAAGCCCCTGATTCTCCCTGATATATCAAATCACCATTATCGCTTCTTGAGACTACCAAATGAGAAAACTCATGTCCTGCAATATCTAATCCTACAACCGGATTCATCAAACCAGCCTCTCCTCTCCCATAAAATATGCCTACTACCTCTCCGGGTATATCCAATGCACCAGCATTTGCATGGTCCCCCATAAAATCACCTGCATCATAATAATTTTTTAGAATTGAGTTATTATTATCAAACCCGTTTCTATTATGTATGTTTTTATAATAGTCATACGTTTTTCCGATACCCCAATGTACATCTATCGCAGGTTTTACTTGCACAGCATTAAAAGTCGTTGTAGAGCTTGTATATTCCGTAGCACCAATAATATTGCCATCATCATCTATATTACTAACATTGCTTCCGTTTAAGGTATGTATGTTCCGCGCATTATCTTTTAATCGGTATTGACCATTATAGCTATCAACTGTAATGGACTGTGTATTCCTGTAATAAGTGGTTCCGCTACCCTGTACATCTGCATGTTTAATGTTGCTATATTCATTTATAACAGCACCGGACTGAGCATCTATATACAGTGTTATTCCTTTTAGAGGAACAGCAGAGAAAAGGCTTACTTTTTTTGCAAAGGTTAATTGTGCCTTTCCTTCTACAGTTACTTTTGCAATCACCGTTTCAACGGAACTGATTTTCGCATTCTCAACTCCAAAATGCCTTATTGAGGAAGCAACGGCATTTTCATCACTAATTGTTGCAATGGTATTGAGTTCACTAAACTGGCTGATTTGTCCGTTTACCACCTGCACCAGATTATTTTTTGAATGTACCAAAATCAGTTCTCCTTCTATTGTATACCCTTCAAAAAGATGCTGATAACTTTGGTGTGTAATGCCCAATGCATCCGTATACTCTTTGACGAGCGTGAAGGTATGTCTGCTGTCTAATGCAAACCATTCATTAAACCCCTCTCTTAATTCTGTTGTAGAGATGGCATAGTTTTCTAATTCTGCCATAAAAGAGCCATATGTATTCAATACTACTACTTTGGGAAGTTTGCTTTGTACTGTCAGTTGTCTAACATTACTGCTGTAAATTCCGGATAATGCGTTTGCATGTAGATCATTAGAGAATGTAAAAATAGATGAAGTACTTAATAAAAGTGCCAGCACTTTTCTACCAAATAAAATGTTGTTTTTTTTCATTTTTTCTTCTTTTAGTGAATTATTTAAACTTTTTAATCCTATTTTTTAGGCTATGATGTGGTAGAATAAAATCATATTGCCCATAATAGTTTTGAGAAACTATTTCAAGTTCATGCAATAGAACATAAGAAAATACCTGATAATCTATGAGCGCTACATAGATTCCTTTTAAGGGAAGACAATATTTTGGAAGATGAGTGATTCTTCCACTACTATTACTTATGTTTATTAAATTGGCAACTAAGGTCTACTCTCTGAAAGATAGTGTTAAACCTTTTTGTATCAGTTATTTAAACTCTTTAAGGGAAGTGTAATCCTTAAAAACTTATTAAAAACAAATAGCATGCCAAATATGTGAAATAATCTCTGTCAGATAAAAAAAGTTATCCTAATATATCTGTATCACAATGTTTTCCTATCATAGTCTATTAATATATCTATTTTTAATGATTCAAAGAGCAAATAATAACTGCGGTTACGATAGGATATGATGATTAAATTGATGAGAAAAAGCATTGGTATTTTTTAGTATGACCTTTCGATAATCTTTAATTTATCAATACATTAAACCAAGATATCTTTAATCCAATTGTGTATATATGTTGGCTATCCGGATTAGATTTAAACAAAGGGCTTAACTGATAATCAAAATACAAACTGACATATTTATATCCAATCTGTGCCTGTACTCCATATAGGAACGTATTTATGTTTCTGTTTCCGGTATGACGGTCAACATATTCTTTACCTCCTTCTTCATAACGAACCACCTGTGTGATGCTTTTATGCCCGGTAAAACCTATATAGCCCCCGACACCCATAAAGAAGCTTTGTCTTGAATTAAGTATCGGAACCTGAGGATGTACTTTTTTAACGGCAGAAGAAGAAGCAAAATCATACTCAAACAGAAACGGCAGTCGAAATGTACCAATATCAATTCTCGATTGTTTTAATGATCTGCCGCTATCCACTAAAATCGATTGATTGCCATCTTCTATGAGTACATAATTGTTTTTGGGTTTCAAATAATTTCCTGTAAATCCAATTCCATAGTTAATAAAATAATGCGGATTGTTTTTCCATATTTTTGTACGTCCCAATATTTCGAGTGCCCCCGTACCTGCGAGTTCAAATTCTCCTTTTTTATCATTGACCCCATTAATGCCTATATTATAACTCACATCCAACATGGTCCGCTTTTCTGCCAGATCTGCTTCCATACTTTGCAATAAGCCTGCATCTGGCTTTAAATTACCGTCAATTTTTTGCTGCAGTATGTCTTTAATCTCATTTTCCTTATCTGTGATTGCTTTTTCTATTTCAACAGCATAAAATTCTGACTTTGACATTTTCATAGCCTCATACTCTTCCATGGTTATTTCTCCGGAAGCTCTGCTTTTTTCAATAGTTTCAATTTCTTTTTTCAAAAGATCTTTATTATGACTCACAATAGAGTCGATCTGAACCGAAACCTGATGGATTCGCTGAGAAAACACATCTTGTTCCTGAGCAATACCTTTATTAGATAAAATAAGAAACAATAAAGACATAATGATTGTATACAGTTTATTCTTTTGCATCGGAATTCTTTTTTTCAATATTAATATTCACCATTTTTACTCTTAATTCTCTGAATATCTGCTGCATGGATTTAGAGTTGGCTGCCAAATACTCTATTTGCTTTTCATATTCAATAACATTCAGCAACTTTTGCGGACTAACTTTAATACGTTGCGATATAATTTCTTCTTGTTGACTGTGAAATACAGCTTCCTGTGTAGTAATTTCCTGTACAGATTGCACCAGTTGCGAAATTTCTTCCTGTTCAGTTGGTTCTTTTTCTATGATTTCAGAAACAGGAACAGTATTAGTTTTTATAAAGGATTTTTTATTATTCTTATGAGAACTTTCCTTACTTTTTTCTGCTACTAAATTTTTCTTTTCTTCAACTTTGGTATCTGAATGTTTGACTAACTGTTGCTCCGTTTTATTAGGTTCTGTCATTTGATCTTTCACAACAGTACTGAACCAATACATTAACAAACCTCCCAAAAGAAACACAGAAGCTGCGGTCATGACTATTTTTTTACTGTTCGCAAATCGATGTTTCTTATCGGTGTTGTCTAACAGCATTTCAAATCTGCTCCTTGTTTTTTCAGATGGGGCAATTTCTCTTTTCAGAAATTTTTCTTTCAAATCTTTTTCAAAATGCTCCATTATAAAATTCTTTTTTTTTCAGTTGATTCTGTAATAGCTTTCTTGCGTTTGCCAGCTGTGATTTGGAGGTACCTTCCGAAATCATAAGCATCTCTGCAATCTCCTGATGTTTATAACCCTCAATAACATATAGAATGAAAACCGTTTTACAGCCAGCTGGCAACGTATCTATCATATGCTGTAATGCTTCGGTTTCATAGAAACTTAAATGATCTTCGGTAAGTGTTTCTTTATAACTGACTTCTTCTGTAAACAGCATTTCCTTACGACTTCGCAAAAAAGAAATACTCTCAAAAACCATAATTTTCCGTATCCATCCTTCAAAACTTCCTTTGTGTTCAAATTGATGGATGTTTTGAAAAACCTTCATAAAACCACATAGCATGACATCTTCAGCATCGTGAATATTTTTGACATACTGTCTGCAAACGCCTAACATTTTGGGTGCAAACTGATCAAACATCTTCTTTTGGGAAGCACGATCCTGTTTTTTTACCAAAGCAATTAGTTGTTCTTCTTTTTTATGTAAAGAAATTATTTTCAATAGATACTTGTTTCTATTTATATAGACGTAAAATAATCCGAAAAGGTTGTAAGGGAAGTAAAAAAATTATTTTTTTCTTTCAATGACGTAATTCACCATTAATATTAAGGCGTCTTTATAAGTGCTTTCAGGAAAATCTTGGAGCAGTAACAAAGCTTCTTTTTGAAAAGCCATCATTTTATCTTCTGCATACTGAAGACCTCCTTTTTCTTTAACGAACTCAATGACTTCTTTGACGCGCTTTTTGTCCTTATTATGGTTTTTTACAGCATTAATGACCCATGCTTTTTCTTTACCTGTACAGTTATTTAAAGCATATATAAGAGGTAAGGTCATTTTTTGTTCTTTGATATCTATTCCGGTAGGTTTTCCTATTGGTCCGTCAGTATAATCAAACAAATCGTCTTTAATCTGAAAGGCCATACCAATCAGTTCTCCGAATTTACGCATGCGTTCGACCACATCCTTATCATCCGGCTGTACAGCACAGGCTCCGAGAGAACAACAGGCTGCAATAAGTGTGGCAGTCTTTTGTCTGATGATTTCATAATAAACATCTTCTGTAATGTCTAAACGGCGTGCTTTTTCTATTTGAAGCAATTCTCCTTCACTCATTTCACGAACCGCTACAGAAATAATTTTAAGTAAATCAAAATCGTTATTGTCAATGGAAAGCAAAAGACCTTTTGAAAGTAAAAAGTCACCTACCAATACGGCAATCTTATTTTTCCAGAGAGCATTTATAGAAAAAAAGCCTCTGCGTTTGTTGGAATCATCAACCACATCATCATGAACTAAAGTCGCCGTATGAATGAGTTCAATAACAGCAGCACCTCTGTACGTTCGTTCGTTGACAGTACCGTTGCTGATCATTTTTGCCGTTAGAAAAACAAACATAGGACGCATTTGCTTTCCTTTCCGGTTTACCAGATAATGGGTAATTCTGTTAAGTAGCGCAACCTGAGAGTTCATTGAATTACGGAACTTCTCTTCAAAAAGTTTCATCTCCGTATTAATGGGCTCTTTTATTTGCTCTACTATTTTCATATTCTCAAAAATACGCTTTTTGATGAAACTTGGACTTATGATAGGTTAACTTTTTATCTTTTAAATAAAGGTCAGGAATTTTGCTTTTAGATGCGTTTCTCTTCTTTTAATTTCCAGTAACGCAACAGACCATTTACTGACATCCAGCTCGGGTTTGCATATTCATATACACGTATTTCATGTTCTGTAAGCCCTCTTTTTCGGAAAGCATCCGAAGTATATTTCATAAACAAAGGAACAATCTGGTCCGACGGCGTTTGATTTTCATAAAAAGGCTTGATAAAATCTGCCCAGTCATCCAATACCATTTCAAGTTCCCCCAATAAGGTTATAGGATCAGCCTGTCTGCCAAAGTGGGTTAGATAAAAATAGTTTGCGTTAAGAGACTTAAGTTTTTGTATAGACTCTTTCCACAATCCGATATTGATGTCTGGCGGCGGACACGGAGGGACTACAGGTCCATCTCCAATTTTTATTCCGGCAGCATCACCTGTAAAGACAACCTTATCAATCCAATAAGCATTATGATGGATTGCATGTCCCGGTGTGTAAACCACTTTTACCTGAACGTCACCAAAGTCAATCAGATCGGTATCATGGGCAGGAATAAGCAATTCTGCTGATATCGGTTCCATTTTCCCCCATAAACGATCCATATCATCTCCATAAATTCTAGCTGCAGAGTTCCATAATTTTTCGGGGTTTTGCAAATGGGGTAACCCAGCAGGATGAACATAAATTTTCGCACCTGCCTGAGCAAATTTCCATGCTGCTCCGGCATGATCAAAATGTATATGCGTCAGTAATACAGCATGAATATCTCCTATTCTGTAACCTAAAGCTTCTATTCCTTTCTGCAAATACGGATACGTTGATTCAGGTCCGCTTTCTATAAGCACAGGTCCTTTGGTAGTTTCAATAAGAAAGGATCCTATGGATTTCTTTTCATGCTGAAAATTTAAATCAATTATCCTGATATCTTTCATGGTAGAGTTATTATCGTTTTTCTAATAAAGCTATTAAAAACAAAAAGACTTTCAAAGTTTTTGAAAGTCTTTTGTTTTATGTTATTGTTCCCATGTTATGATTTGTTTGCCAACTGTCCGCAGGCAGCATCGATATCTTTTCCTCTGGATCTGCGCACTTTGGCTACAATACCTGCATTTTCAAGTGCTTTGATATACGCATCCGTTACCTTACTGTCTGCCTGTTGAAATTCTCCATCATCTATAGGATTGTATTCAATCAGATTTACTTTACAGGGTACATATTTACAAAACTTTACCAAAGCTTCTATGGCTTTCTGATCATCATTGATTCCTTTCCACACCACATATTCATACGTTACTTTACTCTTTGTTTTACGATACCAATATTCCAATGCTTCTCTGAGTTCAGGAAGCGGAAAACTTTTGGTAAATGGCATAATACGATTTCGGGTTTCTTCAATAGCGGAATGCAGAGAAACGGCCAATTTGAATTTCACCTCGTCATCTGCCATCTTTTTAATCATTTTAGAAACTCCGGAAGTAGAAACTGTAATCCTTTTAGGAGACATTCCTAAACCTTCATCAGACGTAATTTTTTCTATGGCTTTCATTACATTCGGGTAGTTCATCAAAGGCTCTCCCATTCCCATAAAAACGATATTGGATAAAGGTCTGTTATGATATAATCTACTTTCCTGATCAATTGCCACCACCTGATCATAAATTTCATCAGGTGCCAGATTTCTCATACGCTTCAAACGGGCAGTAGCACAAAAATTGCAATCAAGACTACAGCCAACCTGACTTGATACACAAGCGGTTGTACGTGTATTTGTTGGTATTAATACAGACTCAACAATTAAACCATCATGCAGACGAACGGCATTTTTTATCGTTCCGTCTTCACTATGCTGCATGGTATCAACCTTAATATGATTGATGACAAAATGGGTTTCGAGCAGCAAACGCGTTTCTTTTGAGAGATTGGTCATGTCTTCAAAATGATGAGCTCCTTTTGCCCACAGCCATTCATATACCTGATTTCCCCGAAAAGCTTTATCACCCTGAGAGATAAAAAATGCTCTGAGATCTTCTTTGCTTAATGTTCGAATATCTTTTTTTGTTGTTTGCATTGTGCAAAGTTAGTACAAAAAAGTGCTAAAATAAATCTAAAAAAAACGCTCCTGATATGAGGAACGTTTTTGAGACTGTTTTTCAACTTCTTTTATTTAGCCAGATAACCTCCGTCAACAGGATAATATCCTCCCGTTGCAAAAGAAGATTTATCTGAAGCCAGCCATAAGGCAAGTTCTGCAACTTCTTCAGATTTACCCAATCTGTTCATAGCGTGTTGAGATTCTAAAAATTTCAAAGCATCGGCAGACATGGCTTTATCTACTAAAGGAGTAGAGATAAATCCCGGTCCGATGGCATTAATACGAACCCCTTTTGTACCGTATTCCCATGCAGCCGATTTCGTAAGACCTACAACTCCGTGTTTAGCCGCCACATACGCAGAAGAGTTTGCAAATCCTACGCTTCCTAATATAGAAGCCATATTAATGATAGAACCCCCTGCTTTTTCAATTTCAGGCAATTGGTAATGCATTCCATAAAAAACCCCATTAAGGTTGACATCAATTACTTTTTTCCATTCTTCTAATGAATACTCTCCAACAGGAGCAGCTGCTCCACCGATTCCTGCGTTATTAACCGCAATATGCAAAGCTCCGAATTTTTTCACTGCTTCTTCAACAACTCTTTTATTGTCTTCAGCTATTGCAGCGTTAGCTTTAATAAACAAACAGCTATTCCCTAATTCCTTAGCGATGTCTGATCCCAATTCTTCATTCAAATCAGTAATAACTACTTTTGCTCCTTCTTTAATAAACAATTCTGCAATTGCCTTACCTATTCCCGATGCTCCTCCGGTAACGAGAGCTACTTTATTCTCTAGTTGTTTCATGTCTTTATCTATTAATTGATTGTATTACCTTAAAGTTACAAATTGATTCACAGCCTAAAAATAACATACATTATGTTTTTTAAAGTTTTATGAAATGTTTATGATTTCATAATTTAGCGTCCTTTACTTTTGTTTAAAATATTGATCATGCACTTTATATCGGAAGAATTAGAAAACTATGTAGCGGCTCATTCAGAAAATGAACCTGATTTACTGTATCGCCTCAATAAAGAAACCCATCAGAAAATATTACAGCCCCGTATGCTGAGTGGACATTTCCAGGGAAGAGTTCTGAGTATGCTGTCGAAGATAATAGCCCCTAAGCACATTCTGGAAATAGGAACTTACACAGGATATGCTACTTTATGTATGGCAGAAGGTTTGCAAAAAGACGGATCTATTGATACTATCGATATTAATGAAGAACTCGAAGAAATACAACACAAGTATTTTGAAATGTCACCTTACAGTCATCAGATCTTTCAGCATATCGGCAATGCTATGGATATCATACCTGCATTAGATAAAAAATTTGATCTGGTATTCATTGATGCTGACAAACCTAATTATATTAATTATTTTCATCTGATAGTACCGTTGATGAACAAAGGAGGAATTATTCTTTCCGATAATGTACTCTGGTCTGGAAAAGTGCTGGATGAAGTACATAATAAAGACGTATCTACAAAAGTTTTGCTCGAATATAACCGGTTACTCAAAGAAGATCCGAGGGTAGAAACGGTATTACTGCCTATCCGGGATGGGCTGACAGTAAGTAGGGTTTTATAAAAAAAAAGAACGTTTCTATCCGAAAACGTTCTTTTTTTGTTGGTCAACTAAATGATATCGTTTATTTGCATATACAAATATTCTGTAAAATAAGTATCCTGACATACAGCCGAAGATATAACCGCAGATGATATCTCCGGGAAAATGCAACGCGAGGTATATTCTTGAATAGGCAAAGATCAAAGGAAACAGGAATAGCCAAAAAGTATGTTTGTAGTATTTACGCAGTACCATAAAAATAAATACTATGGCTCCGGATGAGTTGGATGCATGACCTGAAAAGAAACTCCAGCTTTTACGCGTGATGTTAATGCGCAACAACTCATTAATTTCAGGATCATTAACCGGTCGCAGACGTTGCACCGTATTTTTCACCAGATTGGTCATCTGATCTGTAAAAACAAAAAATAAAGCTAGTACTATAACCAATAAAAGGAGTTGTTTCAGAGATATTTTTTTATAAAGCGCATAAAAAACAACTAAGAATAATGGCCACCAATTGAGTTGTTTTGTTATATACAACCAAAACGGATCCCAGAATGACATACCCAGATTGTTGAGATATACCAATAATTCTTTATCGAGTTGTATAAGGGTATCGAGCATTATCGTTGTCTTTTAACAGGTCCGGAAATACTTTCAATATCTTCTTTTGCTTTATCAATCTCATTCTGTACATCATTCAACGGATTAAATCGATCGATATTCATAGATTCTTTTAACTCATCATATCCTACCGACTTTTTAATTTCATCTACATTTACCGTTTCCTGAATATCTTTAATTACTCCTGACTCTTCAACACTTTTAGTAATTTCATGTTTTATATCATTGGTAGCATTTTTTATCTGTGCAAGACCTTTTGCCAATCCCCTTGCTATATCAGGGATTTTATCAGATCCGAACAACATTAAAACCACCACCATGATGAAAACGAATTCACCCATTCCTATACCAAACATATCTTTTTTCTTTTGTACAAAGTTAGTTATTTTCTATTGCAAAACTTTTATCAGCTCTAAAAACTCTATCGCTTTTTCAGAAAACAGCAGTCTAAGCTGCTCTTTATTAGAGGTCTTAATTACCCGTAACACCTCATCATCTTCTGCAAGATAATATCCAAAGGCAGTAATATATGGCTGAGGTATGTGCAGCTTTTCTGTATAATACCGTTCTTCAAAATTGCTGACAATATCGTTTGCCTGTTTTTCTGCTCTTTCAAATTCCAATGCCCTCTTCAGCATTCTTGTTCTGCCAGTAATAGCATTGATGATTACATCAACCGGTATAATTCCGCCTCCAGAAGATGTGGCTGTATGCAATCTTCTTTCTGCAGGTGTCATTCTTCTCTTAGCTTCAATTCCGAGTGATTTTGACGTTACCGTTCTGTCAATAATTAATTCATCCAATAAAAAATCCTGTGTCTCCATCGGTATGAAGACCAACTTTTTATTCATTTCTGCATACGTAATGATTTTTCGTTTGCCTTTTAAATTTATTCCTGTAATTAATAAGGTATCATTGGGTTGTGTCAATATATTAAAGTAGCCTCCTCTTTCAGTAACGGCACTTTCACCAGAAGTCTTATTTTTTATATAAACACCTTCCAGATCACGGGATTTGGAAACAATTTTACCAACCATCCGACTGCGTTCTTTCTGCGAATAAGCCGAAAAAACACACACGAAAAATAAGGTGAACAGGGATATGTTTTTCATTCTATTTTTTAAAAAAGTAAAAATATTTAATATTTAGTAAGGACTTCAACAATTCCCTCTAAAGTTCTGTTAAATTAGGTAAAGCGGCCTTTTTCATGGTATTTCCCATGTCAATTTCAATTCCAATAAAAAACGCTCTATAGTCATTCCGTACAGAATAAAAGATATACTATAAGGGAATGACTAAAAAAATCACAAACAAAAGTGCTGATTTACATACAAAAACTCAACAAAAACAAAAATATAACATCAATTTACAATAAATTAAAAAAATATAAATAAAAATATGTTAAAACAACTTAATATAAAACCTCACATTATTCTATGAAGTATTTATTATTTTTGTGCTGTTAAATAAAGTAAAATGAAAAAGCTAATTATTGCCAGTACCTCAACACTGTATAACGGTTCTTATCTGGAATACCTGATGCCGGAACTGCAGCAGTTCTTTAACGGAATAAAAAAAATCCTTTTTATTCCTTATGCGCGTCCCGGCGGCATTTCACATGATGACTATACAGCAAAAGTTCAGAACGCTTTTAGCAACATTGGCATAGAAGTTACAGGACTTCATAGTTTTGAAGACAAGCATAAAGCAATAGCAGAAGCTCAGGCCATCTTTACAGGAGGTGGCAATACATTTTTACTCGTACAACAATTATACAGATTTGACCTTATCGGCTCCATAAAGAAAGCTGTTGAACAGGGAACGCTCTATCTCGGAACATCTGCAGGCAGTAATATTACAGGTCTGACTATGGAAACAACAAATGATATGCCTATTGTATATCCTCCAAGTTTCAAAACATTGGGCTTTGTACCCTTTAACATCAATCCTCATTACTTAGATCCCGATCCCGGCTCTCAACACATGGGCGAAACCCGTGAAACCAGAATCAATGAATTTCATCAGTTCAATTCGCAACCTGTTATAGGATTAAGAGAAGGCAGCTGGCTTGAAGTCACAGGAGACACCATCATCTTAAAAGGCATGCTGAATGCACGTGTTTTTAAAGCAGGGAAAAATCCTGAAGAAATAGTACCTCTCACAGACTTATCCGATTTAAAATAATATGCCCTTTATAGGGCATTTTTTTAAACTTTTTTCAGGATAAAACCGTATCTTAAAAGCTTAAAAAAAAGTTATGTTTAAAAAGATAAAAAATACCCTCCGATTATTAAAATCCATCGATCTGGATCAGATTGCAAAACTCAATGAAAAAATAAATCTATCAGAAGTGATGGACACGGTATCCAAACTTGATGAAAAGCAACTAAACGGCTTGATGAAGATGCTAAAGAGCAGCAATACTAAAAAAGAATTACCACCGATTAACGCTGATTTTTATAATGTAGATGAAAAGCTTTCTCCCGAAGACCGTGCTTTGCAATTAAAAGTTAGAAATTTCATGGAAAAAGAGATACAACCAATTGTAAACGAGTATTGGCTTCACGACGAATTTCCATTTGAAATAATTCCGAAAATAGCAGAATTAAACATCTGCGGACTTACCTACGAAGGCTATGGCTGTGCCGGAAGATCTTCTCTGATGGAAGGCATCATTGCCAGTGAACTTGCGAGAATTGATGCGTCTGTAGCCACTTTTTTCGGAGTACAAAGCGGACTCGCAATGGGCTCTATCTACCTTTGCGGCTCTGAAGCTCAAAAAGAAGAATGGCTGCCGAAAATGCAACAAATGAAAGTCATTGGTGCTTTCGGGCTTACAGAACCCGAAGTAGGCTCCGGTGCCGCAGGAGGTTTAACCACTACTTGCCGTAAAACAGAAAATGGCTGGATACTAAACGGCCAGAAAAAATGGATCGGAAATGCTACTTTTTCAGATATCACCATCATTTGGGCAAGAGATGTGGATGATGATCAGGTAAAAGGATTTATCGTAAAAAAGGATACTCCGGGGTTCTCCGTTGAAAAAATAAAAGATAAAATGGCACTCCGGATTGTTCAGAACGGGCTGATTACTCTCAACGAATGCATTATTGACGAAAAAGACCGCTTACAGGAAGCCAATACATTTAAGGATACAGCACGTGTTTTGCAAATGACGAGAGCTGGCGTTGCCTGGATGGCGGTCGGATGTGCAAGAGGTGCCTATGAAAATGCGCTGGATTACACCCGTAAACGAAAACAGTTCGGAAAACCGATTGCCTCTTTTCAGTTAATTCAAAACCACCTGGTAGAAATGCTTTCTAACCTTACCGCTATGCAGACACTTGTTTTCAGGCTCAGCGAACTACAGGATTCGGGACAATTAAAAGATGAGCACGCCTCTCTTGCGAAGGTATTTTGCAGTCTGCGCACCAGAGATATTGTCTCGAAAGCCAGAGAAGTAATGGGAGGAAACGGTATTTTACTGGAATATAATGTGGCACGATTTCTTGCAGACGCAGAAGCCATTTATTCGTATGAAGGAACTAAAGAAATAAATTCGCTCATCGTAGGAAGAAGTATTACAGGCTTCAGTGCTTTTGTATAAAAAATAAAAAGGGATGTTTACAATGGTAGACATCCCTTTTAAGTGTTTATAAACGAGTTTAGATTTTAAAGGTCAATAATGATCTTGAAGAATGATTTACCAGATCTTCACTGATACTTCCATTTAAAAATTTAGAGATTCCTTTTCTGCCGTGAGTTCCCATTGCAATAAGATCTGCATTTACACGCTCAGAAAAATTAAGAATTCCCTTTTCAATGTCCAAATCATTATAGATCGAGAATTCATATTCGGTCATATCAAATTCTTTAAGCAAATCCGCAACAAACTTTTCTGCAACATGAGTAGGCTTGAAATTATTTGGCGTATTTACCATAAGGAAATGTGGTTTCACATTACTTGTTCTGAAGAAATTCAGCGCATTTACAAATGACGCCTTATTTTCAACCATAAAATCGCTCGCAAACACCACGCGTTCCATTTTTATTTCCGTTTCTTCATTTTTGATAACGAGTACAGGCACTTCAGAATGTCTTACTACTTTTTCCGTATTT
This sequence comes from Flavobacterium sp., assembly GCA_032096595.1. Taxonomy (GTDB): domain Bacteria; phylum Bacteroidota; class Bacteroidia; order Flavobacteriales; family Flavobacteriaceae; genus Flavobacterium. The sequence continues at coordinate 7,194 of DAMCXY010000004.1, read as the reverse complement.
GATCCTACAAATAATTCTTTAAACCCGCTTGCACCATGTGATCCCATAACAATAAGATCCACATTATTATCAGCTGCCGCTTCAGCGACTTTATTTACAGTACGCCCTAACAATAAGATTTGCGATACATTTAGACCATTTAATTCGGGAGATAAAGAGGTTTCAGACAGTCTTTTTTCAGCCCATTGTTTGAAAAACATAATCTCAGGAATATCATGGCCTGGTTTTATGGCATCCATTGCTTCCTGAGGCAACTCAATAATATGTAACAATAACAATTCTGCATTCGTTTTACGGGCAATTGATGCTGCGGCTTTTACGGCATTGAACGCATGGTCAGAAAAATCTGTTGGAACTAAAATTTTTTTCATCTGATAGGTCTTTCTATATATTTATCACTTGATTAACTGGTCTATAAATATAAGAATATAATCTTTAAAACACCAAAAAACGTCTTTTTTTAAATATTTTTTATATCTTTGCAATGTTATTTGTTACAAAACTAAATAATGAGGGGACAGCTGTCCCCTCTTTTTATACAAAATATGGTATTTAAAGACAAAGTAAAAGCATTGTTAGAAGAAGGACTGAAGGAACATTCCTCTTTGTTTTTGATTGATTTTTCAATCTCTCCTGATTACAAAATCAGTGTGGTTATTGATGGTGATAACGGAGTAACTCTTCAGGATTGTATTGATGTTAGTCGGTCTATAGAACACAATCTTGATCGGGAAGAACAGGATTTTTCTCTTGAGGTTGCCTCAGCAGGTGCTTCCTCTCCACTTCAACAGCCAAGACAATACAAAAAAAATATTGGCCGAAAGATAGAAGTAACAACAGAAAATGAAAAAATTGAAGCGACTTTGATCGATGCGAATGAAGAAGCAATTTCTGTTGAATGGAAAACAAGAGAGCCTAAAAAAATCGGAAAAGGCAAAGAAACCGTTGTCAAAGTAGCTGAAATACCGTACCTTAGTATAAAAAAAGCAGTAGTAGTCATTTCATTTTAAACAAAATATTGCATGGAAAATATTGCATTAATTGAATCATTTTCAGAATTTAAAGATAGTAAACATATTGACAGAGTAACCTTAATGGCTATTTTAGAAGATGTTTTTAGAAATGCATTAAAAAAGAAATTCGGTTCTGACGACAACTTTGACATCATTATCAATCCTGATAAAGGAGATATGGAGATCTGGAGAAACAGAATCGTGGTTGCAGATGGTGAGGTTGAAGATTCAAATTCAGAAATTTCTCTTTCAGAAGCTCAAAAAATCGAGCCTGATTTTGAAGTTGGAGAAGAAGTTTCTGAAGAAGTAAAATTATTTCAATTAGGAAGAAGAGCGATTTTAGCCCTTCGTCAAAACTTAATTACAAAAATACACGAACACGACAGCACTAATCTTTACAAACAATTTAAAGATTTGGTAAACGAAGTTTATTCTGCAGAAGTACATCATGTTCGCCCAAAAGCTGTAATTTTGATTGATGATGAAGGAAATGAAATTATTTTACCGAAAGAAAAACAGATTCCTTCAGACTATTTCAAAAAAGGAGAACAAGTAAAAGGGATTATTGAGTCGGTAGAATTAAAAGGAAACAAACCTCAGATAATTATGAGCAGAACATCGGAATTGTTTCTGGAAAAATTATTTGAACAGGAAATTCCTGAAATTCCGGACGGTTTGATTACTATTAAAAAAGTAGTTCGTATTCCGGGAGAGAAAGCAAAAGTAGCAGTAGACAGTTACAGTGACAACATTGATCCGGTAGGAGCCTGTGTGGGTATGAAAGGTTCACGTATTCATGGAATTGTACGTGAATTAGGAAATGAAAACATTGATGTCATCAATTACACTACGAACAAACAGTTATTGATTACACGTGCGCTGAGTCCTGCTAAAGTAAATGATGTAAAAATCAATGAAGAAACCCAAACTGCCAATGTATATCTTGATGTTCAGGAAGTATCGAAAGCAATTGGTAGAGGAGGTCAAAATATAAAATTGGCCAGTTTATTAACCGGTTTTGAAATAGATGTCATCAGAGATGGTCTTCAAACGCTTGAAGAAGATGATGTAGAATTAAAAGAATTCACCGATGAGATCGACGAATGGGTAATTGCGGAATTCTCTAAAATAGGTTTAGATACAGCAAAAAGTGTATTAAAACATTCTGTTGAAGAGCTTGTTAGAAGAACGGACTTAGAAGAAGAAACTGTAATTGAAGTTGTTAATATCTTAAAAGCAGAATTCGAAGAATAAGTAACTAATTTATAACCAAACAACGCAACACACAAAATATATACTAAAAGGATAATATGTCTGATAATAGAGTAATAAGAATAAACAAAGTTTTAAGAGAATTAAATATTTCTCTGGATAGAGCTGTGGAGTTTTTGAAAACAAAAGGTTTTGAAATAGAATCTTCTCCTAATGCTAAAATATCTCAGGAGGAATATCATGTTTTAGATAAACAGTTCTCTGCAGATAAAGGAAAAAAAGAAGCTTCTATTGAAGTAAGTGAAGAAAAACGTAAAGAAAAAGAGGCGTTACGTGTTGAAAGAGAGAAAGAGTTAGAGGAAAAACGTAAAAAAGACGAAGAATTACAACGTGAAAACGAAGTAATCAAAGCCAAAGCAGCAAAAGTTGCTTCTATCAAACCCGTTGGAAAAATAGATTTATCTCCAAAAAAACCTGTTAGTTCTGAAAAAGCTCCTTCATCAGATGAGCAAACGCCTAAAGTAGAAGGTGAAGTTGTTGCCAATGAAACCAAAGCGACTCCGGTAACGCCTGCTCCTTCAGAAAATAAACCTGAAAAAGCGGAAAAAGTTACAGAAGCTGCTACTGAGAAAAAAACAGAAAAAGAGGCAGAACCTAAAAAAGAGACGCCTGAAGCTGTTGAAAAAACTCAACCAGAGCCTGTAAAAGAAAATCAAATGGAGCAAAAGAAAGAAGAGGCAGTAGCAAAAACCTCTGATAAGGAAGAAACAGCTGCTTCTTCAGAAGATGCTAATTCAGAAAATGAAATTATAAAAACGCAGTACCAGAAATTATCAGGTACAACTTTTACAGGACAAACAATTGATCTTTCTCAGTTCAACAAACCGAAGAAGAAAAAAGAAGAACCTAAAAAAGATGCGGGAAAACCAGGAAAACCAGGAGCAACTACTCCGGGGCAAGCTGGCGCTAATAATAACAAAAACCGTCGTAAACGTATCATCAAAACCGATGGTACCGGTACAGACAACAAAACTCCGGGTCAAACCCCAGCTACTGGTGGTAACAACCAAAACCGCAACAATGCAAACAGAGGCGGAGTAAATGCAAACAACAATAACAACAGAAATAAAAATTTCAAAGGAAGAACAGCTCCTGTTGTTAAGGTAGAGCCTACAGAAGAAGAGGTTAAAAACCAAATCAAAGAAACGCTCGAACGTTTACAAGGAAAACAAAACAAGTCTAAAGCGGCTAAATACCGTAAAGACAAACGTGATTTACACCGTAAAAAAGATGAGGAACAACGTGCTCTTGAAGAAGGAAGCAAAGTACTGAAAGTAACAGAGTTTGTTACGGTAGGAGAAGTTGCTTCTATGATGGATGTGCCGATCACACAGGTTATCGGTACTTGTATGTCTCTCGGGATTATGGTAACGATGAACCAACGATTAGACGCTGAAACATTGACTATCGTTGCTGATGAGTTTGGATATGAAGTTGAATTTACAACAGCAGACATTGAAGAAGCAATTGTTGAAGTCGTTGATAAAGAAGAAGACCTGGTAACTCGTGCTCCGATTGTAACGGTAATGGGACACGTAGATCACGGTAAAACCTCTTTACTGGATTATATCCGTAAAGCCAATGTTATTGCAGGTGAGTCCGGAGGAATCACACAGCACATCGGTGCGTATGGGGTAACTCTTGACAGCGGACAAAAAATAACGTTCCTGGATACTCCGGGTCACGAGGCGTTTACAGCAATGCGTGCACGTGGTACTCAGGTTACCGATATCGCTATTATTGTAGTGGCTGCTGATGATGATATCATGCCACAAACAAAAGAAGCAATCTCTCATGCTCAGGCAGCAGGAGTTCCGATTATATTCGCAATTAATAAAGTAGATAAGCCTACCGCTAATCCGGAAAAAATTAAAGAAAAACTGGCAGGTATGAATTTCCTTGTTGAAGAATGGGGAGGTGCTTACCAGTCTCAGGATATCTCAGCAAAATTTGGACAGGGAGTTAAAGAATTACTTGAAAAAGTATTGCTGGAAGCAGAAATGCTTGAATTAAAAGCAAATCCTAACAAACCGGCACAAGGTACCGTTGTTGAGGCGTTCCTTGACAAAGGTAGAGGTTATATATCTACCGTTTTGGTTCAGTCGGGTACTTTGAGAATCGGAGATTATGTTCTCGCAGGTAAAAATCACGGGAAAGTGCGCGCTATGCATGACGAACGTGGAAAATCAGTAAAAGAAGCAGGTCCTTCACGTCCTATATCCGTTTTAGGATTAGACGGAGCACCTACAGCAGGTGATAAGTTCAACGTATTTGAAGATGAAAGAGAAGCAAAACAAATTGCTGCAAAACGTACTCAATTAATCCGTGAACAATCTGCACGTTCTAAAAAACATACCACTCTTGCTGAATTAGGAAGACGTATTGCCTTAGGCGACTTTAAAGAATTAAACATAATCATCAAAGGAGATGTTGACGGTTCTGTAGAAGCATTGGCGGATTCATTCTCAAAACTTTCAACGGAAGAAATACAGATCAACATCATCCATAAAGGGGTTGGTGCCATCACAGAAAGTGATGTAATGCTGGCATCTGCATCTGATGCAATCATTATCGGATTTAATGTACGTCCGATGGGGAATGCTAAACTTATTGCAGAAAAAGAAGAAATCGATATCAGAAACTATTCTATCATCTATGATGCTATTGATGATGTAAAAGATGCAATGGAAGGTATGCTATCTCCGGTAATGAAAGAAGAAATCACCGGAACAGCAGAAATCAGAGAAATATTCAAGATCTCTAAAGTGGGTACTATTGCAGGTTGTATGGTTACAGATGGTAAAATATTCCGTAACTCCAAAATACGCCTGATCCGTGAAGGAGTTGTTATATACACTGGTGAACTTGCTGCTCTTAAACGTTTCAAAGACGACGTAAAAGAAGTATCTAAAGGATATGATTGTGGTATGCAGATTAAAAACTACAACGATATAAGAGAATACGATGTTATCGAAGCTTTCCAGGAAGTAGAAGTAAAAAAGAAACTATAAAAAAGTTTAATCATCACAAAAAAGGGGCTATTTTCATAGCCTCTTTTTTTATGCCATTTTGACAAAAAACCTATATTTTGTATTTTGGCGTAACATTTGTACAAAATAAACAAACAATAAATTTAAAAACAGATACTATGGGATTTCTATTAATGGGAATTATCATGTTGGCCAGCTGGTTAGTTGGCCAGCAATTACAAAGAAAATTCGAAACTTATTCAAAGATACATTTACGCAATGGTATGAGTGGTGCAGAAATAGCACAAAAGATGCTGAACGACCATGGAATATATGATGTAAAAGTGATTTCTACACCGGGTAGATTAACGGACCATTACAACCCGGCAGATAAAACAGTAAACCTTAGCGAAGCGGTATACAACCAACGCAATGCAGCAGCAGCAGCAGTAGCTGCCCACGAGGTTGGCCATGCGGTGCAGCATGCCACAGCCTATAGCTGGTTACAGATGCGCTCAAAAATGGTTCCGGTAGTAAGCATTGCTTCGAATCTCGTACAATGGGTATTACTGGCCGGTGTAATAATGATCGCTTCCTTTAACAATTCAATTGTTTTATTGATCGGTATCGTTTTATTTGCGATTACTACAGTGTTTTCTATTGTTACTCTACCTGTTGAATATGATGCAAGCAACAGAGCTCTTAAATGGCTCCAGACAAAAAACATGGTTTCTCAGGAAGAATTTGCAGGAGCAAAAGACTCCTTAAAGTGGGCTGCCCGAACTTATGTAGTGGCTGCTTTGGCATCCATTGGAACCCTTCTTTATTATGTGATGCTATATATGGGAAGAAGAGAATAAAAAAAGGGCTTATAGCCCTTTTTTCTTTTTGAAAGTACTATACAATTTTAAACGGATACAGTCTTTAAAAAAGTGTTCTACTACCATCAAAGCAATTAATAACTATTTTTATATTTATAACTTGTCCGAAAATGGGAAGTTTACCAAAAGGGGAAGCCTACATATACTCTTTCATATACATTTATTTTATACCTAATTGTTTTGCCGTTTTAATGTGAAAGGTAGAAATAACTGAACTTTTATTTTTTAAACTTACAAAACCAAATAGTGCTTCTCCTTTACTACTATTGCCAATAAAATAATAATATCCATTTAAATTAGAATTATATGTTCCATGCTTAATAATCCAATTAGCATCATCAACATAATTTCCAAGATTATAGCTATTTCTCCCTGTAACTTTCATTATTTGATTGGCATGCTTACTAAAATGTTTAATAGCTTCATCACCTCCGAACTTGAGCAATTTATACGAACTAGGACCACTAACAAAACCTAAAACTCCTAGACCTCCTAGAGGTCTCACGGCTATAACTACCCCATTTGCATCAACATTGTAAACTACATTATAAGGACTTGTCCATGTTCTCGGTTCCAATGTAGCCCATAGTTTTCCTAATGTACTTGTCTTCGCCTCTAAAACTTTTTTTCCAACAAAAGGATCTCCACCTCCACCATTACCATTATTCTCTTCAGATGTAGTAAATTCATACATCTGTTGAACTTCTTCTTCACTCTTTTTAGAGCTGCTGTTTAGATACTGATTAAAAAGATTTTGAGCATCTTGTCCATCAAAACTACCCGCAACAACATTACCGTTTTTATCTTTATACAACTGCGAATCAGCACCACTTGGATCACTCCAATATACCGGATTGTTGTCAAAAGCACTATAAGGCGAGTAATCATGATGGATTACAGGATCCTGAACCACCCATCTGCCCATAGCAGGATCATACTGACGAAGATCCATTTCATAGACGTTTAATCCAAAATGGTCATCATATTCTTTACCGTTGTATTTGTACTTTTGCGCCTGTTCATTTCTATAACCATAACCTATGATTATTAGTAGAACAT
>DAMCXY010000003.1:0-189828 GCA_032096595.1 Flavobacterium sp. | reverse complement strand
TTCTTTCCATAAAAATGCCCCCAAATAGTGTCTAACTTTTTGGGGGCAGTTCAAAGGCTTCCTTTTTTAATAAATCGAATTTACTCCTTAGTCGCAACTAATGGTATCGTATTCATAATTGTCATCATCTCTATCGGTAAGACTGTTACAATTTCCGTCTCTGCTTCCCTGATATTGCAAGTTGATAACGACTCCGTTATCGTCAAAAACTTTTTTGTACACCTCACAATGGCACGTATCTGAAGATTCGCAACTGCTCAGTGCCAAAATTCCAATGATAGATATTAACATTCTCATAGCACTATAATTAATTATTATTCATTTTATTATATCAAAAATTACACCAATTCTCTTACCTCTTTTCTTAATCTCGTTTTAGCCAGTTCTACTACAGAATCATTGGTGTTTTTACTTATAAGTTCACTTTTTAAATCCGAAGCATTTGTTATATTTTGTTGCAAAGAAGTTTTTAATATCTGCTGAATAACCGTATTCTTTGCTGTGGTTACCAATGCCCATGCCTCTTCAGAAACATAAATTTGCTGAGAAAGATTAAAATCAAATTCCTGATCAATATTCTGAATCAGAAAATTTGCGTAATCCTGTTTCAATTCAGAAATAGGAGCTACTCTGTTTACTAATTTTAATGTGTCTATTCTTTCCATTAAAATTGTTAATCGTTCGTAAGCCTGTAATATCTGGGGAGTTGCTTTTCTTACAGAAGTTGTATGAGTTTCAGGTATCGGGCTGAACTGTGCCACACGTTTTTTTTGCTTTTTGGTATTCATTCTATCCAGAAAATAGTATCCGATAATGATGATTAACAAAATCCCTAATAATAAAGCCGCTTCCTTAAAATCTACGTTCATTTTTTTTATTCGAAATTATAAAAATCAATTCTTATAAACAATAGTTCTCAACATATTAAAATTTGTAGAAACGATAATCAAATAGTAACTTTGATGATTATTCCAGATTTATCATGCAAACATATATTGATCAGTTAAATGAAGCACAAAGAGCCCCGGTTTTACAGAAAGACGGGCCAATGATTGTAATTGCCGGTGCCGGATCGGGTAAAACCCGCGTACTGACTTTACGTATTGCTTATCTGATGCATCAGGGCGTTGATGCCTTTAATATCCTCGCATTGACTTTTACTAATAAAGCAGCGCGTGAGATGAAAGAGCGTATTGCTAAAATAGTAGGAGCGTCAGAAGCAAAAAATCTATGGATGGGAACTTTTCACTCTGTATTTGCAAGAATTCTACGAGCAGAAGCCGATAAATTAGGATATCCGTCCAATTTTACAATTTATGATGCACAGGATAGTCAGCGGCTTATCAGCCAGATTATTAAGGAGATGCAACTTGACAGAGATATATATAAACCGAATCAGGTATTTAGCCGTATTTCATCCTACAAAAATAGCTTGATAACCGTTAAATCATATTTCAATAATCCTGAATTGCAAGAAGCTGATGCAATGGCTAAAAAACCACGTATCGGGGAGATTTACCAACAATATGTTGAGCGATGTTTTAAATCAGGAGCTATGGATTTTGATGATTTATTATTAAAAACGAATGAATTACTGGTTCGTTTTCCGGAAGTTCTGTTAAAATATCAGGATCGTTTCAGGTATATTCTTGTTGATGAGTATCAGGATACGAACCATTCTCAGTATTTGATCGTTAAAGCCCTATCAGACCGTTTTCAAAATATTTGCGTAGTAGGGGATGATGCACAGTCAATCTATGCATTCCGTGGAGCAAATATCAATAATATATTGAACTTTCAGAAAGATTATCAGGGAGTGCAAATGTACCGTCTTGAGCAAAATTACCGTTCCAGCAAAAATATTGTGGAAGCAGCCAACAGTATTATTGACAAAAACCAGACTAAACTGGATAAAGTTGTTTGGACTGCAAATGCTGATGGTGCCAAAATAAAAGTTCATCGTTCTATTACTGATGCTGAAGAAGGACGCTTTGTTGCTTCAACCATTTTTGAAGAACAGATGAACAAGCAAATGAAGAATAGTGATTTTGCTATTTTGTATCGTACTAATGCACAATCCCGTGCTATGGAGGATGCTTTGAGAAAAAGAGATATTCCTTATCGTATTTATGGAGGTTTGTCTTTTTATCAGAGAAAGGAAATAAAAGATGTACTTTCTTATCTGAGATTGATCATCAATCCAAAAGATGAAGAAGCTTTGGTTCGTGTGATCAATTATCCTACACGTGGTATTGGTAATACCACTGTAGAAAAATTAAATATTGCAGCCAATCACTACAAACGTTCGATTTTTGAAGTGATGGAACATATTGATAAGATCGATTTGAAACTTACTTCGGGTGCCAAAAATAAAATCAGCGATTTTGTAACCATGATCAAAAACTTTCAGGTAATGGATCAGAATCAGGATGCATACAATATGGTTGATTATGTGGTTAAGAAAACCGGCCTCGTACAGGAATTGAAAAAAGACGGTACTCCGGAAGGGATCACGCGTTTAGAAAATATTGAGGAATTATTAAACGGGATTAAAGATTTCACGGAAGGGCAGAAAGAAGTTGACGGAGCCAGAGGCTCATTAAGTGAATTTCTGGAAGATGTAGCTTTGGCAACAGATTTAGATAATGATAAGGGTGATGATGACCGGGTAGCTCTAATGACCATACATTTGGCAAAAGGATTGGAGTTTCCAACCGTATTCTGCGTAGGAATGGAAGAAGATCTGTTTCCGAGTGCCATGAGTATGAATTCAAGAAGCGACCTTGAAGAAGAACGGCGTTTGTTTTATGTAGCTCTCACCAGAGCTGAACATCAGGCGTATCTGACCTATGCACAATCCCGTTACAGATGGGGTAAACTCGTTGATTGTGATCCTTCGCGATTTATTGAAGAAATAGATGCTGCTTATCTGGAATATCTGACAGCACCTGAAACCAATTATCGTTATAAATCCAGTTTGAGTTCAGATATTTTTGGAGATGTAGACAAATCTAAATTGCGATTGTCAAAACCCCTTTCCGGAACACCTCCTAAATGGGTAAAAGATAATGAGCCTGAAAAACCTAATCATGACATTCGCCGCCTAAAAGAACTTTCTAAAGCTGTAAAAAGTTCAGGAAACCGGGCAGATTATCAAGGATTAGAAGTAGGGCAGGTAATTATGCATGAGCGCTTTGGAAAAGGTAAAATCTTAAATCTGGAAGGAGCAGGGGCAGATAAAAAAGCAGAGATTCAATTTGAAGTAGGGGGCATCAAGAAACTTTTACTCCGATTTGCAAAACTCGATGTAATTTCTTAATTTATAGAAAAAACGTTATGGCACAATTTATAAAGATATATCCTGAAAATCCAAATCCTAAAGAGATTGCTAAAGTAGTCGATGTTCTGAGAAATGGTGGTTTGGTTATTTATCCAACCGATACTGTATATGGTTTAGGTTGTGATATCACGAATTCAAAAGCATTGGAGCGAATCGCCAAGATAAAAGGTATTAAACTTGACAAGGCTAATTTTTCGTTTATCTGTTATGATTTAAGCAATCTTTCCGATTATGTAAAACAAATAGATACTTCAACTTTTAAAATACTGAAAAGAGCTTTACCGGGTCCTTATACTTTTATTTTACCGGGTAATAATAATCTGCCAAAAGAGTTTAAAAAGAAAAGTACTGTAGGTATTCGTATTCCGGATAATTCGATTGCACTGGAAATTGTGAATAAGCTTGGAAATCCGATCGTTTCCACTTCTATTCACGATGATGATGACGTTATTGAATATACGACTGATCCTGAACTTATATTTGAAAAATGGCAAAATAAAGTTGATATAGTTATTGATGGAGGCTATGGAGACAATCTTGCATCAACTATTATTGACTTATCAGGTTCTGAGCCTGAGGTAGTCAGAGAAGGTAAGGGATCTATTGATATTATATAGTATTATATTATTAAAAAAACTATAAAATTAAAGCCTGTAAAAACAGGCTTTAATTTTATAAGTGAAATTTTTCTTTACAGTCATTAATGATGTCCAGATGATCAAAGGCCATTACTGGCAATAAGTTTATATCAAACCATTTTACTTCTTTGGCATCATCTGCTGCTTCAGCAATAGCAAATCGGTCAATTTCCGAAAAGTAAGCAATAGAGATGGTATGACTGCGCGGATCTCTTTTCGGATTGCCATAAGCTCCGATCTGTTTGACCTGAAAAACCTTTATATTGGTTTCCTCCTGCAATTCCCGTTTAGCAGCCGTTTCCAAATCTTCATTTTCATCTACAAAACCACCCGGCAGTGCCCAATAATCTTTAAAGGGTTCGTTTAATCTTTTGATCAATAATATTTCTTTTATATCGTCAATTTTTCTGATGACAACATTATCAACTGTAACAAATATTTTTGGGGTGTACATTCTTAAATAGATTTAGTTTGGGCAATCACTATAAAAGCGACTGCAATAAGCGCTAAAATTAATCCAATTATATTAACTTTTGTAAGCTTTTCTTTAAAAAATACTATTCCTATCAGCGTGCCTAAAATAATCACTCCAAAATTCATTGAGGCAAATACAGTTGTCGGATTTTCTTTAAAATACTGATGTGCTTTCAAATAAAAATAGATGTTTGAAAAATTAAGAATACCTAAAATAATTCCGTTGATAAAATGTCTTATGATTATGGTTTTAAATGCTTTCTGATTGATACATAAATAGATCGTAGTCACAAGTAATGCTCCTATAAATATAAAAAATAATGAAGTCGTATAGGGAATCTGGCTATGAAGAGCAATTTGTTTAAAAAGTACGTCTATAATACCATATCCTAAAAAAGTTAATAGTAAATAAAAGGAAAACGTTCCGGATGTTTTCATACGGGAGTTTTTCTGTAAAATAAATACTACAGCAATTAACCCAATAATTAATCCTATCAATTTGAAATTGGATATTTCTTCTTTAAAAAGCCAATAGCTACATAAGATGGGTATTACCAAAGAAATTCGTTGTGCAATATCCGTTTTAACAATTCCGGACTGATTAATGGCAATAGTGAGTATCCAAAAAACAGTTGGTAATAATAAACTTAACGGAATAATATAATTCCAATTTAATTTTGAAAAATCAAATTGTGGCTGAAATAATACATAAGTTGCTAAAGATGCAATCAGATAATTTATTACTAATAAAAAAACAGTAACAGATGATTTCTTTTTCAATAATTTAAAAAAGACACCAACAGAAACACTGCATAAAATACTTATTAAGAGATAAAGCATAATGTATAGAATGAATAGGAAGCAAAGATAATTAATATAACAAGTCTTGGTTAATGCTAAGCTTCTTAAATATTCTATTTTACATAATATAAATTATAGGTCAAAATAGTCCTCGCAGGCTCGGTTGCCCTATAATTAGTCATTATGTTCGGAGCCTCCGGAAATAGCCGCTCACCAACGCACATGTTTGCAAAAAAAAATGTGTTTCGAATGAAAAATTCACATTTAATTTTTGCTTCACAATTTCCCAACGCTCGTCCTGCCGATTTAATTTTTTTTGCCAACGCTCGGAAAGCGAAATTTTATTTTGATTCAGCGTTTTTATTTTAAGCCAAGGTCTCATCTAACTTGCGTTTCGTGGAGTTCGCTGGCATACAAAAAATGCCAATGTGCCTCTCGGCTTTTTTCTGGCATTTTTCTATGCTGGCGCTCACATCATCAGTTATATATTCTTTTGCCTTGATGCAAAAGAACCAAAAAATCAAGGCTGTGATGCATTACTCACGGTTTATTTATTTTTTATTTGGTGTTCGTGATTGCTTCGCAATTCGCTAAAAACCGACTGCGCTACGCTAAAATGTAAAAACTCTGAGCTACGCTCGTAAACCTTCGGTTTATGCTCAAACAGTTTACATTTTTTAACGCTTCGCTACGTCCGTTTTATTCACGGGTTTTTATTTGTCTTTATTGGTGTTCATGAATGCTGTGCATTTGTTAACGCTCATTTATCAATGCCAAAGTGTGTGCTTCAATCATGTTTCTATTTAACATAATGTAGAGAAATTCTGCTTCATATAAAATTTTATTTCACAATAAGTCAGTACTTTATGAAATATAAAGCACTACTCTATTAACGATTAATGTTCGATGAGCTTTTCCTTATAAAATTCTTCTCTCGGCATTTCGTTTATGTTCCCTACTCTATTTTAAACAGAAATTGCGTGAGGGATAGCAGCGAAAAGCCTACAGTGAGGACTTGTAGCGTATAGCCCGACCTGTAGGGGCACGCCCGAAAAATGAAAAAAAATAATTTTAGTTTTTGGAATTCGAATTTAATATCGTAATATTGCGATATTAAATTTATGGGTTATGGGACTTACAAAATCAGAAATTTTCGCAGACGAACACAATAAGTTGGCTTCATCTTTCAAGGTATTAGGGCATCCTGCTCGTATAGCCATACTCCAGTACATTATTGATAAAAAAGCCTGCATCTGTAATGATTTGGTGGATGAATTAGGGTTAGCCCAAGCCACTATTTCACAGCATTTGAAGGAACTTAAAAACATTGGAGTTATACAGGGAACTATCGAAGGAAAGTCGGTTTGTTATTGTATTGACGAGAAGGTTTGGAAAGAGCTGCAAAATGGATATAATGCATTCTTTAATCAAGAAGTAAAGGTATCGAGCTGTTGTTCGTAAACCTTTTTTTTATTTTTAATATCGTTATATTGCAATATATAGTTATAAATTTTTAAAACTTAACTTTATGAGATTATCTGAAATCAAGGAAATTTTGCCAACATTGGATAATGTTGAATTTCAATTAGAAAACGGAACATTTGTTCCTGAGCACTTCCATGTGACGGAGGTGGGGCAGATTACCAAAAACTTTATTGATTGTGGCGGCGTTATCAGGCACGAGAAAGTGGTGAACTTTCAGCTTTGGAACGCAGACGATTATGAGCATCGTTTGAAACCCAAAAAGCTACTAAATATTATAAGCCTATCGGAAGATAAACTCGGAATTGAGGATTCTGAAATTGAGGTAGAATATCAAACTGATACGATTGGAAAGTATCATCTTGAGTTTAACGGGAGGACATTTGTTCTGAAAAATAAAACAACAGCTTGTTTGGCTCAGGATGCTTGCGGTATTCCTTCCGAAAAAGAAAATAAAAATTTAGGAGATTTAACCCCGAAACAAACTTCTTGCTGTACTCCGGATTCAGGATGTTGTTAGGATACAAAAAACAGGCTTATGTACGAGAAATTATCGGCTACCATCCAAAAGCTGAATTGGAGAGAATTGGATGGCGGAGAAAGAAAAAAAAGGTTGCAACCGTTGGTTGATTTCATCCAGCAAAAGGTAGATAGCAAACAGAAAACAAACCTGAATTTTATTTGTACCCACAATTCACGCAGAAGTCATCTATCTCAGGTTTGGGCGCAGGTTGCATCTGAATATTTCGGTATCGCTAATGTAAATTGTTATTCTGGTGGTACGGAAGAAACGGCGGTATTTCCTAAAGTAATGGAAACGCTGTCTGATCAAGGTTTTAATATATTTAAGATTGCAGATGGCGTTAATCCTATTTATGCTGTGAAATATGACGAGAATGCCTTGCCCATAATTGGTTTTTCTAAAAAGTATGATAGTGAGTTTAATCCACAATCGGAATTTGTGGCAATAATGACGTGTTCGCAGGCAGATAGCGGATGTCCATTTATTGCAGGTGCTGAAAAGAGAATATCAATTACGTTTGAAGATCCTAAAGTTTCGGATAAAACACCGGAACAAACGCTGGTATATTCAGAAAGAAGCCTGGAGATCGCAACGGAGATGTTTTATGTATTTTCCCAAATTAAGAGTTCGTTATGCCATCGAAATTAAAATTTCTTGATCGTTACCTTACGTTATGGATATTTCTTGCAATGGCCCTTGGCATTTTGCTTGGATATTTGGTTCCGGATTCTACTGAATGGATAAACAGCTATAGGAACGGAACAACGAATATACCATTGGCGGTGGGTTTAATTCTTATGATGTATCCGCCATTGGCAAAAGTTCGTTTTGAGCATATTGGAAAGGTTTTCCGAAATGTAAAAGTATTGGGAACTTCTTTGGTTTTGAACTGGATAGTGGGTCCTATATTGATGTTTGTATTGGCGCTTTTATTTCTTAATGATGATCCTGAGTATATGACGGGACTGATTTTGATAGGTCTTGCACGTTGTATTGCAATGGTTATTGTTTGGAACGAATTAGCCGACGGAAACCGTGAGTACGCAGCTGGATTGGTGGCTTTGAATAGTATATTTCAGGTATTGCTTTATAGCATCTATGCTTATGTTTTTATAACTATACTTCCGCCCTTGTTTGGCGTACGTGGAATTGAGGTGGATATTACCATTGGAGAGATTGCAAAAAGTGTCGGAATCTATCTCGGAATCCCTTTCTTAGCGGGAATTGTAAGCAGATATGGAGTGATTGCTCTAAAAGGAGAAAGTTGGTATCAGGAAAGATTTATTCCTTTCATATCTCCAATTACTTTAATAGCGTTACTGTTTACGATAGTAGTAATGTTCAGTCTGAAAGGAGAATTGATTGTTCAACTGCCAATGGATGTCATACGAATTGCAATTCCTTTAACGATTTATTTTGTATTGATGTTTGTAATCAGTTTTATAACCAGTAAAAAAGTTGGAGCAGATTATTCGCAAAGTACTTCGATAGCTTTTACCGCTACGGGAAATAATTTTGAATTAGCGATCGCAGTTGCAATTGGAGTTTTTGGAATCAATAGCGGTCAGGCATTTGTTGGTGTAATAGGTCCACTGGTGGAAGTTCCGGCACTGATTGCATTAGTTAATCTATCATTGTGGATTAAGAAAAAATATTTCAGTCAAAAGCTTACATAAAGCAATATTTAGGTCTTCTCAACAATAAACTAAATCCATTAGGTTGTAAAGCATTTAATAATGACGACTCTTCTTAAAAGTGTATCGATGTTGTTACAGATTTTTAACACTTATTCCACATATATGACCACTTATTACTTTATACTGGGAGGTAATAAAAAAAAGTGGAAAATTTGCAGCGAAAATTAGATAGCTATGAAAATTTAATTTGATTCTGAAGGCATCTTAAAAAATGTCTTCTATTTTGATGGATGGCGAAGAGCGGGGTTAACTTTGTGGTAGAAGGGTTTTCTATCTTCGCCCCATCTTTAAAAATTTATTATAAAAATTCTATCCGAATCTATTTAATAGATCTTTTCCTCTTTTTATTTTCTATCCTTTTTCCTAAGTTTGCTCAATAAGAGATAACGCATTTGAACCGTTATGAATAACCAAAATAATGAAAATACTATTTTTAGCTATTCCATTCGCTTTACTTTATTCTTGTAACAGAAATATTGAAAATAAACAAGATGGTATACCACAAACCCTTTCAGATACTTTACAGACCACAGATACTGCTTTTACTGGTAACATTCTATTTAAGGATATACCTGTAAAACAATTTCCAGTTATTGATTCAACTAATTTTGATAATTTTTCAAACAGTAGTAAAATAGTTTCTGATGTATTTGAAAAATTAAATATGCAGCAAACTTTTAAGGAAGCCGAAAATTTCAGAGCGAACTATCTGCTACCCTTTTCAGATAAATTCACTTCTGTTGTCATTACCTATAAAAAAGGTGAATTTGAACTTTTTACGACACTTGTTACAGTAAATAATGACAATAAAATTATTGATACTCTTACGATTGCTTATGATGAAATTGCAGAGTCTTCATTCAGAACAACCAGTACACTAAATAAATCAAACATCATTATCGATGATTGGAATTATATGGGTGAAGAAACGGTGAAAGAATCTAAGAAATACATATTAGGATCTGACGGAAAATTCAAAGAAGTAAAGAAGTAAACAAATAAATAGGTTGAATAATTCATCATCATATTAGAGGCTGCCATAACCTATTCAGAAAGTAGCCTTTTTAGTATCAATACACTCTCATATAGCTTTTCTTTGTCAGAAGGAGCTAAGTCTGACTGCATTAACTATTTATCCATTTCTTCATGAGAAATAATAGATTTGTTTTCTAATATTATTGATCCCATTTTATTAAAAAAAAGACCTGACCACGTATAAAATATGGAAAATACAAAAATCACAAGAGTAACAATAGATGAACTTAAAGAATTACAATCTATTGGCAAGCAAACCTTTTTTGAAACTTTTGCAGAAAACAATACTGCAGAGAACATACAACAATATCTTGAAGAAGCATTCTCTCTGGAACGGTTGGAAAATGAATGTAAAAGTGAAGATTCTGAGTTCTATTTTGTATGGTGGCACACCAAAATTGTTGGCTATTTAAAATTGAATACCGGAATGTCACAA
The DNA here is from genome assembly GCA_032096595.1 of Flavobacterium sp. Taxonomy (GTDB): domain Bacteria; phylum Bacteroidota; class Bacteroidia; order Flavobacteriales; family Flavobacteriaceae; genus Flavobacterium. The sequence goes on along the minus strand of DAMCXY010000003.1, from coordinate 179,402 downwards.
ACTGAATTAAAAGACGAAAAAGCAATAGAAATAGAACGCATTTATGTCCTGAAAGAATTTCACGGCAAAAAAATTGGACAAATAGTATATGATTGGGCACACACTATTGCTCTTCAAAAAAATGCAAATTATATATGGTTAGGAGTTTGGGAAAAAAATGAAAGAGCCATTCGTTTTTATGAGAAAAATGGTTTTGTCCTTTTTGACCAACATATTTTCAAATTGGGCGAAGAAAAACAGATCGATTTTATGATGAAAAAGAAACTTAGTTAAGAAGTTACTTTACCTGTAAGAAGAGAAAATATTTCTTTCAGACAAAAGACAATTTTAAATTTGTAAAAAAGATGATGAAAAAGCAAACATTTTTAATATATGGTATCAGTAAAGGGTTGGGTAAAGCGCTGTCTAAATATCTACCTAAAAAAGATGATCTGGTGTATGGCGTTTCAAGAACTGAGCCAGATTATCTTAATGAAACAACTCATGACATTGAATGGATAGCCACAGATCTGTCAAATCCCTCAGCATCATCAGATGTAGTATGTAGTCGTATAGGTGATCAAACCATAGACTGTTTGATTTATAATGTTGGAATATGGGAACATAATGCTTTTTCTGAAACTTATGATTTTTTGAACAATTCATCAGAAGAAATAATCAATATTATTAACACGAATATCTCCTCCTGCCTTTTGGCTATTCAAAATTGTATTGAAAATTTAAAAAAATCAACAAATGCAAAAATCATATTAATTGGTTCTACCTGGGGCTTAGACAATCATAACGGCAAAGAAATTGCGTTTTCTGCTACTAAATTTGCTTTGAGAGGTATTGTCCATTCACTACGCGAGAATATGCGCGAATACGGAATTGGTGTTTCGATTGTGAATCTGGGATATTTGGCTACTGATTTTGACTATGAAGATGGCATTGAAAAAATCATTCAAAAAAGCAATGGAGAATTAATACCTCTTCAGGATGTGGTAGAAGCTGTACGCTTTATTGTGTCTACGTCTAATGCCAGCTGTGTCAAAGAAATTAATATGCCTGCTATGAAAGATATAAATCTATAATTCTTATTCTTTATAAATAATAAGTCCCAACTTCAGATGTAATAGAAAATAGTATAGAATACGTATGTATTTATGGCTTATATAAAAATAAAAAAGACATCAAAAGATGTCTCAATAAATCCTGTTAAAAATGATTAAGCAATTTCTACATCAACCGCACTTAATCCCTTTTTTCCTTCAGTGATTCGGTATGCTACTGAATCATTGTCTTTTATTTTGTTTTTCAGCCCTGTTACATGAACAAAAATATCGTTTCCCGTTTCTTCATCTTTGATAAAACCAAATCCTTTTGATTCATTAAAAAATTTTACTACTCCTTTTTTCATAACTATTTTTAAGTTTAAATTGATAGTAAATATACTGATAAATATAGTATGTTAAATAAAATGGCATAAAAAATATTCCTGTAATCTCCGGCCCCATCACTAAAAAATCTAATATTTTGTATATTCGTTATTCAAAATGGGAAAAGAAAAATTAAATTATGAAAAAGTTTATCTGTATATTATTATTTCCTCTAATACTGTGGAGCCAGGAGAAGTTAAAAAAAGATCTTGACAATGACGGAATTCCGGATAGTGTTTATATTGATTATGAAGAGTTAACAATTGTTTGCCTGTTATCTACCCAGAATTTCGAAAAAATAGTAAGTGAACCTATTGAAATGACGGAATCTTCAGCTGGTATCAGAGAAACAAAAAATGGATTTGAATTTTTTAATAACTGGATGCGCGCCGGATATGCAGCGCAATTTCGATATGAACCCAAAAACCAGAAAGTGCGATTGATAGGTATGAGCCGATATGAGTTTGGTAATGCCGCCAATGACGGTAGCGGAGAATCCAGTGTGAATTTATTGACCAACGATTATATCGGCAACTGGAATTATTATGACCATTCTAAAAATAAACTTACAAAAATTCCTGCCATTAAAATCAAAATGAAGTTTGATCCTATATACTTAAATAATTTTAGTGAAGAAAATTATTTCAACTATGCAGATCAATGCTCTGAATTATATTATAAACATCGCAAAAGTATTACAAAAGAATAAAATAAAAATGTATTACAAATCAGTTTATTAAGATATGTTTATTACTGTTTGAGCCGGGTTTAGAGAGGAAATAGTAGTGGAAGACGTCTTTTTTCAGAGAGAATACTGATAGCAGATTTCCGGTTCATCACAAGTTGTATAAAACAGAGGTGCTAAACCTGATACTGGTATCAATACTTTTTGCTGAAGTGTTTCTTTTGGTTGTATTTTTAAGTATTTTTTCAAAACACGACTATCATTATAGGCATCACTATTATTATCCTCCATATTTTCTTTATAATGCTTACTGAAATATTGATTTGTTTCTTTATTAAATGTATAATCTATGTCTTCTGGTTTCGGAAAAGTATTATAATGGACGTTGGCGTAAAGCTCATTTTCTGCCTCCGACTGTTGTAAATAAAGATTTTTCCAGTTAACAAGCTCATCCCATTCACTATCCGATTCTGCTTTTTTATAACGCATTATTGGCTTGCCTGTCATATAGTCTGATAATTGCATTTCTGCTCCATCTTCTTGTAGTTGTTTCCAATAGGCGCTAAATGGTTTATAGTAACGAAGGGATTTATTATAAATGAGAATAAAATCGTTATACATGGAATCAAAAACATAATGCCACGATTGGCTATGCTCACCTGATTCCAATTCATCATCCTCACCATTCAAAAATAATGTAAATGCCGAATTCGTTCCTGATTTTTGATAAACAAACGGTGCGCTGAAACAATTGGCATCAACATTAAATACGGATCTCAGTTTTTCCTGATCTGACGCAATAAAAGTATCTCCTTCTTCAAATCCATTGAAATTCATACGAATGCTATCTCCGATTGTGGGGTTGTTGTGAGCATATACTTCAAAAACAGGAGGTCGCTTAGGATAAAAGCGAAGCATATCTCCTTTTGGCTCATAGGTTCCGAAAACCGCTGTTGCATAACCATACAGCAAAAAAGTTCCATCGCCAAATAAACACAGCCCACTACTGCTACTTCCATAACAGCCTTCATATTTTTTATAAGACAAGTTATTATCTTGCTGAGCAATACAAGCAACAGTCGCTAATACGAAAGATAAAATTAGTATACAATTTTTCATAGGTCAATAATCATTTTTCTGATAGAATAAATTATTGTTTGCCTTACTGAAACACGCTCAAATTGTACTTTTTTACAAAATCCAAAAGCATGTGATAACCAGCCAGCGAATTTCCGTGAGTATCTAAAGGCGGACTAAAAACTCCTACTCCTATTCTACCTGGAACACAGGCTACAATACCGCCTCCTACACCTGATTTACTGGGTAAACCTACTGTTCGGGCATATTCTCCGCTAAATTCATACATACCGGCTATAAGCATTTGAGATTGAATCAGTTTAGATAACTCTACATTTCTATATGTACTGTCGCCATCAAAACGGACGCATTGATTGGCAAAAAAGAAGCCTATTTTAGCCAAATCTTCTACGGTTAGTTCAATTGAACATTGTTTGAAATAATTATCCAGTTTATTTTCATCTCCGTTTATCAATCCGTTATTTTTCATCAGGTAAAACATACCTCTGTTTTTATTACCAGTTTCTTTTTCAGAATTATAAACGGCTTTATTGTAATCAATGGTTTTATTTTTAGTTATGTACCGGATCATTTCCAGAATTTTTATAAAAGCGTCTTCTCCTTCTCCTTTTATAAAAGATGTAGTCATGATCGCTCCGGCATTCATCATAGGATTTAGGGGTTTTCCGGTTGTTTCCAAGTTAGCAAAATGATTAAAGGGTCTGTCAGAACCAAAATATCCCATATTTTTAAATACGGAACTCTCCCCTATTTCTTGTACTGCTACCATCAAAGCAATGATTTTTGAAATGCTCTGCATCGTAAATTTCTTAGTTGTATCACCGGTACTTATAATATTCCCTTTACTGTCTGCTACAGCGAAAGCAATAGCTGTGGATTCCATTTTAGCCAGTTCAGGAATATAATCGGCTATAATGCCCTGTTTTATATAGGAGCGGTTTTTTTCTAAAATCTCTGATAATGCCTGTTTATCTATTACAGATGTTTGCTGTGCATACAGTTTACTACCTGATAAAAAGAGATGTATCCAGATAATGCATGATAAAAAGTATAAAATGGAGTTGTTTTTCATAGATTTATTGTATTCAAAAAAGTCGGATTAGGGAGTCTAACCCAATAAATTATTTTTTTGAAGATAAATATATTAACTTTTTTGAAAATGCTATTCAACTGATTCATGAGTTCCAGATTTAAAAATAATGAGAATTGTACTTCTTATATGTATGCACTTATGTGGAATTTACAATAATCAATCACTTACAGATTTCATTTCGTAAAATTTTAATTTATATAAAAACAGCACCACTGCTATGAATGATCGAACAATGCATAATATTTTATGAAGAATTTTCTATTCTTTTTGTAATTGGAATTGATTTCCTCCTTGTTTGAGCAGCATGCTGTTTTCTTCACTCATAAAAATGAGTTCAATTCCCGCTTTATCAAAAGTAAATATGTTTTTTGATTTTGTTTCCAAAGGCAACACTGCCTGACCGGTTGCCTGAGCGGTTAATGATTGTTCACTTCTTGCAATAGTTATTTTAAAAGGCAGTCCTTCTGCAGAATATGTACCAGTAAAAACATCAAGTTGTTCTGGCGTTAGAACTACAGTTACAAAAGATGGAATTTCATAGGCTATATCAAATAATGCTTTTGAAATGGTTGCACTTATCATATCAAGTTTATAGTTCATAGCATTAGACGCAACAGCATAGGTTAAACCTTCTTTATCAAAATAGGTAATGATTGATTTATAGCCATCAATCGCACCATCATGTCCTATACCATTATGGTTTTGAAATGAATAATCAAAAAGTCCTGAACCATATCCGTTAGTCATCGTCATCATCTGCTTAAGACTTTCTTTATGAATCAGTTTTTCATTAAACAAGGCATTAGTAAAAATAACTAAATCAGTTGCAGTACTCTTTATGGCACCTGCGCCCATAGGAACAGTAGCATGTGTATCAGGTTCCGGATTCCATTGATCGGTATAGGTGTACGAGAGCGCTTCTTGCTTTTTTCGTATGGCTGATGTTCCGAAATAAGTGTTCTTTAATTGCAATGGCTGGACAATAGTAATATCGAGGATTTCAGCATATTTTTTGCCAAATATATGTTCTAAAATATACGACAGTAATACATAATTACTATTGCTGTATGCGTTTTTTGTACCAGGTTTGAAATCGCTCCCTCCTGAAGTAATGATCTCCAGCATTTCCTTCTCCGATTTTTTTTGTGTGCACCAGGTCAGATAATCTATTGTATCAGTAAAGTTAGCAATGCCACTGCTATGATTTAACAAATTTTGTATGGTAATATTCTTCGCTTGTGGTAAGGAAGGAAAAAAGACATCCACTGTTGTGGTAAGATGTATTTTGTTTTGTTCAATTGCTTTAAATATTAATACTGCTGTAAAAGTTTTTGATACAGAACCTATCGAATATACAGTTGTTGTCAAAGCTGGAATTGAATCCTTTAAGTTGCGAAAACCTACTGCTTTTTCATATAGTATTTGATTATTTTTTGAAATAGCAACACTCCCCATAAACTTATTATGTTTTGAAAGCATTTCAAAATAAGTATCGAGTTTTTGAGTATCAATAGATTGTGAAAAAACACTACAAGTAGCCGAAATAAAGGTCAGAATTATATAAATTATTGATCTCATTACTTTTTGTTTTTTAGATATTTTGTGACTTTTAACAATAAGGTGATTAATACATACAAAATAATCACAGCCAGCATCATGGTTGGAATAAACCAATTGCCTAACTGTTCGTAAGACTGATAATTTACCGTGTCACTACTGTATCTTCCTAATACAAAAAAATGATCTTTTTTGTAAAAAAAGCCTACTTTCTGAGGATCAAAAATTTTAGCGAATATGAGAAATACAAAAGAAAACAATGACAGATAGAGCAGAAAAAAGATGATATAAGAAACTCCGTTGCTAAAATTAAATAGTAGTGCTTTGATAATTTTAACAGGATTAAAACTGCGTGTAGCTTCCTCTAATTTTTTTTCTGCTACGAGTTCTCTAAGAAAGAATTCCGGAGCCCCAAGTTTTTCAAAAACATCAAGCAGACGTTCCACTTCGTTGCCTTCAACTATTGTAAATGCTTCATATATATGACTGTTAATCTCCAATAAACACTCTTGCTGATTTTCTTTATTGAGTCCTTTAACCATGCTTTTTACGCGATTGATATAATCTTTGTACAGTCTTTTTGCATTGTTATCTGTAAATTTTATTTCTTGAAATTTCATAATTAGATGGCATTAATGATTTGATTTAAATTACCCCAGTACACTTTCATTTCTCTGAATGTTTCCATTCCCAACCGGGTAATTTTATAATATTTTCTTGGTATTCCGGAAGTCTGCTCAACCCACCGGGCATCAACCAACAGCTCTTTTTTTAACCGGATAAGCAGTGGATAAAGAGTACCTTCTGCAATATCGATATCCGTTACTTTTTTAATCTCACTGATTAAATCATAACCATAATATTCTTTTTCTCTGCTAAGAATACTGAGCACAATAAAAGAAAGTGTGCCTTTCTTTAGTTGTGATGTCCATTTATTTATAAAATCTTCATTCATAATGCAAATATAAAAAAATACATAGTATAACAAAGTATATAGTTAAAAAATATATTTTATACTAAAATCTTCTATACCTATTTTGCTTATTTATCAGTTTAGAGAATTACCTAATTCTTTGAAAAAATGAACTCAGATATGAGAACCTGTCATTCAAAACCATGATGCCAAATACGCTCCAAATCCAAAGAATCGAAATCCATTTCTGCTCTCTTTTCATTGCAATGATGAATTATCAGTGGATAGTTTGTTGTTGATGAAAAAGAAGTCATCAAAAAGTATGATATAGCATCTTTATCTTTGAGTTTAAAAAGAACCTTATTATCATCGAGAGTTTTCATTAATAAATTGCCCATTTCATAATCGTTGTATATTTCATAATCAATGAAGTCATTATTATGTATCACACTTTTTATTTGATATTCAAAAGTTTCTCCGGCTTCTATAACGATTTTATTATCATTTATTTCAATCAACTGTTGAAATCCTAAATCACATGGTTTATATAAATAAAATGTTCCTTTCTTTGATACTATGTTACTGTAGGTATTAGCATCATGTTGACTAACAAAATCTTTATATTTACGGTCATTACTATTTGATATGTATTCAAATTCCTTGATGCTGTTACAGCCTAATATTAATGAAAAAACGGATAAAAAAATTACTTTCATACTGTGTTATTTTTTGTGATTCAGAAAATGTGCAGCCTTAGATTCAACATCATTAAATTGGTTAACATGAAATACGTACAGAAAATTATATAGTTACTTATTGAATCACGTCTTTTTGGATAGAAAACTGTTCCCAATTTCCATTTTCTGATTTTCTAAAAATGAAAAAACAATTTCCAAAATAATCAAGATCCTGATATATTTTTACTTCCAAAAAAGGTATATTGAGAATCACGATTATATTTAATTTTATAGTTAGAGTGGGAAGAATTTACTAAGGAAAATTATTTTCCAATCCTTATTTTTCTTTTCAAAAATAAAAGCTGTTCCTCCTATAAAATGAGCATCTATGGTCTCCACATTAACAGAAAGAAATGCGTAATTCTTGTTTTTGGTATAAACAACATTGGAAGCGCAAAACATATAATCTTCGGAATCTAATGTATCTACAATCAAGACATTTTTTACAGGAATATTTTCAAGATCGTTATTTGGGAAAGTGCTTGCAGCATCTGCTAAATAATCTTGTTCTTCAAATGTCAGTATTTCACTGATTTTATTGATATAATTTACAGTATTCGTTTTGTTGTGCATATTGCTGTGAATCATTAAACTATCTGCCAATTCTTTTGTATAATAGGTTTCGCGTTTATACTTAAACATAGAAGAAGGTAATTTTCTGATAGTTCTTAAAACTTTTATTGTGTCCATTCTATCTAAGGTAGTATCATCATAGAAATTCAGATAGTTAAAGTTATTTTTATCTGCAAAAGCCATCCTATACAATTCTTTATCTTGAGAAAATCCAAAAGATGTATAAAGTATTAATAGAAGTGTTACTGTGTTTTTCATATTATCATATTTTGATTAATCGAGTTCCCAAAAATGAGTTTTCAAAGCATCTTGAAAATAACATCCTTCTTCACTTACAATTTTATCAGATACGGTAGTGTAAAATCAAACAGTGTGGAGTTAATAATATATAATTTTTCGTTTAACGAGGTTAACTAATATCTGATCTGAGTTATATGTTTCGCGTTCGATCCAATTGTTGTAAGAGTCAAATTTATATCGATAAGATAATATCATTATTTTCCTACCTTTTGCTTTTAAATTTTGATGAATCGTATTTGAAAAGGAATCATATTTGTATTCTGTAACAATTCTATCATTGTTTTCAAATGAATAATCGGTTTTTTGAAATATGTTATTGGTATCCTCTATATAATCGTAAGTAGTATATTTTATAGGCTGTTGATAAGAAGTTAACACCGTTTTTCTTCTTAAACGATCCAGATTGTCATATTCGAAGGTTTTACCCTCAGTAACAAATGACTCTCTATTAATTAATTTATAATTTTCTATATTTCTATCTCTATTACTAATCATTGTATATTGAAGAATGCCATTATTATTTTTAAATACAAAGACGGAATCCTTTACATATTTATAAACATAATTGACTGTATCAGAATTTTGATTTTTTACGATCGAATCTTTAATTATCTTATTTTCGTAATACTCTTTATATTCTGTCGAGAACACTTTGTATTCCTCATTTTCAATAACGTAATATATTATTTTGATTAAATTTCTATTGCTATCAAAATAATAATTGAGATTTTCTAATCCTAAAAAATCATAAGGCTCTATTTTATACTTTGTTCTTTCTTTATTCTGAAAATGTGGTATATAAGTTCTATAATGGATTTCTTTAACATCTCCATTGATGGAATTCTCTAACCAAAAAGTATCTTTCAGAGAACGGATTTCCTGAGCATTACTATTCATATATAATAGTATTATAACACAGAGTATTAAATAGGTTTTGTGCGAATATTTGTTCATTGACTTACTTTTTTATGAAAATTACTGTAAATCCAAAACGAAATCTTTTTTTGAAAACTCTTCTTAAGGACAGTTTTTAGACGCTGTATTTCTCCATGTGAAATAAGTATTCAGAATAGCAGTTTGTTGTGAAAGAGTTAAATTATTCCATGCTGTAGTTTATCACATATTACTGTATATGAGCAAACTATCTGCTAATTCTTTTGTGTAATAGGTATCACGATTATACTTAAACATAGAAGGTGGGGTAATATTAGTAATTTTATATACTTTGAATCTATCCATTCGATCTAAGGTAGTATCATCATAAAAATTCAGATAGTTAAAATTATTTTTATCTGCAAAAGCCATCCGATACAATTCTTTATCTTGACAAAATCCAAAAGATGTGTAAAGGATTAATAGAAGTGTTACTATATTTTTCATATTTTCATTTTGATTAATCGAGTTCCCAAAAATGGATTTCCAGAGCATATTGACCATTGCTTAATGTTTTTTATTCACCTCTTTATATCTTTTTTTAGAAAGTATTTTTAGATCTTTACTTTGATAAAATTCTAAACATCCGTTTATAATGTTATTGTAACCTTCTAAATCTCCTCCTTTATACCAAATATTTCTCTCTTTAATAATTGTTGCATATACTTTTCCCAAAGAGTCGGTTTCATTTATTAAATTAAAATTTCCCAATATTTGAAAATTGAGAGATGGGGAAGAATCATTTTTCAATTGAACATCCAAATTCTTCAGACAAGAACAAAAAACATTCGCTTTATAAGCTGCTGTCCATTGGTATTGATATTTTTGTTTGCTTTTACATGAAACTATTAAAAGCATTAGTACTATTATATAATGTATATTTCTCATTCTAATCTATTTATTCTAATTCCCAAATATCTATATAATCTATAGTTTATATGCTTATGTTCTCCATATCTATATCCGAGGACTATCCGAATCACAAGAAAATTTGTTCATCTTGATATATCTGTAACCATTTTTTATTGACAAGTGATAAAATAAAGAACGAATGCCCAATAATATCGTTATTTACCCGTACTTCAATTTTCAAGTACGCTTTTTTTCTATCATTTGAATAAATAATATTGGAGACCTGAAAATACAATTCATCCTTAGGGATTTCTTGAATCATTACGACTTTTTTATTTTCAATAAATATTTTTTCTTTTTTAGTTTGATCAGTTTGTTTCCATAAATAATCTTGTTCTTCAAAAGATAAAATTTCACTTATTTTAGCAATATAGGCAGCATAAGATTCTTTACCATGCATTTTTCCGTAAACAGCTATACTATCAGCTAATTTCTTACTATAATAAATACTGTCATTATACTTAAAAGTACGTTTGTGAATTAAATATGTACTATCATAAACTTTATAGGTAGCCATTTTCTTTTTAGCATCCTTATCATAAAAATTTAAATATTTGAAATTTTTCTTATTTTCAAAAACTTTTTCATATATGTCATTATCCTGTGAATATGCCATAGACGTAAAAATCAAGAAAGCTATAATGATACACTTCATATGTAAATATTTTTTTTGATTAGTTGTTAATTGCTATCTGATATATGGCAATTATATTAACGATGTTTACAAACTATTTGCTTACCTACATTTTTATATGTTTAGTCGAGTTCCAAAAATTATAGAAAATTATTTTGTCCAAAAACTTTCATCTTCATCCGGCATTCTGAATCTATAGTCGGCACTCCGGATTAAATAATAATCATCGACTTTTTCAACGATATAAAAGAAGATTTTATTTTCAAATGAATCATTTGCCAAAATAAGAGACAATTTTTTACGATCTGTAATCTTATGGTCTAATTTTTTAATTTTTTGTACTTTCTTTCCAGTGCCATATACAAAATCAGTATATGTATCATCAACACATATTCTAAAGTAATGTACTTTTCCTTTTTCATGAAAATGTTCATCTTTATACTGATCATACAATAAATATATGGTATTGTCTTTTGTTTTCTGTGCATATACGCACAAAGGGAGCAAGTAAAGAATATAGATAAGATACTTCATTGTATAAATTTTTAAGAATGTTATTTGTGAATAGCAACTATTCTAAAATTTTCCTTTTTTGCTATCTCACCTATTTTTAAGGCATAATATCCTTACCAACTCCATTGTAAAATTGTGTACATGTTGACAATTTGAGGCTACCTGTAGGTGTTTGTTTAAAGACTTTATAAATACTATCTGTTTTGATAAACTTTTTGTAACCGTAATAATAGTATTCCCTTACAATTAATGTTTTATTGATTGTATCAATCTCAGTATAGCCAGAAGAATAGATTGTATCAGTACGTGGTTCAAAGCCTAATTTAGACTCCAATGTTACCCCAGCCTGAAATGTATTATTCAGCTTATACGTTTTTATCGTCTTAACAATTCCATCATAATCGCCTGTAAAGACTTTATCAGTACTTATCTCATACTTATAATTTCCAATTTTTTCATAGGTCACATTACAACTATTGTTAAGCAGCATGGTAAACATTAAGATTAAATATATTATTATCATTTTTCTATTTTCCATATACATCAATTTAATATCCATATCCGGATTGAATGAACACCACCTTTTGGCTTTAAATATTCACCACCAATACATTTGCCATTTAAAATTAAATCTACATGTCCTGAATATCCAGCTCCACCCAAACTGCTACTTCTCGAATCCTTATTAATTATTACATAAATTCCATTTTTTCCTTTTAACATATCCATTACCATTTGCGAGTCATTCGCATCATTACCAATTAACTTTAAAGGTGGTTCTCCAAATTTATCAATCATAAACTTGTTAAATGAAACGGCATCTAATATATAGTTTTTTCCATCACTTCCCTTTTCTGTTCGTTGTAAACCATTATATTTTAAAACTGGAATATGAATATTTGAATATAATAATCCCCTAGACCCTCGCACAGCACAGGCATTTGAATAATTCTGATTACCTGATACATGATTTGAATATGGACTACCTCCGACTAATTGAAACACATCGAACGCAGGCATTTGTGTAAACATTCCAGAAGTTTCGATTTTGGGAAAATTACTGATAAAATTGGCTAAACTTGGTAAAGACTGTTGATACAATATTTCATCATATGTTATTAAATCTGAATTTGCTGGAACAATACTGTTTTCTAATTCAGGATAAGATGCGAAAAACATTTTCTGAATTTCATCCCATGAGAAATCATTATTTTGAATTAAATAAGGTAATACCCAATTTATGAATTCAATAATAGAAGGTTTAATTACAGGATAGGCTCCATTTGTTAAATTAGAGTTTATAAATTGTTGAATATTATTTTTTTCAATAAAACTAAGACTGCTCCAAAAAGAAATAAAGCTATTCACAGTAAATTTATTGGCAAACAGCGATAGCTGTACAATTTGCTGTGTAAGCTTGTTATTGTTGGTACGCAATACAGTATCATTGGCAATATAATTAAGCAGGTCAGCTGCCAGTTTTATACTGGCTGCAGAATAATTCTTTTGCATCAGATAGACACTCACAGCTGTTTTAAGATCAGAATTTTGAGACAGCATATTTTTTGTAAGTACGGGCAGGTTGTATAAGAAGTTTTCGAATTTGGCATTAGAAGAAGAACCGCCCCCGCCTCCTTTTGCGGGATTCAGATCGATTAATTCTAAAGACAATTGTACGATATCGCTGGTGATGGTTGTTTTACAGACCACATCAGTAGTTACATAAATATAGGCGTCATTGGTATATTTACCGCCACACATCTGCCCGAATTTGTGGCGACCGCCATTGGTACATCGGGTAGAGCGAAAGGTAAATATAGTGGTACAGTCTTTTTGTACGGCATTAGTGGTACGGTTATCACGTTCACCGTTTCTGAAATAGTCGCTGATGGTAATGCTCTTATCGGCAGTAGAGAGTTCTACTTTACCAGTAAAGAGTTCTTCAAATATACCGCTTTCGGGATAATAGCGCAGATAGGCTGTTTTGAGTACTTCATTATTGATGGTTACCACAAATTTTTCAAGAAAATTACCCTTTTTATTGAATTTTTGTGTGACAAAAGAGTAGGTTTCAATAGTATGAATGGGATCATAAAAGTGATCGATAACGATGTCCGTAACGGCATCTTTTTCTATACTGCCCTGATTTCTCTTTTTGGCAATCTCATAACTGTTTTGAATTGATTGTAATATTTTCTGATCTGCCTGTTTCGTTTCCGTCAGTCGGTAAAAAAACTCCTCAAAGCTCAAGATCTCATATTGGATTTCCTCTGCAGAAGCCTTAGCACTATTCGTTTGTTTTAATTCTTCTGTAAGCTCATCAGAGCATGCATACAAACCGAATACTGTAAAAATAATTAAAAGTGTTTTTTTCATATTTACAAGATGTTTTTTTGTAAATATAACACAAAAAATATAACAACCTAATAATAAGTGTATTAATTTTAATTCACATATAAGTATCTTTACTCTTAGGTTAGAAAACTTACTTTCTACGAACAATACTTTTATAATGAAATGCTAAATTTGCTTAAAGATGAAAGGTGTATCTTTTTGAATTCTTTTGAAAACATCAGGGCGCAAGCCTCTCAATTTTCCAATCCATATCTTCTTGCAGCGTATAGCGCAGGCGATCGTGTAGACGATTGGGTCTTCCCTGCCAGAATTCGATAGAAACGGGTTTTATCAAAAAACCGCCCCAATGCATCGGGCGTTGAACTTCTTTATCAGAAAATTCTTTTTCAAGCTTATGCAATTCCTGCTCTAAAAAATCATAAGATGGAATCACATGGCTCTGTGGTGAAACAACAGCACCTAATTTACTACCCTGAGGCCGTGAGGCAAAATAATTATCAGACATCTGCTCTGTTGTTTTTTCGGCTATACCTTTGATGATTACCTGACGTTCCATAGAAGGCCAGAAAAACGACAAGCCTATATGCGGATTGGCGATAATAGCCTTTCCTTTTTCAGAATCATAATTCGTATAAAAAACAAAACCGTTTTCATCATATTTTTTTAAAAGAACAATCCTTGCTTTAGGAAAGCCATCTGTGCCAATGGTAGCTACAGTCATGGCATTTACTTCCTCTATTCCGCCAAATTCTTCTACCTCATAGAACCATTTACGAAACTGCATCATCGGATTTTCGTCGACAGTATTTTCTGTAAGACGACTCTTTTCATAGGACTTTCTATAATTGCTTAAATCACTCATTTTTTATTTATTAAAATTAAAAACCTTGCCATCTTCAGCCAGTTCTACTGTATCAAAAACCGTTTCAGCTTCTTCTTTAAAAGCATTTAAATTGGCATATCGGGTGGAATAATGGCCCAAAACCAGTGTTTTTACATGAGCCTTCTGAGCAATGGTTGCGGCTTCAATAGCCGTTGAATGCATCGTATGCGCTGTTTTGGATTTGTCCTGTTCTAAAAAAGTACTTTCATGGTACAGTACATCTGCTCCATGGATAAGAGGAACAATACTTTCATCATAGAGCGTGTCTGAGCAAAACGCATAAGATTGTACAGGAGCCGGATCAAATGTAAGGATGTGATTTGGGATAATCGTCCCGTTTTCAAGTAACATATCTGCCCCGTCTTTTATTTTTTGATAATAACAGGTTTCTATTTCGTGATTGAGAACAGCATCCATATTTAATTTTCTGGCTCCGGGTTTTTCTTCAAATAAAAAGCCGTTGGTATACACTCTGTGTTTTAGTGGTATGGTTCGCACACGCACTTTATCATTCTCAAAAATAACTTCACTTTCAGTAGAAGTAAGTTCATGAAAATAAAGACCGTAACCCGTATAGGAATTAGAAAGGCGTAATTGAAGAAGAATCATTTCTTTGATGCCTTTAGGACCATATATATGCAAATCATTTATACGGTTGAGAAGCATAAATGTAGATACTAATCCTACCAATCCGTAGCAATGATCTCCGTGTAAATGCGATATAAAGATCTGATTGATCTTGGAGAATTTAATCTTGTGTTTTCTGAGTTGTACCTGAGTTCCTTCGCCACAGTCAATAAGAAACATCTGATTATTGATTTCCAATACCTGTGATGTAGGATTGGTTATCGATCTTGGAGTTGCTGAATAACAGCCTAAAATGGTTAGTTTCATATCAGCAGTTAATAAGAAATTTGTATGTTTTTAAAAGCCAAGATCGCGCTCAATCTCTTCCATCTCAATGATATCATGCGCTTCCTGTAAAGTAGGAACTACAGTAATGTCTTCTGATAATTCATTAAAATCGGCATCGGTTACAACGATTGCAAATGATTTTTTGCAATCTTTAAACATATCGTGTAACGTTTGGAAAAGCAATACTTCTTCTGCTTTTAAATTGTACGTATTCAGATCGATTACAAGATGATGTGACAAAAATTCCTTTTTCTGATCTGTAATTTTCTGAATTAATTCCTGCAGATTTTCATCCACACGCTTAATAATAACAGTATTTCCTTTTTCTTTTATTTTCATGTAGTATAATTTTTTCAAAATGGATAAATCCCTACAGTTTATTTTATTTTTGAGGCAAGCAGATATATTACTGCCATACGAACTGCAACTCCGTTTTCTACCTGTTCTAAGATAACAGATTGTTGTGAATCAGCTACATCAGAGGTGATTTCAACTCCACGGTTAATAGGTCCGGGGTGCATGACAATTATTTCTTTATTTAAGGAGTCTAATAGTGCTTTATCCACTCCATATTGTTGTGCATATTCCCGTGTTGATGGAAAATAATTTACATCAAGTCGTTCATTTTGCACCCGAAGCATATTGGCTACATCACACCATTCCAGCGCTTTGCGTAAATTCCGTTCATATCGTACCCCTAAACTTTGAATATAACGCGGCATCAGCGTTTTAGGTCCGCAAACCATCACTTCTGCTCCCTGCATCTGTAATGCAAAAATGTTAGAAAGTGCTACTCTGGAGTGTAGAATATCTCCGACAATCACTACTTTTTTACCTCCTACTTCTCCCAATCGTTCCCGAATGGTAAAACTATCCAACAATCCCTGAGTCGGGTGTTCATGAGCTCCGTCTCCGGCATTGACAATACTGGCTCCGACATTTTTAGATAAAAAGTAAGCCGCTCCTGGATTACTGTGACGCATCACAACCATATCAACTTTCATTGACAGAATATTGTTGACGGTATCAATAAGTGTTTCTCCTTTTTTTACAGACGACTGAGCTGCAGAAAAACTGATAACATCAGCAGAAAGACGTTTTTGAGCTAATTCAAAAGAAAGCTTTGTACGCGTACTGTTCTCAAAAAAGATGTTGGCAATAGTAATGTCTCTTAAGGAAGGTACTTTTTTTATGGGACGATTGATAACTTCTTTAAAATGATCAGCTGTTTCAAAAATTAAATCAATATCGTTTTTGTTGATATATTTTATTCCTAATAGATGATTAACACTTAATTCTTTCATTTTTTTGTACTGTAGCTCGGTTGTTAGTTAGATTCGTTTATTAAAAGTACCTGATCTTCCAGTGCATTGTCTACTGATTTCCATTGCACTTTTACCTTTTCATTGTTGATAACATCAACCTGACGGCCTCTGTAATCGGGTTGAATAGGTAAATTTCTGCTGAATCTGCGATCAATAAGCACTAAAAGTTCTATTTCACTGGGTCTGCCAAAAGACTGAATCGCAGTTAGTGCTGAACGTATGCTTCTACCCGTAAAGAGTACATCATCTACAAAAATCACTTTTTTGTCTTCAACCAGAAAATCAATCTGTGTCTTATTTGCTTCCAGAGGTTTATCATTTCTTCTGAAATCATCACGAAAGAAAGTAATGTCCAGAAAACCAAACGGAATATTCTTGATCTGATATTCGTCTTCCAAAAGTATCTGAAGCCTTTGAGCCAGATATTTTCCTCTTGGTTGTAAACCGATGATAACCGTATCAGAGAAATCAAGATGTTTTTCTATCAACTGACAAGCCAGTCTGTGTAAAATGATATTGACGTCTTTAGAAGTCAACAATATTTTGGTACTCATATATAAAGTGTTGTGTTGCGAAAGTAAAATTACAATTTAATTATCATACTTTAACTAAAAAAAGCTTTAACTAAAAAAAGAAATGACAGCTGTAAAGGCATAAAAAATCCCGAGTAAAAACCGGGATTTTTATAATATCTATTCTTCTTCCTCATCGTCATCTTCATCGATGTCATCATTGTCTCTGTATTCATCATCATCTTCATCAAAATCATCGTCTTCCTCTTCATCAGTCTCAGATGAGCTTTTTTTAGAAGCTTTTTTAGGCTTCATATCGTCTTCTTCGTCTAAATCATCAATATCTTTCACATTGATTGCTTCCGGTATGATTTCCTCGTCTTCTTCATCAAAATTCTCAATACGGTCTGCCAGTTTAGTACTTACTTTTACTAAATAAATAGTATCTTCTGTTTTAACTTCTACAGCTTCGATTGATTCATTTTTTGCATTTTTAAAACGGATGATATCTGAATCATCATAACCATCAGGAAATTTCTCTACTAAAAGTGTCAAAATTTCATTTGTCAATTTAGCGTAATCAACAATAACTCTTTTCATTCTTAACTATTACTTTATTTCACGTCAAAAATAGAGCCTATAATTATATCTTCAAAAAAAAATGATTCTTTTTTTCTGAATATTTTCTAATTTATTACATATCTAAAAGATACGCAAAAACTAAAGGTGCTACAATGGTTGCATCTGATTCGATTATGTGCTTTGGCGTATCCATATCGAGTTTACCCCATGTAATTTTTTCATTAGGAACGGCTCCTGAATACGATCCGTAAGAGGTTGTTGAATCTGAAATCTGACAGAAGTAAGACCAGAAAGGAACATCAGTCCATTCCAAATCCTGATACATCATCGGAACTACACAGATAGGGAAATCTCCTGCGATACCTCCACCGATCTGGAAGAAACCTACTCCTTTTCCACCACTGTTTGCTCTGTACCACTCTGTAAGGTAGATCATGTATTCGATACCCGATTTTACAGTGCTTGCCTTTAATTTTCCTTTGATTACATTACTTGCAAAAATATTTCCGGTTGTAGAATCTTCCCATCCCGGGCAAATGATTGGTAAGTTTTTTTCTGCGGCTGCAACAATCCAGGAATTTTTAGGATCAATTTCATAGTATTGTTCCAAAACACCACTGTTTACTACCTGATATAAAAATTCATGCGGTAAATAACGCTCTCCTTTCGCTTCGGCTGCCTGCCATACATCTTCTAAATGTTTTTGAAGACGACGGAATGCTTCTTCTTCCGGAATACACGTATCAGTAACACGGTTGTAGTGGTTTTCCAATAAATCCCATTCATCCTGTGGTGTAAGATCTCTATAGTTAGGTACGCGTTTGTAGTGCGAGTGCGCTACAAGATTCATGACATCTTCTTCAAGATTGGCTCCTGTACAGGAAATAATATCAATTTTTCCCTGACGTATCATTTCTGCCAATGAAATTCCCAACTCAGCTGTACTCATAGCACCAGCAAGTGAAACTAGCATTTTACCGCCTTCATTTATATGTGTTTCATATCCTTTAGCCGCATCTACTAATGCTGCAGCGTTGAAATGAAGATAATTTTTCTCAATAAACTGACTAATTGGACCTTTACCCATTTTATGTATTTTTAAATAGTTGTTATTCTTTTTTTCTGTTATATCCTAAGATGTTCAATACATCTTCGGCTGTTTGCTGTTCTGAAAATACTTCTGTTGCCAGAATTCCATTTTCATCTCTGTCAATTAAAATATGTTTTGGCTGAGGAATAAGACAATGATGAATTCCTCCCTGTCCGCCAATTGTTTCCTGATAAGCTCCTGTATTGAAGAAACCGATATACAAAGGTTTTTCCTTATTATATTTTGGAAGATAAATGGCATTCAGGTTTTGTTCAGAATTGTAATAATCATCGCTATCACAAGTCAATCCTCCTAAAAGAACACGTTCATAAGAATCATTCCAGCGGTTAATTGCCAGCATGATAAATCGTTTGTTAATCGCCCATGTATCTGGTAAGGTAGTGATAAAAGAAGAATCAATCATATTCCACTTTTCACGATCGTTCTGTTGTTTCTGATATAAAACCTGATAGATAGCTCCTGCACTTTCACCAACAGTAAACGAACCGAACTCTGTAAAAATATTCGGAACCGGTACATCAGCTTCATCACAGGCAATTTTTATCTGATTGATGATTTCTTCAATCATATATGCATAATCATAATCAAATGCCAATGAGTTTTTAATTGGAAAACCACCTCCGATATTCAGACTGTCTAATGTAGGGCATTCTTTTTTCAGACTTGTATAAACTTTTAAACATTTTGAAAGTTCATTCCAATAATAGGATGTATCACGAATACCAGTATTGATAAAGAAGTGAAGCATTTTTACCTCTACTTTAGAATTCTCCAAAATGTTTTTACGGTAAAAAGGTAAAATGTTTTTATAACCAATACCCAATCTGGAGGTATAAAATTCAAATTTTGGCTCTTCTTCAGAAGCAATACGGATTCCCACCTGAAATTTCCCTTTGATTTTTTCCTGAAGCAAATCCAGTTCCTCATAGTTATCAATAATAGGAATGGTTTTTTTATGACCATTATTGATCAGGCGTGCAATGTTTTCAATATACTGCTCTCTTTTAAAACCGTTGCACAAAACATAGGTAGATTTGTTTATTTTACCGGTTTCCAAAAGCTTCTCTACAATATTAATATCAAAAGCAGAAGAAGTTTCTACATGAATATTATTTTTAAATGCTTCATTCATCACATATTCAAAATGAGAGCTTTTAGTACAGTAACAATAATAATATTCTCCTTCGTATTTATGCTTTTCCATCGCTTTTCTAAACCAGCTTTTCGCTTTATTGATGTTGTTGGAAATTTGCGGTAAATACGTGAATTTCAAAGGAGTTCCATATTGTTCAACCAACTTCATCAAGTCGATATTATGGAATAATAAGTTGTCTTTATTAAGGGTGAATTCTTCCTGTGGAAAATAAAAAGTCTGATTGATTAAATCGAAATATTTGGTATTCATTGCTTGTTGTTTTTAAGTTTAAAAATGTTTTTATTGTTAACCGAAAAAACAACGCCATTCAAACCCTGATATTAGCAAATACGATATTTAATTTATTTGTACAAAAATAAGTGTAATAGATACTTTTAATGTCTTCCTTTTGAATAAGGAAAACATTATTTTTTATATTAAAAAAGGCAGAGTTATGAATCCCTCTATTTTTAATGATTTGCATTGGCTTGAACCTATTAAATTTGCGTTACAAAGTTAAAAAAATTATCCTCGTAACGTTTCATATTTGATATAATTTTTATTTGAGATAATCATGAATCGCTTCTGAAATCAAATCATTCGTTACTAATTCATTATAACTGAACTCACCTCTGTTTTTTAATAATGTAAAATTTACCTCTCCAAAGGCATTCTTTTTATCATGGGTTAAAAGAGAAAAAATAGTCTGCACATCGTTGTCTGATAAATCTACTTTATCAAAAATACTTCTTATAATTTCTTTTATCTCTTCATAAAATGTTAAAGAAATCAATTCTTTTTTATATGAGAGATAAGCTTCAAGTATCATACCCTGAGCGATGGCAAAACCGTGTAGTAATTTTTCTTTTTCAGGATCTTCCAAAAACAGACTTTCAATAGCATGCCCCAGGGTATGACCGAAGTTTAATCCTTTGCGCAGATGTTGCTCTTCATAGTCCTGTAATACAATATTATTTTTTATTTCAATTGAGCGATGAATCAGGCGTTCCAAATCGTCTGTGGTCAGATTACTGAGATCTTTTAGTTCATTCCAGTAATCCATATCTGCGATAAGACCGTGTTTCAGCATTTCTGCCAAACCAGACTGCATTTCATTCTGTGGTAATGTCTGTAAATAACTGACATCAATCAATACCATTTTGGGCAAACTGAAAGTGCCTATCAGATTTTTGAGACTTCCAAGATTCACACCTGTCTTACCACCTACCGAAGCATCCACCATTGCCAGTAAAGTAGTAGGAATATGAATACTGTGTATTCCTCTTTTATAAGTTGAAGCTACAAAACCGCCCAAATCGCTTACTGTACCACCACCAAGTGTTAGCAAAAGACTTTTCCGATCTCCTTCAAGTTCTTCTAAAGCATTCCATACTTCAAAACAGGTTTCGATATTCTTATGTACTTCTCCTGCTTCAATCTCAATAATTTCAAACGGAACTTCTGTAGCAAAATGAGCCAGAAAATGAGGCAGACAATATTCTGATGTGTTGGTATCTGTTAAAATAAAAATTTTAGAATAATTATTCTCTTTAATGATCTCATACAGGTTTTTATATGATTTCTCTCCAAAAACAATTGAATAGCTTTTTGAAATAATGGTTTTCATTAATTAAGCAGTATTTTTTTGTGTAAAAATAAATCAAAATTATGGCAAGTGTAATTATATTTGCACATATTAAACGAAATAATGGAAAAAATTTTTGATAATACAGAGGTTGCTTTCGCACTGAAAAATAATTCCGAACTAAACCGGGCTTATTTCTTGTTTAAAATGATCAGCAGCCAGACTTTGGTAAAAATAGGAACATCACTTGCGGGTTTTGCCATCAGAACAAAACTTCCCGTAAAAGGATTGATACGATCAACTGTTTTTGATCATTTTTGTGGCGGGGTTACAGAAGAAGACTGCCTTAAAGTAGTAGATAAAATGTATACCAAAAGAGTTTCTTCAGTACTCGATTATTCTGTGGAAGGAAAAGAAACCGAAGAACAGTTTGAAGCTGCTTTGCAAATGACACTCAAAACGATTGAGTTTGCCAAAGAGCGGGAAGCAATACCTTTTGCTGTTTTTAAACCAACAGGTGTCGGACGTTTCTATTTATTTGAGAAAAAAGGAGAAGGAAAACCTTTTACAGAACCGGAACAAAGAGAATGGGATAATATTGTATATCGATTTAATGCTATCTGTAAAGCAGCATACGATAAAGATGTACTTTTACTTATCGATGCTGAAGAAAGCTGGATGCAGGATGCTGCCGATGAATTGGTATTGGATATGATGCGTCTTTATAACAGAGAAAAATGTATTGTATTCAATACAGCTCAAACCTATCGATGGGACCGTTTTGATTTTATCAAACAAACTCATGAGATTGGCTTAGCAGAAGGATTTCATGTTGGTTTTAAAGTAGTTCGCGGTGCTTATATGGAAAAGGAACGTTTGAGAGCAGAAGAAAAAGGATATCCGTCCCCCATTTGCGCAACAAAAGCACAAACAGATGCTACATTTGATAAATCTGTAACTTATATCCTGCAAAATCTGGATAAGAATATGGCTCTCTTTGCAGGAACACATAATGAAGAAAGTTCGTATATGATGATGAAACTCATGCAGGACTTTAATATCGCTCATGACGATAAACGCATGTGGTTCGGACAGCTTTACGGTATGAGTGATAATATCAGTTATAACCTTGCCATGCACCATTATAATGTCGCAAAATATTTACCTTTCGGTCCTGTTTACGATGTGGTGCCTTATTTGATTCGCAGAGCAGAAGAAAACACTTCTGTAGCCGGACAAACCAATCGGGAACTCAATCTTCTCGATACAGAAATTAAAAGACGAAGAATGAAATAAAAAATAAGGCTGTTTTAAACAGCCTTATTTTTTTTCATGAAATAGATATAGGCAAAATAACCTATATGAATTGCTGCAAATATGAGTGAGAAGTAATACAAAATTGCATCTCTGCCTTCAGTATTAATATGATGTAAAATAGCAATAAGAATCAATACAACAGATAAAATCAATACTGATATACTTACCACCTTATTAGCCTGCATAGCTGTAGTAATCTTATCCTCAGACAATAAACTGTGTTTTGCTCCGTAAAAAAAGTAAACATCAAGACCAATAAGCATCCATACTACCAAACGTACCCATGTGTCTAAAGGTAAAAAAGCCATCATAAAAAAACACGTAAGAATTCCCAGTATAGGTACAAGTGGTACCAATGGTGTCTTGAAAGCACGTGGCGCATCCGGCATCTTTTTACGCATCACCAATACGCCAACGCATACCAGAATAAAAGCAAACAAGGTACCAATACTAGTCATTTCCCCTACTACTCTTCCCGGAATAAAGGCAGCGAAAACACTTACAAAAAGTAAAAAGAAAAGATTGGCTTTATAAGGTGTTTTAAATTTTGGGTGTACACTTGAAAAAACTCTTGGCAAAAGTCCGTCTTTACTCATAGAGTAAAACACCCTGCTCTGTCCCAAAAGCAATACAAGAATTACAGAAGCATATCCTAATAAAATAGCAATAATAATAGACGTGTTCAACCACGGATATTCTGGTGTTACCGTACCGTCAGCCGCCATTGTTCCCATATTTTGAATAGCAATAGCCACCGGCGCCAAATGACTGCTTGCATCACCTGCAGCAAATTCTTTATAATTTACAACTCCTGTCATCACATAAGCAAAGATGACATATAAAACGGTACAGATAATGAGCGAACCCATAATTCCTATTGGCATTGCCTTTTTGGGATTTTTCGTTTCCTGCGCTGCTGTACTCACCGCATCAAAGCCGATATAAGCAAAAAACACCACCGCGGCTGCACGGATCATACCTGAAAAACCAAATTCACCGAAAGTACCTGTATTATCCGGCACAAAAGGAATGTGATTTTCTGTACGTACATACTTAAAACCTACAATGATAAAAACAAGAACAATAGCCACTTTTAATAAAACGATAATGGCATTGACAAATGCAGATTCACTTGTACCTTTTATTAACACAAGCGACATTAACACAACAATGAAAACAGCCGGAAGGTTAAACCAGCCCCCATCAAATGGTGTGGTCATGAGTTCGGGGGGAAGCGACATATTAAAATTCGACAACAGTGCGTTGAGATAACCTGCCCAGCTTGAAGCAACAGTTGCAGAACCTACGGCATATTCAAGCACCAAATCCCAACCAATGATCCATGCGATAAATTCTCCCATAGTGGCATACGAATAGGTATAAGCACTTCCTGCCACAGGAATCATTGAAGCAAATTCTGCATAACATAATCCTGCAAAAGCACAGCCTAATGCTGCAATCAGAAAGGATACCATAATAGAAGGACCTGCATAATTTGCAGCTGCCATACCCGTTATGGAAAAAAGACCTGCTCCGATAATAGCTCCCATACCCAAAGCAATAAGTCCCCAAGGTCCTAATGTCTTTTTTAATGTATGTTCACCACTCTCATTCGCTTCTCTTAACAACTCATTTAAAGGCTTCCTTGTGAATAATCCCATAATAACTATTTTTAATTTTCTTTAACATAAAGAAACAAAAATAGCAAAATATCATTCACTTGTCTGCTTTTTCATCAAATAATTCTAAAGAAAATTATTGTAAATTAAGTTTACTGTGCTTGCGGGAATAGGAAAAATAGATCAGTAAACCGATCACCAACCAAATTGAAAAATACAGCCAGTTCCATACCGTTAGTTCTGCCATGAGATAAAAACAACAGATAAGTCCAAGCATTGGAATTAGAGATAAATTCTTTCGGATCGCCCATATATTGAGTGCAATTAGTACTATAAAAAATATCCAAAGCGGTATTTTGTGTTTGAAGAGATCAAACCCTCTTTCAAATTTTAAAGAGTCACTTACCGGTGCATTTTCTACAATCTGTTGATAGTTACCGGTTGTTTTTTCTTTGATATGTGTGAGTATATATTCTAAATCATCTGCATGTTCAGTAGTCTGTATATAATCATTTTCCCCTAAATAATTCAACATGGCTTCAGACTGTGTTTTATCTAAAGAGGTAACCAAAGTAATCGGATCTACAATCTGCGCTTTGTTGGTAATAAAATCCCATGTATTTTGTTGATTGATTGTTAGGGCATACAGGATACCGATAGCAGTCAAGAAAGGCAAAACAAATTTTGAATTGATATAAGGTGTTTTGAATTTCCCTCTTGGAATATTTTTATCCTGCAATATCAAAACACCGGCACATACTACAGAAAAGGCAAACAAGGTACCAATACTACACAAATCTGTTACCATCGTCAGATTCATAAATAAGGCCGGTACTGCTACTACAAACCCGGTAACTACGGTAGCAAATGAAGGCGTTTTATATTTTTTATGGATTTTAGCAAACTTTGGCGGCAGTAAACCGTCACGGCTCATACTCATCCAGATACGAGGCTGTCCCATTTGAAACACAAGCAATACACTTGCCATAGCAACCACTGCACTTACTGCAATTATTCCGGACAACCATTTCAGATTCAATTTATCAAAAACAAAAGCCAAAGGATCCCCGACATTCAATTCTTTATAATTCACCATTCCTGTTAACACCAAGGCAATAAGAATATACAGAATAGTACAGATGATAATAGCCCACATCATCCCTCTTGGTAAATCTCTTTGTGGATTTTTACATTCTTCTGCTGTGGTAGAAATAGCATCAAAACCGATATAAGCAAAAAATACTGCCGATACTCCTTTTAAAACTCCGGTGATACCATTTGGTGCAAACGGATCCCAGTTTTCCGTGTCGACATAAAATATACCAACTGCGAGTACCAGCATGATTACGGCAATCTTTACAATAACCATGGCATTGCTGGCATTTCGGGATTCTTTCATACCTCTGTAAACCAGCCATGTAATCAACACAATTATACCCAAAGCCGGAATATCTGCCACAAAATGAATATTTCCTAAAGTCGGTGCTGTAGACCATGCTGTATGTGCATCCTGTATATAAGCAGGAAGATTTTCAAATGCTTTTCCGTTCTGCATCAATGCCACAGCATCATTAAAACCATTTCTGGCAGAGAGATAATCCATCTGTATCCATTGGGGTAAATGTATGTTCATAGTCTCCAGCAATCCCGTAAAATAATCGCTCCACGAAATGGCCAGTGTAATATTCCCAATAGCATATTCCATAATGAGTGCCCATCCGATAATCCAGGCTATAAGTTCTCCGAATGCTACATACGAATAGGTATAAGCACTTCCTGAAACCGGAACCATTGAAGCAAATTCAGCATATGCAAAAGCCGTAAATCCACAAGCGAGTGCCGTAAACATAAACAGAAAAATAACAGCCGGACCGCCGTCATAGCTCGCTTTACCGATAGTACTAAAAACACCGGCTCCTACAATAGCGGCAATTCCAAAAAAAATCAAATCACGCTGGGTAAGATATTTACCTAAAGATTTATTACTGTCCTGATCTTTTTTTAGTTGGGATAATATGTCGGAAACCGTCTTTTTTCGGAATAAGCTCATGTAATACGTATCTTTTATTTATTGTTTAATTTTTTAAAGAGGGAAAAGTACAAAAAAATTAAAATGAAAAAGCCTGTTTTGCAAAAAAAGTATTTCCAATATACGCAAAAGCAATGAATTAGTGCTGTATTATTTGTCAGATATACCATTTAATTTTACATATTGATCAATTTATAAAATGCTCTCCTTTTTAAAAACACATTAGTGTAACAAAAAATTAAGTCACATATGAAAATACAGATTGGACAGACAGAAGTATTTATACCATCTGGAAACATTTAATAGTATGTTGATAAAAGGCATTTTTTATCATCATATAGATTATGTATCTTTGAGTGCATATAAGATGTGTACTCATAAAGACAGCTTATGCAACGATAAGAATTAACAATTGAAACCGCTTCAAAAGCAGTAGGGATTGTTCTATCTTTGTCTTATAAAAGTAAAAATAGTTATTAATCATAAAATTTAAAACATGGCTTTAGTAGGTAAAAAATTTCCAAACATTACGGTAGATGCAATTTCTGAAATGGGAGATAATTTAAGAATCAACATTTTTGAAGAAGCTACAAAAAACAATAAAAAAGTATTATTATTCTGGTATCCGAAAGATTTCACTTTTGTATGTCCTACAGAATTACATGCTTTTCAGGCAGCTTTAGGAGATTTCGAGAAGAGAAATACAATAGTAATCGGCGCTTCTTGTGATACTAATGAAGTACACTTTGCATGGTTGAACACTGCAAAAGACAATGGTGGTATCGAAGGAGTGACGTACCCTATTTTAGCAGATACTACCCGCAATTTAGCGAATGTATTAGGTATTCTTGATGTTGAATCTACAGAATATGATGAAGAATTAGACACTGTATTGATTAACGGATCAAATGTAACATACAGAGCTACTTACCTTATTGACGAAACAGGAAAAATCTTCCATGAATCAGTAAATGATATGCCATTGGGTAGAAACGTAAACGAGTACCTTCGTTTGATCGATGCGTACACACACGTACAGACTCATGGAGAAGTTTGCCCTGCTAACTGGGAAGAAGGTAAAGATGCAATGTCTGCTAACAGAAATGCTACAGCAGAATATTTAGCAAAACACTAATTAAAACAATTTATAAAAATCCAAATTCGGGAAACAGAGTTTGAATTTGGATTTTTTAACCCTAAAAAAATTCAAACAATGTTCGTAGAGTTAGATCAAGATAATTTACAAGAAATTGTATCAGGCAATAAAAAAGTAGCAGTTCAATATTCAGCTTCTTGGTGTGGTAACTGCCGTATTATGAAACCTAAATTCAAAAAGCTATCCTCTGAAAAAGAAGATATTACATTTGTAATTGTTGATGCAGAAAAATTTCCTGAGTCAAGAAAGCTTGCAAGTGTTACAAATTTGCCTACTTTTGCTACCTTTGTAGACGGAAAACTGGTAAATGAAACACAAACCAATAAAGCGGAAGTGCTTCAGGAATTGATTAACGAAATTGGATAATCTATGAAATTACCCGTTATTAAACATTTGACGCAATTTATTGAAGAGAATGATCAGGATTATATAATTGAAACCATTGAGGTTTTAGAAGCCCTAACAGAAGTTCCTTCTCTTAAAGATGAAGAACTGGATGTAATTGCTGAATTAATCTCCAATATGTATGGTGCTATCGAAGTTGATAAACTAATCAAAGCCGGTACTCCTAAAAAAGAAGCCCTGAATACCTTTATGCAGCGTGTTTTAGGATCCATTGATAAATAAGCAGTACTGCTATTTATATAACAAAAACAACAATCTATTTAGAAAAAACCGTTTATTATAAGCGGTTTTTTCGTCTTTTATGAAGATTATTTTATAAGAATATGAGATTAAAGTCTTTTTTATAAAGATATATCCTATCTGTTTTTATCTTCCAGCATCGGTACAAAACGGAAATCTCCGAATTCCTGCTGTTCAAAATGAGTTTCAGAACTTCTTACCAGCAACGTCATGATTTGTGTATCTTCTCCAACGGGAATCACCAAACGTCCTCCGATCTTCAACTGCGCCATCAGAGCCTGAGGAATATAAGGAGCTCCGGCAGTAACAATAATACTGTCAAAAGGAGCGTCTGTAGGTAAGCCTTTGTAACCATCACCAAAAGAAACCACTCTGGGATTATATCGCAAAGCCGCCAGTAACTTACTGGTTTTTTTATATAATTCTATCTGACGCTCAATTGTAAAAACTTTAGCCCCCATTTTACATAAAACAGCAGTCTGATAACCGGAACCGGTTCCGATCTCTAAAATTTTATCATCTGGTTTTACCTGTAACAGCTGAGATTGAAATGCTACAGTATAAGGTTGAGAAATGGTTTGTCCTGCCCCTATTGGAAAAGCTTTATCCTGATAGGCAAAATCTTCAAAACCTGATTCAAGAAACAAATGACGCGGTACGCTTTGCATAGCCTGCAAAACGCGCTTATCATTAATTCCTTTCTGCTGTAACACAGAAATAAGTTGATTTCGAAGTCCTTGATGTTTGGCAGTATCTCTCAATGGGGAATGGTTTTATAAGACTTCAAAATTACGCAATAATTTCAATTTTTCAAGCTCTTTTTAGCCAATAACCACAAATGAACAGTAACTTTCACGGCATTAATGAGTTTGATATATAAATATATTTTACTTTTGTATAAATTATTTTTTTATGCTAAAAATAGGCGTTCTGGGAGCAGGACATTTAGGTAAGATTCATCTTCGTTTATTGAACCAGTCTGAAAAATATGAATTGGTCGGTTTTTATGATCCCTTAGCATCAAATGCAGAGAAAGTAGCACAGGAGTTCGGTTACCGTGTATTTAAAAGTATCGATGCACTCATTGCAGAAGTAGATGTTGTAGATATTGTAACTCCTACCCTTTCACATTATGAATGTGCCGTACAGGCCATCAAAGCCGGTAGACATATTTTCTTAGAAAAACCGATTTCCAATACAGTTACAGAAGCTGAGCACATTATTGCACTTGCAAAAGAATATGGTGTCAAAGGACAGGTAGGTCATGTTGAACGTTTTAATCCTGCTTTTATGGCAGTAAAAAACAAAATCAATAACCCCATGTTCATTGAAACACACCGCTTGGCAGAGTTTAATCCCCGAGGAACAGATGTACCTGTTGTACTGGATCTTATGATTCATGATATCGATGCGATATTAAGTGTAGTGCAATCCAAAGTAAAAGAAATACATGCAACGGGAACTGCTGTAATCAGTGATTCACCCGATATTGCCAATGCACGCATTGAATTTGAAAATGGCTGTGTAGCTAATATAACTTCAAGCCGTATCTCTATGAAAAACATGCGAAAAGCACGTTTCTTTCAAAAAGACGCGTATATATCGGTAGATTATCTCGATAAAATATGTGAAGTTGTAAAGATGAAAAATGCACCGGAAGTACCCGGAGACTTTGATCTTATTCTGCAAAATGCCGAAGGTGTAAAAAAACAGATCTATTATGACAACCCTGAAGTGGCCTCCAACAACGCCATTTTAGATGAACTGGAAACTTTTGCAGATGCTATTAATAATAATACAACCCCGATTGTTACATTAGAAGATGGTACGGAAGCGTTGAGAATTGCACATCAGATCATCGATTGTTTTAATAAGTAAACCAAAACACTTATATTCGCATTTCATATAGAAACAAACGAACAAAATAAAATGAAAAATATTGCTGTAATTGGAGCAGGTACTATGGGTAATGGAATTGCTCATACGTTTGCTCAAAAAGGTTTTAAAGTATGTTTAATCGATATCAGTGAAAAATCAATCGAACGCGGTATGCAGACGATTGTTACGAATCTGGATCGTATGATTGCAAAGGGAACCATAACGGAAGCAGATCAGAAAGCTACGATTGAAAATATCATTACCTATACTGAGATTAAAGACGGTGTAGTAAATGCTGATTTAGTGGTAGAAGCTGCAACAGAAAATGTTACGCTAAAACTAAATATTTTTAAAGAATTAAGTGAAGTATGCCGTGAAGATGTTATTCTGGCTTCTAACACTTCTTCTATATCTATTACTAAAATAGCTTCAGTAGTAAAAAATCCACAACGCGTTATTGGTATGCACTTTATGAATCCGGTGCCGATTATGAAATTAGTTGAAATCATTCGTGGTTATAATACTACAGATGAGGTGACCAAAACTATTATGGATCTTTCGGTACAATTAGGAAAAACGCCTACTGAAGTAAACGATTATCCGGGATTTGTTGCCAATCGTATTCTGATGCCTATGATCAATGAATCAATTGAAACACTTTACAACGGTGTAGCTGGTGTAGAAGAAATTGATACCGTGATGAAGTTGGGAATGGCACATCCGATGGGACCTTTACAATTAGCAGACTTTATTGGTCTTGATGTATGCCTGTCCATTCTGAATGTTATGTATGATGGATTTAAAAATCCTAAATATGCACCAAACCCATTATTGGTAAACATGGTGATGGCTGGCAAACTGGGTGTAAAATCCGGTGAAGGTTTTTATGACTATTCTGAAAGTAAAAAAGCAGAAAAAGTAGCAAAACAATTTTTAAAATAATATTTTTTCAATGTTCGGTTTCATCCGGACATTGAACCTTTATATAGATGGCAAAAATAATTCCGTTTAAAGCAGTTCGCCCTACCGCAGATAAAGTAGCTCTGGTTACTACACTTGCGTATGATGAATACAATGCGGCAGAACTGGCTTCATGGTTAGATTTTAATCCGTTTTCCTTTTTACACATCATCAATCCGGCTTATGTAAATCAGCAAAAGATAGACATTGAACAACGCTTCAAGATGGTATCAACCAAATACAACGACTTTAAGCGTGATGATATCCTGATCAAAGATCCGTCTTTGTCTATGTATCTGTACACCATAAAAACAAAAAAAGCTGTTTTTACAGGAATAATGGCAGGTACTTCTATTGATGATTATAAAAAAAATGTCATCAAAAAACACGAAAACACCTTAGATTATCGCGTTAAAACCCTTAAAGACTACTTTAAAATTTCCGGATTCAGCACTGAACCGGTGTTGATGATGTATCCCGAAGATGCATCCCTTAGCGAATGGATTCAACAGCAACAGCAATCAGCCCCTTTATATCATTTTTCCACTACCAATAAAGAAGAACATAAAGTATGGAAGATTGACCAGTCAGAAGACCTCGATTTTCTAATTCAAAAGTTTGACTCATTTGAGCACTTGTATATTGCTGACGGTCACCATCGATCTGCTTCTTCTGCACTCTTATATGATGAAACCCCGCAAAAGGAAAGTCTGAGCTATTTTATGAGCTTTCTCATCTGTGAAAATGATATTAAAATCAACGAATACAACAGAGTAGTTCACGATTTGAATCAACATACATCAGAAGAGTTTCTTTTGTTACTGGAAGAAGATTTTATCATCAGGAAGATTGAGCAGCAACTGTGGAAACCATCTCAAAAATATCAGTTCGGAATGTATCTTGAAGGTAATTATTATTCCCTGCAATTAAAAGAAGTACCTGAGAGTCAAGACATATTATCCCATCTTGATGCTCAGATTTTATATGAAAAAATCCTTCATCGTATCCTTGACATACAGGATCTGAGAACAGACAGCAGAATAGATTATATACCCGGAAACAAAAGCATCGTTGAAATGTTTAATAAAATTGACAACGGAGATTATAAAATAGGTTTTACACTATTTCCTGCTTCAATCGATGAAATAAAATATCTTGCTGACAACAATCTTACAATGCCGCCAAAAAGCACTTATATAGAGCCTAAGTTCCGAAACGGACTAATCATTTATGAATTTTAAACGCCTTTTATATGTCTATTAAAAACAATTTACAGCTTATAAAGGATTCACTTCCTGAACATGTACATCTGGTAGCAGTTTCTAAAACAAAACCTGTCAGTGATCTCATGCAGGCATATGAAGCCGGACAACGTATTTTTGGTGAAAATAAGATTCAGGAAATGACCGACAAATGGGAACAGATGCCGCGCGATATACAATGGCATATGATCGGTCATGTACAAACCAACAAAGTAAAATACATGGCTCCTTATGTAAGTCTGATACATGGAGTAGACAGTTTAAAATTATTAAAAGAAATAGACAGACAGGCAAAAAGATATCGAAGAATAATTCCATGCCTGTTGCAAATATACATAGCCAAAGAAGAAACAAAATTTGGTTTATCACAAGCTGAACTCATGGAAATCATACACAGTGATGATTTTAAAGCATTACAAAATATTAAAGTAATAGGTTTAATGGGAATGGCTTCTTTCACTGATAATGAAGATATTATCAGAAATGAGTTTACTGAATTAAAACACATCTTCGATTACATACAACCCTATCAATTAGATAATTGTCATTTTCAACAATTATCTATGGGAATGAGTGGAGATTATAAAATAGCCATAGAATGCGGAAGTACCATTGTACGTATTGGTAGCAGTATTTTCGGGCATCGATAAAATACAGAGCACATAAATGATGTATGCAATTATAGATATAGAAACTACCGGAGGACAGTTTAACCAGGAAGGAATCACAGAAATAGCTATTTATAAATTTGATGGTGTTAACGTCGTAGATCAGTTTATTAGTTTGGTAAATCCTGAAATCCCGATTCAACCCTTTGTTGTAAAACTTACCGGTATCAATAATGCTATGTTGCGCTCTGCTCCTAAATTTTATGAAGTAGCCAAACGAATCGTTGAAATCACAAAAGATTGTATTATTGTAGCGCATAATGCGGCATTTGATTACCGTATCTTAAAGATGGAATTCAAAAGGCTCGGATTTGAATTTAACAAACAAACACTGTGTACGGTAGAATTGTCAAAGCTTTTATTACCCGAAGCGGCTTCTTACAGTTTAGGTAAACTGGTACGCTCTCTTGGAATTCCTATTGCAGACAGGCACCGCGCTTATGGAGACTCATTTGCCACTCTGAAATTATTTACCTTGCTCCTTTCAAAAGACAAGGAAAAAAAAATCATAAAAACATTAATTAAAAATGAAATATCACAGGGAGTATCTCCAAAACTGTTTGATATTTTGGAAAAACTACCGCTCACAGTAGGCATTTTTTACATTCATAATTCTAAAGGAGAAATTATCTATATCGGTAAGAGTACCAGCATCCGAAAAAAACTGACTCAGTTATTCACCGGGACTTCAAAAATTGCGAAACGCATACAGAATGAAGTATATACAGTGACTTTTGAAGAAACCGGGAACGAATTGATTGCTTCGTTAAAAGAAAGAGAAGAAATTGTTTTTAACAAACCCGCTTTAAATACATCACAGCGTAAATCCCCTTTCTTATGGGCTGTTTATGCAGAAAAAACAAAAGAGGGATACATAAGCTTAAAAGCATCTAAAACAGACGGAAGAAAAAAGGAAATCAGAGCGTTTAAAAATCAACAGAGCGCTGTAGAATATATAAAAGAACTATCCGATTTACTTGAATTGTCGTATGAGCTCAACGCATTGATTCCTAAAAAGAATACTTCTGATTACAAATCCTTAGATAAAAACATCTATAATCAAAAAATCATTGCTTATATCGATCAGCAACAGGAAGAATTTAAAAATCTGTTGATTACGTTCAAAGGCAGAAAAACCAATGAAAAAAGTGCTATTGTTATAAAAGATGGAGATTTTCAGGGATACTGTTTTTTTGATCTCAACTACCAGATAAACACCATAGAT
This sequence comes from Flavobacterium sp., assembly GCA_032096595.1. Lineage (GTDB taxonomy): Bacteria > Bacteroidota > Bacteroidia > Flavobacteriales > Flavobacteriaceae > Flavobacterium. Next base: position 144,874 of record DAMCXY010000003.1, on the reverse strand, counting down.
ATTTTAAACAATATTCTTATACGGATGACCTCTTCAAAAGAAGCGGTAAACATAATTAAATATTATCTTTATAAGAAAAAAGATTATAAACTGATCCGTTTTTAATTTTTAAATCGTTTTCTATGCGTAAATTAAAATCGAAATACGAACTGCTCCGTCAAAAAGTATTTATCATCATTTATGGTTCCAATACATTAGGGGGACGATTATTTGATATTATTCTTCTTTTGATCATCTTGCTCAGTGTATTTCTTGTGATGCTGGAATCCGTTCAGCGCATCGATAAAGTACACCATGAAATTTTGTTTTATGGCGAATGGATCATTACTATATTCTTTACTGTAGAATATATTTTGAGGTTGCTCTGCAATAAAAAACCCCTCTCCTATGTGTTTAGTTTTTATGGCGTAGTAGATTTGATTTCTTTATTGCCGATGTATCTGGCCTTTTTTATTCCTTCAACAAGTTTTCTGGTTGCCTTTCGCGCTTTACGGTTATTGCGTTTATTTGCTATTCTTGATCTCATGCCTATTATAGGTCAGCAATCGCATTTAAAACTGGCACTGAAAGCGAGTAAAAATAAAATCATTGTATTCGTTTATTTTATTGTCATTGTTTCTATAGTTCTCGGAACGCTTATGTTTCTTATAGAAGGACGTGAAAACGGATTTAATGATATTCCCACAAGTATATACTGGTGCATTGTTACCATGACCACCGTTGGTTATGGCGATTTATCACCTGCAACGCCACTGGGTCAATTTATCGCTTCCTTTATTATGATTATGGGATACGGGATTATCGCGGTGCCGACAGGAATTGTAACAGCCGAATATGCAGGAGTAAAAAAGAACAACCCGGAACTGGATGCAAAAAAGGTATGCCCGAATTGTACGACCTTTATTTATGATTTAAATGCCAATTACTGCTACAACTGTGGTACAAAACTATAAAATGAAAAACTATCTGATTGTCATTGTCGGACCTACAGCCATCGGAAAAACAAGAGCTGCTATAGAAATTGCCCGTCACTTTCATAGCGAAATTGTTTCCTGTGATAGTCGTCAGTTATACAAAGAGATGAAAATAGGTACTGCTGTACCCACAGCAGAAGAACTGAGTGCTGTTCCGCATCATTTTATCCAGAATAAATCAATTTTTGAAGACTATTCTGTTGGAGATTATGAAAGAGAGGTACTCCCCTTACTGGATGCATTATTCATCAAAAATCCAGTGCAGGTACTTGTTGGTGGTTCAGGATTGTATGTGGATGCGGTGCTTAAAGGATTCGATGAGTTTCCCGAACTTTCTTCAGAAATCAAAGAAGAGATTGAACGTGATTATCAAAAATATGGTATAACCTATTTACAGGAAGAATTAGAAAAACTGGATCCTCAGTATTTTCTCTTTTTACGCGATACAAATCCCCAAACACTTCTTAATCCACAGCGAATGAAACGCTTTGTCGGAGTGTGTAAATCTTCTGGCATGCCTTATTCCTCTTTTTTATGTAAGAATGAGAGCAACCGAAATTTTACACCCATTATTATCGGTCTGGAAGCCGATAGAGAAATTATGTACCGGCGTATTGAGAAGCGGGTAGATCAAATGATGAAAGACGGCTTATTAGAAGAGGTCATACAGCACCATCAATATAAACATTTGAATGCCTTACAAACAGTAGGCTACCGTGAATTTTTCTCTTTTTTAGACGGAGAGATATCATTGGAGACAGCCGTTAATGAAGTCAAAAAAAATACCCGTCGGTTTGCCAAACGACAACTGACATGGTTCAAAAGATCAGAAAATACGAAATGGTTTGATTACCAATCTGATTTGCAAAATATCATACAACACATCAAACAACAGATTCAATAATGCCGGTTTCAAAAGATTTTCAGTCGATATACACAAAAGAATGGGAAATATCTATTGCCCAATGCAGCATTAATTCCAAACTAAAATATACGGAATTGAGTAATCTGTTCCAGCTTACAGCAGCAAAACATTCTGATTTAGGCGGTATGAGCTTTTTTGATATGCAAACTAATGATCAGGCATGGGTTTCGAGCAGAATAAGAATTGAAATCAATGACTTACCACAATGGCATGAAAAAGTTCAGATAAAAACATGGATTGAAAGTCTTGATGGTGTACGTTCTGTAAGAAATCTTGAAATGTCGCAAAACGGACGATTTCTTGCAGGGGGTTCCAGCCTTTGGGTGGTGCTAAACACAAAGAAAAGAAGGCCGGATCTCATTGCTTTATCACACGATCATTTAAACAAATATCCGGATTTAAAAGCAACCAAAACAGACTATCAGGCTGTAGACCTGACACTCGAAACTGAAAAAGTAGCAGATTATAAAGTAAAGTATTCCGATCTTGATATTGTCAATCATGTAAATAATGTCAAATATCTGGAGTGGTGTCTGGATTATGTAGACATCAGATTACTGGAAAATAATAGTATAAAAAGTCTTGACATGAATTTTCTTCGGGAACTCAACTACAACGATCTTGTCAGTATTGAAAAAAAAGAAGTTCAAAACATTTTATATTTTTATATCAAAAAAGAGAATACCATATGTTTTGCTATAAAAATAGAACTTTCAGTAACAGATACACAAAATAAATAGTAAGGATAGTAAATAACATGATGTATTTGATGCATTTATAATCAACCGTATCACTGCATCACAGCATGTAAAATAAAGCAAAAAAAGAGGAAGTACTCCTCTTTTATATTTATAACATCTTTTGCTTAATAAAAATTTCGGTGGCACCAAGTCCGTATTTTCTGTAATTGGCATCCTGAAAACTAATCTCGGCATACCTGCCAAAAAGAAAATCGAGTTCTGTTTTAAGTACTCCTTCTCCCATTCCATGAATAAAAACAACTTTAGGTATTCTGTTTTTTATAGCAAACTCCAACTGCCCTCTTGCTGTATCTAACTGTAAATTCAATATATCAAAATTGGTCATGTGATGAAAGCTCTTCACCAGTTTTTCGATATGTAAATCCACTTCCAGAATAAATTCTTCCTTTTTAGATTTTTTTTCAGTATTTACCCTGTGATGGTTAATTGTTATTTTATCAGATTTTGCATCTTCAATGACTCCGCGTTTACTGGCATCTTTAATAGCCTGATCATCTCCTAAAAGAATCAACTCTGAAGGTCTGTAACTAAGTTCAAAACCATCTTCTGTTTCAATAGTTACTTCATCTTCTTTGACTTTCAAAACTTTGCCCTTCATTGCATCATCCAAAACTTCAACTAAATCTCCTGTTTTAAACATCTTGTCTATCCTCTTTATCTGTTTGATTTCTTTCGCTGTATTCGGTATCTTCTTGTTCCTTGTCAAATTTACCCGGTGTTTTATCCATCAACCGCATCATTACATAAAAAAACACGATCACCGCCGAAATCTGAACCCATATATTGGGTTGGGCATTAGTTTGCTCTATCAAAGCCCAGATCATCAGACCTACAGCCAAAATTCCCAAAGCATATTTCATCATTGTTTTTTTCTCAAATTTAAAAATTTATTTTTTGAAGTAGCGTTATTGCTTCTTTTTTTGTAAAATTGTATAAAATACTGAGAAATGGAAGAATATATGATTCCCTGCGTCAATAAAACCATTTTTGGTGTTGAGTGCATGGGTTGCGGTACACAGAGAGCCATAGCATTTTTGCTGAGAGGTGATTTTATAGCAGCTTTCAAGATGTTTCCGGCAATCTATACCACCCTGCTTTTATTTTTATTTATAGGGATTCATTTTATTGACTCGTCCAGAAAATATCACAAAATAATTATTTCTTTAGCAATTGTTAATGCTTTAATTATGATAATTTCCTATTTTTACAAACACTTTTAAATTAAATATAAATAACTATGGAAAATTATGAATCTCAGGCTTATCAACAGCCTACAAATGACAATGGTAACTACATGGTAAGCAAATTACCAAACACTACAGGATCCCTTGTTTTAGGTATTTTATCAATTATATGCTGTTGTTCAGGTGTTATTGGTCTTGTATTGGGTATTATCGGTTTAATGTTGGCAAATAAAGACATTAAGCTTTATCAAACAAATCCAAGACAATATACAGGTATTGAAACAACTAATACAGCAAGAATATTAAACATCATTGGATTAGTAATCAGTGCTCTTTCGTTAATATACTCTATCTACTCGATTATGGCAGTTGGAGGATGGAACGCTTATTACGAAACCATTCAGGAATCAATAAGACAAGCTCAGGCAGCTCAACAATAATTTCAAAAGCTATCCGATTGGATAGCTTTTTTATCTTTTCATCAGCTTATATGTAACAATTATCAGAAAATTGCTACTTATAAGCTGATTTTATTTATAATATATGAAGCATTTCTCACTCTTATTTACCGCACTGCTCATGTTGGGTTGTGCCTCTACTTCCCGACAAAATGCAAGAATCCATACTCCCGTCGCACCAAAAAAGCTTATCAAAGATGTTGATTATGTCCAAAAAACGATGAAAAAAATTCATCCTGATTTGTATTGGTATATTTCACAGGAAGATCTTGATTATAAATTTGACAGCATCCGTAAAACCATTACGCAGCCAATGACACCAAATGAATTTTATCTCAAGATAAGTCCGGTGGTTGCTGCTGTGCGGCAAGGGCATATGAGTGTAGTTCCTTTATATGAAAAGATGGATAAAAAAGATAAAAAAACACGAAAAAAATATAAAAAAAGTGTTTCTCCGCTTGCGCAGTTTGAATATTATTGGGACAATGATGAACTCTATATCTATAAAAACAATTCTAAAGATTCTCTCATTAGCGCAGGATCAAAAGTATTAAGTATTGAGAATATTACACCTAAAGATATCTATAGAAAATATCGTAAGACATTTACTTCTGACGGATATAACACCACTTTTATTGCTAAAAGGTTTTCGAAAACAATTGTAAACTATTATACATTAGAACTGGGATACAAAGATTCTTTAAATATGACCCTTTCATGCAATGATATAGTTTACAGAACAAAGATTTACCGTGATTTTAAAGAAAATACCAAAACAAAAATCGATTCATTGGTAACTGAATGGACGAACAATGATTCATTAAATCCTTTTAAAAATAAAATAGTTTCCAAAGAAGAAAAGAAAGAAAAGAAAAAGGAATTAAAAGAAAAGAAAAAATACAACCGTACTTTCGGATTTGACCCAAAGACAAAAAAATTCAGTAAAGAACTTACTTATCCGATCCGAAATGACAGTACGATAGCTGTGTTGACGATCCGTAATTTTTCTCAGGGAAATGCAGAAAAAGCGTATGATTCTGTATTTTCAGAAATAGAAAAAAAACACGTGCAAACTTTAGTAATAGATCTCAGAGGAAACACAGGCGGACGATTAAGCGATATCAAATCATTGTATGAATACCTGGCTTTGGAAAGTGAACCTTTTGTGGATCCTACACTGGTAAACAGTCATTTCAGACTGCCTTTTGATGCAATAAGAGGAAAATCAGTAATTGATTATACTTTATTATCCCCTTTTTATTTGGTCCATACTATAGCACTCTGGTCCAAAACATATAAAGCAGATGACGGTCACTATTACTACAAAATTCCCGGATATAAAGCTATCGATATACAGCCGAAAGCTTTTAAGGGTAAACTATTTGTTTTAATTGACGGAGCAACCTTTTCTGCATCGAGTATCATTTCTTCCAATCTCAAAAGCACCAAAAGAGCCGTATTTGTAGGAGAAGAAACCGGAGGAGCTTATAATGGTACTGTTGCGGGCAGAATGCCTATACTCAAATTACCTCATTCCAAACTGAAATGGGTAGCAGGCATTATGAGTGTTAAACCTTATCACAAAGAAAAGACAGAAGGTTACGGCATTATGCCGGATATAACCATTACACCGGCACCGGAAGATGTTGTCAATGAAAATGACCTTGGATTAGACTGGATTATCAAACACCTTGATTATTCTTCAACATCAAAATAAAATAAAAAGAACGGAAAACTGGAGTTTTCCGTTTTTTTTATGTTCTAATTTGCCAACTTCTCCTCTTTTGTGCAAAATTCAGTATTTGGGCTTCTGTAGATATTTTCGGATATTTGAGAATAGAAAACCTTCTATATAAAAAACATGCAAACAGATGCTTTATTACAACAAATTGCGTTTATCAAAGAGATAGACAAGCTGAAATATATTCTGAGAAGAACAAAATTATTTAACAGCGACAGACATGAAAATGATGCAGAACACAGCTGGCATTTAGCTATGATGACACTGATACTGGCAGAACATTCAGACCAACCTATTGATATCCTTAAAGTATTGAAAATGGTATTGATACATGATATTGTTGAAATTGATGCCGGAGATACTTTTATTTATGATACCGTTAAAAACCATACCAATACAGATGAAGAACTTTTGGCAGCCAAAAGAATTTTCGGTCTTTTACCCGAAAAACAAGCCAAAGAATTTATTGCTATATGGGAAGAATTTGAAGAAGGTAGTACAAATGAAGCCCGGTTCGCAAAAACCATGGATCGCCTGGAACCCTTACTGCAAAATGCATCAAATAACGGGGGAACGTGGACTGAATTTAATGTTCCATATGAAAAAGTATATGAAAAGAAAAAAGCTATTAAAGAGGGTTCAGCAGCTATATGGGAATATGCTGAAAATCTAATTAACGAAAATGTAGAGAAAGGTATTTTAAAGAAACAAGGATCATCTTCTTAGTTCAGTTTACATTTGGCATAAAAACAAAAAAGGAAAACCAATAGGTTTTCCTTTTCTTATAAAACTCTGTGTCTTTCAAAAGGTTGTGACGGATCAAATAAATAGCGATAAGTCGTTAATTTTCGACTCCTTTCTGCTCCGAGTGCCTGAGCAACACGAATCATTTTAGGATTAAAATCACCAATCCATTGCATTTCATATTCTGTATAAGGCAAATCTCTGTTGATCACTTTTGTACCTTCTACAATCATGTATGCTTCTACTCCTTTTCCCTGAAAATCAGGAACAACACCAAAAACAACACCTACAATACGATTGTTTTTTGTAAATTTCTGAAGATAGAGAAATTTGAGCTTTTGAATCAGCCCGAACTTACCATTAAGCTTTTTAAAATATTGATTGAGATCCGGTATGTTAAGCCAAAAGGCAACAGGTCGCTCATTATGGTAAACAAACCAGACAATTTTTTCTTCAATGATAGGTTTCATGGAATAAAAAATATTTTTAGCCTGCTCTAATGTCAACTGTTTACCTCCACCGTGTGTTTCCCATGCAGCATTATATATCGTCAAAAAATCACCTATATATTTTTCAAGCTGATTCTTTTTAAGATATTCCGCATGGTAATCACTATTTCTCGCAACGCGTTCATGTGCATATTTTATACGGTTGGATAATTTTGAATCAATAGGCAATGCATAACATTCCTGATCAAAGTAATTTTTAAAGCCGTAACTTTCAAACAACTCCTGATAATAAGGAAAATTATAGTTCATATTATATAAAGGTTCATGAAATCCTTCTACTAACAATCCCCACCATTTGTCCCGTTCTCCGAAGTTAATAGGACCATCCATGGCCTCCATCTTATTTTCCTGCAGCCATTTTTTAGCTGTATCAAACAAACAATGTGCTGCTTTTTGATCATCAATACACTCAAAAAAACCAATACCACCCGTTGGCTGTTGTTCTTTATACTGCGGGTTAATAAAAGCGGCTATTCTGCCAATAGGTTGTTGCTGCCCGTCAAATAGGAGCCAACGCTTAATCAATCCACCGTTCTGAAAGGTTTTATTCTTCTTCTGATCAAATACTTCTTCAATGTCTTTATCCAGTGGCCGGATCCAGTTTTTATCATTCTTGTATAATTGTACAGGAAAATGTAGAAACTGTTTAACCATTTCCTGGCTATCTACTTCTTTAATAAGCATACTCTGACTTTTAGTACTACAAACATACAACAATCAAAGACGAATTACCTAAAGGCTAAGCAAGTTCTTTCATGATTTCCGCAAACATACGGGTGCTGTATAAACGGGCTTCCTGATCATAAATAGGCGATGTAATCATAATTTCGTTGAGCCTGTAGCGCTCAATAAACAAGGATATTTCTCTTTTTACGGTTTCTTTGGTTCCGATAAAAGCGCAGGAAGTCATCTGACGCACATAGGCTTCTTCATTTACATTCCAAACATCATCCATAGTATCAATAGGAGGCTGTAATAGTTTTCTTTCATTTCTGATAATACCTAAAAACATTCTGTAAAATGAAGTAGCAAGACGTTGTGCTTCTTCAAGCGTATCTGCAATAATTACATTGACACAAGACATGATATACGGACTTTGCAGCTGTTTTGAAGGTTTAAAGTTTGAATGATAGATTTCAAAAGCTTTAGCCATCTGAGCCGGAGCAAAATGACTTGCAAAAGCATACGGTAATCCATAAGAAGAAGACAGATATGCAGAATCAGTACTTGAGCCTAAAATCCACAAAGGTATATCAAGTCCTTCACCCGGAAAAGCCCTTACATTTGCCCGTCTGTTTTCTTCAGAAAAATACTGCTGAAGTAATACTATATTCTTAGGAAAATTATGTACGTTTTCAAAAAAATTAGCATTTGTTTAAGTCAGTACGATAACATACAAAAAATAGCATTTAATGCCTGAGCAGTCGCTTGATCTGTTCCGGGTGCACGTCCAAGTCCGAGATCAATGCGGTCTGGATACAGAGACGCCAGTGTTCCGAAATGTTCTGCAATAACTAAAGGGGAATGATTCGGCAGCATAACACCACCTGAACCCACACGGATGGTATTGGTTTTACCGGCAATATAACCGATCAGAACTGAAGTAGCTGAGCTCGCTACACTCTGCATGTTATGATGTTCTGCAAACCAATAACGTGTATATCCCGATGATTCTGCTGATTGAGCCAAAGCAGCAGATTTTGTAAAGGTTTCAGGAATAGTACTGCCCTCTGTTACATTGGCTAAATCTAAAAAGGAATAGGGTATCATAAATATAAATCGACTTTTGTATTCTTTAAAATTACAGCTTTCTTTCCGGGTACTGTACTAAATATATCTTAATAATTAAAGATCCTTTAGGTATGTTTTTATGGATTCGTACCTATTTAATGAGGTAAATCAGTATTATAGTTTTTTTAATATAAATCACAGAATTTTATTTATTAGTTTTACAAAGAGATTAAATAATAAAACGCTCTGTTATGAAATTTTACACTACTTTACTTTTAAGCTTCCTGACTGTTTTTTGTTTTGCACAACAAGAAAACACTTTACAAAAACCAAAAGCAGATGAACGTGTTGAAATACTAAGCATTGTTTTTCGTCTTGCAGATAGTGAAGAATATAGCTCAGAAAGGTTTAAACTCTATACAGATAAAATTCAGTCTTTCTATGAACCTTATCAGAATCATGAACTTATTGCCTTTATAAAGAAACTCAGAAATGAAAATGGCGTAGGTTATGATGCTGTTATGAGTATGGCAATCCATCTTGATGAAAATCTGAATCCTTTGATCCCTTTTACAGATGACATACCGGATGAGCGTTGGGGCAAGGATAATGCTGTTGAATTTGTCAGACTCTTAAAGAAATTTTATCAGGAGAGTAACAGTAAGCAATTTTTTAAAGAAAATAAGAAATTATATACCGAGGTAAGTGAACGATTTCTTCCGATATATGAGCATTTAGATCGTTCGTGGTATCCGAAATTTTACGGAAAAGAACCCAATGAAAATTTTATAATTATCAACGGGCTTGGAAATGGTGGAGGAAATTATGGTCCTTCTATCAATTTACCCAATGGTAAACGAGACGTTTATGCCATAATGGGAACCTGGAAAACGGATAGCCTGGGCATGGCAGAATTTACCATTGAAAACTACTTTCCTACTTTACTGCACGAATTTAACCACTCCTTTGTAAACTATTTGTTGCAAAAAAATCCTGAACCGTTCAGAGCAAATGGAGAAAAGATATATAAAGTTGTTGCCGGTGAAATGCAGAATCAGGCATACGCAGACTGGGAAACTATGGTCAATGAAGCATTAGTTCGCGCAGCAGTAATCAAGTATATGAAAGATCACCATTTCAGTAAAGAAGAAATAGAAAAGGAAACAAACGAGCAGTTAAACAGAGGATTTATATGGATAGAAGATTTACTTTCAGAATTAGAACAATATGGTGCCAATAGAAAAAAGTATCCAACTTTAGAAAGCTATATGCCCAATCTTATAAAAGCATACAACAGGTATGCTGATGATATAAATATGTACAAGGAAAAGTTGGATGCAAAAAGACCTAAAGTCGTTTCAATGAGTGAGTTCCCTAATGGCGATCAACAGGTAAAAAGCTCATTAAAACAGCTTACCATAAATTTTGACAGACCTTTGTTAGGAAAAGGACATTCCATTAGTTTTGGAGAAGACAGAAATGCTGTGCCTGATTTAAAAAAACTGACCTATTCTGAAGATAAAAAGTCCATCATCATTGAATGGGAGCTTAAAGAAAACAAAAACTATGAATTTATACTAACAGGTTTATCATTTAAGTCGCCTGAAGGTATATCGATAAAAGATTACAAAATAAGCTTTAAAACACAATAAGTAACGGAAACGAAATAGTTATTTAATCAAGTGTTCCTCTGACCATAATACCAAGAGAAAACAGGTAGTCAGTAAAATCATTTCTATTCGAAAAAGCTCCGTTTCTAAAAACATTCTGATAGCCAAATTTCCCGGTTAGATATAAAGAAGCCGATTGTTCGGCGTCTAAAACAAATAATCTTAAAGATCCTTCTATATATGGCGTTAAGGTATAATACGTATCCGTTTTTAACCGTTTGGGTAACTCCACTACAGTTTCGATACCTGTCTCAGGATCGTAAACCGTAACTTCTTTAGTATCATTTCTGTTCCGCAGCAGATTGAGTAAAACACCACTTGAAAAGCCTACACTCAAATTAATTTTTTTTGTATTAACAACTTCATATTGTACCGGAATGCTGATCGAATACATATTTATCAGCGTTCGGTCTGTATCAAAACCAAAACCATGTTTAAACCTCGGACTTGCTGTATAAAAATTGATACCGGAAGAAAATACATCTGTAAAGTAGTATCTTGCAGAAACATCACCCCCTATCCTGTAATTATCAAAATTAGGCACTGTTAGTGCGCTGAGTGAAACCGCAAGGTCATTTTTATTTGATTGTCCAAATGTTGTCAGTGAAAAGACAAGTCCGAAAAACAGAAGAATATATTTCATAATGAATGTTTCAAAGGCATTGACAAAAAACATACCACAAAATGACTATATCGTCTATTTACCTATTTACTAAGGACGTTGAAAGATCTTTTCACTTGTAATACCTGTAAAAACAAAAATCAGATAACTAAAAAAGTTATCTGATTTTACTTATGAAAACATTCATAAAAGGCTTTCTTGATCTTCTATTATTTCATTTTTATAAGCTCTACTCTGCGGTTTTTAGCTTTGTTACTTTCTGAATCATTTGCGACTAATGGTCGTTCCGCTCCAAAACCTTGTGCTGATAAACGGGATTTATCAACACCTTGTGCTGCAATAGTATTCAATACCGCAACAGCCCGGTCATTTGACAATTTTTTGTTATGTGCCGCATCTCCGGTATTATCAGTATGTCCTTCAATGGTAATTTTTAAAGAAGGATTTTTCTTCAATGCTTGAGCAATTTCTGTAACAATTGATTTACCATCTTCTAAAATAGTGGCTTTGTCAACGTCGAAATTAATATAAAGAATTGATTTTCCTTTTTCTGTTAAATCTTTTGCAATCTCATCTGCAGTGACTTTAGTAATCGTTTGCTTCAATGCTTCTTCCTGAAGAATGTTGAGTTTTGCAGATGCATTATTGGAAGAAAACTGTATATAAATATTACCTTTATCTTTTGTACGGATTGCATAAAATTTAATCTGTTCTCCCGTATATCCGATATCTCCTTCATCTCCCTTATTCGGATCCTGTTTATTATAACGATCGTATTCTTCATTTGATATTTCACCATCAAAAACTTTTACAGCTCCTATAGAAGTCAAATAATCTTCCATACTTTTCTCAAAATAACGTTGCGAGAATTCCTCGCCCGGTTTTGAGGTTACATTAGTCTTGTAAAGTTTTCCTTCAAACGGAGTCATAACCCCATTGACCGGGAAAAAACAAACATCAAATTTTTTCTGCAATGGTTTGTTTTGTTCTTTCAATCCGTCAGGTAACGTAAAAAACGGAAAAACACCCGGATCCATATCCGTAACCGGAATATCCTGAATGTTAAACTCTTTTGATGCTTGGTCTGTTACCTCTGTTGTGGCACTCTCATCTTGTTTTACTTCAGAATTTTGGTTTTCCTTTGGTTCTTTATTACAAGAAAACATCATTGCTCCAACGGCAAATAAAAGGGATACTTTTTTCATGTTTAGTTTATTATATATACATCTTTTGATAAATTATCTGATATCTGATAAAACAGACTATTCATATATAGAGTCTTTTTAATAACAGCATCATGTCTATTTAGTCTGATCAGCTAATTCAAAATGCAGTAACGGATAATTTTTTCCCTCTGCATCTAAAGCGGAACGACCAACTTTTACAAACCCTATTTTTTCATAAAAGCCTGTTGCCTGTTTATTTTGTTCATTTACATCAACTTTTCGAACGTGTAATTCGTCTATTGCAAAACGTGCTAATTTTTTCCCATATCCTTTTCCTCTGTCCTGATCATCAATGAAAAGCATTTCCAATGAATTTTCTGCAACTCCTAAAAAACCCTTTGTAACATTTTCATCTTCAAGAACAAATAAAGCAACCTGAGGAAAATAAGCAACCGGTAGTTGTTGCTTATAGTATTCAAAGTCATCGTTACTTAAAAAATCATGTGTTGCTTTTACAGCTGATTCCCATATTCTCATCAGCTCCGCATAATCCTCTTTATGTGCTTTTCTTATATTCATTATTCTAAATTAAATCCTATTTGTCCATCTTCCTCAATCGTGAGATTAGCTGGTGCTGTATCTGTTAGTTCAGAAGATATTGTTTCTATTTCTTCTTCTTCTTCTGCCTCATATGGCAATGACTCTAATAAATTAATAAGTTTAATTTTATCGGAAGTCAGCTGATTTCCAAGAGCCTTGATGCCTTTTACAGCAATAAATTCTTCAAAATTAACTTCTATATTTTCTTTTTGAACACCTTTGTTTTTTGCAAACATTATTTCTACTACGGGTCTGTAGTCTGTAGAAACAATTTCAAGTTTGGAATACGGATGCTCTGTAATGAAAATCTCTTCTTTATTCTCATTTTCAACGAGAAAACGTTTTACAAAATATTTTGCTTTTTCACCGTCATAATAAATAACCGATATTGGCTTATCTCTAATCCATTTTTCCAACACAATCATATCTTCTTCAAAATGGGTTGTGAGCTCAGGAATAATGGTCTTGAGTTTTCCTGACTGATGAATGATAAGCAAACGATCTTCGGGCTTAAATTCCCCTAAAAGCTCGCCTCTCCCTTCTACATTAAGACGCATAACGGTGTCATCAAACCAGATTTTACGCGGACGCAATGTAGATATACCTTTTTCTTTGAGTTCAATTTTCTTGATCGGATATTTGGTCACTACATTTCCTTTTGAAACTCTTCCTTTTATGAGCAAATCTGCAAAGTCCAGATCAAATTTAAGTTTCTTAATGTTGGATAACTGCCGCAGTAATATGGTCACTACTTCTGCTTCACCGTTGGGATTGCAAGAAAAATAAAGAATCTGAGAACCGGGTTTTCCCTGTGTCAGGTCATATACTTTATCTCGTGTAACGCCAGAAACATTGAAGCGTTTTACATATGAACTCCCCGTTTTGCCATCCCGATAAATCATATTGTATATCGTACGCTTATCGTTTTTATCAAACACTGCAATGTGGAGTATGTCTTTACCGATGAATTTTTTCTCGTCTACTTTAGATACAATCATAGAACCATCGCGTAAGAATATGATAACATCATCAATATCCGAACAGTCTGCCACATACTCATCTTTCTTTAACGAGGTTCCCATAAAACCTTCTTCTCTATTTACGTAGAGTTTTGTATTTCTCAATACCACACGCGTTGCTTCGATCGTATCAAAACTGCGTATTTCTGTTTTCCGCTCTCTTCCTTTTCCGTATTTTTCTTTTAAACGACTGAAGTAATCAATGGTAAAAGGAATAATATGTTCTATATGATATTTAACCTGTTCGATTTCTTCTTCTAAAGCATCTATTTTATTCTGAGCTTTATCAATATCGAATTTAGAAATTCTTTTAATTTTTATTTCTGTAAGACGAATGATGTCTTCTTCTGTAACGGGTCTTCTAAGGTTTTTGATGTGGGGCTTTAATCCTTCATCAATTGTAGCCAAAACACCTTCCCATGTTTCTTCTTCCTCGATTCTGCGGTAAATTCTTTTTTCAATAAAAATACGTTCCAAAGACAGGTAATGCCACTGTTCTTCCAGTTCTCCCAACTGTATCTCAAGTTCACTTTTCAGTAATTGAACTGTACGATCAGTGGATACTTTAAGCATATTGGTCACCCCTGTAAACAATGGTTTGTTGTCTTCAATTACACATCCCAACGGAGCAATAGAGGTTTCACATGCCGTGAAAGCATACAAAGCATCAATGGTTTTATCGGGAGAAACGCCTGGTGGTAAATGAATAAGAATTTCTACTTCAGCAGCTGTATTGTCTTCAATTTTTTTGATTTTCAGCTTACCTTTTTCATTTGCCTTTAATATACTGTCTATCAAAGAAGTAGTTGTAGTAGAGAAAGGTATCTCTTTTACCACAAGAGTATTTTTATCCAGTTGATTTATCCGGGCACGTACTCTCACTCTACCGCCGCGCATTCCGTCATTATAATTGGAAACATCCGCAATACCGGCTGTTGCAAAATCAGGATAAATTGTAAAAGGTTTTCCTTTCAGATATTTTACAGAGGCATCAATAAGCTCATTAAAATTATGCGACAGTATTTTAGTAGATAAACCTACAGCAATACCTTCTCCTCCCTGAGCCAGCAAAAGTGGAAATTTTACAGGCAGATTGATTGGTTCATTTTTCCTACCATCATAAGATGCCTGCCATGGAGTAATTTTCGGCGAATATAAAACTTCAAGTGCAAATTTGCTCAATCGTGCTTCTATATATCGGGAAGCAGCTGCCTCATCTCCAGTAAAGATATTACCCCAGTTTCCCTGCATGTCTATCAACAGGTCTTTTTGTCCGATCTGTACCATTGCATCACCGATACTCGCATCTCCGTGTGGATGATACTGCATTGTATGTCCTACAATGTTTGCTACTTTATTGTATCGGCCGTCATCAAGCTCTTTCATAGAATGCATGATACGTCTCTGAACCGGTTTAAAACCATCTTCAATAGCCGGTACCGCCCGCTCCAGAATTACATAGGAAGCATAGTCCAGAAACCATTCCTGGTACATTCCGGTCACCTTTTTTATCGTCTCATTGGAGTCGTCCTCTATCTGAGAAACGGGTAAACTATTTTTGGTTAGATGGTCTTCAGCATTGTCTTCTGAGTGATTCGGTAAGTTATCTTCGTTGATATCGTCTTGGCTCATAAAAATTAATTATACGCTGATTGTTTCTTCTATTTTATCTAACTCAACTCTCAAATTGTCAATAATAAACTCCTGACGATCAGGTGTATTTTTACCCATATAAAATTCCAGAAGATTTTCAATAGAATTTGCTTTGTCAAGCATTACAGGTTCTAAACGGATTGATTCTCCGATAAAATTCTGAAATTCATCCGGAGATATTTCTCCTAACCCTTTAAATCGTGTAATCTCTGGTTTTGGTTTGAGTTCATTAATGGCATCAATTCTTTCCTGATCAGAATAGCAATAGATGGTCTTCTTTTTATTGCGAACGCGGAATAAAGGCGTTTGAAGTATATACAAATGACCTTCTTTGATAAGTTCCGGAAAAAACTGCAGAAAAAAAGTAATCATCAGTAAGCGAATATGCATTCCGTCAACATCGGCATCTGTTGCCAGTACGATGTTATTATACCGCAGATTTTCATAATCTTCTTCAATATTCAATGCCGCCTGAAGCAGATTGAATTCTTCGTTTTCATACACAATTTTTTTAGTCATTCCGTACGTGTTCAACGGCTTTCCGCGTAAACTGAATACCGCCTGTGTATTGACATCTCTTGACTTGGTAATAGATCCGGAGGCAGAATTACCCTCAGTAATAAACAGGGTACTTTCTAAATATCTCGGATTTTTAATATCCGTAAGATGCACGCGGCAATCTCTGAGTTTTTTGTTATGCAGACTGGCTTTTTTAGCCCGGTCTTTTGCCAGTTTTCTGATTCCGGAAAGTTCTTTTCTTTCGCGTTCTGCCTGAAGAATCTTCTTCAGCAAGGCATCAGCTATTTCCGGATTCTTATGCAAATAATTGTCAAGCTGTGTCTTTACAAAATCATTGATATATGTTCTCACAGTAGGCAAATCAGGCCCCATTTCGGTAGAACCTAATTTTGTCTTTGTCTGAGATTCAAAAACAGGTTCTTCCACTTTTATGGAGATAGCAGCAACTACTGATTTTCTGATATCAGATGCTTCAAAATTTTTATTGTAAAATTCTTTTATGGTACGGGCTATAGCCTCCTTAAAAGCGGCAAGATGTGTTCCTCCCTGTGTGGTATTCTGTCCGTTTACAAAAGAGTAATATTCTTCTGAATATTGAGTTTTACTGTGCGTAAGGGCAATTTCAATATCATCTCCGTTTAGGTGAATAATTGGGTAGATCATGTCTTCCTCATCTATATTCTCTTTCAGTAAATCTTTTAATCCCTCTTCCGAATAAAGCTTTTCTCCGTTAAAAATTATTGTAAGTCCTCTATTGAGGTAACAATAGTTTTTAAGCATTTTTTCAATATACTCTCTTCTGAATTTATAATTTTTAAAAATGGTTTCGTCTGCAATAAAGGTTACTTTAGTTCCTTTACGTTTGGTACTTTCTGTTATCTGTTCTTCCAATACCAGATTTCCGGCAGAAAACTCTGCTGCCTTTTGCTGGTTTTCACGTACAGACTCCACTCTGAAATAACTGGATAATGCATTAACCGCTTTGGTACCTACTCCATTTAACCCTACTGATTTTTTAAAGGCTTTAGAATCGTATTTACCACCCGTATTCATTTTTGAAACCACTTCCACTACTTTTCCCAAAGGAATTCCACGTCCGTAATCCCTAACGCTTACTGTACGGTCTTTGATGGTAACTTCAATAGTCTTTCCGGCTCCCATCACAAACTCATCAATACAGTTGTCTAAAACTTCTTTGATAAGAATATAAATACCATCATCCGGAGAAGAACCATCACCCAATTTACCAATATACATACCGGGACGCATACGGATGTGCTCTTTCCAGTCGAGCGAGCGAATATTATCTTCGGTGTACTGATTTTGCTCTTGCATATTTTTTTCCAGATTTTGTGCTAATTTAGTGTTTTTTTCAGAGATTTAAAAGAGCCTATGTCTTTAACTCAGGTGTTTTCGCCATCGTTTTGCAATATTTTTTTTTCCACGGTAATTTCTTCATCCACTTCCGTAATCTGCTTATCAATCCATACAGAATATTTGTTTGGCTCGATAGATTTACCATACATCTGAGCATAAACTTTTGTAAATTCAGCTCCAAAATACAAGATAATAGCGGAGTAATACACCCATACTAAAATGACCAGAACCGAACCGGCTGCACCATACAAAGAAGTTGTTGACGAATTACCCAAATACAAACCAATCGCCCATTTACCTACCATAAACAATATAGCTGTAAAACCCGAACCGACAATAACATCTTTCCAACGGATTTTACCGTCCGGTAGTGTTTTAAAAATGGTAATAAACAAAATGGTAATCACGATAAATACAAATGCACTGTTGATGGCAGAAGCAAAATACACTGTTGTATCTTTGAATAAAGATGTAAGCTGAAAATACAGACTATCAATTAAAGAGTTTAAAATCAAACTGACAAGCAATACAAATCCCAACGAACCGATCATTGAGAAAGACAATAATCTATTTTTGAGAAAACGAATAAGCCCTTTTTTAGGCTTTGCTTTCAGTCCCCATATAAAATTGATAGAGCTCTGTATTTCTGCAAATACTCCTGATGCACCAAATAAAAGTGTAATAATTCCGATATAAGTCGCCAGAGTTGAGGCACCTGATAATTGTACATTTTTAATGGACTCCTGAATCTGTATGGCAGCAGCATCTCCAACCAATTGGTTGATCTGATCAAATAATTCTCCGCTGACGGCTTCTTCCCCAAAGAAATAGCCTGTAACGGAAATAATAAGGATACATAATGGCGGTATGGCAAAAATGGTGTAATACGAGAGCGCAGCACTGAACTTAACGCAATTGTCATCCATAAACTCCATAAAGGTGTTTTTGAATAAATCAAAAACCTTTTTCAAATTAAACTTCTTCATGTTATTTTCTTTTTAAGCACTTTATTACTAAAATATAACTTTTTTTGAAGTTTAACAGCCCTTTGGAGCTATTTATTCAACAGTTCCCTCTTTATTTTCGCATAGGATGTGTTGGTATAGATCAACTGATAGATGATTTCTGAAATCAGTTGCTGCGGATTTTCTGAAGATAGGTATTTCAATGCAGAAGGATTTTTCTGGAGTTCATGTATCTGTTTCAACACTTTAGAAGTATCTGCTGCACTTCTTAGCACTGATTTTCCGTCATAAAGAGCTGAGTGTTTGTGGTCAAATGAAAATACATCAGGTGAAGGCTGACAGATAAAGTACAAAGGCTGTTCTTCATTATTCGGAAAAAAAGCTGTCCAGTCGGCATAACCAATTAACGCCTGCTGTTGTTTATATTCAATTGCATTCAATCTCCATCGGCATCCTGCAGCTCTCCCCCAGTGATTGGATACGCGATATACTCCCTTTTCTGTAAAATAGTATTCACTTCCTGTTTTACTTTTGTAATCAGCTTTTAGAGCTGGCAAATCATCTTTTTCTGCCTGCCTGAACACACAAAAAGTATTTCTGTAAAAGTTGTTTTTATGATATGTTTTTGCCTTCATCTAATTAGGGACTATATCTCATTACCTTTAATTTAAAATTTTAATCTTATATCCAATCCCGTAACATGCTCATAATTGAATGAACTTTGTCCCGAACGGATACTATAAACGGAAGGTTTATAAAAAACACCTATATGCAGTCTCTGTGTCCATTGATATGACAGTAGACCGGAAAATCCCAACGTTATATAATTTTCTGAAAATTGTTTTTTACCATCATCAGACATATATAGTTCGTATGGCAAATCATTAGGAATCCAATGTTCTTTCCATACTCTGTAATTATAAAAAACCCTGTCAAATGAGAGACCATATCCTATGTTGAAACGATTGATCCGATGACTGTGCATAACGGAGAGATTTACCTTGTCAACCATAAGATCATAGGAATATCTGTCTAAAAAATAAAAAGGATCAAAAACGTTTGAACGATGTGCTATTTCAAGCGTTATAAATTGCTTTTCTGCATAAAAATAATCTAAGGCTACTCCAAGACTCATTCCTCCCGCCTTATTTTTAAATCGGGAAAGATTCGGATTTTCAGATGATATTCCGATCATATAGAGAGAAGGCGTCAGAATATTGAAGTAAAAAGTCCCTTTTGCTGGATGAAATCTTTTAAAGCTCCAATCGTCATACGCGATCTGTTTTTGCTGTCTGTTTTGAGTTTTCTGTATCTCCCTTTTATATATTGTTTCCACTACAGAATCATTGGTAATCGCATGTCTGGCAATATACTCTTCTGCATTGCGGGTGGTTTGATCTGTTTCTTCGTCAAACTTACCTAAAAAGATATGTTTTTTATAACTGAATCTTTTTTTATTTGTCAGATCAATAAGGTATCCGGCTCCAAATGCCGGTATTGTCAGCAGATTTCCAAAAGTAAATACCGGATTTATCTGTGAAGCTATTGTATATGTTTCTTTATACTCCTCCGTAGCCAATGTAAGGTGCAGATCTTTCTTATCTCTCTTCACTTCAATGGTGGCCGGAAGCTGATGTATAACACTGTCATTGGTGATTAACCGACCTTCTTTAACATTAGAATAGACATGTACTTTTTGTGTCTTTTTACTCCATATAGTAGCACAGCTGACGGTACTTAAAGCCAAAAAGATAAGCGCAGTAGTTTTGTATGCGTTCATAGTAATGTTGTTTTGGCTAATATAAATAAAAAAGCATATAAAAAATAAAAGCTGATGTAATATCAGCTTTTATTATTAAACGTTGAAACGGAAATGCATGACATCTCCATCTTTTACAACATATTCTTTTCCTTCTACTCTTAGTTTCCCGGCTTCTTTTACTTTGGCTTCTGAACCAAAAGCGACATAATCATCGTAAGCGATTACTTCAGCACGAATAAATCCTTTTTCAAAATCAGAATGGATTACACCCGCTGCTTTCGGAGCTGTATCACCAACTTTAATAGTCCAGGCTCTTACTTCTTTTACTCCTGCTGTAAAATAGGTCTGAAGGTTCAGTAATTTATATGCTGAACGGATCAATTTAGAAACTCCGGGTTCTGATAAGCCCAAATCTTCTAAAAACATCTGACGCTCTTCATAGGTTTCCAGTTCGGTAATATCCGCTTCTGTACCTACTGCCAATACAATTACTTCTGCGTTTTCATCTTTTACAAGCTCTTTTACCTTTTCTACATAATCGTTACCGTTTACTGCTGCATTCTCATCTACATTACATACATACAGTACCGGTTTTGCCGTAATGAGCTGAAAAGCTTCCAACAATACTTCTTCATCGTTATTTTGTGGCTCAATCACACGGGCAGATTTCCCTTCTAATAAAACGGCACGTATTCTTTCCAATAAAGCTGTTTCTACCTGAGCTTCTTTATTTCCTGTCTTTGCCGCTTTTTTTGCTTTTTCCAAACGTTTTTCAACGGTTTCAAGATCTTTTAGCTGCAATTCAATATCAATGGTTTCTTTATCTCTGATCGGATTTACTTTTCCATCAACATGAACAATATTATCATTGTCAAAACAACGTAAAACATGGATTATGGCATTACATTCTCTGATGTTTCCCAAAAACTGATTTCCTAATCCTTCTCCTTTACTCGCTCCTTTTACAAGACCGGCAATATCAACAATATCAACGGTGGCCGGCAATACACGCTCCGGATTTACCAGTTCTTCTAATTTTTCTAAACGTTGATCAGGTACATTTACCACTCCGATATTAGGCTCAATGGTACAAAATGGAAAATTGGCACTTTGCGCTTTTGCATTAGACAAACAGTTAAACAATGTTGATTTTCCAACATTTGGTAATCCTACTATTCCGGCTTTCATATTATTTGAATTATTCTTGAATAATTATTTTTAAGTTCGCAAATATACTGATTTTTATGATTGTGTCTGTATTGATTTCTTATGTTTGAACATCCAATCATAAATATCTTTTTTTCTGAATAGATTTTCAATCGTTCCGTGATTTTCACCTTTGAGTATATGAAAATCTACCGGAGCATCTTTATTGCATTTTTTAATAGCATTTACTATTTTTCTGGACTCAGAAACAGGAACTATAAAATCTTTATCACCGTGATATACGGCAATGGGTATGGTGGAAAGATTACAGGCGTCTTTAATTTCACCTCCTCCACAAATGGATACGGCTGCTGCAATTTTATCGGGATATTGACCTAAAAAACTCATGGTTCCGTAAGATCCGAGACTCATACCTGCTACATAGATTCTTGTGGGATCAACCTCATAATGCGCCATTACATATTCCAGAACTTCATTTACTTTTTCAGGAATCCATGGTCCGGAAGGAAGCTGAGGAGCTACAACAATAGCAGGTATTTCCAATCCTTTTTCTATAGCTTTTAGCACACCATAGCGTTTGACTCTGTTGAGGTCTTTGCCCGAAAGGCTTTTGCCGTGTAAAAAAATCAGTACCGGAGGTTTATTTTCTAATATTTCCTGTTTCGGAAGCTGTATCCAAAAATTATAAGCGGTTTCTCCTTCTACTGCTGTGGGCTGTGCCTGAACACAAAATGACGAGAGAAACAAAATAGCCAATACTATCTTTTTCATTTTTTGTTTTTAATGGTAAAGATAGTATTTTATAGATAAGCATAAAATTATCCGATACGGAACGAGGTCATGCTCAGAGATCCGCCTACATAATCATCGTTAAATATGTTTACCTCTTCTTTGTCTGACTGTAAGGCCAGTGCATATATCATCGGGTAGTAATGATCGGGAGTCGGTATGGCAAGCGTTGCAGCTTTACTGAGGTTTTCATAATCAATCAATGCTTTATGGTCTCTCGCCTGTATTTTATTTTTAAAAATCTGATTGAGTTCCATTGCCCAGTCAAACCCAAAACCTGAACCGCTCATGTTTTTCCAGTCCAACATTCTGAGATTATGAATCATATTACCGCTTCCGATAATCATTACCCCTCGTTTGCGCAATTCATACAGCTGTTTTGCCAGATTGTAATGATAGCTTGCGGGTTTGTAATAATCAATGCTCAATTGTAATACCGGTATGTTGGCTTCCGGAAACATATGTCTTACGACAGTCCAGGTTCCATGATCGAGCCCCCAGTCATGATCCAATCCCACATGGGTTGAGTTAATCAGCTTGGCGGTCTCTTCTGCAAGGAAAGGAGATCCGGGAGCAGGATATTGCACCTCAAACAAAGCCTGTGGAAACCCACCGAAATCATGTATGGTTTTCGGTTCCTGCATTGCTGTAACCCTTGTTCCTGTAGTAAGCCAGTGGGCAGAAATTACCAATACAGCACTGGGCATTTCTATCTTTTTACCGATTTCTTTCCATTGATTTGAAAAAATATTGTCTTCAATTCCGTTCATAGGAGATCCGTGACCAATAAAGAATACTGGCTGCAGTTTTTCACGTATTTTGAAAGAAGTTATATAGTTATTAAAATCGTTCATGATCTTTTAATTTATACTCAAAGTTCAGAAGATTAAAATCAAAAACACTTAATTTAAATTAATAAAAAAATCCTCAGAATACTGCATATAATTCTGAGGATGGTTATTAAATATTTTGTCCGGTTTATGACTGCTTTTTAATGCAGTAGGTATACATCCAGGTTAAGGTAAACGTAGGAATGAAATCCATACCCGGAAGTAATTCTTCTACAAATGCAAAAATACCTCCGACAGTACCGATGGTTCCTTTATACATACTTTTGAGTAACAGACCGGCAACCGGTGCCCATATCAAATCTGAAAACTCTCCTAAAAATGGTATCAGATATGATAAATAACCAATCGCATCAAACAAAATTCCCATTACAAGTAAGGTGGTTTTATTGGTACGGGTTACTTTCTGATTCAAAACGAGTTCTGCCATTTATTTTATTTTAAAATTAACACGCTAATGGATATCAATTCTAATGCCATTTATTTTATTTTGTCCGAAAATGTTTTCATAAACTTCTGAACCTTAGGACTTATAACGGCAGCACAGTACGGTTGATTCGGATTATTTTTAAAATAGTCGTGATGATAGTTTTCTGCCACCCAAAACTTAGTTGCAGCAGATATTTTAGTGACTATAGGTTTTCCAAATACATGCTCATCGTTGAGCTGCTTTATTGCTTTTTCAGCGGATGCTTTTTGCTTTTCATCCAGATAGAATATTTCACTTCGGTACTGTGTACCCACATCAGCCCCCTGTCTGTTAAGAGTAGTTGGATCATGCGTTGCAAAATATACTTCGAGAAGATCATCATAAGACAATAATCTGTTGTCAAACTCTATTCTTAATGCTTCTGCATGATGGGTTGTTCCTGTACAAACCTGTTCATAGGTAGGATTGTCTACATCACCGCCAATATAACCTGGTTCTACTTTTACAACACCTCTGAGTTGTTGAAAAATGGCTTCTGTACACCAAAAACAACCATTTGCTAAAATAGCCACTTCGTTTGCTTGTTGCTCCATTGTTTTGACTTCTTCTTTTTTACTGTTAAGGGAATCATTTTTGCAAAAATGGACTAACGGAATCAATATTATTATCAGTATATTTTTCATTCCTTCCTTTTTTTATATATCAAATATAACGATAAAACACCGCTGAGTATAAAATATTAACGAAACTTTATTTCTTGAATTTTCTTTAAAAAGGTGTTACTTTGTAAAAAATTCAGGAAATGATTATTGCAACTAACATTCATAAATATTACGATGCTTTACACGTTTTAAAAGGTGTTGATTTATCAATTAAACCAGGAGAAATCGTTTCAATTGTAGGAGCTTCAGGTGCAGGAAAAACAACCTTATTACAGATATTGGGTACTCTTGATCACCCACACCGGGAGAAAACAACTTCTTTGTTTATCAATGGAACTGATGTTTTAAAATTAAACGATAAAGAGCTTTCAAGATTTAGGAATACGCATTTGGGTTTTATCTTTCAGTTCCATCAATTATTACCGGAGTTCAATGCACTGGAAAATGTTTGTTTACCAGCTTATATTGCCGGAAAAGATCGAAAAGAAACAGAGACAGAAGCAAAAAAACTTCTTGACTATCTTGGTTTGTCACATCGTGTAAATCATTTTCCGTCTGAACTTTCAGGAGGCGAGCAACAGCGTGTTGCCGTTGCAAGAGCTTTGATCAACAAACCCGCTGTAATTTTTGCAGATGAACCTTCAGGAAATCTGGATACAGCATCGGCAGAGAATCTGCATCAGCTGTTTTTTCAATTAAGAGATGAATTTGGTCAGACATTTGTCATTGTTACGCATAATGAAGATCTGGCAGATATGGCTGACCGGAAAATAGTTATGGCTGACGGTCAAATTAATCCATCATAAAGTAATGGTCGGTAACGACCATTTTTTTATGACTGCCAGTAAACGTATTGTGATAATACTGCCTGCTGTAGATAAAAAGATGAGATCGTCATTCAGATTTAGGTATTTTAGTAAAAAGAAAATAAACCCTCCAAAAATACAGGCTGTAGCATATATTTCTTTTTGGAAGATAACAGGTATTTCATTGCATAATATATCCCTAAGTACACCTCCGAAACAGGCTGAAATGGTACCAAGAGAAATACAGATTAACGGATCCAGATCTGCTGCAACCCCTTTTTCCAATCCAACAAGTGTAAATAATCCCAACCCTATCGTATCAAAAAGAAAGATAGACGTACGCAGAATACTCAATCGCTTTCTGAAAATAATCGCCAGAACCGTGCTTACCAAAACAATATAAAAATACGATAAATCTTGCATCCAGAGTACAGGAGTATTGCCAATCATCACATCTCTGAGCGTTCCTCCCCCAATTGCCGTAACAAAAGAAATGGTAAGAATACCGAATAAGTCAAGCCTTTTTTGAATAGCCGCCAACGTTCCGGAAACGGCAAAAGCAACGGTACCTAAAATATCTAATATCGAAAAAATCATTTATTCAATTCTACTGGTTAAATAATTATAGTCTTTGAGCAATACAGCAATGAATTCTGTAGGGGTATTGTAGGGGTTGGTTATTTTCAGAATGGTTTCTACTTTTTGTACCAGTTGTACCATCAATCCCCTATCATTAGATTCCAATGATTTGTTGTAGGTTTCCCGAATGATTCGTATGTCATTGTCTGAAAACCGCAATACATTGGTAAAAACAGGTTCATACGACCTGTGTGTTTCCTGTAAAAAGGTATGGCTTATACGGTATCGGTTTCTCAATGAAATTACGGCAGTACCCGCGACGATATCTCCCAGACGCTGATTTTTATCGTTGAAAATAATGACAAGAATAGCAATTAAACCCAAAAACAACAGTAATTCTACAATTCTCAAAATCCATCGCATCAAAAAATCGCCGAAGGAAGCCTGATAACCGTCTATTTTGATCACCTTTATTTTCAAAATTGCTTTTCCAATGGTCTGACCGTTGAACAGGGATTCTAATACAAGACTATAAAAAATAACCGGAGCATAAACGACAAAAGAGATTACCATCTGTTCCATTCCGTCAAAAGCAAAAGGTGAAAATCTAAAAAATTCCAGAATATAGGTAATGGAAAATACATAAATAAGCTTAATGATAAGATCAATTAAAGATGCCGCCATACGCTCTCCCAAAGAAGCCATTACAAATTCAATACTTACGTTCTGTGAGGTATTTATAGAGAGTTCATTCATAAAATAATCAAATAGTCATTTAATTCTGATTTATATACAGAACAAAATAAAGCAAAAATAGGTATCTTTAAGTGAAAAGAGGAATAAATAATACTTCAAAACAAGATACAAGCCCAAAATGTCCGAAAAGAACAAATAATAGGGTTAAATATTTTATACGTTTGAAGATTTATGAAATATCTTTGTATCATAAAAACTAAGCAATATGTCATACGTATCTAATGTCGTTAAAGGAACCTGTCCTAATTGTAATAAAACAAAGGTATTTGCTTCTAATGGTAATCCATTGTTATTTAAAATGCCTAAGATGAAAATGAAATGTGACAATTGCGGCTATTCATTCCACAGAGAGACCGGTTTTTATTTTGGAGCTATGTATATGAGCTATGCTTTAACCGTTGCCGAGATGGTAGCCGTATTCGTTTTAGGACTGTTGTTTGGCTGGTCATTTATGACCATGTTTATATTAGTTGTCATCACTATTTTATTGCTTTCAACCTTTAATTATAAAATATCAAGGCTTATGTGGTTGAATTTATTTTATGATAAAGATGAGCAAGAATAATCTGATTATCTTTTATAGCGTTTTATGAATTCGGTCGGAGTCTCTCCTGTGTATTTTTTAAACAGTTTGTTAAAATAGGAATAATCAGTATAGCCCAGATCCTGAGCAATCTGATTGAATGTTTTATTGGTGTAAATCAAGTTTCTTTTAGCTTCAAGAATATTACGTTCAATAATGATGTTTGTTGTGGTTTTATCTGTAATGGATTTTACAATACGGTTTAAATGTTTTTGAG
Organism: Flavobacterium sp.; assembly: GCA_032096595.1. Lineage (GTDB taxonomy): Bacteria > Bacteroidota > Bacteroidia > Flavobacteriales > Flavobacteriaceae > Flavobacterium. Next base: position 117,657 of record DAMCXY010000003.1, on the reverse strand, counting down.
TGATGTTGAGCTTTTCAGCATATTCACTGGCGGATTTGATTTCTTTGTAATACTTGTCAACCAAATGTTCAAAGGTGTTGAACTGGTTTTGATAATGCCTTAGACTATTATGATCTATCAGGCTATTGCTTTCTATCTGCCGGTTGAGTAAAATATAGATTTGAGTGAGATAACTCAATATCAACTGAGTTTTTTTCCAGTTGTTCTGCAGATATTCATTATAAATGTTTTCTATATCATGCATGAGCTTTGAAGTAAACATCTGATCCAGATAAAAACATTTATTAGAAGCATTTGATTTAAAGAACGGATATTCATACAACGTATTATTTACATATCCCATTTCGTAAAATTCTTTTGTATGAAAAAACAGATAACCTTCAATGTCATCCGATAGATGCCAGCCATGGGTCTGACCCGGATATAAAAAGAAGATGGCACCCGGCTTGACTTCGTAAGTGGTAAAATCTATTTCATGTGTTCCGGATCCTTTTGTAAATAAAAAAACAGCATAAAAGTTATGTTTGTGCGGCTTTTCAATTCTTTGATGATTATTGATAAGATGATTTTGAATGGTATTTACATAAAAACTGGAATTGTTCTTATGTTGGTTCATATCATCTATTTTCAATAATTGGATTTCTTTCATGAAACTTTAAATAAAGTTAAACATTTGTTATATTAGATTTTATTAACACTTAACAACGCTGATAATCAGTAATTTTGAATAACAAATTTATTAAGCAATTAATTAAATTTTGTATTTCATAGTTATTTTTTTTTGGAAGGTATTGCTACTTATAAAAAATTAGCAATACCTTTTTTCTTTTAATAACTGATTGGTGTAGCTATTGATTCTTTAAATTCCTTTATAATATCATCAACTACTTCCTGTACTGATTTTATTTCTGTGAGCAATCCTGCTATTTGTCCTATTTCAAGTTCACCTTCTACAAGATCACCTTCAAACATACCCTTTTTTGCACGTGCTCTGCCTAAGACTGCTTTTAGATCTTCCACCGTTGCTCCTTTTGCATAGGCTTCCTGAATATCGTTATAAAACTTATTTTTTATCAGACGAACTGGCGCCAACTCTTTTAAGGTTACGTGAGTATCACCTTCTCCCAATTCGGCAAGCATTTGTTTAAAGTTGTTGTGGGATGAGCTTTCTGTAGTCATAGCAAAGCGGGTTCCCATTTGTACTGCATCTGCTCCTAAAATCATTGCTGCATGCATTCCTCTTCCTGTGGCAATGCCTCCTGCTGCTATTAAAGGAATACTGATTTGCTGTTTTACCATCGGAATTAATGTCAGGGTTGTTGATTCTTCCCTACCGTTATGTCCTCCGGCTTCAAATCCTTCTGCTACTACAGCATCAACACCTGCTTCCTGGGCTTTAAGAGCAAATTTTGTAGAACTTACTACATGTACTACTGTAATGCCTTTTTCTTTAAGATAAGACGTCCATGTTTTAGGATTGCCAGCAGAAGTAAATACAATTTTTACCCCTTCATCGATGATGATTTGCATGATTTCTTCTACATTGGGGTATAACATCGGCACATTTACTCCAAAAGGCTTGTCCGTTGCTTTTTTGCATTTCTGAATGTGCTCTCTTAATACATCCGGATACATAGAGCCGGCACCTATGAGTCCTAAACCTCCGGCATTACTTACTGCTGATGCCAGTTTGTAGCCGCTGTTCCATATCATTCCTCCTTGTATAACAGGATATTTTATATTAAATAATCGGGTTATTCTGTTCATTTTATTGTTTGATTAATTTTCCTTGTTGTATTGCAGTCGCGTTCTTCAAAACATACCAATAAATTCCTTTCTCTAAAAAAGACAAATTCAGAGCGGTATCGGGTATCCATTGAGTATTTTCATATACTTTTTGTCCCTGCAAATTGTACATTTCAAATATAGTATTTCCTACTTCTTTTTCACAGGAAAAAAATAATGCTTCTGAAAAAGGATTCGGATACAGGCAGAAGACACTTTCTTTTTGTTTCTTAACACTCAATACCTGATGATAAGCTTGCATAAAATCAGGTATTCCATAGCCATAATAATTATCCGGATTTGCATATCTATCAGCAGAAGCTTTTACAATATTAATGATTTCCTCGTTGGTCATTTCAGGAAAAGCACTCCATAATGAGGCTATGGCTCCGGAAACAATAGGTGCTGAAAAAGAAGTTCCGTTACCCGGACTTATTGTTCCGGTTTGATTCGCAACTATAGTAGCAGTTCCCATTGCCATAAGATCCGGCTTTATTCGTCCGTCGGATGTTGGTCCTATTGAACTAAATAAACTTCTCTGTTCGGTATTGTCAACAGATCCGATGGCTAATGCTGTTGTTGCATCTGAAGGAACGCCTATTGTCGGATTTGCTGTATTTCCAGAATTTCCGGCTGAAACGACACAAATCATTCCTTTAGAGAATGCTATGTCTGCAGCCACGGATGAAAAAGAAGTTCCGTTGATTTGATTATTATTATAAGAATAAGAGGGATTATCATACGAAAAATAGCCCAAAGAAGTATTCACAATATCAACTCCAAGACTATCTGCCTTTTCCAAAGCTTCAACCCAGTAACTCTCCTCTACCGGATTTTCAGACTCAATATCTTCTGTAATGAATAAATAAAACAGAGCATTCGGAGCCGTACCGATGAGCTGGTTTTCTGCCATACCTGCAATTGCAGAAAGTACCATGGTGCCATGATTATGTGAGGTATATACGTTTTCTGTTCTGTGTACAAAATCATAAGTACCCGCAATTAAATTTTGGTTTTGTATATATTGAAAAGGTGCAGTAGTATTTACCCCCAGAAAACCGGAATCCATAATCGCTATAACTTTATTTTCTCCTGTAAAATTATTGGAATGTAGAAAAGGTACGTTTAGCATTTCAGACTGTAGAAATGAATTGCCGTAATTATAATTTATCTGTGGCTGTTGCAGGTTTTTTCCTTTCTTTTTTTCATTTTTTATAGTTGAAAGTACAGCAATATTTTGCTGATTATTCCAACTATGGTTGGCATAAACAATTGTCGAAACAAATGAAAAATTTCCAAGCTGCTGTATGTTTTCAAGTGTTCCCCTTATATGAACTGCATTGTGCCATTTAGACGTTGCTTTTACCTCAATTCCGGAAGCCGCTTGTATCTGTGAAAGATAAGCCGCATCTACAGGAACATCTTTTATATCGTAAGAAATGTTTTGCTGAACTCTTCTTTGTATGGCTCTCGGAGACAACATCTGATCCGGATTTTGAAGATAAAATGAACTTTGGGGTTTATCTAAAAAATATACCCAGGCATCTTCCAGATCCTGGGCATAGGTTATATTAGATAGTAATAATATGATGGCTAAGCAGTATCGTTTCATATTTTCAAAAATTAGAAAGCACTAATCTATGAAATTACTCCCGAACCAACTAATTCTTCTCCTAAATGCCATGATACAAATTGTCCTTCTGTAATGGCGGACTGCGGTTCTTCAAAAGCAACATACATACCGCTTTCAAATTTATGCAAAACTGCGTTTTGTAAAGGTTGGCGGTAACGTATTCTGGCTTTGACTTCCAGAATATCTCCGTCTTTCAATGCCATATCTTCTCTTATCCAATGAATTTCATGCGGCTTTACATGCAAAGCTTTTTTGAACAATCCGGGATGTTCACTTCCCTGTCCTGTGTAAATAGCATTGGTTTCTACATCAGTTGCTATGATAAACAACGGTTCTACAGTTCCACCTACATTAAGTCCTTTTCGCTGTCCGATAGTGTAATAATGAGCACCATTGTGTTCAGCTACTTTTTTTGCATCATCAGATGTATATTTTACAGATGCTGAAGCAGCGATAAGTTCCGCTTCTTTTGTCGGATACGTTACAGGTTCATTATGGTATAAAGCACTTTCTTTTGAAACTTCATAAATAATTCCCTTTTTAGGTTTGAGCTGTTGTTGTAAAAACTCAGGCAAACGCACTTTTCCGATAAAACATAACCCTTGTGAGTCTTTTTTATCCGCTGTGATCAAATCATTGGCAGCAGCAATTTCACGAACTTCAGGTTTGGTCAGATGACCGATCGGAAATAAAGCCTTTGCAAGTTGCTCCTGAGACAACTGACACAGAAAGTATGATTGATCTTTATTATTGTCAACACCCGCCAAAAGTCTGTGTATTTCTTTTGTTTCTCCGTTTTCTGTAACCTGTATTACTTCCTTACGGCAATAATGTCCTGTTGCCACATAATCTGCCCCAAGCTCTACAGCAATTTTCATAAAGACATCAAATTTGATCTCTCTGTTACACAATACATCCGGATTTGGCGTACGTCCGTTTTCATATTCGTTGAACATATAGTCAACAATACGTTCTTTGTATTGTTCACTTAAGTCAACTGTTTGAAAAGGTATTCCTAATTTATCAGCAACCATTAAGGCATCATTGCTATCTTCAAGCCATGGACATTCATTTGAAATAGTGACCGAATCATCGTGCCAGTTTTTCATAAAAAGTCCAATAACTTCATATCCTTGTTCTTTAAGAAGGTAGGCAGCTACACTTGAATCTACCCCTCCGGAAAGACCTACTACTACTCTTTTTTTCATTTCATTTTAATCTGAAATGCAAAGTTACGATTTTATAAATCAGAAATTTATTTTTTTACAGAAGCTTTAACAGCTTGTTTTTTTGCCCAAGGACCAATTTTTTTACCATTGTCATACTCACCTTCAGAAACCACTTTTCCACTACCGTCTCTGTAAATTGCTTTACCATGCTGTGCACCGTTTACATAGAATTCTTCACGGAGTTTTACACCATTTTCAGCATATTGGTATGAATATCCGTTTTGAATACCGTTTTGATAATTGATTTCTTCTGACATTTTACCGTCGGGATAAAATACTTTTTTCAAACCATGAAGTTCTCCATTTACATAGTATTCTTCGCTCATTATGTTTTTACCTCCCTGATGATAGGTAATCCACTTTCCATCTTTCTTTTTGTTGAGAAAATTCCCTTCCGTCATCTTTTTTCCCTTACCATCGTAAAAAACTGTATAAGCATTTCCGTTGCCCTGCGAAAAATTTCTTGTTGCAATAATTACCTTTCCGGGTTCATCTGCATAAAATATAAACTCTCCCTGTTCTACTCCATTGGAAAAAGTTCCTTCATACTTCAGGTTATTGGTTCCTTCATAATATCCTGTCCATTTTCCTTCTCTCTGTCCCTGAGCATTTTTGCGGTTTTCCTGAGCCGATGCGGTTACTGAGATAAAGAAAGCCATTACCAAAATTGAATTGATGATTTTTTTCATGCTGTTCTCTGTTATAAATGTTGTTGTATAAAACGCTGTTATTATTTATATTATTGTATTTTCTTTGCAAGCCGATATCTTCATATTGCTAAAAAAACAACCCGAATAAATTATCCGGGTTGCTAAAATTAGTAAATAAATACAAATTATTTTTTATTTTGATTTGCTTTTTGTTGCTGTGCCTGCTCCATCATTTCTTCCATCTTGCGTTGAAATTTGCTTTTTGGACGCTCTTTGGTCTTATTCTCTTCAATTTTGGCTTTGATTTTATCTTCTTTTACAATTTTATTTTTGATTACATACATAATTCCAATGGTAATCAGGTTGGAAATAAAATAGTATAATGATAAACCTGAAGCATAATTATTAAAGAAAAACAACATCATAAGCGGAGAGATATAAATCATGATTTTCATGATCTTGCTCATATCCGGCATACCCTCCTGTGGTGTAGTCATTTGCGCCTGATCACCTGTTGTCATTTTCATATAGAAGAAAATAGCAATAGATGCCAGAATCGGAAATAAACTTACGTGGTTTCCATAAAAAGGAATATAGAAAGGAAGGTTCAGTACATTGTCATAAGACGATAAGTCATCTGCCCACAAGAATGATTTCTGACGTAAATCAAATGCTGAAGGGAAAAACTGAAACAAGGCGTAGAAAATAGGAATCTGTAATAAGCCCGGAATACAACCCGCCATTGGGTTCACTCCAGCTTTGGAATACAATTTCATTGTTTCCTGCTGTTTCTTCATCGGATCGTTCTTGAATTTCTCATTGATTTCTGCTACTTCAGGACGAATCACTTTCATTTTTGCCTGAGAAACATACGATTTATATGTAATAGGCGACATTACAAGGCGTACGAGTATGGTAAGAACAATAATAGCGATACCATGAGGGATGAATTTTACTAAAAACCCGAATACAGGAATGAAGAGAAATTTATTTATCCATCCGAAGATTCCCCACCCCAAAGGCATGGTTTGCTCCAGATTTCTTTTATAGCCTTTAAGGATATCATAATCTGAAGGCCCGAAGTATAAATTCATATTATAGCTCAATTCGCCTCCTTTGAATTCTAAAGGCATTTTAGCATTGAAATCTTTTGTAAAAACCGTATCTAATTTTTCATCCGAAACCAGATTCTGAGATTTTAAGCTTGTTGTTTTAAAAGGAGTATCTGTCAATAATATGGAAGAGAAAAAATGTTGTTTAAAAGCAACATAGGATACCTCTGAAATGGTTTTTTCCTCAAATTTGCTTGTAGCACTCAGATAATCATCTTTTCCGGAATCATGCTCATATGCAATTTCTACATAACGGTTTTCGTAAGAGATACTTTTCTCATTTCTGTAGGCTTTTAACTGCCACTCCAGCTCTGCAGTTTTAGAACCGTCAACGATATTTGATAAACCAACCGTTCTGATGCTGAAATCAAGCATATATTCTTTTGGCTTGATTACATATCGGTATTCCAGATAAGCCGTTTCTGAAGTTTTCAATTTCATGGAAACGATCTGATTTTCTCCTTCTTTTGTCAAAGTAGGTTCAAAATACAAATCATTGGTATTATATACACGGTTGTCTTTTGACTGAAACTGAAGGTTTAATTTAGAATTGTTGTCCTTGATGATTTTTACCAATTCATCTGAATGTTTTGAAATTCTCTTTACATTATTAACTTCAATTTCTTTTATATAACCACCTTTATTCGAGAAAGTTATCGTGATTAAATCATTCGTAACTTTAACATCCTTACCTTTCACAGATGGCAATGTAGCACTGTAAGCAAAAGCCCCGAGAGCTGCTTTTAATTGCGGATTAACAGCAGTGTCATTCGCGTTTTTTACCAGATGATCAATATCTGATGTTTTGTTGGTAGCAGCAGTTTCGGTTTTTGCTTTTTCTTCTGTTTCTTTTGATGTATCTGTACTTTTGCTACTGTACATCATCCAAAATAAAAGAGCAGCGATAACTCCCATTCCAATTAAACTACTTTTGTCTAATTTTTTTTCTCCCATTATGATTTTACTTAATTTTTAGAAATGAAAGGCTTTGTTTTTATTATGCCTTTATTTTTTTTTCAACAGCTGCCTTAATCAGACTCACAAAAAGCGGGTGTGGATTGGCAACAGTACTTTTATATTCCGGATGGTATTGAACTGCTACGAAAAACGGATGGTCTTTGAGTTCAATAATCTCTACTAATTTTGTTTCAGGATTGATACCCGATGCGATAAGTCCTGCTTTCTCTAAATCTTCCTGATAGTAAGAGTTGAATTCATAGCGGTGACGATGGCGTTCATTAATCAAGGTACTTTTATATATATCGTATGCTCTGGTACCTTTTTTAATTTCACAATCCCATCCTCCTAAACGCATGGTTCCTCCTTTATCGGTAATTGTTTTCTGCTCTTCCATAAATGTAATGACCGGATGTGGTGTATTATCATTTATTTCTGTAGAATTAGCGTTTTCAAGTTTCAGAACATTTCGGGCATATTCGATTACTGCCATCTGCATTCCCAAACAAATTCCCATAAACGGAATTTTATTTTCTCTGGCGTAACGCACCGTTTCTATTTTACCTTCTATACCACGAGCACCAAACCCCGGAGCAACAAGGATAGCATCAAGATTTTGCAATTTCTCTTCTGCGTTCTTCATGGTAAGGTATTCTGAATGTATACTTACTACATTTACTTTCGTATAGTTTTCTGCACCAGCATGGATAAATGCTTCCAGTATCGATTTGTAAGAGTCCTGCAATTCTACATATTTACCTACTAATCCAATGTTTACCGTGTGCTTAGGGTTTTTTAAACGATGTAAAAAGTCGTTCCATTTTACTAAATCCGGTAATGATTTTTCAGGCAGATCCAGTTTTTTAAGAGCTACTTTATCTAAGCCTTCTTCTAACATATTATTAGGAACTTCATAAATAGTAGAAGCATCTATGGACTGGATTACAGCTTCAGGTTTTACATTACAGAAAGCCGCTAATTTCTGACGTATTTCAGTTGACAGCTCATGTTCTGTTCTACAGACTAATATATCGGCTTTTATTCCGCTTTCCATTAACGTTTTAACAGAGTGCTGGGTCGGTTTTGTTTTTAATTCTCCCGCTGCAGCCAGAAAAGGTACTAATGTCAAATGTATTACAATGGCATTATTGTCTCCTAAATCCCATAATAACTGTCGCACTGATTCTATATAAGGCAACGATTCTATATCACCAACTGTACCTCCTATTTCTGTAATCACAATATCATAATCGCCGGTATTACCCAACAATTGCATACGTTCTTTGATTTCATTGGTAATATGAGGTACCACCTGAACGGTTTTACCTAAAAACTCTCCTCTTCTTTCTTTTTCAATTACAGATAAATATACTCTTCCTGTAGTTACATTATTTGCCTGAGATGTAGGTACATTTAAAAAACGTTCGTAATGTCCAAGATCGAGATCCGTTTCCGCTCCGTCATTGGTAACAAAACATTCTCCATGTTCATAAGGATTAAGGGTTCCCGGATCAACATTGATATAGGGATCAAATTTCTGAATTGTGGTACGATACCCTCTCGCCTGTAATAATTTTGCTAAAGAAGCTGCAATGATTCCTTTCCCTAAAGAAGAAGTAACACCGCCCGTAACAAAAATATATTTTGTTTGTTTCATTGATTGTATAGTGTGTTGTGTTGTTGCAATTATTTAAACTTGGCAAAAATACAATTATAATTTGTGTTTCTAAAGCAGAAAGTACAGATTTTAAAAGATTAGGGCTTATTTAAGGTTTTGGATATTTTTCTTTAATCGTACGGATCAAATATTCCAAGCCATTTAGCTTTAACTCATATATAAGTTGCAGCTGATTTCCTATTTTGCCTTTAGGAAATCCCTTTTGATGATACCAGACGATGTAGTGCTCAGGTAAATCAATAAGAAAACGCCCTTCGTATTTTCCGAAAGGCATTTTGGTATGAGCCAGCTCAATGAGTTGCTTTTGTTGATCTTCCAAACTATTTCCAGTTAAAAGTAATATCTTTTTCGATATCCGGATGCAAACTTAAATAAACAGGACAACTAAGGGCTACCCGTTCCAGTATTGTTTGTTGTTTCTCATCCAGCTGTGTATTCATCTGAAAAACAATTTTAATTTTGCTTATTTTCCGAGGCTCTGACTGCATCTCTTTGATCACCTCTGCTGTTGATCCTTCTAAAGCAATCGCCATACCCGCTGCCTTGATTCCCATAATGGTAAACATACACGTAGCCAGTGAATTTGCTAACAGATCGGTTGGAGAAAAAGCTTCTCCTTTGCCATTGTTATCAACAGGTGCATCACTAATAATTTCCGAACCAGAGGCCAAATGAACAGATTGTGTTCTTAACTCTCCTAAATAGATAACTTTTGACAACATTATTTTGCTTCTTTTATCGTTAGATTTTTATCGTAATACATAATGTAAACTGCATTATTGTAAATTCCTCCGTTTTCGTTTACATAGGTAAATTTGTTTTCTACCTGCTCTGTCCCATAATCAAATATATTTGCATCTTCAGACTGAAACATACGCTTGATTACATCAAAAGTAACATCAAACCCTCTTGTCACAAACCGATTGGGTGTACTGCCATTTGCTTGCTCATAGGCTGCAGCAAAACGATCTGATTTCGCATTGTCATTCTCTCTGGTGACTGACGGGAATAACATTTGCAAATCTGCCAATGTCTGAATATTTATTTCGGTAGAATCTAATACATCATGCTTTTCAAGTACTGCCAAACGAATACTATAAGTGTTTTTTAAACTGTTTAAGGCATTGACCAAATCAATAGCTGTTTGTAAGGCTGTTGACTCCAGAATAACATAGTTTACCCCTGTTTTATCAAGCATACCTTCTATTTGGCTTTTTGTAACTGCACCGTTAGCTGCTGCATCCAATAACTTTACTTCTTTGAAATTGCTTTCAAAAAAGTTTCTCGAACTTGCCGCTTTTGGGTTTAAAACAGCAATTATGTTTCCATTTTGAGCCCGTAAATACTCCATCATTTCATTCCGAACGATATCGGTGTTTGGCATGGTATGTACCTGATTCGGATATGGTTTTCCCTTGTCTGTAGACAAAGGAGAAACGATAAGTGTAGGGGTGTCTTTAAACTCTTCAGAAATAGCATCTACATTGGCTTGAAAAAAGGGTCCGATGACCACATCTGTATTCGAAAAATCGAATTGCTGCTTTAACTGTCCCACATTCATTGAACGATTAGACTCTTTTGAATCAAATATTTTCACTTCCAACGGAAGATTCATTGCTCTTGCAGAATCAATTGCGATAAGTGCTCCGGAATAAAAGTCTAACGTCATATTTAAAAACACATCGTTATTAAGTATTTTATTGATTTCTGTTTTATTATCCGGATTGTTTTTATCTAAATTAAACGGCAAAAGCAATACAAGCTCTTTTATATCTTTATCATTTCTAAAGCCTGCTATTTTAATATTATCTGTTTTTCCTGTAATTACCGGTTCGTCTTTTACAAGATCAAATTTTTTGATGGTGGGTTTTCCTACGATGAGTTCCATTCCTATTCGCAAACCATCTTTCAATTCAGGGTTCCACTGCAAAAGCTGTTCCTGAGAAATACCGTATTTTTTAGAAATATTATAAACCGTTTCTTTAGGTTCTACAATAATGGTTTTCGCATTGGCTGCTTTAGAAGTTTGCTTTTTATCATTTGTTTTAGAAGGTTCTGTCATCAGATTACCAGAAACCGGAATTTTTATTTTCTGGTTTTCTTTAATCCCGCCTGAAGCCAGTTCAGGATTTAACTCATAAATCTCTGAAACAGTTACTTGATTTTTTACTGCAATGCCATAGATAGTTTCTCCGGGTTTTACATCAATGAGACGAAAACTGTCAGTTGAAATATTTGTAGCAGCAGGAGTTTTCTTAGGTGTTTCTGTCTTTTTTGAAAGATTTAACAACTGCCCTATTTGCAATCCATTTTCTCTTAATCCGGGATTTAGATTATAAAGCTGTTCAATGGCAATATTGTATTTTTTGGAAATACCATACAGGGTTTCTTTTGCCAGTACCTCGTGTTGCAACATGGTATTTCCGGAACTTGGTATTAATAAAACCTGATTTTCACTGATACCGTTAACGGCTTCAGGATTTAATAAAAAAATAGCATTACTGGTAGTCTGGTATTTTTTAGCAATCTGTGTCACGGTTTCTCCTTTGGCAACAATATGCTTTTCAGAATTCTCCTGTGCAAAAGATCCCCATGTAGTAAAAAATGCCGATAAGGCTATTATTAGATTCTTTTTCATAATCATGATGTTTAAACAAATAAGTCGCTGTAATAAAACAACGACTTAAAAATATTTATTCCCACTCAATTGTTGCGGGTGGTTTTGAGCTTATATCATATACAACTCTATTGACACCTTTTACTCTATTGATTATTTTATTGGAAATTTCCATTAAAAAATCATAAGGAAGATGTACCCAGTCAGCAGTCATACCATCGGTTGATTGCACAGCACGTAAAGCTACTACTTTTTCGTATGTACGCTCATCTCCCATGACACCAACTGAATTTACAGGCAGCAATATTGCACCAGCCTGCCATACCTGATCATATAATCCGTGTTCTTTTAAGCCGTTGATGAAAATTGCATCAACTTCCTGCAAGATACTAACTTTTTCCGGAGTTATATCACCTAATATACGAATTGACAATCCAGGTCCCGGAAACGGATGACGCCCCAATAGTTCAGGATCAATGCCTAAAGTAGCTCCCACCCGGCGCACTTCATCTTTAAAAAGCATGCGTAGTGGCTCTACTATTTTTAATTTCATATAATCCGGTAAACCTCCCACATTGTGATGCGATTTGATGGTAGCTGAAGGTCCTTTTACAGAAATCGATTCGATCACATCAGGATATATCGTTCCTTGTGCCAGCCAGGTAACGTCTTCGAGGAGTTTAGATTCATCATCAAATACATCTATAAAGACACGTCCTATTATTTTTCGTTTGGTTTCCGGATCATCAATACCAGCCAATTCAGATAAAAAGCGTTCAGAAGCATCTACTCCTTTCACATTTAATCCCATTCCGTGATATTGAGCTAAAACATTCTCAAACTCGTTTTTACGCAATAATCCGTTGTTTACAAAAATACAGTACAAATTCTGTCCGATAGCTTTATGCAAAAGTACAGCTGCTACAGTTGAATCAACCCCTCCGGATAAACCAAGAACAACTTTGTCATTTTTCAATTTATCCTGTAAGTCTGCTACTGTTTCTTCAACAAAAGCATTAGGCGTAAAATCCTGATTTACATGAGCAATGTGAACTAAAAAGTTTTTCAACAATTGGGCACCATCTGTTGAATGATATACTTCCGGATGAAATTGAATCGCATACGTATCTTCTCCTTCAATTCTGTAAGCTGCATTTTCTACATCTTTTGTGCTCGCTAATTTCACACCATTTACAGGTAATGATTTAATAGTATCTGAATGGCTCATCCATACCTGACTGTTAGCAGGAATGTTTTGAAAGAAAACTTCGTCTTGTTTTATAAAAGCAAGATTAGCTCTGCCATATTCACGCGTGTCTGAAGGTGCTACCTCTCCTCCATTGAAGTGAGCGAGATATTGGGCACCATAGCAAACCGCTAATAAAGGCAGTTTTCCTTTGATATTAGACAAATCCGGGTGAAGGGCATCTTCAGAGCGAACTGAAAAAGGACTACCCGATAAAATGACCGCTTTAAAAGAAGATAAATCTTCCGGTATCTGGTTGTAAGGTAAGATTTCGCAAAAGATATTTAATTCGCGAACTCTACGCGCAATAAGTTGTGTGTATTGCGATCCGAAATCTAAAATAAGTACATTGTGTTGCATATGCAAAAGTAATCAAATCTTAAAAAATTAAAAATAATTTTAAATTTTAAATTATTAAAGTTGCGCAACCTTTAAATTGGAATTATTTTTGATGCACTCTTTAAAACAAAGAATTATTAATTTACACTTACTATGAAATTAAAATATAGCGTTTTAGCAATCACAGGTGGCATCATTTTGACTTCGTGCTCTTTGAAAAGCAAAGATAAAACGCCTGTATTTATTCAACCAGCTTTACTGGATACCATTTTTAACAATGCTTATGAAGGCACTATTCCCTGTCCTGATTGTCCCGGAATTGAAACAATAGTGCACATATACCGTGACAGTACCATATCGAGAACTGCCTATTATCAGGGCAGAGAGCAATTACCGGAAACAAAAATCGGAACGTGGAAACTTAAAGACTCTATTTTTGAAACGACATTTGACCGTGAAAAATTATTTTATAAGATCAAATCCGGCAATGTAATTCTTCGCGTAGGTTCTGATTTTAAAGAGGTGGAAGGTAAACTGGCAAAAGATTATATACTGACTAAAGCACATCCTTTTGATGTAAAAAATATAATCGGCACCTATATTATCGGTGATACCCTCGGTGAATACAAAAAACTTGTCATAAATAATATAGCTAAGCAGCAATTCAACATTAGTTTCGAGCACCAAATTAAACAGGATAGTCTGCTGAACTGTTCATATGAGTTCAAAGCAAAACTCAATAAAGAAAACAATCTTGAAACAGATTTACAAACGCTTAATGATTCTTTAAAAGGACAAATAAAAATATTATTTACCAAACATGCCGCTCATTTATACTATAAAGATATATCTGCAAGTCAGCCCTTTATCTTATGTAAAGAGCATCCACAGGAAAGTATGCAGGGCAGCTATAAATCCATTAATAACAGAAGTTATCAACAATAGTGTACGCTAAATTTTAAAAAATTTTGCATTGATATTTAATTAATATGTCAATACTATAGTTGTACCTAATGAAAAATATCATTTATAACAAACCGTTATAAACTACTTCACACCTGTTGGGTTGTATGTAAATAACGGTTATGGTTATCTTCCTGATTTTTATACTTTATTTATTATTGATTAGATTCCGGTTAAAATATAAAATTGGTAATCATTAAGGTAATTGACGAAGACATCAAAAGAATGCCAATTGCTAAATATATGTATCCGATGAGTTTGTAGCGCGGAGGTTTTATTTTTTCCATACCAGTATTAGTAATCTGAAAACCAATGATTAACAAAATTATGATTAATGTAATAATTATCATTTTAGAGTAGTAGTTTAATATTTATATCTGCTTTTTGTTTAATAATATGGCAAATTAATATTATTTATTTAAAATAAAAACATTTTAAGATTTTTATACTTTAATTCTTATAATCTCTAATAGTTACTATATTAGTTCTCACATCTTTAATAATAAATCGGTTGATTTCAAAAAAATAGAGATATATAAAATACCTCTATTATCCTACATTTACCATAAAATACTTCATATTGGATTTATACTCCAAAGCATTGTATTGCTACTTACTATACTCTTTTTATAAACGTTAGCTGCCTAACTCGATGGTTTGTACTCATAATTTTTTATTCTGATTATAGCAGATATTTTTCAATGTATAGCTTCAGCATTGTGGTTTTATACTCATCTAATCCATCTAAAACACTACTTATTTGTTGCTTAAATTCTTTCTCTTTAGATAATTTCCGGTATTCTCTTGCCAATTCAAGTCTGATTCGCTGCTTTAAATTCATGTTTCCAAAAGGGTCGAAATAGGAATCTATGCGAGAGAAATCTTTTACACCCGTCCACGTAAATTTCTCTTCTTTTACTTTTGTCAAAAGCGATAGATATTGATCAATACTTTCTTTAGATGT
Organism: Flavobacterium sp.; assembly: GCA_032096595.1. Taxonomy (GTDB): domain Bacteria; phylum Bacteroidota; class Bacteroidia; order Flavobacteriales; family Flavobacteriaceae; genus Flavobacterium. The sequence goes on along the minus strand of DAMCXY010000003.1, from coordinate 102,484 downwards.
AATAGTATTGGTAAGTAAAGAGTTTTTTATCGCAAAAAACTGTTTTTCAATAGAAGTATCATCTTGTAAATATTCAAAAGCATATTCTATAAGCTTATTATTTACTTTTTGAAGTTGCTCTTGCCTGCCTAACAGATTAAACGACAGAATAGCATAAGCATCTTCTTTCATAAAATGATTTCTTATTTCTTCATCAGTTACAACTCCAAAAGTATTGGGTTGGATAATTTCATATCCGTTTTCTTTTAAATTTTTCTCAATGTCATCTTTATGAAAAGCTCCGATTACTACTAATACAGTATCTGATTTTCTATGATTTTCGAGCACTTTTTGTATTCTCTTCGATTGAAGATAAGTCCGATACAGGAATAATCGTCTTGGAAAATCAAATGCCGTTTTTTCAGGATGATTTGTATACCAGGCAGCAATACTGTCTCTGTAATTTTTACCATCTGCAAAATATAATCCATCTTCAAAATCTTCTTTTTCTGTGAAAGTAGTAAAACCAAGAAATCCCGTTTTTTGTCTTGTTAATTTAGGAACTTCCAAATCTTTTATTCCAAAATTGAGATCTAAATCTTGTTCTGTAGGCAACCAATCAATAGGATGTAAGGGGATTTTGTTTGCTTTTGCATACGGCACTATTAAATATTGCTGTTCATACGTGAATTCATAAAAATTATTTTTTGAAAATTCTTCCGGGGATCTTTCAATGCAAATTGCCGATGGATTTACTTTATTTATAAATGCTCTTATGGCTGCTGGTTGCTGATTATAGTTAATCAGCTGCGAAGAATGACCAACTCCAAGTACTACTACTTTTGCTTTCTGAGCAAATAATGACTGGATTGATAAAAAACAAATGAATAATAATGTTTTTACGCTCATTTTTTTAATTTATGATGATATGTACTTTTTATTTACGGTATTTGGTTTTTGTTTCTTATAAACGTTACAAAATTTTTATTTAACTCCTTTTATTTCAATTTATATGATTACTCCCGTTGTTACTTATTTTTTACATTTCGTTATGACTTTCGTTTTGATGTTCTGTTTATAATGACATCAATTTAATCTTTTATTAAATAAAATTCAAAATGTTGTACACTGGCTGTGGTATTTTAGTTATGATACAGCAAAACCAATAACTATTCCATGTGTATCTTACAAAGATATAAATATCCTCAGTCAGCTTTAACCATTCAAAACAATTTATATTAAACTGATATTGTTTTTTTCATTCATGAATCGGACAATCCAGGAACAATTAACTGATAAATTCAATATTTTGAATTAAGAGAAAAGACTGTTATGAAATTTTGTTGCGTTTAATAATACTATAACTTTTATAATATACTTATTTATTTATCTTTACTGCAAACAATTTCAATCCATTAGAATTATTATATCGTATATAATAATATTGATTCAATAATTTTCTTTTAAAATATTATTATGATAAATTTTCAACTTACAGAGCAATTGAAGACAAATGGGTTTAGTATTAATACACTCAAAAAAATCATTAGCTTTAATGGAGGTAAAAGAAATTTTAATACACTTGACTATTATTGCATTTATATTGTTTTTGATTATGCAATCATTACTGTTGAAGGAATAGAATATGAAATAAAAGGTCCGAATATAGTGTATATTGGTCCGCATAATAATATTACCTATCAGGAAAACACTGAAGAAGAAAACACTTATTTAATTGCATTTTCTGCTTCATTTTATGAAAGGTCAGCTAAAGACAGCATGTTTCTTAACTCAGAATTATTTTACAATCTCACAGAAGATATTTTCATATCTCCTACCCGGACAACCGAACATGATATAAAAAGATTTGCTATTGAACGACTTGAACTGTATCAGGATAAAGATAGCGGACTATATAATTCTATTGCACACAATACTATTGAAGCTTTGATTTTGGATGGCTTTTTAAATATTGGAGATAACAGTCTTGAAGCTACTCGCGGTAACTTTGAAAATATTGACATCGTTAACAGATTCCGTGTTATGCTTCACACCAATTACAAACAACACAAAATTGTGAAGTATTATGCTGATAAATTAAATATAACACCCAGAAGATTAACTGAAATGACTGAGCAAGTTTTAGGTAAAACTCCTAAACAAATAATAACTGAACGTTTATTACAAGAAAGCATCAGGCTATTAAAACATTCAAAGATGAGCATCGGCGAAATATCATTCGAATTGGATTTTAATGACGAAGGAAATTTTGGGCATTTTATTAAAAAGCATACTGGTAAGACTCCAAAAGAAATAAGGAATCAGTCGATAATTGAAAAAGCTCTCAATTGATATCATAAAAAATACCGCTATGATTGCGGTATTTCTTTTTCTGTAATGCTTCTTAATCTTCTTTTGAAGCTTTAAAATTGATATTATTATAAGCTGATTTAGATAGAGTTTCGTCAGCCTCTTTTTCTTCATTCAGAGTTTCCACAAGAAGCTTGGCTACTTTGGTTTCTCCTAATGTTTTTGCAAAGTCAGCCAAAGTACCAAAGAAGGCAATTTCATAATGCTTACTTTTTTGAGACGCTGAAATGATTACCGCATTTCTTACCGGTCCTGTATCAGTACTATTTTTAAACTAAGTTTCATAAATAAAATGAAACATCCGATTACCTCTTCGATTATAAACAACCTATTTCGTTAGTATTATGGTACAAAATCTATTAACCAATCCTAACCAATAGAAATGCAACTTTTTGAGCCTGTTTTAATTTGACTAAATACTTCATCAAATTTGTTTATAATTACTGAAAGAGCATTCTGACCTATCAATTGACATTTGAATATTCGAAAGTATTTATTCAATACAACCAAAGCTATTGATAAAGAAGAACATTTCACGTAATATATGCTTGTAAAGCATAACCCTTTTTAAATGCTAAAGAAATGCAAAAGCCTGTTATATAATTGATCGTTAACTTTCAAATGATTATATTTAAGTGTTAAAAATGCTTAAAAAATTTATTAACATTTAAAATCTATTATATGGCAATTAAAGAACAGTTATTAAAATTAGCAAAGGAGAAAAACAAAGCATGTGTAACTATTTCTTTTAATACACACAGAACGATTCCTGATAATCTTCAGGATGAAATCCGATTAAAAAACTATATAAAAGAAGCTGAACAAAGACTTGAATCTGAATTTAACAAAAAAGAAATCGCTTCTCTTTTGTCAAACTTAGAGAAAGTAAAAAGTGGTTTTGAAGTCGATAAAAATATTGAAAGTATTCATATTTTTATTTCCAATGATACCCTTGAAATTATCCGATCAAACTGGCCGGTAACGAATGAGGGGGTACTCATTGATGAGACATTCGCCATACGCTCTCTTATCAAAAACTATAATCGTGAAGAAGAATACTATATTCTGTTTCTTACACAAAAGAATGTGCATTTATATTTAGCGAATAATGATGTACTCATACGAGAAATAGAAACAGATGATTTCCCGTTTAATGAAGAAAAGTACAACCTTATCCATTTAAACAAAAAAGCGAATAGTAATGAACATCTTGTAAAGGAGTTTTTTAATATTGTTGATAAAGCCGTTATTGCTGAAATTGGATCTTCTAATCTCAGATGTGTTGTTGCGACCACACATGATAATTTCAATACTTTAAAATTGGTTGCCGACCGACCTAATTTATACTCCGGACATTTTTCCCTGAACTTCAACAGTTTTACAAAGAAAGACCTGAGTCATGGAGCGTGGGAGATTGTTACCGACTTACAGAAAAAAGAACGCAGTGAACTTATTGAAAAAATGAATCAGGCGGTTTCAAAAGGTGAAGTTCTGACGGATCTTCAGGAAATTTATCAGGCTGCTCTTGATGGAAATGCAGACTTACTTATTGTCCATCAAAATTTCACACAACCTGTAAAAATGAAAGATGAACGCACCTTTGATCTCGCAGAAAATGCCTCTGAAACAGGTGTGATAGATGATATTACAAGTACTATTGCATGGGAAGTAATCAATAAAAACGGTAAAGCAATATTTACCAGTCAGGATGAAATAAAAAATCTCGGGAACATAGCGCTCAAAACCCGTTATTAAATACCAAAAAGGTTCGATTTTGAACTGCCCCCAAAAAGTTAGACACTATTTGGGGGCATTTTTATGGAAAGAAAAGTCAAGTACAATTATGAGTTTAAACTTCGCTGCATAGGTGAGGTTTTGAATAAAAACAGGTCAAAAGAATCGGTTGCTGTTGAAAATGGAATCAGCTCAACTAATCTTGGGAGGTGGTTGAACTTTTATGTAAAATATGGGAAGCAAGGACTGTTATCTCGTAAAAATCAGAATTACAGTTCCGATTTTAAGCTAAAAGTTATACGTACCATTGAAGAGAAGTCTTTATCTTTGGGTGAAGCCTGTTTGTTCTTTAATATTCCCAATGATGGAGTAATTATTAATTGGCAACGAAAATTTAAAGCACAAGGATCCGCAGGCTTACAACATAAACCCAAAGGCCGGCCAAAATCTATGACTTACAAAAGAGCTAAAAAAAAATCCACTAAACCTCTTACCCGAGAAGAGGAACTTTTACTTGAAAATGAATCTTTACGTATGCAGGTTGACTACCTAAAAAAGTTACAAGCCTTAATTCAAGCCGAAGAAGCCAAGCAAAACAAAAAGCACAAGCCATATATGAATTAAGGCATACGTATGATTTAACTGCTCTATTGGATTATACGGGTATGGCACGAAGCAGTTATTATTACTATCAAAAGAGTAATCAGGTTAAAGATAAATACCATGAGGTTAAAGAGTGGATCAAGACAATTTATCATCGCCATAAAGGAAGATTAGGTTATCGCCGTATCACTCTTGAGATTAGAAATAAAGGCACTATAATCAATCATAAAACCGTACTCAGATTAATGAAAGTTCTTGGTTTAAAAAGCTTGATAAGGGTAAAAAAATATAAATCCTACAAAGGAGAACATGGCAAAATCTTGCCTGATATATTGCAACGGAATTTTAAAGCAGAGCAACCTAATCAAAAATGGGCAACTGATATAACAGAATTTAATGTAAAAGGAAACAAACTATACTTGTCTCCTATTATTGACTTATTCAATGGAGAAATAATAAGCTATGAATTATCAGAAAGACCAAACTTTGAACAAATCATTAATATGCTTAAAAAGGCATTTAAAAAAATAAGCAATAATACCAATCTTATATTACACTCTGATCAGGGATGGCAATATCAGATGAAACAGTACCAAAGGCTCCTAAAAGATAAAGGAATCAAACAAAGTATGTCAAGAAAAGGAAATTGCCTGGATAATGCAGTTATTGAAAACTTCTTTGGAATCATTAAATCAGAGTTATTTTATCTTGAAAAGTTTAGCTCCATAAATCAATTGAAACAAGAGATAAGAAAGTACATTACATACTATAACAACGATAGAATTAAACTGAATTTAAAAGGAATGAGCCCGGTAATATACCGAGCTCATTATTATCAAATTTAATTATAAATTTGTCTAAACTTTTGGGTGCACTCTATTAGCTTCCTTTTATTATTTCTTATCATCGCTTAATAAAGCTTTTAATGCTTCATGTTCATCATCAGGCAGATAGGGAATCAGTTTGTCAAAATATTCTTTAAATTCTTTTCTTTCATACAGATTACGGATTCCGTCTTTTCCTAATTTCTGAAACTGCCATTTATGATGTACCAAAGCATTGACTAACTGTGGAAGCACATTACTGTCATAAGGGTTTAAGAACCACATTGCCTGAATGGCATTCTGCCGTATATTGCTGTTATATTTACTGGTGGCATAATCACTGAGTTCACTATACCAATGTGCTTTCTTTTCTTTATTGTAGTTTTCAGTTCCCAAAGCAAGCATCAACCAGGTAATTCTTAAATTTTTATCATTAAATCCTATCCAGGTTTTCGTTTTGTCAAGTAATGCTGATCGGTAATCCGGTAACTGATACCATAAATTTTTTAATGCTATTTCTCTGGTTACATAAGAAGGATCCTCTAAAAAACCTTTATAACTTTCTCTGAATTCAGCAGGAATTTCCTGTATAATCTGTACTAATGCCTGCCGTACTTTCAGATCTTTTGAAGCCGCAATCCACTGATAAAATTCTTTAGCTTCTGCATAAGGAACTTTATGCAGTTGATAGACAACCTCTTTTTTTATTTGTTCAGGGTGATCTCCTTTGAGGAGCGTCAGAAGGGCGTCTTTTTTATTTGAAAACGGAATATTTTGCTTTTCTATAAGTTCTAAATAGTTGGTTATAAACGGACTATTAGAAAGTAGTTTAAGAGCTTCTTTAATAGGAAACTTGTTGTTGTAGAGCCACTCTTTTTCAAATTTTTCCCGGTTAAATCCATTGGCAACTGTTTGCACCTCTTCTAAAAATTGAGCAGTGGTGACATTTTTATAAGCGTATTTTTCCAGGTAATTTTTGACTGCTGTATTAAAATTATCGTCTCCGATTTGAGATTTTAAGACAAACAGCATCCAGGCTCCTTTTTGATAATAGGTTAATGTAGTAGCTCCTTCGCTAACTACCATAGTATTGTTGGCTGTTGTACTTTCTTTTTGTATTTTTTCAGCCATTTCATATAGTTCCCAGTAGAAATAATCATTTCCAAAAAGATATTGTTCAGCAAGAAGTGCGTAGTAAGTTGCAAAACCTTCCTGCAGCCAGTGATCAGCGCGTGTTTTTGCGGTTACTACATTTCCAAACCATTGATGTGCCATTTCATGTGCATTTACATTTACATAATCGCGGTCATTCACACCAATCGCATCAACAACAAAATCCTGATTAAAAATAGTAGAAGTTGTATTTTCCATTCCGGAATATAAAAAGTCTTCTACAGGAATATTTCGATAAATTTTCCAGGGATAATTAAATCCGGTTTCTTTACTAAGAAAATCAAAAATTTTTTTAGTGTGTTTATAAGTAGTTTCTGATTTGGATGTATCAACTGGTCGCAAATACGATTCGATTGTGGTATTGTCTGCTCCTTTTTCGGTACTCACCTGATATTTACCAATAGCTATCATGGCAAGGTAAGAACTCATAGGATGGTTCATTTTGTAACTCCATGTTGTCGTAGTACCCGAAGATACTTTTTTATCCAGTATACCATTTGAAACTACCTGATAACCATTTTCAAAAGTCACTTTAGTATTAAAAATTACTTTTTCATTTTCATCGTCAAAACTCGGTAACCAATGAGACGTATATTTTCCCTGACCCTGAGTCCAGACCTGTAAATCCAAACCATTTCCGGCAAAATATAAAGCTTGTTTCGGCACTGTTTTATAAGAAACTGCTAAAGAGTTTTTTCCTTTTACATATCCTTTATATAGCTTCAGCTGCTTTTTATCATTTTTAAAATCTACTGTTTTTCCATTAAGCAAAACTTTATCAATAACCATATTTTTGGCATCAATACGGATGGTATCAATTTCTGTCAAAACAGTAAAGTCATACGTAACATTTCCAATTACTTTTCTTTCGGAAATATCAAATCTGATATCTGAATCAGCTGTTATAAAATCTACCTTAGCTGTCTGCTGTGCCAGGCTGATACCTGGGAGAAGCAATAAAAAAAAAGGAAGTATATTTTTTTTCATACATTCTATGTTATGCCATAAAAATAGTAAATCCATTTAATATTATACACATTCTTTGAAGACGTTTCGAAAATATAAACGTATTTTTGTCCAAAATTTTTAAAATATGCAATTTTCTGATTTATCATTGAATAATAATATACTTGAAGCTGTAAAGGATGTTGGTTATACGACGCCTACGCCTATTCAGCAACAATCAATTCCTGTCATTTTAGAAGGAAATGATCTTGTTGGATGTGCTCAAACCGGAACCGGAAAAACAGCAGCATTTGCGATACCCATTATCAATATAATTCATAAGATTGTAGGATCAGCAAAAAAGAGAAAAAACATTCGCACGCTTGTTCTTACACCAACCCGCGAATTAGCCATTCAGATTGCTGAAAACTTTGATAAATATGCACACTATACCAGCATTAAAACACTCGCTATTTTTGGAGGTGTGAATCAGGTACCTCAGGTAGATGCCTTAAAATACGGAGTTGACGTTCTTATTGCTACTCCGGGAAGATTTTTGGATTTGTATAAACAAAACCATATCAATATTGATCATTTGCATCAATTAGTGCTTGATGAAGCCGATCTGATGCTGGATATGGGATTCATCAATGATGTTCGTAAAATTATCAAACTGACACCGGACAACCGCCAAACGTTATTGTTTTCTGCTACCATGCCTTTAGCCATCAGAGAACTGGCAGATGAGTTTCTGACCAAACCAAAATATGTTTCTGTAAATCCGGTTTCCAGTACTTCTGCACAGGTAAACCAACAGGTATATTTTGTAGATAAAGAAGATAAACGAAAACTTTTATTGCATTTGCTTTCTGAAAAGAAGCTCAAAAACATTCTAGTATTCAGCAGAACGAAACACGGAGCTGATAATGTAGTTAAATTTCTGGTTAAGAACAATGTAAAAGCAGGTGCTATTCATGGAGATAAATCTCAGAATGCCAGACAACGTATATTAAACGAATTTAAAAACAATCAGATTGATGTATTGGTAGCAACAGATGTTGCTTCAAGAGGTATAGATATTGATCAATTGCCTTTTGTCCTCAATTTTGATATTCCGAATATTCCGGAGAGTTATGTACACAGAATCGGAAGAACAGGTCGTGCCGGTAATGAAGGATTGGCCATATCATTTTGTGGACGTGATGAGAAAACGTACTGGCAGGATATTGAAAAGCTGATACGTTTGCAGGTTAAGGAAATGAAAGATCATCCGTATCCATGGAAAGAAGTAAGTGCTGATGCCAAACCGGATTTGCGCAATAAAAAAAATCCTGTAGCAAAGCCTTTTAATAAAAAGCCCAAAGGAGAAGGTACCGGGCAATCCAAAGCATCTGATACTTCAAAAAAGAAAAAGAAAAGATGGTATTAGTGTATTTTTTACTTACCTTTAAGTAAAAAATATATGAAAAAAATACTTTTAATGTTAACGATGGCTCTTTTTGCTATATCATGCAAGATGAGCAATGCAGATGTAAGTGAAAAGGTAAACGACCTTTATCTGTCAAATAAAACCAGTTTTGAGAAATTTGACAAAGACTTGCAAGAAGGAAAATTTAATAATATTTCTGAGACTGCAGCACATTTTAGTGCTCAGAATGCCGATTATTTGATTAGTGAGAGCAAAAAAGCATTAGGAAAATTGGAAGAAATGCAGGAAGCAGAACTTTCAGCAAAACAGCAGAAAATAGCGGTTTATCTGGAAAGTTTATCAAATGATTACTACCCTACTTTCAAAAAATATCTTGAAAATCCGGATCAGGCAACATTAGCAGATCTTGAAGGCATCAAAATGAAATTAAAAGCGGTTGAAAAAGAAATAGCAACTGTACATTAATAACAAAAAGCCCGCTGAAGCGGGCTTTTTAGTATGATATAATAAAGGTGATTATCGAACCAGTTTTTTGTATTTGATTCTTGTTGGAGCTACATCACCTAATCGTTTTTTACGGTTTTCTTCATATTCAGAAAACGACCCTTCAAAGAAATACACCTGAGAATCACCTTCAAAGGCTAAGATATGCGTACATACCCTATCCAGGAACCAACGGTCGTGAGAAATAACAACGGCACAACCTGCAAAGTTTTCCAAACCTTCTTCCAAAGCTCTCAAGGTATTGATGTCAAGATCATTCGTAGGCTCATCTAAAAGCAGTACATTCCCTTCTTCTTTTAATGTCATGGCAAGGTGCAAACGATTTCGTTCTCCACCCGATAAAGTAGCTACTTTTTTATTCTGATCTGATCCACCAAAATTAAAACGGGATAAATAGGCTCTTGAGTTTACCTGACGTCCTCCCATCATAATGAGCTCCTGTCCGTCAGAAAAGTTTTCCCAGATGGATTTTTCAACATCAATATTTTTATGAGATTGATCTACATAAGCAATTTTAACCGTTTCTCCAATTTCAAAAGTACCTGCATCAGGAGTTTCTTCTTTCATGATCATTCGGAAGATCGTAGATTTACCGGCTCCGTTCGGACCAATAATACCCACAATACCCGCTTGTGGTAATGTAAAATTCAAATCTTCATATAACAATTTATCTCCATAAGCTTTGGCCACATGTTTAGCTTCAATTACATTGGTTCCTAAACGCGGTCCGTTTGGTATGTAGATTTCTAATTTTTCTTCGAGTTCTTTCTGATCTTCATTTAAGAGGCGATCGTAATTTTGTAAACGCGCTTTCTGTTTTGTTTGTCTTCCTTTTGCTCCCTGACGAACCCAATCGAGCTCTCTTTCAAGTGTTTTTCTGCGTTTCGAAGCCGTTTTCTCTTCCTGTTCCAGACGGGTAGATTTCTGATCTAACCATGACGTATAATTTCCTTTCCATGGAATACCTTCTCCTCTGTCAAGTTCTAAAATCCATCCTGCTACATTATCCAGAAAATAACGGTCGTGCGTTACAGCAATGATAGTTCCTTTGTATTGTTGTAAATGTTGTTCCAGCCAATGTACAGATTCCGCATCAAGGTGGTTGGTTGGCTCATCTAATAAAAGCACATCCGGTTCCTGTAATAAAAGACGACAAAGTGCTACCCTGCGGCGTTCTCCACCCGAAAGCACTTTTATTGGAGTATCCGGTTCCGGACAACGCAATGCATCCATAGCAATGGCAAGCTTTGTATCCAGTTCCCAACCGCCTACAGCATCAATTTTATCCTGTAATTCTGCCTGACGGTCCATAAGTTTTTGCATTTTATCGGCATCTTCATATACTTCCGGCAATCCGAACATATCATTAATGTTGTTAAATTCATCAAGAACACCCACAATTTCTGCCATTCCTTCCTTTACAACTTCAATAACTGTTTTTTCTTCGTCTAATTGTGGCTCCTGTTCCAAGTAACCTACAGTATAACCCGGAGCAAAAACCACATCTCCCTGATAGTTTTTATCTACTCCGGCGATTATTTTAAGTAAAGAAGACTTTCCCGAACCATTTAACCCCAGAATACCGATTTTGGCACCATAGAAAAAACTTAAGTATATATCTTTTAAAACCTGTTTGTTCGTCGAAGAGTAGGTTTTAGAAACCCTCGACATAGAAAAAATTACTTTTTTATCGTCTGACATTCTATATTAATTAAGATGATTGCTAAATTAAATATCAAAAGTAGTCAAAAAAAGCTGATAATAAAATCCTGTTTTTTGCAGTGTTATTTTTTTGATAATACGTATTGCAATTCCTAAAGATCTTTTTATTTTTATAAAAAATAAAATAATGGAATTCACACAAAATTTTTTAAACACAGACAACATCAAAGTTGATGGACACTATGTACATTTATTCGATGCAAATAATAATGTATTGGAAATGTTTATTGGTGAAGAAGTAAGAAATGCCGTTTGGGCTGATGATAATCAATTGCTGGTTACTCTTGAAAACGGGAGTGTACGTTTGTATCAGGATCAGATCAATTATATCAACATTTAACGGTTCGATTCATACCAACAAATACTAAAAAGAGCTGTTCTCATAGAATAAGCTCTTTTTCTTTTTGATAGCAAATAACTTATATCTCCAAAAAATATGTCTATAGAAAAATTAAAATATCCGATCGGAAAATTAGAATTACCTGAAATAATTTCAGATGCTGTCTTTCTGGAATGGGTTTCCATACTGTCTGTTTTTCCGTCAAAGTTAAAAGAAGCAGTACAACATTTAACTGATGAACAACTCAATACTTCCTATCGTCCTGGAGGATGGACCATAAGACAGGTAGTACATCATTGTGCAGATAGCCACATGAACAGCCTCATCCGTCTAAAACTTGCTCTGACGGAAGAGCAACCGGTTATAAAACCTTATGATGAGAATAGTTGGGCTGAACTTACAGATACAAAAGAAATGTCTGTTATACCGTCTTTAAGTATTCTTGAGGGCGTTCACACCAAATGGGTATTTTTATTGAACAGTCTTAAAGATGAAGAAAGACAAAAAACATTTTTCCATCCCGAACAGAGAAAGGCATTTCGTATTGATGAAGTTACCGGTATGTATGCGTGGCATTCTATGCATCATTTAGCTCATATAACAGAGGCGATAAAGCGTCATGAATGGAAATAGTTTCTACAATTATAAAAAAACCGCAGTATCATCTGCGGTTTTTATTTTTTTTAAAATCTCATTTTCTGAATTCTCACTGCATTGAGTACGGCAAGAAGGGCTACCCCAACATCGGCAAAAACAGCTTCCCACATGGTTGCAAGTCCGCCGGCTCCCAGAATTAAGACAATAACTTTTACAGTAAATGCCAGAGTGATGTTCTGCCAGACAATTTTTTTAGTCTGTTTACCAATATTGATTGCCATTGGTATCTTTGAAGGCATATCATCCTGTATTACTACATCTGCAGTTTCAATTGCAGCATCGCTGCCCAATCCTCCCATGGCAATACCTACATCGCTGAGCGCTATTACAGGTGCATCATTAACCCCATCTCCGACGAAAGCCACAGTTCCATTACTGGCTAATATTTCTTTAACCTTATTTACTTTATCTTCTGGTAGTAAATCGCCATACGCAGTATCTATTGCCAGTTCATGAGCCACATAATTTACAACAGCGGTCTTATCACCACTCAGCATAACGGCTTTGACATTCATATCATGGAGCTTTTGTACCGTAGCCTTGGCATCGGTCTTAATACTATCGGAAATGGTCAGATAACCGGCAAATTTACCTCCGTAAGCAATGGCGATAACCGTATATACCATATTTGCGGTATCAGCATCATAAATGATATTAAATTTATCAAGCAGCCTAAAATTACCTACCAAGAGTTCTTTACCGTTTACTGTGGTTTTGAGTCCATGACCGGCAATTTCTTCTGTATTCAATAATTGTATGGTAGCATCTGTTTTTCCAACATAGTTGTCAATGGCTGTGGCTACAGGATGGGTACTCATTTTTTCGAGCATGTTTACAAAAAGCAAAATTTCATCTTTATTGAACTCAGGTTTTATGACTACCTCCTGTACTTTAAATACTCCTTCTGTCATAGTACCGGTTTTATCCATCACCACATTTTTTATTTCGGCCAGTTTATCAAGAAAATTAGATCCCTTGAATAGAATACCGTTCCGGCTTGCTGCTCCTATTCCACCAAAGTATCCCAAAGGAATAGATATAACCAAAGCACATGGACACGAAATAACCAGAAATACCAATGCTCTGTATAGCCATTGTGTAAACACATAGTCCTGCACAAAAAAATACGGCAGCAAAGCAATTCCAACCGCTAAAAAAGTAACAATCGGCGTATATATTTTAGCAAACTTGCGAATGAACAGTTCAGTAGGTGATTTTTGTTTTGTTGCATCCTGAACAAGTTCCAATATTTTACTCAATTTACTATCGTTATAAGCTGCAGTAACTTCCACTTCAGTAACCGTATTCAGATTGATCATTCCCGCAAGAACAGTTTCTCCTTTAGATTTGGTATCCGGTTTACTTTCTCCGGTAAGTGCCGACGTATTAAAAGAAGCTCTGTCAGAAAGCAATACACCATCAAGTCCTAATTTTTCTCCGGGTTTTAATTGTAAAACATCTCCTATTTTAGCGTCTTCTGCTTTTATTGTTTTATAAGTGCCGTTTTGTGAAACAGTCACTTCGTCAGGCCTTTGATCCAGTAGATTTTTAATATTGCCTTTTGCTCTTGATACGGCCATAGTCTGAAAAGCTTCTCCAACCGCATAAAAAAGCATAACAGCAACGGCTTCCGGATATTCACCTATTGCAAAAGCTCCTAAGGTAGCGATACTCATTAAAAAGAATTCAGAAAAGAAATCTTTATAACGAATGCTTTCCACTGCTTCTTTTATAACCGGTAAACCTACTGGTAAATATGCAATTACATACCATGCCGTTCTAACCCATCCGCTGAACCACGGTTGTGAAAAATAATTATCAAAACCAATTCCGGTAAGCAGCAGCAGTAAGGAAATTATTGCCGGCAAAAATAACATAAACGTACTTTTATCCGTATCATCATGACTGTGATCATGCCCGTCTGTATCATTATGTTCTTTATGAGAATGATCTGAAGCGGTTTGCTTATGTGCTTTTTTTACATCTGGTGTGTCATCTTCTGTACTACAACATATTTTAGACATAACTGTAAGATTTTAGATTCGTAATCAATTTTTGAAATACTAATATTACATTTCACTAACAAAAGTAAAGGCATATTTCGGGAACCTGGTTGCAAATACAAAATGTAATGAGATCATTACTTATTAAGTAGTTCTTTTTATCCCCATAAAACATAAAAAAAATCAGGAACATTTACTACACAAACCTTTCATTACAAAATTAACGTTTTGCAATAAAAATTGTTCAGGCAGCTGTATCGAAGGTATTGAAATGCTTTCCAGACAATAGGTATTTTTACATTTATTACAGGTAAAATGCACATGCAATTCGCCCAATGTACACATACAGTCATCACTACATATTGAATATTTCATAGAACCGGATCCGTCGTCTATTGTATGGATAAGGAGTTTTTCCAAAAAGAGATGCAGTGTTCTGAAAATAGTTGATTTATTGACCGTTTCCAATGCCGTTTCCAAATCTGTAAGACTAAATGCGGTTTTAAATTCGGTCATTGATTTCAATATCAACAATCGTACAGAAGTAGGTTTTATGTCTCTTTTCAATAATTTATTTTCCAGATTTTCCATTTTTGTCTGAATGAAGATTTGTATAAGTACCGTTCCCTTTTAGGGTGCTATTTTGTCGTCTGCAGTTTGATAAAAGTACTTTTATATTCTTATATTATTGTAGATAAATATAAGCAATTATATCAGGTGATTTTTGGTATATGAACACAAATTTTAAAAAAATTACCTTTCAAAAAATGTAGCAAACTTAAAAAATATACTATTCCATACTATTAAAAAATAAAAGAGCAATAATTGCTCTTTTATTTTAGCAGCTGGCTGCTGTGTTCTTTTGTTTTTACTTTGGTAATAATATCTTCAATATATCCTTTTTCATCAATTACAAAGGTAGTACGGTGAATGCCGTCAAATTCTTTTCCCATAAACTTTTTAGGACCCCATACGCCAAATGCAGTAATAACTTCTTTTGCTTCATCAGCAATTAACGGAAAGGGCAATTCATATTTTTCTTTAAACTTTTGCTGACGCAAAGCGCTGTCTGCACTAACTCCTAATAGTTCATAATTCTGAGCCTTAAAGCGTTCAAAATTATCTCTAAGATCGCAAGCTTCTGCAGTGCAACCCGGAGTCGAAGCTTTGGGATAAAAAAAGACGACCAATTTTTTACCTTTGTAATCTTTTAACGTATGGATGTTTCCTTTTTCATCGGTTCCTTTAAATTCAGGCGCTTTATCTCCTATTTTCAGTGTCATCATGATTTTTTCAGGTAAATTTAGTCAATTATTTGCGTTAAAAGAAGAAATTGTATTTTTGATGTTTATAAAAATATGTGATGACTAAAAAGGAAAAAATCCAGTTTGTAATAGATACGCTTGAAAATATATATCCGGTAATACCGGTTCCGTTAGATCACAAAGATCCATATACGCTTTTAATTGCCGTTTTATTATCTGCTCAATGTACCGATGTACGGGTGAATCTTACCACTCCGCATTTATTTGCCAAAGCTGATAATCCGTATGATATGGTAAATTTAACTGTAGAAGAAATTGCAGATATCATACGACCATGCGGGCTCGCACCCATGAAATCAAAAGGCATTCACGGTTTGTCTCAGATTTTGATAGACAAACACAATGGACAGGTACCTGCCAATTTTGCTGATCTTGAAGAGCTGCCGGCTGTCGGACATAAAACAGCAAGTGTGGTGCTGGCACAGGCTTTTGATATTCCTACTTTTCCAGTAGATACTCATATTCACAGACTCATGTATCGGTGGAATCTTTCAAACGGTAAAAGCGTTGAGCAGACCGAACGCGATGCCAAAAAGATTTTTCCTCAAAACATCTGGAATAAATTGCACCTGCAAATGATATGGTATGGCAGAGAATACTCCCCTGCCCGCGGATGGAATCTTGAAAAAGATAGTATTACGGCAACAATCGGCAGGAAAAGTGTGTTAAACGAATATTATAAAAAGAAACTGCTTAAATAAAATATAGACACGCCCCGATAAGAGAATTACTTATCGGGGCATTTTTTAGTGCTTTTTTGTTCTTAAAATGTAGCAAAAAAATAATTTTTTATTATTTTTTTATGTTAAATAATTTGTGTGGTTACATATTATTCCTATTTTTAAGAAAATTCTTCTACCAAAATCATTTTATATCAACCAAAAAAAAGCACTTTTATGAGAGCAATTTACACGATTTTGGTACTTATTACAGCCCATTATGGTAATGCACAACAGGTACAGGAGTTTTTATTTACTCCAAAAGAAGAAAAAATATTTATTCCGATTAGCAAGGAACAAAAAGGAAAATACCTGCAGTTAAGTTTTTCAGATACATCGATTCAGAAACTGTTTCAGGATAAAAATATTCTGGAATACCGAAAAGCTTTTCCCAATTTAAAATCCTATTTAAATACGGTCTATCTCGTTAGAGTAGAAAATTCTTCGTTAAACCTTACCTCCCTTCTTAAAAATAAGTTTATTACGTATGGAGAAAAAATGGAAGAAGCTACTTTAGCAATGGAATACCCAAATGATTTTATGTTACCGGATGGTTCTCCTAATGATTATTTAGAATTGATACGGGCACCGTTGGCATGGTCCATCACCAAAGGTGATCCAAATATTAATATTGGTATTGCAGATACTTGGTTTAATACTGTTCATGAAGAGTTAGCTGATAAAATTGTTGGTATTTATGGACAAGTAATTCCCGTGGCAGATGTGAACGGACCTATATATGGTCACGGAATCTCAGTAGCAAGTTTAGCAGCGGGGGATACTGATAATGGAGTAGGATTATCAAGTATAGGCTATAATACAAAGATGATTGGATATGTAGGAATTGATTATAATGCAGTTTATCAATTGTCTCAACTTCCTGATGTACAAGTGATCAATATGAGTTGGGGAGATATAAATTATAGTCAGTATCAAAATGATATATATAAAGAAATAAGAGATAACTTGAATATAGTCTTGGTTGCAGCTGCTCACAATGGAGGAACAACTGAATATATGCAGCAGCGATATAGATATCCTGCGTCTTATGACGCAGTAATTTCTGTAACCGGCGTTGGTAGTAGATATGATCGTGGAACCACAAATCCTCAAGGTGTACGCACTAATTGGAAAGATGTTGCACTCTATAAAATAAATGAACCATATAGTACTATGACTGTTAATGATAAAGTAAATGTTTCTGCACCTGCTTATGACCTTTATAAAGCTGATAATATAAATGGATTACAAGGTTCACTAGATGCATATACAATGATGGGAGCCGGAACATCTGGAGCTGCTCCTATTGTCTCCGGATTGGCCGCTTTGGTGAGAGCAGCTAATCCTGATCTGACTGCCGTTCAGGTCAAACAGATTATTGAAGAAACTACTGACAATATTTATCATATTCCGGAAAATGCACCGTTTATCGGAAAGTTGGGTACGGGTAGAATCAATGCCTACAGAGCGGTTATGCGGGCGCATTGTATGGTCAATCCATCGGATAATTTAGACTTGATGATTCGGGATAATAAAGAAGATCATGGTAAAGAGCCCAATACTTTAACAGAGGTATATTGGAACAGTAATGATATCTGGGTTCGTAATGAAGATGATGGTATCGAGCAACATCAAAATCCGGAATACCACTCTTTAAAACCCAATTATGTCTATATACGGGTGTTTAACAAAAGCTGTAAAGTATCTTCCGGCACAGAAAAAGTAAAACTGTACTGGTCTAAAGCCTCTACATCTTTGAATTGGGACACGCATTGGAACGGGCAAAATAATTTTCCGAATAACGGTCCCTTATTAGGAGCTCCAATAGGCGAAATAACTATTCCGGTCTTGCAGCCCGGACAGGATGTGGTTGTTAAATTGCCCTGGCTTGTTCCAAACCCAAGTACTTATCAATCTATTAATGATGAGCCCTGGCATTTTTGCCTGTTAGCAAGAATTGATTCTCCAGATGACCCTATGACTGTTGTGGAAGGCGAATTCCTAACCGATAATGTGAAAAAAAATAACAATATTGCATGGAAAAATCTTACTATTGTCGATTTAAATCCAAACAATATAGGGAAGCCTATCGGGGGTGTAATTGCTGTTGGTAATCCATTAAAAATCCCTCAAAAATTCAATCTGAAATTTACGATTCCCACCTCTGATCTCGGCCACAGTTTATTTAAAGAAGCTGAAGTAAAAGTAACCTTAGATGATATTGTGTATAATGCGTGGAAAAAAGGCGGATATAAAGGTGTTGGGATAAAAGTAAAAGGCAACAGTATCCTTATTACAGAAGCTGATGCAGAAATTCAGAATTTAGATTTTGACACAAAAGAAATAGGAACAGTTGATGTAAAATTTCATTTTCTTACAAGGAAAATAACTCAAAAAGAGAAATTTGTGATGAACGTTGTTCAGCAGTTGTCTGAAAGCCGAAAAACCTTTGGCGGTGAAACCTATGAAATACACAAATATCCAAGAGAGCTCTTTTATGCACGGGCTCAGGGTAATACAACAGTAGATAAAGAAGAACTGGTGGTATTGAAAGCGCAATCCGTTGGAAAACCTGCCGTGTATAACTGGTATGATATGGATGGAAACCTGTTGCATGAAGGGATCGATTTTGAAACGTCTGTAGCACTGTCTAACCGTTACAAACTGGAAGTGATCACACTTGAAGACGGTTTTAAAGATTATGATGACATAGAAATTACCCTAAAACCGGATACCATCACCCATGTTTTTCCCAATCCGGTTACTGAAAAGCTTACCGTAGCATACAAAATCAATAAAGGACGTTCCGCCTATCTGTCTGTTACAGGTACTTACGGAACAAATGTATCTCATAATTATATTTTAAATATAGAAGACACAAATGTTCAGTTAGATTTATCATCTTATCCTTCCGGAGTATATTCAATTGTATTAATTTCGGATGGAACGGTTTCTGATTCTAAAACCATTATAAAACAATCATTATGAAAAAGCAGGTTTACATTATTACGATACTATTTTTAGTATTAAATATACCTTTTATGAGCGCACAAACTCAGGAAGAAGAATTAAAAAACAATCTGTGGTATGTACACAAAGTTATTTTGGATGATACTGAATATATAGCTCCTTTAAATGAGGAAAGACTAAACTTTTTTTATAATTATAATTTTAATTTTAATCAAGATTATGAATATTTTGAATTATTCTTTTGTTCAAGTTATTATGGTAATAATGTTATGTTTTTAGAGAATCAACAATTCTCTGTTGAAGGATGGATTAGTTTGGCAATTATTCCATCATCTTGTTCTATTCAAGAAAATTCAGATTATGATTTTTTATACTCTTCAGCTATGAAGGTGTTTGAGCCTGTAACTCCCTACCTTTACTCTTATGAAGTAAATATCATAGACAGTGTTACTAAGCAATTGATTATCACTAACCAAAATGGAGATAAAGCCTATTTTTATAATTATTATTTATCGAATCCTTTTTTTGAATTAGAGGGTATCAATATCTATCCCAATCCCGTAAAGGATGTAGTGCAGATAGCGTTGCCGGATACCGCTAAAGAACGATATGACTATAAAATTTATGACAGCAATGGAAAACTTATAAAAGTCTTTAAAGATAAAAAAGGACCACACATTACATTAGAAATAGAAGATCTTGCTTCAGGAATCTATTGGCTTGAAATCAATACGCCAGATACTCAACAACGCGGATATAGTACTAAGATTGTAAAGAAGTAACCTAAAAAATAAACCGTATGAAAAATCTTATATCAATCCTATTTGTAGCATACTTATTACTACAATCATCACTCCTACAGGCACAAACTCAGGAGGAAGAATTAAAGAATAACTATTGGTATGTAGACAAGGTTATTTTGGATGATACTGAATATATAGCCCCTTTAAATGAGGAGAGGTTTAATGGAGGTCCTAATTTTGCATTTGACCAAAGTTATATTCAGTTATTTTTTTGTTTTCAATACTTCAGTAGTACTTTGTTCTTTTTAGAGAATCAACAATTTTCTGTTAGTGGATGGAGTAGCCTTGCAATTGTACCATCTGCTTGTAATATTCAAGAAAATGAAGATTATTATTTCTATTATTCTTCAGCTATGAACATATTAGATCCGATAGCACCATTTATTTATTCTTATGAAGTTAATACCATAGATGCTTCAACAAAACAATTGATCATCACTAACCAAAATGGTGATAAAGCCTATTTTTATAATTATTATTTATCGAATCCTCTTTTTGAATTAGAAGGTACCAATATCTATCCCAATCCCGTAAGGGATGTAGTGCAGATAGCGATGCCGAATACCGCTATAGAACGATATGACTATAAAATTTATGACAGCAATGGAAAACTCATAAAAGTCTTTAAAGATAAAAAAGGACCACACATTACATTAGAGATACAAGACCTTGCTTCGGGAATCTACTGGCTTGAAATCAATATACCCGATACCCGACAACGCGGATATAGTACTAAGATTATAAAGAAGTAACCTCATAAAAAATAAACCGTATGAAAAATCTTATATCAATCCTATTTGTAGCATACTTATTACTACAATCATCACTCCTACAGGCACAAACTCAGGAAGAAGAATTAAAAAACAATGAGTGGTATGTGAATAAAGTTATATACAATGACATAGAATATATAGCCCCTGTGAATGATGAAAGATCTGGATCCGCCTCCAATTTAAAATTTTTTAATAATCCGTTAGAAGGTTATTTTGAAATCTTTTTCTGTTTTTATTACACAAGTAATCATTTATTGTTTTTAGAAAATCAACAATTTTCTGTTGGTGGATGGATTAGCCTTGCTATTGTACCATCTGCGTGTAGTATACAAGAAAATTCTGATTATGATTTTTATTATTCTTCAGTGATGAATGTATTTGATGCAACAGGTCCCTATATTTTTTCTTATGAAGTTAATAGTATAGACAGTGCTACTAAGCAATTGATCATCACTAACCAAAATGGTGATAAAGCCTATTTTTATAATTATTATTTATCCAACCCAATTTTTGAATTAGAAGGTATCAATATCTATCCCAATCCCGTATGGGATGTAGTGCAGATAGACTTGCCGGATACCGCTAAAGAACAATATGAGTATAAAATTTATGACAGCAATGGAAAACTTATAAAAGTTTTTAAAGATAAAAAAGGACCACACGTTACATTAGAGATACAAGACCTTGCTTCGGGAATCTATTGGCTTGAAATCAATACAGCCGATGCTCAACAACGCGGATATAGTACTAAGATTATTAAGAAGTAATGATATAATACCAAATCCCTTATTCATAAGGGATTTGGTATTTTTAACGATTAGAAAAAGTTAGTTCATAAAAAGAATAAACTCTTTTCGTTTTAAGCTCATAATCCGTACTGATTTTGAATAATTAAGCAAAAAATCAATCGTAGACTGGCTTGGTTTTCTGACGAGATTTTCTGTATCAGATCTGTTAGATTTGTAATTTTTTATCATATATAATACCTGTTTATTTTAATAAGATAACGGTATTACTTTTTCATTATTGTTTAGTGTTCCAAAACAATTTGATTTTTTTCAATATTCTTACGAAGGTTCAGAAGAGCATATCGCATTCTTCCCAATGCTGTATTAATACTTACGCCGGTGATTTCAGCAATTTCTTTAAAACTCAAGTCCTGATAAATACGTAAAGTGATTACTTCCCTCTGATCTTCCGGTAAAGCATTGATCAGTTTTTGAACATCTGATTCAATCTGTGAAGTAATTAAATCACTTTCAATATTAGGACTTGCATCTACCATATAGTTAAAAATAGAATATTCTTCCGTTTCACGCTGCATAGGCATACGATTGTTTTTTCTGAAATAATCAATAACCAGATTGTGTGAAATACGCATTACCCACGGAAGAAATTTCCCTTCTTCTTTATAATTTTTACCTTTTAGGGTATGTATAACTTTGATGAAAGTATCCTGAAAAATGTCATCTGCAATTTCCTGATCGTTTACTTTTGAATAGATGAATCGAAATACTTTGGATTGATGGCGCTCTATCAGCTGCGCTAATGCCTCTTCGTTTCCTGAAACGTATTGATGGATTAATACCGCATCAGGCAAATCATTCTTTGCCATAATAAATACTTTAAATTAGTGAGATAATTTTCTATGTTCTAAAAGTATTTTTATGTATAGGCTTGCGGTTTTTATAAAAGATTAACATTTCAAATATATTCATTTTTTTATTATCTCCAACAAAAGGTTAAAAAAAATATAAAATTTTCTTCTAATTCTATTTTTGTGATTGTATATAAAACTTTCAATCTTTATAAATTATGCGTAAATTTGTTGTTATTTATAAAGAATGAAAAAAACAGATTTTTCTGCCATAGATCCTAAGAAGAATATCATTATCAAAGGAGCTAACCTCCATAATTTAAAGAATTTAGATGTAGTTATACCCCGTAATAAAATGGTGGTAATTACAGGATTATCCGGATCCGGAAAATCCAGTCTGGCCTTTGATACTCTTTATGCTGAAGGACAGCGAAGATATGTGGAAAGTTTATCTTCTTATGCGCGTCAGTTTTTAGGCCGGATTGATAAACCCAAAGTAGAATATATCAAAGGAATTGCTCCTGCTATTGCTATCGAGCAAAAAGTAAACACGACTAATGCCCGCTCTACTGTAGGAACATCTACAGAGGTTTATGATTATTTAAAGCTGTTGTATGCGCGTATTGGCAAAACGTTTTCTCCTGTATCAGGCAAAGAGGTAAAAAAAGATACTGTTACCGATGTCGTGAATGAAGTGAAAGGGTTTGAAGAAGACAGCAAGTGGTTATTACTGGCTCCTCTTTATAAGAAAAAAAACCGTACCGTTATTGAGCAGTTAAAAATTGCTCTTCAACAAGGTTTTTTAAGAATATTACTCCACAATGAAATACAGCGTTTAGATGAGTATATTGAACAAAATCCGGATATTGATCTGAATCCTAAAGATGTTTATCTCGTTGTGGACCGTCTTGTTGTAAAACATGATGAAGATTTTTATAACCGTCTGGCAGATGCCATTCAGACTGCTTTTTTTGAAGGTGATGGCGTTTGTTTTCTTCAGGAACTTTCAACAGGCAATATATTTGAGTTCAGCAATAAGTTTGAAGCGGATGGGATTACCTTTCTGGAGCCGAATGTACACTTATTCAGTTTTAATAATCCGTATGGAGCTTGCCCTACATGCGATGGCTATGGTAATATCATCGGAATTGATGAAGATCTCGTCATTCCCAATTCAGCTTTATCCGTATATGAAAATGCCATTTATCCGTGGAGGGGTGAATCTATGAGCTGGTACCGGGATCAATTAGTAAATAAGTCACATCATTTCGATTTTCCTGTTCACAAACCTTATTTTGAACTTACAGAAGATGAGAAAGCATTGGTATGGAAAGGAAATAAATATTTTACAGGACTGCATGCCTTTTTTAAAGAATTGGAAGAGAAGAATTATAAAATTCAAAACAGAGTATTGCTTTCACGTTACAGAGGAAAGACCAGATGTCCTGAATGTAATGGAAAACGTTTGCGAAAAGAAGCAAATTATATTAAAATACAAGGCAAAACTATTTCTGATCTTGTAGATTTACCTATTGATAAGCTGGCTGCTTTTTTTAAGCAGCTTGAATTGAATGAGTTTGAACAAAAAATAGCACAACGACTGCTTTTAGAAATCAATAACCGTTTGCAATTTTTATCTGAAGTAGGATTGAGTTATTTAACTCTTAACCGAAATTCTGCTTCATTATCAGGAGGTGAATCTCAACGTATTAATCTGGCGACTTCATTGGGCAGCAGCCTGGTAGGTTCTATGTATATATTAGATGAACCCAGTATCGGTTTACATCCTAAAGATTCTGAAAAACTGATACACGTTCTTCAAAGTTTAAAAGACCTCGGCAATACAGTTATCATTGTAGAGCATGATGAAGATGTGATGAAAGCTGCAGATGAAATTATTGATATTGGACCGGAAGCAGGATATCTCGGAGGAGAATTGGTCGCTCAGGGAAATTTTGATGAAATATTGAAATCTGACTCGCTTACAGCACAATATCTCAATGGTAAAATGCAGATAGAAGTTCCTCAAAAAAGAAGAAAGTTTAAAAATTATATCGAAATAAAAGGTGCCAGAGAAAATAACCTCAAAAATATAGATGTTGTTTTCCCTTTAGATTGTCTTACAGTAATCACCGGAGTTTCAGGCAGCGGAAAAAGTACATTGGTCAAGAAAATACTGTTTCCGGTATTGCAGAAAAAACTTACAGGTACAAGTGATAAAGCAGGTAAATTTACAGATATTCAGGGATCCTATTCTCATATAAAACATATTGAATATGTAGATCAGAACCCGATAGGAAAGAGTTCAAGATCCAATCCGATAACCTATATCAAAGCGTATGATGATATTCGCGATTTATTTTCTAAACAGCAATTATCAAAAATCAGAAACTACCAGCCAAAACATTTCTCATTTAATGTAGAAGGTGGTCGTTGTGAAGTATGTAAAGGCGATGGTGAGGTAACCATTGAAATGCAATTTATGGCAGATGTACATCTTGAATGTGAAGTATGTCATGGAAAACGATTCAAAAAAGAAATACTGGAAGTTCAGTTTGAAGGTAAAAATATAGATGATGTCCTCTCTTTAACCGTTGATGAAGCGGTTCAGTTTTTCGAAAAGCATCAGCAGTCTAAAATTGTACAAAAAATACAGCCGTTGCTCGATGTAGGTTTGGGATATGTAAAGCTGGGGCAATCTTCTTCTACCCTTTCCGGTGGTGAAGCACAGCGTATAAAACTGGCAACATTTTTAGGAAAAGGAATGGTAAAAGAAAGAGCTTTGTTTATTTTTGACGAGCCTACTACCGGACTCCATTTTCACGATATTAAAAAGTTGTTACAGTCATTTGAAGCCCTTATTGAAAAAGGACATTCAATTATTGTAATAGAGCACAATCTTGACTTAATCAAATGTGCCGATCAAATTATTGATATCGGTCCTGAAGGTGGTGAAAAAGGCGGTGAAGTAGTCGCTTTTGGTACTCCTGAAGAAATCATTAAAAATAAAAAATCCGTTACCGGTAAATATCTTAAAGATAAATTAAAATAAATAAGAGCCTCATCAGAGGCTCTTTATTTTTATTGTGCCATCAGCAATGCGGCTAATTTTTCAGTTAATTTGCGCCGGCTGTAATACTGTAACCCCATACCGTATATTTTTAAATTCTGATCAAGGTATTGGTGGTAGTAATGGATAAGAGTCTGTTTTATGGCTTCTTTATCTTCATACGTATGAAATACACCAGTATTGGTCTTACGTATGATTTCAGAAAAATCTGCTCCTTCAGGTCCAATAGAAAGTATCGGGCGCTCTGCAGCCATATATTCAAATAATTTACCGGGTATAATCCCTACAGTGTCTTCAGAGTCAATTTCTAACAGTAATAATACCTGTGATGTTCTTTGTTGTATTAAAGCATCTGTATGAGAGAGATACCCCATATTATGAACGTAAGCTTCTAAATGAAACTCTTTTAAGACGGATAAAATTTCCTCACTTATTTTACCGATCAATTTAAGGCGAAAATGATCTTTAAATCCTTTTTCTTCTTTTATCAATTCTGTTAATGCTTTCCATAAAACTCTCGGATTACGGTTAGATAAAAACGATCCGATATGGGCAATGGTAAATTCTTTGTCTAAAGGTTGCTTTTGTATTCTTTCAATATCATAACCATTGGTGATCACACTGACAGGCTGTTTTGTAATTTGCTCAAATTCTCTTTTAGTGGTAGGACTGGTTACAATAATATGATCTGCTGTATTTAATACTTTCTTTTCAAGCTCTTTATGCTTTTGAGCAGCTTTATCTGTTAGTTTAAGTTCTTTATGATAACCTATTGTTGTCCAGGGATCTCTGAAATCAGCCAGCCAGTTTATGGAAAACATTTTTTTTAATTTTAAACCGATAAGATGCACACTATGAGGAGGTCCTGTGGTAATAATACTGTCAACAGGATGCTTTTTGAGGTAATCTTCCAAAAAGCTTACAGACGGATTTACCCATCCGATTCTGGCATCCGGTATAAAAAAATTTCCTCTGATCCAGAGTAACGCTTTTTCCGTCAGTTTTTGTTTCTTTTGTACAGGAATAATACCTGAACTGATATTCTTAGTAGACTTTTTTGAAAACAAAGAAGCCATTTTATAAGGTTCTCTTATAGGGTATTTAATAATTTCAACATCCTTGCCTATCTCTTTTTCCAGATCATTATCTATAATAGGATAATGTGCATTTTCAGGTATATATACAATCGGTTCAATACCAAACTCGGGAAGGTATTTTACAAACTTGAGCCATCGTTGTACTCCGGGACCTCCGGCAGGCGGCCAATAGTAGGTAATGATTAATACTCTTTTCTTCATTATTTAGCTATAACAAATCCTAAAAATGTAGCAGCTAATGCAACAATTACACTGCTGAGCATATAAAAAATGGCGAGCTGATACTGGTGATTCTGTAGTAACCGTAAGGATTCTAATGAAAAGGTTGAAAAAGTTGTAAAGCCACCGCAAAGCCCCGTCATTAAAAACAAATTAATCCATTTACTTTCCGGATTCTTCAGTGTATAAGCAAACAAGATTCCGATTAGAAAACTTCCTGATATGTTGATTATCCACGTTGATAAAGGAAAACTGTTCCACAGCATTAATTTGTTTAACAAATAACGGATACAGCTCCCAATTGCTCCTCCAAACGCAACTAATAAGATGGATTTCATTCTCTATGCTTCTTTCCGGTTACTGCTTCTGAACAGATAAAAAATACCTCCAATCAGTAAAATAAACATAGCAATATTACTGATCAGAGCAATCGTACTTCCTGTTTTGATTACCTGTGGTTCAAATTTAAACTCAACCGTATGATTTCCTTTTGGTAATGGTAAAGCCCGTAAAGTATAATTGGCTTCTATCATTTCTGCCGCTTTACCATCAATGGTTATCTTCCATCCTTTTGGATAATATACTTCTGAAAACACAACCAATCCGTCATTTGCATTGTTTGTTTTATACTTTATATAATCTGAACGATAATCGGCTACTTTTACAGATGCCAGACTGTCTACTATATATTTTTGAGCGATTTTGTCTGCAAATTTGTTTTCTACTACAGCCGTTGTTTTTGTGTTGGCTTTCGTAAGTGCCTGCATTGCTTCATCTGCAGTTGCTACTTTTTCTACCTGAGAAACGAACCATGCATTTCCGTTTGCCTCCGGATTTTCTAAAGCTATCGGCTGTTGGTTATCATCTGTATCAATTACATATTTTACATTCATCATATTAAGTACCTGATGATTGTTTTTTGCAATTTGATAATCAAATAACTCCTGTATTTTTTTAGGTTTAGCGGCATGATATCCTCCTAATGAATGGTGGAAATAAGAAGTTCTTGCACTGTTAAAGCCTCCGCTTAATTCGAAAACACGGAATTTAGTAGTATCCTGTAAAATTTTTTGATCAGCTGCTGTAGGTTGAAAAGGTGTTTTTACCTGATATGCTTCCACAAAATTATCTTTATTGACATAATTGAGATCCAGACTTACGAGATCAATTACGGCTAATGCTCCTATGAAAATCACTGTGTACTGCATCTTCAGTTTTTCAATACTGAAGAAGTATAATATTCCGGCAGCACCCGCTACATAGATAAAAGTACGGATCAAATCAGATGTGTACATCGCACTTCTGTCTTCGATCAGTGCTTTAATAAATTCGGGAACTATTTGTCCAAAAACCCTTGTACTGTAGTAGTTGTCTTTTTCTGAAGCGAAATCCAAAAACCCTTTACAAATAAATAAGAAGACGATAACACTGCCGGCTACTATTGAAGCTTTCTTTAGTTTTTGCAATCTCTCTTCTCTATTGAGGTTAAAAAATGACTGTAAACCTAATAATGCCAATGCGGGAAAACAAATTTCAGCAATAACCTGAATGGAAGTAACAGCTCTGAATTTGTTGTACATCGGAAAATAATCAATCATCAGATCGGTCAGAAAAAAATTATGTCCCCATGACAAAATAATGGAGAAAATGATTCCCGTTATAAAAACATATTTGATTTTTCTATGTTCAGTAAATAAAGCGAGAATAAAAAGAAAGATAACAACAGCACCTATATAAGCCGGTGCTGCAACTCCGGGCTGATTCCCCCAATAGGTGAGTACATGCTTTGAAAACTCAGCTGCTTCCGCTGGTGAAGCTCCTACTGCTACAAAAAACTTTCCTACATTAGAATCAGCTCCTAAATTTTCAACATCGCCTCCGCCCATAAGTCTTGGAACAAATAGATTGAATGTTTCAAAAAGTCCGTAACTGTATTCTGTTATATATTCATGAGACATCGCATTATCAGATGGTTTTGGCAATCCGTCAGCACCAATAGTCAAATCACTCTTACTTCGGGTACTGAAACCTGCATATTCAGAAGTTGCCATAAGATTGGTGGCATTGCTTCCGATAGCAACAATGGCTGCTACAAGAAATACAGCCATTACTTTACCCAATTCTTTGTATTCTTTCTTTTTGATAAAATCTATAGTATAAAAACCAGCTGCTGCAAGCAGTAACAATAATAAATAATAGGTCATCTGAAAATGGTTGGCTCCTATTTCCAGTGCAGCTGCAACCATGGTTAACAAACCTCCGACAATATAACGCTTCCTGAATACAAGCAATACGCCTGCAAGTACCATTGGCATATACGCAATTGCATGGGCTTTAGCATTATGACCAGCACCAATGATGACAATGAGATACGTAGAAAAACCAAATAACAAAGCCCCTGCAAACGCTTTTAACGGGCGTACTTTTAAACAAAGGAGCAGTATATAAAAACCGATGAAATATAAGAACAGATAATCTGCAGGGCGTGGTAAAAATCGCAGTACACTATCCAATTGTTTTACATAATTGTGTGGATATTTGGCACCCAACTGATAGGTAGGCATCCCCCCAAAAGCACTATTGGTCCAGTAGCTCTCTTCTTCATATTTTGTTCTATAATCCATTTGTTCCTTTGCCATCCCGGTATACTGTACAATATCACTCTGAATGATCTCTTTTCCTGATAAAACAGGATTAAAATAAGCCAGAGATAAGATGATAAAACCTATGAAGGCCAACAAATGAGGTAAATAGTTCTTATAGTTTTTCATACAACAATTAAATGCTTTTTTAGAATAAAGGCTAAAGTAACAAATATTATCAAGGCTACAAAAAAATAAAACCTTACAGAACTTTGATTCTGTAAGGTTTTATGGATATTATAAAAAGAAAATGATTAATTCAGTTCTTCAAAATCTATATATTCTCCGACTTTTTTCTTTTCTCGCGGAAATTTGTTTTTTGAAAACTGCTTATTTATATCTTCAGATTGTGTCTGATTGTTTTGTGACTGATAGTTCTCCTGATATCTTCTCTGTTTTTCCTGAAAACTCTGCTCTGCTTTTTTAACTACTTTTGTAATTAAAATAGGAGCAAAAAGTCTGAAGGCAAACTTAAATAAATAGTATAATAAAACAAGAATTAAAACTGTTTTAATAAAATTTTGAAAAGATGCTAACTCCATATGGAATTGATTTTTAAATTATATATGTTCAAATTTAAGAAAATAAATAGGATACTGCCTGATGCTATCTCTTAAAAAAATGATAAATATTAATATTATATCATTTACCCTCTTGAACAGCTCTCCATGCTTCAAAACCACCTTCAATCTCTTTTACGTTTGTAAATCCGATATTGCTTAAGATTTCAGCTGCTGTCTCACTCCTTCCTCCTAACTTGCAAAAAATAATCAATGGCGTATTCTTATCAATTTTTTCAACTTCACTTCTGAAAGCGTCATTTTCAACATCAATGTTTATAGCAGAAGGAATCGTTCCTTCCTGATATTCTTCGGGTGTTCTTACATCAATCAAAAGGTAATCTTGTTGCTGTACTGCTGACACATCTTGTGCTCTGATAAAAGAAGATTGCTGTGCAGTAGCAGTTGTGATACCGAACAAAAGAAAAATTCCTAATATTATTTTAATATTCATAATCAGAATTTTAAGTTATTTAATATAAATAATTACTTTACCTCGGCATACTCTTTTAAATATTCAAAACGAGCAGTCAATTTTCCATTTTCACAAATAGTCCCTCTTTGTAATACACCATCTTTATCTCCGTTAAAGAAAGCAGGTACTACAGATTCCAAAAACATCTTTCCAAAACCTTCACTGGCATCTTTCGGTAGTTCACAAGGCAGATTATCTACTGCCATCACCACAACTGCTGCCGGATGATCGATAGATACTTCCTGGTTGTCACGAGGATAATATCCGTATAAAGGTTCTTCTATAGTAGAACTTCTGATTGTTGACTCTATAGGACCATTGATATCACAAGAAATATCGCCAATAACTTTTATCATGTTTTTAGCATGATTAAGCATATCACGTGTCAGGATTACCGGTGATCCGTCTTT
The DNA here is from genome assembly GCA_032096595.1 of Flavobacterium sp. Lineage (GTDB taxonomy): Bacteria > Bacteroidota > Bacteroidia > Flavobacteriales > Flavobacteriaceae > Flavobacterium. The sequence continues at coordinate 71,541 of DAMCXY010000003.1, read as the reverse complement.
ATAAAAATGTCCTGCAATAAAAATATCTGATACAAAAACAAACCGTTCAAAATCAGATTCATATTCTTCAGGATTTACGAAGAAATCATTTCTGTCTGAAGGTTTACCATCTTTTCTTCTGTTATAATCCGTTAGGTCAATTTGAACATACACAGGTTCATCGAATTCTTTGTGGAGATAGTCTTCAATAGTCACTTCCTTCATTTTCATAGCATCGAGCATTTCTTTAGCTCCCATTGCAACTTTCCCCTTTCCGGTCAGAACTATTTTTATCGGTGGTAAATAAGGTTTTTTTAGACGTTCAATAAGTTCTTCTTTTGATTTTAGTGTTGTCGCTTTTGCAAGATTAAAAAGCTCATATTTAATACCAAAGGCTCTGATGGTGTTGTATGCTCCTACAATTCCTGCGTATCTTCCAAAACCAATTAATCGGTTCCCCTCATCATCAACCAGTGTTTCATGGTCTATAAGTCGGATATTTTTTTCAAGACATGCCTGTAATAGTTTTTTATTATAGGGTTGTTTTTTTATTGTATGTGAAAAGAAAAAATAAGTTTTATTAGGAATAAGTTGATCTAATGGGACTTCCTTTACCCCTAATAAAACATCACAATCCGTCATGTCTGTTGTGATTTCAAATCCCTGTTGCTCATACTGTTCATCTTTAAAAACTCTGATATCAGAAGATTCAACCTTAAATGAAGCTTGTGGGTATGCGTTTTTAAAATGTGTCAATTCATCAGGTGAAAAAACCACTCTTTTATCATGTGGTATTTTCCCTTCTTTAATAATTCCGAATTTCATGTAAATAATTTAATTTCTCAAATATATTTCAAATAGTTCACTTGGCAAAAGAAAGCATTTTTTTGCATGAAGATTTTTTATTAAATCTAAATAACAGTATATTTGCATAAAAATTAATCCGATGAAAAAAATATTTTTTGTAGCAGCATTTGCTTTTGCAGGTTTAACAATGGTATCATGTAGTAGTGATGACAGTTCACCAGTTGTAACTACCGATACTCCTACTCCAAGTACTGACAGTCCGAATCCAGGTACTGATACTCCAAATCCTGTAAGCTTAATGGTTGGTACATGGAAAGCAACAACATTGTCTTATAGTTTTACAATTCCTGGTCAGGAAGAACAAACGCATCAATTTCCATTTGATCATGCAAGTATCAAAGGAGGTTGTGCCACTGACTATCTGACTGTTGAAGAAGGTACTGTAGTAAATTTAAAACAGAACAATAAAAATGAAGAAGGCAACTGTGTAGATGTAAACATTGCAGGAACCTGGACTGAAGATGCTATCAGCATCACCGGAGAAACTCAGCCGAGAGAGGTTGTTTCATTTAATCAAACTGAATTGGTTTTAAAATATGAGATGACTTTCAACGGTCGTTCTACTGACGTTACTGTAAAATATACCCGTCAATAAGCATATATTTAATATATAAAAAGTACGAAGTTTTCACTTCGTACTTTTTTTATTCTTTATTGAAAATCAGCTGCTGCCTGAAACTGCATTCTTTCTCCACTCACAGGATGTGTGATTTCGAGCATCTCAGCATGCAGATGAAGCCTATTGGCAGGTATCCCGTACAAATCGTCTCCAACAATAGCATGGTTAAGTCCCGATTGATGAGAAGCATGCACTCTAAGCTGATGTGTTCTGCCTGTTATCGGATAAAAATATACCAGTGTTTTCCCCTTTTCTTTTTTAATCATTTTCCATTTGGTCACAGCCTTTTTTCCAAAGTCATAGCAGACGAGCTGGCGCGGTCTGTCATCAAGGTCAACTCTTAACGGAAGGTCTATTATACCGGATGATTCATTTAATTCCCCGTCTAATAATGCTACATATCTTTTTAAAACAGTTCTTTTAATAAACTGTGATTGCAGCTGTTTGTGTATGTCTTTTGATTTAGCAATGATAAGCAAACCGGAAGTGGACATATCCAGACGATGGACAATCAATGGTCCCGTAACATTAGGGTATAAGGCTTTTACGCGTTCAAAAACAGAGTCTTTTATATGAATACCCGGAACAGTAAGGAATTCTGCCGGTTTATTGATGACTACTATATAAACATCTTCATACACTATCGGAAGCTTTATATTGACATCCGGATTTTTAAGCAATGGATTTTCATCTATTGTCAATCCCGTGAGCATGTGTTTCAAAATAGGTTCACATTTTCCCCAACATGCCGGATAAAACTGTTTATGTTTTTTGACTTCTGATTTTGGAGAAGCACCCCACCAGAATTCTGCCATGGCAACAGGTCTTAGATTATGAAGATAGGCATAATGTAAAAGCTTGGGAGCACAACATTCCCCTGCCCCTGCCGGAGGATGACTGTGGGTATTAGGAGTAAAGATGTCGAGAAGATTTTTAATATTTCCTTCTGCATTCAGAAATTGGTATTGCTCAAACAATTGTTGTTGCAAAATACCGGATTTCTTTTTGCGTAATGCTTTTAATTCTTCAATCTTTAGCTGGTATTCTTCAATGTTGTTTTCTAAAACCTCTAAACGTATTTTCCAATCTTTAAGCAATGTATTGAGTTCGTGTTTATCTCTCAAACTCTGTCGGATCAAATCTTTTTTCTGTTCTTCCCGGTCTTCACATTCAAAAAGATCATTAAGTTGTTCACGCTTGATTTTTCTTTCAGCTTTTAACCGTTTAAGACTTTGTTTTTTATCATTAATCTGCTGTTTTGATGTGACAGATAGTAAAAGTTTTTCTTTCAAAAGGGCTTTATAGGCTGGATCCTGTTCCAGTAGTTCAATTTCTTTGTTGATGTTGTTTAAAACTTGTTCTTCTTTTAGAAAAAAACTGTTCTTTGTAAGCATATCAAATACCGGAGGTACAAAAGAGCCGATGTTATTAGAGTTAGCCAGCTTTCCGGAAAAAGCAGTGAGATATCCTAATGTTCCATTCTGTTTTTGAACTACCAAAACACCAAACATTTTACCGATGACCAAACCTTTTTGCAATGGATCTAATCCAAAATTATGTTCAAAATCAGTCTGTAGCGATAAAAATTCCTGAAGCTCAGTTGCTGCTATTACACTTAGCGGATGCGGAACATAACTAAATGGAAAAGTAAACTTTTCAGGTAATGTGAATGCATCTGTATTTGTTTTAAATTCTGTAAAACAATTTTCTATACCCGTTTGAAAAAAGGAGTTATTCATGGTACAAAAGTAAAACAACCAGATGTATATATTGTCAGACTCATTAAAATGATTGGAGTTTTTTCAGCTGATATGATTTTAAATACTCTATAACACATAAAAAAGTTCTATTTTTGGATGAGCAAAGAAAATATATGATTCAGATTATAGAAAACCAGATTCCTGTTGAAACGTATCGAATGCTTCGTTCTGCATCAGGTTTATCTGAAAAAACTACAGAAGCAGCAGAAAGAGGACTTAAAAATTCACTTTACAGTATTTTGATTGAACAAGAAGATTTACCCATAGGTATGGGGCGTATCATAGGTGACGGAGGCTGTTTTTGTCAGGTTGTTGATATCTGTGTATTACCTGAACATCAGGGTAACGGAATAGGTAAAGTAATTATGGAACATATTATTACTTATATTGAAAAACTACCTGAATCTTGTTATGTAAGTCTTATTGCTGATGGTGATGCTTACCGATTATATGAAAAGTTTGGTTTTAAAGATACCCTGCCCCGATCAAGAGGTATGGGATTGAAAGTTTAATACGTTATTATATAACAGACGTATTCTTCTGAAAATAACAATTGATAATAACATCTATCAATTATGAAACTATTTAGGGAGTTTTATTGATTTTTCATCAAAAAAACTTCTTAAAAATCATTCTTAATTGCTATTTTAGCCTATTGATATGAGAGAGATAGCTTTTATAAAACAAAATAAAGACAAATGGCTTGAATATGAAGAGATCATTCTGGGGAAAGTAAAGAAAACTCCGGATGAAATGGCTCAGATGTATATTCGGCTGACTACAGATTTGTCTTTTGCCCAAACTTATTATCCCAAAAGTAAATTGACAAAATATTTGAATTATCTGTCAGCACAGATTTTTCAGAAGATCTATAAAACGAAGCGGTATAATGAAAATAAGCTGGTGCATTTTTTTAAAACAGAAGTACCCCTGTTACTTTATCACTACCGCAAGTATCTTTATTTTTCTTTTGCCTTTTTTCTACTTTTTGTAGCCATCGGAGTTATTTCATCTAAATACGATGATAGTTTTGTAAGGTTGATTTTAGGCGATGGTTATGTAAACATGACGCTTGAGAATATTGAGAACGGAAATCCAATGGCAGTTTATAAAGGCGGATCTTCCTGGGGCAGTGCCTTTGCCATAACACTTAATAACCTTTGGGTAGGACTTCGCTGCTACATTTATGGAATTTCAGGTGGCTTAGGTACTTTTATGTTTGTTTTCTATAACGCTATTATGCTGGGATCATTTCAGTATTTTTTTTATGAAAAAGGATATTTTATGGAAAGCATACGAGGTATATGGCTGCATGGAGCAATGGAAATATTCGGGATGGTAGTTGAAGCTGCAGCTGGGTTTATTTTGGGAGCCAGTATCTTGTTCCCTAAAACCTTTTCACGTCTTAATTCCTTTAAAATCGGTTTCAAAAACAGTTTTAAAATTTTTATCAGCACCCTGCCTTTTACTTTCTTTGCCGGAATGATTGAAGGTTATGTAACCCGCTATGCGAAAGAAATGCCTAATGCATTAAACTATAGTATTATATTAATAACTTTAGGGGTAATCACTTTTTATTATTTGATTTATCCTGTAATAATCCACAGAAAAACTTTAAAATAACGTCTTATGTTTCCATTATTTAAAATAAGAGATTTTGGTATTTTGTTCAATGAAACTTTTGGTTTCTTTAAAATAAAAGGAAAAAATTTCTTTGCCAATTATTTTAAATCACTTGCTATCTTATTTGTAGTGTTATCTGTAATCCTGTATTTCTTTGGAAACTTTTATTATACCAGTTTTTTTCAAAGTTTAGGCAGCGGAGATTTTAATGATGCCTATTTGAGTAATTATTATAGCGACAATGCCGGAACAATTGTTTTATTAGGTATCTTAATGCTGCTTATTAGTCTGGCAATAGGTGCCATTCAAATATCATATCCGGTTCTATACCTTAAATTACTCGAAAAAGATCCTGAAAAGAAACCAACCTACAATGAGATTAAAAAAGAAATTTGGAGTAATATAGGCAGGGTTCTTCTGTTTGTCATAATCAGTATTTTCTTTTTTGGAATTCTCAGCATCATCATATTGGGAATTTGTATGCTGTTGATTTTTGTAATTATTGGTATTCCGTTAATGTTAATCGTTTTTCCATATCTGATGGGATTATTTTATCTTACTTTTTATCAATACATTATTAAAAAAGAGGGTTATTTTGAATCCTTTTCATTTGCTTTCAGAACAATTAATAATAATTTCTGGACTATTATAGGAAGTATTCTTTGTATTTCATTCATCATTAATATTATCAACTATATCATACTTATGATACCTTATATGATTTTTTTCTTTGCTATGTTTGCCGGAGCATCAGGTAATAATGTAGGAACTGAGGATATGGGTATGATGGCAATAATGCTGATGCTTATTTATATGATTGCCATTATCACTACCATGTTGTTAAACAATGTCATACTTATCAATTGTGGACTTATTTACTACAGCGAAAGAGAAAAAATTGAAAATCATGCTGCAAAAAATGATATAGATTTAATCGGTCAGATGGATGAGTAAAATTTGTAAACTATACAGTATCTTCTTTTTTTGCGTTTTTGTTTTTACGGCAAATGCTGACTCATTGCAGCAACCTGCTGAACAAACAAGCTATACGGATGAGGTAGAAATACCATCTATGAACAAGTTTTCATTGGATGCTTTAAAAAAAGATACGATTCCCGTTTTACAAAAGAAATTTACTCCAAATTTTAAAGACAAATACGACAGTTCAGATTTTGATTATACCTATGAACGACAGAGCAAAAGAAGTCTGATAGAACAATGGATTCAAAAAATAAAAGAGTTTTTTGGCTTTGTTGACCGCAATACCGTCTCTACAGAATCTTTTTTTGACTCAACTCTATTCCGTATTATTTCTCTGGTTATTATTGCATTGATTCTTGCTTACATTATTAAATTGCTGATTCAGAATGATTTTAATCGTTTTTTTAAAAAATCAGCTAAAGATATCGGTGTAGAAACAATAAATATTGAAGAACAAATTCATAAGGTTGATTTCGAAAAACTGCTCCAACCCATCCTCAAGACAGAAGATTACAGATTGGCTATACGGTATTATTACTTATGGGTATTGAGAAGGTTGTCTAATGCTGAAGTTATCAAATGGCATACAGATAAAACCAATGCAGATTATTTATTTGAAATTAAAGATCAGCAACTTAAAAAAGATTTTGAATACTTATCCTATCTGTACAATAATATATGGTATGGTGAATTTACGCTTACTTCAGAGGAATTTTTAAAAGCACAGGAAGCATTTATCACATTGTTAAATAGATACAAAAACTATGAATAGTACAGTAAAATACATCCTTTATTTTATACTGGGATTTCTGGCAATTGTATTTATCCAAAGCCTTTTGCCAAAACCTATTAATTGGCAGCGCTCATTTAAAACCAATGATAAAATCCCATTCGGATTATATATTCTTAATAAAGAACTACCTACCTTACTTTCACCAATAGCGGTTGAAAAATATGCGAAAACACCTTATGAGTACTTTGTTGAAGAATTTGATACAATCAACCCTAAAAAAGAAACATGGTTTTTTGTTTTAGATCAGGAACAGATAGATAAAGCATCAATTGAAAAGTTACTGAAAGCTGCAGCTATGGGAAATGATATTTTTATCAGTTCTATGAGTCCTCCTTATTTATTATTGGATTCTATTGGTTTAGGAAGTAGATATATGTATGGTAATACAAATAAGGATACGAAATTCCAGTTGTTGAATCCCTATCTGAAAAAAGCTTCTTGTAGTATAAATGTTCCAAGTTTAGAAGTATTTACGGTTCAGGATTCTACCGGATTAACAATTTTAGGAAACTCTGGAGATGAACCCGGCTTTATCCGTAAAAAAGTTGGAAAAGGTGCTTTTTATCTGCACAACAGTCCGGATGTATTTGTAAACTACCACTTATTGGAAAGTAATAATCATTTATATGCTGAAGGTGTACTATCATATATCAATTCTGATAAACTGGTATGGTTCGATCCGCAAAGAAATTATAACGAACAGATCGATAATTTTCCGTTGCGTTTTATTTTCAAACATCCGTCTTTGCGTTGGGCATGGTATTTTGTTATTATAGGTTTTTTAATTTTTATCCTATTTAATATAAAACGGCGTCAACGTATTGTACCTGTAATTCCTCCTGTACAAAATACTTCTGTAGAATTTGTAAGAACCATTGCCAATCTCTATTATCAGGAAAACAATCATGAAGACCTGATTCAGAAAATGATCGTTTACTTTTTAGAACACACGCGTATCCGGTTACGGATTGATACAAGTAAATTGGATGAGAAATTTATTGAGAATTATCACAAGAAAACAGGAAAAGATAAGCAAGACATAAAAGAAGCAGTAGATTTGATTATAGAATACCGTAAAACAAATCAGCCCCGTTCAGAAAAAGAATTAAACAAGCTATATCAGAGCATACAAAAAATAAGCATTTAATATGGAAGAATATCACACAAATAGCGATTCTTTATCCTTTGAAAATCGTATCAATTTAAGCGATTTAAAACAAAAAGCGGATGATATAAAGAATGAAATAGGCAAAGTCATTGTTGGCCAACATGAAATGATTGACTTACTTTTAGTTGGATTGCTCGCCAATGGTCATGTCCTTTTAGAAGGAGTACCGGGAATTGCGAAAACGATTACAGCAAAATTACTGGCAAAAACAATTAATACAGAATTCAGCAGAATTCAGTTTACCCCTGATCTCATGCCTTCGGATATATTAGGAACTTCTGTCTTTAACACCAAAAGCAATGAATTTGAGTTTAAAAAAGGACCTATATTTTCTAATTTCATTCTTATTGATGAAATCAACAGAGCGCCGGCAAAAACTCAGGCAGCCCTGTTTGAAGTAATGGAAGAGCGACAGGTAACACTCGATGGTGTTACGCATAGCATGCAACCTCCTTTTCTGGTAATTGCAACGCAGAACCCGATTGATCAGGAAGGAACTTATCAGTTACCGGAAGCACAATTAGACCGTTTTCTTTTCAAAATAGTCATTTCATACCCTACTGCTGAGCAGGAAGTACAAATTCTGATGAATGAACATTTATTACAGGATAAAGATAAAACAGAACAAGTAAATGAAGTAGTAAAAGCATCGGAAATTATCGCGTATCAACATCTGGTAAAACAGGTTATTGTAGAACAAAATCTGCTGAAATATATTGCAGAAATCGTATCCGACACCAGAACAAACCCTTTCTTATACCTTGGAGCATCACCGAGAGCCTCTATTGCAATATTAAATGCCGCAAAAGGATATGCAGCCATCTATGGCCGAGATTTTGTAACTCCTGAAGACATAAAATTTGTAGCTGTTCCCGTATTGCAACACAGAATTATTGTAGCACCAGATAAAGAAATGGAAGGCGTTACAAGCCCTGAAATCATTCGTCAAATTGTAGAAACCATCGAAATTCCGAGATAAATATTTTGAAAAATATAAAAGCATTATATATAAATTCTCTCGTATACTATTGCATTACCGCAATTGTACTACTGTTTATATGTTCTTTTTTCTTTGCTTTTCTATACTATATTGTCTGGGTTCTGGTAGCGCTGTTCTTCATCCTTTTCATAGCAGATATATTACTACTTTATGGTGTAAAAAATGGAATAATTGCACAACGTATTACGCCTGAAAAACTGTCAAACGGTGATGATAATTATATATCCATTCGTCTGGAAAATAATTTTCCCTTCAAAATATCGGTCCGCATTATAGATGAATTACCTTTTCAGTTTCAAAAAAGAGACTTTTTAGTAAAAAAGTCATTGGCACCGAAAACAGCTGACCATTCCACTTATCTGATAAGACCTACCAAAAGAGGCGAATATCATTTTGGACATTTAAACATCTATGCATCAGGTCCATTAAAATTGATATCAAGACGCTATATTTTCGATAATAATCAGATGGTAGCCACCTATCCCTCCTTTTTACAAATGCGTAAATATGAATTAATGGCGATTCATAACAAACTCTTTATGCAGGGATTGAAAAAAGTCCGCAAAATAGGAAATACAAGAGAATTTGAGCAAATAAAAGAATATACTCTGGGAGATGATATCCGGACCATAAACTGGAAAGCTACCGCCAAGAAAAGGCAATATATGGTAAACCAGTATCAGGATGAGAAATCTCAGAATATTTACATGATTATTGATAAAGGCAGGGTTATGAAATCTCCTTTTAATGATCTTACATTATTGGATTATGCAATCAATGCCAGTTTGGTTTTATCCAATATCATCATCAAAAAATATGATAAAGCAGGTCTTTTTACTTTTTCTAAAAAGGCAGATAATCGTCTGAAACCCGATAATAAACCGGTCCAGGTACAAAAATTTATGGAAAATCTGTATAAAGTAACTACTGATTTTCATGAATCCGATTTTAGTAAACTATATTCAGAAATTAAACAAAACATCCACCAGAGAAGTTTATTGATTCTTTTTACTAATTTTGAAACTTTAGATGGCTTAAACAGACAGTTAAAGTATTTAAGAGCCATCACTAAAAATCATTTGCTTGTTGTGGTATTCTTTAAAAATTCAGAACTGGATCAAATCGTACACTCAGAAGCAAAGAATACTCAGGAAATATATGACAAAGTCATTGCAGAAAAATTTCATTATGACAAAAAACTCATTGTAAATGAACTTATGAAATATGGCATCTATTCTGTATTGACTAATCCTGAGGATCTAAACTTAAATGTCATCAATAAATATTTAGAAATAAAAGCGAGAGGCATCTTATAATGAAGCATATCAGCAGTAGTCAGAATCCGTATATAAAATCATTGGTTCAATTGCAGGACAAAGCGAAAAACCGAAAAAATTCCCAATCTTTTCTAATAGAAGGTCAACGTGAAATAATGCTGGCATTAAAGGGAAATTTTAAACTTAAAACCCTGCTGTATTGTGAAGAGCTTATTTCTCTTCAGACCATTAATGAAATAGGTGCCCGTGAATCTGACACGGAATTTATAAAAATCGATAAAGAAGTATATCAAAAGTTAGCCTATCGCGACACTACAGAAGGAGTTGTTGCTGTTGCTGAAAGCAAAAGCAACCGGCTTGAAGATCTGAAGTTAAGTAAAAAACCATTAATTCTGGTGGCTGAGGCTCCGGAAAAACCCGGAAATATTGGTGCTCTTTTGCGAACTGCTGATGCCGCTAATATTGATGCTGTTATCATTGTCAATCCTAAAACAGATATTTACAATCCGAATGTGATTCGTTCCAGTGTTGGTTGTATTTTTACAATTCCGGTAGCTACAGCTACAACTTCAGAAGCTATTGCTTATCTGAATTCTAAAAATATAGCAATATATGCTGCTATTCTTCAGGAGGCAGCTCCTTATTATTTACAAGACTATAATGATGCTACAGCAATTGTAGTAGGAACAGAAGCGACTGGACTTACAGATGAATGGAGAATTGCTTCTGCTCAAAACATCATTATACCTATGGAAGGCGTTATAGACTCTATGAATGTATCCGTTGCAGCTTCTATTTTATTGTTTGAAGCAAAAAGACAACGATTTTTAAAAAATTCTTTTTTTTAACGCAAAACTTACTATATTTATAAAATAATAATTTAAGGAATAATTATGAAAACAATAAAAAGAAATTTATTTACTGTCGCATTATTAACTGTGACGCTACTATCAAGTTTTTCCTCAGAAGCACAAATACTTACAAAGAAGCAACGTTATTTAGGGGACTATAAATGGAGAGTCGGAATCGGTGTGAATATGATGGACTTCAACTTTAATAAATCAGATCTTCCTGAAGGTGCTGAAACAGTATTAATGGCTATTCCTTCAAGATTTTATATAGGAACAGAAGTTGCAAAAAATTTATCGATTGAAGCCTCTTTTGCCATGAATGAAGTTAAAAAAGATAATTATACCAGCGGAGTATTAGTTACAGATGACAAGACCATCTATGTACTTGACGGATCTTTAGTATACAGTATCGGCGGATTGTTCAATATTCCTTACGTTGACCCTTATGCAAAAGCCGGAGTCGGATATTTAGGTTTCGGTGACAGCAACTATACTTCCGTAAGTTTTGGTGGAGGTTTGAATTTCTATTTAAAAGATTTCGGAATTGGTAAAGATTACAGATATCCAACAGAAAAATGGTATAGCCGTTTTGGAATCAATGTTGAGGCAGTAGGAAGAAAAAACATTACTAACAGTGGTCCGGGATCACATATGCAGGCATCTGCAGGTGTTTTCTACATTTTCTAAGAAAATCAACGTATTATATAAAATAAAAAAGTGTGCATTTATCACACTTTTTTTGTTTTTTTACTTTTGCAGGTACTACTAATTTATAGTATATTTAATACAGACAAGCTACTTACTTATGACAGAGATTGATATTGAAAAAGAGAACAAAGCAATTGCCCGCGAATACAAGGAATTATTAAGCATCAGCTATCAAACTTTAAACGATGAAGATAAAAAACTCATTCGAAAAGCTTTTGATGTTGCTGTAGATGCTCATAAAGACCAACGCAGAAAATCAGGTGAAGCTTATATATTTCACCCAATTGCAGTTGCAAAAATAGTTGCTTCAGAAATCGGATTAGGTCCCACTTCCATCGCTGCGGCATTAATGCATGATGTTGTTGAAGATACCGATATTACTGTAGAAGACATTGAAAGAATGTTTAATCCTAAAATTGCTAAAATTGTTGAAGGATTAACCAAAATATCACGTTTAGAACCAGATCCGGGTGTGTCATTACAGGCAGAGAATTATCGTAAAATGTTATTAACCTTAAATGATGATGTACGTGTAATTCTCATAAAGATAGCCGACCGCTTGCATAATATGCAGACAATGGAAAGTATGGCTGCATACAAGCAGGCGAAAATAGCTTCCGAGACCTTATATATATATGCCCCCCTTGCCCATCGTTTGGGACTTTTTAACATCAAATCTCAATTAGAAGATTTGGGATTAAAATATACTGAGCCTGATGTATATCATGCCATTCTTAGTAAAATTAAAGAAACAAAAGAAGAACAGGAAGCATATATCAGTCTTATATCAAATGTGTTGAAAGAGTCGCTTGACAAAGAACATATAGATTATACTATCAAAGGACGCCCTAAATCCATCTATTCGATTTCACGTAAGATGAAAGCACAGAACGTTTCTTTTGATGAAGTATACGATAAATTTGCACTGCGTATTATTTATTCCTGTGATGAACACGATGAAAAGTTTATTGCATGGAAAATATATTCGATAGTGACGGATCACTATCGACCATCGCCAAGCCGTTTAAGAGATTGGATTTCATCTCCTAAATCAACCGGTTATGAAGCCCTTCATATCACTGTTATGGGACCAAAAGGGCGTTGGATAGAAATACAGATCAGAAGTGAACGCATGGATGAAATAGCCGAAAAAGGCTATGCAGCGCACTATAAATACAAACAAGGTGTTACGGAAGAAAACAGTTTAGACATCTGGTTAAATCAGCTGAAGGAAACACTTGAAAATTCTGAAGCAAATGCAGTCGACTTTGTAGAAGATTTTAAACTTAACCTTTATGCAAAGGAGATTTATATTTTTACCCCGAAAGGAGAGATAAAATCGCTTCCTAAAGGAGCTACAGCATTGGATTTTGCATTTAGCATACACTCTGAAATCGGAATTAAAACCCGAGGAACCAAGGTAAACGGAAAATTAGTCCCTCTAAATCATGTGCTCAACAGTGGAGATCAGGTTGAAGTCATTACTTCACCTAATCAGAAACCGAGCATTCACTGGCTTGAGTTTGTTACAACCGCTCGTGCCCGCAATAAAATAAAGAATGTACTAAATGAAGACACTAAAAAGACCGGAGAAGAAGGAAAAGAAATATTACAGCGTAAACTGCGTCATCTAAAAGTAGAACTGAACGAAAAAACGGTAAACGAACTGGTAAATTTCTTTAAATTGAAGACCAGTCTTGATTTGTTTTATAAAGTTGGTATCGGAGCAATTGGCAATCAGCAGATAAAAGAATTTGTTTCTTTTAAAAACAGTAACTCTTTCTTTAACTTTTTTAAGAAAAACATCAAAAAGTCTGAACCAGTTGAAGTTATAGAAAAAACGAAACTGGATGTCATTGTTTTTGGAAAAGAGGAGGAAAAACTGGAGTATAAATTAGCCAGTTGCTGTAACCCGATTCCGGGGGATGATGTCTTCGGATTTGTAACCATTAATGATGGTATCAAAGTTCATAAAAATGATTGTCCGAATGCTCTCAGTATGCAATCAAATTATGCATACAGAATTATTGCTGCAAAATGGGTTGATTCTTCGAATCAGGAGTTTAATGCCACATTAAAGATTATCGGAATTGACAGCCTTGGTCTTACAAATGAACTCACAAGGGTGATTTCTAATGACTTAACAGTAAATATAAGAAGTATTTCTTTAAGTAGTCATGCCGGTATGTTTAAGGGAGAAATCACTGTAGTTGTACCTAATAATAATGTGCTTAAAAAGCTTATTGACAGTATCAAGTCGATAGATGGAATTGATAAAGTAATTCGTGAATATTCAAAATAGCAATTATATTGTCTCATAAGTTTTAAAGCTCAAAAATATAAATTATATTTGCAATGTATAAGGAGATAAATCCAATGGAAGTAGATAAAAATCAAGAAATTGTAAAAAATGTTTTTACAAAATATTTAGAAGAAAAAGGACACCGAAAAACCCCTGAGCGCTACGCAATTCTTCAAGAGATTTATGAAAATGAAGAGCATTTTGATATTGAGTCTTTATATATCAAAATGAAAAACAAAAACTACCGTGTAAGTAGAGCTACTTTATACAATACTATTGAATTACTTCTGGAATGTGGTTTGGTTCGCCGCCACCAGTTTGGTCAGAACCAAGCACACTATGAGAAATCATATTTTGACAAGCAACATGATCATATTATCCTTACCGATTCCGGCGAAGTGATCGAATTCTGCGATCCGCGTATTCAAACAATCAAAAAGACAATAGAGGAAGTTTTTGGCGTTAAAATCCATAACCATTCCCTTTATTTCTATGGTACTAAAGAAAATTCAGACACAACTAATAATTAATCACATTATTTAAACATTATGACGGTAGATTTACTGCTTGGTCTTCAATGGGGAGACGAAGGGAAAGGAAAAATTGTTGACGTTCTTACCTCAAAATATGATATTATCGCTCGCTTTCAGGGTGGTCCGAATGCAGGACATACATTGGAATTCGATGGAATAAAACACGTATTACGTACTATTCCGTCCGGTATATTTCATACCAACTCTATCAACATCATCGGTAACGGAGTGGTTATCGATCCTGTAGTATTTCAGAAAGAGCTGGAAGGTTTGGAAAAATTCAATATCGATATTCCATCCCGCCTTTATATCTCCAGAAAAGCACACCTGATATTGCCAACCCACCGCTTATTGGATGCAGCTTCGGAAGCTTCAAAAGGAAAAGCAAAAATCGGATCTACTCTAAAAGGTATCGGACCAACTTATATGGACAAAACCGGAAGAAACGGATTGCGTGTAGGAGATATCGAATTAGCAGATTTCAAAGAAAGATATAAAACTTTAGCAGAAAAACACATCGAAATGATTGATTTCTATAAAGTTGATTTACAATATAATTTACAAGAACTTGAAGAAGAGTTTTTTGCAGCAGTAGAAGAATTAAAAAAACTTACATTTATTGATTCTGAAGACTATCTTAATCAGGCACTGAAAAATGGCAAATCTATTCTGGCTGAAGGTGCTCAGGGTTCTTTACTGGATATCGATTTCGGAACCTATCCGTTTGTAACGTCATCAAATACTACTGCAGCTGGTGCGTGTACCGGTTTAGGGATTGCGCCAAACAAAGTAAAAGAAGTATTTGGTATCTTCAAGGCTTATACTACTCGTGTAGGTTCAGGACCATTTCCTACAGAACTTACAGATGAAATAGGAGCTACCATGGCTCGTGTCGGGAATGAATTCGGATCCGTTACTGGCCGTGCCCGCAGATGCGGATGGTTAGACCTTGTAGCATTGAAATATGCAGTTCAGGTAAACGGAGTGACAGAGCTATATATGATGAAAGGAGATGTGCTATCCGGATTTGACACACTAAAAGTATGTGTGGCATATAAATATAACGGACAGCAGATCGATCACCTGCCTTACAATATTGAGCCGGAAAATGTAACACCAGTTTACGTTGAGAAAAAAGGATGGAATGCAGACCTTACAGGGCTTTCTTCTTATGAAGAACTTCCTGTTGAATTAAAGGAATATATAGAGTTTATAGAAAGTCAGGTAGAAGTACCCATCAGAGTTATCTCTGTAGGACCAGACAGAAAACAAACCATCTATAAATAATCAAACAAAAAGCACTTTTTTACAAAGTGCTTTTTTTATGCATAAAATCTTCTTAACGCCCCACTCTATCCTATTAATTTTGACTATTTTTGAAAAAATTTTACTCGTTTGAAAAAGCATTTATTTTTATTTGTAATCATACTCTTACATTTTCTGCCAGGTAATGCCCAAACCCCGGCACCACCTGCGCCCAAAGGAAAATCTATAGAAATATTACATGCAGACTTCACCGATCAGAATCAAAATGAAATCCCTGGAGCCTTAATTCTTACTGGCAATATCGAAGCACAGCAAGATAGTATGTATATATATTGCAATAAGGCCTATTTTTTTCCAAATGACAATTATCTTAAATTATTTGGAAATGTTCATATCATTCAGAATGATACCTTACAGTTAAACAGCAATTATGCTGAGTATAACGGAAAAGAAGGTATTGCTTTCGCTTCAGGTAACGTATTGATGACTTCACCTGATTCTTCATTAAAATCGGAAAAAGTTTATTACGATAAAGTAAACGGAGTAGCCTATTACAATGATCACGCAACCATCGTTAATAAACTTAACACATTAAAAAGTAAAGCCGGAAAATACTATACGGCAGAACAAAAATATGAATTCAGAACTCAGGTAATTATTACCAATCCTGATACAGAAATAAAATCAGAGCATCTCGATTATTATGAAATTCCCGGGCATGCCTATCTGTTTGGTCCGTCAACTATTAAAAATAAAGAGAATTTTATATATACGGAGAATGGTTTTTATGATACGCGCTTAGATATCGGAAAACTCATTAAAAATTCTCATATCATCAGCGACAACAAACGTATTGAGGGAGATGATATGTTTTACGACAAAAATAAGTCTTACTCTCGTGCGATACACAATGTAAAAGTAACCGATACGGTTAACAACATGATTATGACAAGTCATTTTGCTGAATTGTTCAAAGATCGGGATTCTATATATGTCACGGACAAGCCATTGGTTCGCATGCTTACAGAAAATGATACTACTTATTTTCATGCTAAGAGAATTATTGTAACCGGACCTGACAAAGAACGGGTACTCACCGGATACCATAATGCCCGCCTTTTCAGAACACCGGATATGAGCGGGAAAGCAGATTCACTACATTATGATCAAAAAATAGGTTTGGCTCAATTAATCGGTAATCCTGTATTGTTCAGAGGAGAAAGCCAGATGACGGGTAAACTGATTCATCTAATCAATAATCCCGTAACAGAAAAACTGGATTCTTTAAAAGTACTTACAGATGCTTTCTTAATAGAAAAAGACAGTTTAGGAGCTGGTTATAATCAGGCAAAAGGAATCAACCTATATGGAAAATTCAGGGACAATAAGTTGTATGAAGTAGATCTTGTTCAGAATGCAGAAATGATTTATTATGTATATGATGAGGATGATGAATTAACGGGAATTGATAAAAGTATCTGTAGCCGCATTCACCTTGAACTTGAAGATAATCAGATTACAAGTGCCACGCGTTTTGTAAATCCTGAAGGAGAATTATACCCTCCTGCGGAGTATCCTGAAAGTGCCAGATTGTTTCCCGGATTTAACTGGCGTGGAGATGAAAAGATAATGCGCCGGGAAGATATTTTCCCACCTGAAGAAAACGATATCGGCGAAAAAGCCGAAATAGACAGTGGAAAGCAGCAGAAAGAAGCAGAAAAGCCAATGGAAGCTTCGGACGCAACCAAGAATTTTATAAGAAAAACAAAACCTGCCAATGTTATTAAAAACGGAAAGTAACGATTCGATGACCCGTGATTTTTTTAAATATCAGGCACAGACTTCAAAATATCCTTTAGCAGTAGAAATTTCACATGCTGAGGGAAGTTATATATACAGTACGGACGGACAAAAACATTTAGATTTTGTTGCCGGTGTTTCAGCCTGTACTTTGGGACACAAACACCCAAGAGTTATTAAAGCTATTAAAGATCAGGTAGATAAATATGCCCATGTGATGGTATATGGAGAATATATTCAAAAACCTGCGGTTGATTTTTGCAAGTTATTGGCAGCCCACCTGCCGTCTACACTGAATAAAACTTATTTGGTAAATTCAGGTACTGAAGCTGTTGAAGGCGCCTTAAAACTCGCTAAAAGAGTTACGGGAAGAAACCAGATTATATCTTGTGTTAATGCCTATCACGGAAACACACAGGGCTCTATGAGTGTATTGGGCAACGAAGAACGAAAAGGAGCCTTCAGACCTTTGTTGCCGGGTGTCGACTTTATCACCTTCAATAATGAAGAAGATATCCAAAGAATCACGACCAGTACAGCCGGAATTATATTGGAAACCATACAGGGAAGTGCCGGATTCATAACCCCTCAGAATGATTTTTTAAAGAAAATCAAAAAGCGTTGCGAAGAGGTTGGCGCTCTGATGATTTTAGATGAAATTCAGCCTGGTTTTGGAAGAACAGGTAAATTATTCGGATTTCAAAAATTTGAAGTTGTTCCTGACATATTAGTGATGGGTAAAGGTATGGCGAGCGGAATGCCGGTAGGTGCATTTACAGCAAATGAAGAATACATGGATTTACTTTCGCATGATCCAAAATGTGGACATATTACCACATTTGGCGGTAATCCCATCATTGCGGCTGCCAGTTTGGCAACACTGCAAGAATTATTGGAAACAGATCTGATGGAGCAAATAGAGCGAAAGGAACAACTATTTAGAAGTTATTTACAACATCCGCTTATTACCTCCATACAGGGTACCGGATTGATGTTAGCGCCGATGCTGCCTACAGATGATATCACTAATCAGGCAATATTAAAATGTAAACAAAGAGGATTAATTCTCTTTTGGCTGATGTTTGAAGGCAGGGCAATAAGAATCACCCCGCCCCTGACCATATCTGAAGAAGAAATCAAAGAAGGGTGTGGCATCTTAATTGATGTATTGAATGAAATACAAAGTGAGATAAATCAAAATTGTTAATGATTTTGTTTAAAACATTTTGTGATGAAGAAATAGGCTCCTATCCTATTTCGTAAATTTATATAGGAACCAAAACCATTTTGATATGTACGTAAATGACGAAGAAGAACATTTTCGTTTATCAATATCTAAATTTGAATCGATGCTCAAGTCAAATAAGATTTTCTTTTTTGATTCTGAGGAATTTGAAAACATCATTCTGCACTATTTAGATTCCGGTAAACTAAATTTGTCAAAAAAAGCATTAAAATTAGGTTTAGAACAACATCCTAATTCTGTCGGACTAAAACTGGTACAGGTAGAATTATTAGTATTTGAAGACAAACTTGATGCTGCAGAACGTTTATTAAACGAATTGGCAGTTATTGATGCAGCAAACGAAGAAATATACATCCAAAGAGCCAATATCTATTCTAAAAAAGGAAATCACGAAAAAGCCATAGAAGCACTCAATGTTGCTTTGCAGTACACAGATGATGTGGCAGATGTCTATTCTCTTATGGGAATGGAATATTTATATGTTGATAAACTGGAACAGGCAAGATATTACTTTATAAAATGTCTTGAAAATGATGTGGAAGACCAATCGGCTCTCTATAACATTGTATATTGTTATGACTTTTTGGATCAGCATCAGGAAGCTATCGTGTTTCTCAATGAATTTATTGATGACAACCCGTACAGCGAAGTTGCCTGGCATCAGCTCGGAAGGCAGTATATGCATCTAAAAGAATACAAAAAGGCTATAGAAGCTTTTGATTATGCATCTGTTATCGATGAGTATTTTTTAGGAGCACATCTTGAAAAAGGAAAGGCGTATGAACAACTCAAAGAATATGAAAAAGCTATTAATTGCTATAATACAACCTTAGAAATTGATGACGCTTCTTCTTATATCTTATTGAGAATAGGTAGTTGCTATGAAGCTTTAAATAAAAATCAGAAAGCCTTAAAATATTATCTAAGAACCGTTCATGAAGATCCATTATTAGATAAAGGCTGGGTAGCAATCACCGATTTATACATTAAAGTCGGAAACTTTCAAAAGGCATTGTTTTATATCAATAAGGCTATTGGTATTGATGAGCAAAATAAATTGTACTGGCGTAGATATGCCGTTATCAATAAAGAATTAGGCTATTATACCGATGCTGAGTACGGATTTAGTAAAGCCATTGCTTTTGGTGACGATTTTCTGGATTCCTGGTTATTCTGGGTAGATGCTTTGTGGAAATTAAATGAAGTAGAAATTGCCATTCAGAAACTTATAGAAGCTTCAGAAATTTTTCCTGATGAATATGAGATTGCTTACCGTTTTGCGGGGCTCTATTTTACAAATAATGAAATAGAAAAAGGATCATTTCATCTGTCTAATGCTTTGCGTTGGAATTTTAAGAATAAAAAGCTGCTGCAGGATTTGTTTCCATTAGTTTGGGAAAATCCGGTAGTACAGGATTATATTAATCTTTTTAAAAAATAAAAATCGCTTAGGCGATTTTTTTCTTTATCATGAAAACATACGGTCTCATTGGAAAGAATATATCCTATTCTTTCTCAAAAAAGTATTTTACGGAGAAATTCAAACAGGAAGGTCTTTCTTCGCTTAAATATGTCAATTTTGATATTCAGGATATTTCTGAAGCAGAAGTTATTTTATCCGATACAGCTGTAGCAGGATTAAACGTAACAATCCCATACAAAGAGACGATTATTCCTCTTCTGGATGGTTTATCGCATGAGGCAAGCACTATTGGAGCCGTAAATACCATACAGTTTTTAGATGATGGAAGAAAAATCGGCTATAATACAGATTATATTGGTTTTAAAGAATCGCTTACTCCTTTACTGAGACCTCATGATACTAAAGCATTAATTCTCGGTACAGGAGGCGCCGCTAAGGCAGTTGCTTACGCCTTAGATGAGTTGAACATTTCTTTTTTGAAAGTCTCAAGACAGAAAAATGAGCGACAAATCAGTTATGAGGAGATTACACCAGAAATATTAAAATCGTATACCATCATTATCAATTGTACACCTATCGGTACTTTTCCGAATAAAGAAAATAATATGCCGATAAGTACAAGGTATTTCACATCTGACCATCTCGTATATGATTTGATTTATAACCCTGAAATGACTGTTTTTCTGCATAAGGCAAAGGAAAAAGGAGCAATTGTAAAGAACGGATATGAGATGTTGAAAATACAGGCTGAGAGTGCCTGGAAAATTTGGAATTTATAATAAATACAAAGGAAATTAATAATTTTATCCCTATTTCTTTGATATTTTAGAATTGATTATTTATCTTTCAAGAAATTTAATGTGTAACTTAAACATTTAGGCAATGTTAGAAGAAAAGAATGATAACCTGCCACAGGCAGACGGACATGATCAGCAAACACCATCCAATCACGATGCTATTGAGGCTATTACTCAATCAAATGCTGAAGAAAGTGAAGATGTGTCTATTGATGAAACGAGTGAAATTGCAGTTGTTGACTACGAAAATCTTACCATGAGTGAGTTAATTGTAGAGCTTGAGAATCTGATGAATAACCATAAAGTAATGGCTATTAAAGATCAGGCTGAAGCTATAAGAAAAGCATTTTTTCATCAGTACCACAACCTTATTGATGAAAAGAAACAAGTTTTTTTAAGTGAAAATCCTACAGCAGCTGATAGCGATTTCTCTTATGATTTTCCTTTAAAAAATAAATTTGAAAACATATACAATACCTATCGCGATAAGCGAAGCCAGTATCATAAATCCATTCAGGATTCTTTAAAAGGCAATTTATCAAAAAGAATGGCCATTATTGAAGAGCTCAAAGAACTAATTGATAATACAGAAAATTATGCTACTGCTTTAAAAGACATCCAGAATATCCGTGATCGTTGGAAAAATGCAGGACCGATACCTAAAGATAATTATAATCACGTTTGGAATAATTTTCATTTTCACATCGAACGTTTTTACGACCATCTGCACTTAGACAGAGAAGCCAGAGATCTTGATTTTAAATTTAATCTGGAACAAAAGCAAAAACTTATTGAACGTGCAAGAAAATTACTGGAAGTAAAAGATATATCTAAATCCTTCAGAGAATTGCAGACCCTTCACCGTATTTGGAAAGAAGAAGTAGGACCTGTATCAAGAGAATACAGAGAAGATATATGGAACGAGTTCAGTGAAATAACCAAGCAACTTCATGATAAAAGAGAAGCTTATTTACAGGAATTCCGCGTAAAAGAAGAAGCAAATCTCGCGATCAAACAAGATTTAATAAAAGAAATAAATGCTATTGCAGAAAAAGGAGCTACTTCTCACAAAGAATGGCAGGATGCCATAAATAAAATTAATACACTCAGAGATACGTATTTCAATACCGGAAAAGTTCCTTTAGAAGACAATGAAACTACATGGGCACAATTTAAAGAAGCTACGAGAGTTTTCAATGTGCAGAAAAATGCATTTTATAAAGATATCAAAAAGGACCAGCAAGAAAATCTTAATAAGAAACTGGCCTTGATTGAAAAAGTAAAATCTCTTTATGAAAGTGATGATTTTGAGACGGTCACTCCTATCATGAAGCAGATTCAGGAAGACTGGAAAAAAATAGGACATGTGCCAAGAAAGTATTCCGATCAGATATGGAAAGATTTTAAAGCCACTTGTAATCATTATTTTGATCGTTTACACGCTCAGAAAAATGAATCTATTTCCGCAGAAATGGAAAATTTTGATAAAAAGAAGCAATATCTGGAAGATCTGAAATCTTTTGAGCTTCAGGGAGATCACAAAGAAGATTTGGAATCGATCAAAAAGCATATCGAAAACTGGAAAAATATTGGACCTGTTCCTCAAATGCGCAGACATATTGAAGGAAAGTTTAATAAGATTCTCGATGCCTTATTTGACAAATTAAGCATATCTAAAAAAGAAGCGGAATTGGTAAAATTCAACAATCGTCTGGAACAGCTTGCAGAAAGTGATGATGTGAGAAGAATACAGAATGAATTCGTTTTCATACAACGAAAAGTGGATGAAATACAAGCTGAAATTTTTCAATTAGAAAATAATATTCAGTTTATCTCCAGTGCGAAAGCAGATAACCCACTGATTAAAGAGGTTAATAAAAACATTGAACGCCACAGAGATGAATTGAATTTATGGAAAGATAAATTAAATCATTTAAGAAGAATTACAGATTCTAATAAATAATTAAGCATAAAAACCGGAATGTTATTCCGGTTTTTTTTATTTTTGATTATGCGTATACAACATTTTATATACTATACTCTCCTATGTTTTGTTTTGGTCGGATGTGGTGCCTCAAAAAACAATAAAAAGCGATGGAATCAGAAAACAACTTCTTCTACGTCTTATTCTGATACAAGCGGAGCCAGAGGCACTGTTCTTAAAAAAAGAAACAATAGTCTGGATGATTATGCTGATGTTTTAGGGGTTTCTAAAAGTAGTTTAAAAAATAAAGAACTTTATTATTTTATTGATGAGTGGCTCGGAGCTCCTCATAAAATGGGAGGCTTAACCAAGTCCGGTATCGATTGCTCTGCTTTTATAGCAGAGGTATATAAAAACATTTATAATATACAGTTACCCCGTACTTCAAGAGATATGGCAGAACATATCAAAAAAAAGTATACCAAAGATCTTAAAGAAGGTGATCTTGTGTTTTTCTCATTTGGTAAACGATCTATCGATCATGTCGGCATATATCTTCATAACAATAAATTCCTGCATGTATCAACTAAAAAAGGAGTCATAATTTCCGATATTACAGATCCATGGTATGGAAAGTACCTCGAAAGATGTGGTAGTTTTAAAAAATAAAACGGTTACACTTGGTGTAACCGTTTTATTTTTTTTATAAGTATCCTAATAAGTAGAAAATAATTATAAATACGATGATGGTACCAAAGCAGCCTAAGCCTGCTTTTTTAGCACCCCATCCTGCGATAAGGGTTTTAAAAAAATTGTTCATAGCTTTTATTTTTCAATAAATATAAGCATTTTTCAGTATATATTGCTTGCTTTTTCTTCTTTGTTGGCTCCCTATAGCGATAAAATATTGGAAACGTGAATGAAGCTATTCTAAAAAAAATTGCTTAATATATGAATCGCATAATTACCAAAGTTACTAACCCGAGGATCACATTATAAAAGTAGTAATTGAATTTGAATTTATTCCTTACCCATTGATAAACAAAGTATAGAGTACATGCGATTGTTGCCAGTATAAGTTGAAGCCATCCGGATTCATAAAACACCATAAAAAATTGAGAACTTCCTATTGCTGAAATTTTCACTAATACCCAAAATAGAAAACACAATAGCAATATTGGACTTAATATTTTACCAGTAGTGTTTATTGCACTTTTCATCATCATCCTAAAATTAATTTAACTCTTCTATTTCCCTCAGGACCGTCAGGTTTACAACCAGGACCACAATACAATTTTTCAAATTGTCTACAATCTAAATCATGGGCTTAATTAATACTTATATCTTCTTGAAAGACAAAGAAAGTTTTATCAGTTAAAAATGTAGGACTTAATGTTCCTTCAATAGTAACTGTATTATTTTCTATCGTTCTAATGTTAGCGGCTACAGCTGATTTTAAATAAGAAATTATTGAATATAATTCTAAATTTAAAGATTGATTTTTTATTTCATAAATATATTTTAGAATATATTCTAAAAGCTATAAACACAATTAATGCAACAATTACTAATAATATTCTTTGCTTAAATTTATTAGTTTTATTTAATTTATCAAATTGTATCAGTTTTTTTAATTCAAAAAAAGCTAAAATAATAATTAAGATAAAACAAATAATTTCATACCATATGCTTTCAGTAAATCCTTTTATTTTAAACAACTTTGGTAAAAAATATAATAATAAAACTATTATGAAATATATCTGAATTTTATTTTTCATTTATAGACCTTTTAAACAATCTTTATAATCTACTTCGGCATCTTTTATACAATCTGTATGTACCATCATAACAGCTACAAGCCCTAATCCACATATAACTGGACCTCCAACACATCCAAGAAGAGCCAAAGCTCCAGTTTTATTTGAATTTCTTTCGCAACGTGATCTATCCTTTTCTCGTTGATGTTCACATTTGCCGGTAACCTGATGGTTTTAAAAAATTGTTCATAGCTTTTATATTACAATAAATATAAGCATTTTTCAGATATTGCTTGCTTTTTCTTCTTTGTTGGCTCCCTATAGCGATAAAATATTGGAAACGTGAATGAAGCTATTCTAAAAAAAATTGCTTAATATATGAATCGCATAATTACCAAAGTTACTAACCCGAGGATCACATTATAAAAGTAGTAATTGAATTTGAATTTATTCCTTACCCATTGATAAACAAAGTATAGAGTACAAGCGATTGTTGCCAGTATAAGTTGAATCCATCCGGCTTCATATAGTACTGTAAAAAATTGAAAACTTCCTATTGCTGGAATTTTTATCAATACCCAGAATAGAAAACAAAATAAGAGCACAAGACTTAAGATTTTATCAGTGGTATTAAATATTGTACTTTTCATCATCCTA
This sequence comes from Flavobacterium sp., assembly GCA_032096595.1. Classification (GTDB taxonomy): domain Bacteria; phylum Bacteroidota; class Bacteroidia; order Flavobacteriales; family Flavobacteriaceae; genus Flavobacterium. The sequence continues at coordinate 46,210 of DAMCXY010000003.1, read as the reverse complement.
AAATTAATTTAACTGTTGTATTTCCCTCAGGACCGTCTGGTTTACAACCAGGACCACAATACCATTTTTCACATTGTGTACAAGCTAAATCATGAGCTAAACAAAATGAACTAGAATAATAACAACACCCCATGTAGTTTCCACAGCATCCCCAATCTGAACCACAACCAATCTTACAAGATTCCTTACAATCACCTTTTTTATAAGATATCTTTTCCAATATATGTTTTTTAAAATCTGATTTACTTATATAAAAAGAATATAACTTTTCGAAAGAGATAAAATCTTCATTTGTTTCTTTGATAAATTCAATTAACTTCAAATCTGAACTAAATTGATACTTATTAGCTACGTCCTCTAATATATTAATATTTTGCTTTAACAGATTCACATTAATACTTATATCTTCTTGAAAGGCAAAGAAGGTTTTACCAGTTAAAAATGTAGGACTTAATGTTCCTTCAATAGTAGCTGTATTGTTTTCTATTGCTCTAATGTTAGCGGCTACAGCTGATTTTAAATAAGAAATTATTGAATATAATTCTAAATTTAAAGGCTGCTTTTTTATTTCATAAATTAATTGTGAGTATGTTTCGTCTAACATATAATTTAACTGCTCTAATTCACTTTTATCTAAATTAATATCTTTTAACTTTTCTGCAAACTCTAAAGCATTACTTTCTTCTTTGTATTTCCAACCATCTTCTGAATTGTTATATGAATATTCTAATGAAAATAATTGAATTTCATTTTCAGTATCTTTGTAAATAAAATAATTTATATAATCTGAACCTCTTTTTTTTAGGAATACCGTTAAATTTCTTTTTTCAAAGGTAACCTGATATTTATCATCAATTTTGTCTTGTACTTTATTTTGCTTTTCTGCTAAATTAGAAGTGATTGATTCATCATTTCTACAACCTATGGTTAATATCATCAAAAAGATTGATGCTATTAATAATAAAAATTTTATTCTCATATTTCCATTTTTATTTTTTATATTAATAAATTTCAATGAACTTATTAAATTATTTTCAAATTATAATATCAAAAGTATTAAGTGGGCTATAATATGAAATAAATGCTGTTAAATGAAGTGTAATCGTAAATCAAGCAGTGGATTAATGTATAAAAACTATAGAATATAAAAAACACCTTCAATGAAGGTGTTTTTTATATTATATTTTAAGAACTGTTATTTTAATAGTTCAGCAACTTTTGCCTCTAATTCAGCGCCTCTTAAATCTTTAGCTACGATTACTCCTTTAGAATCTAAGATAAAAGTAGCAGGAATTGAACTGATTCCATATTGTTTAGCAATAGGATCCTGCCAAAATTTTACATTTGAGATTTGTGTCCATGCCAACTGGTCGTCAGCAATAGCTTTTTTCCAAGCATCAGCATCTTTATCTAAAGACACTCCAATGATAGCTAACCCCTGATCTTTGTATTGGTTGTATAATTTTACTACATTAGGATTTTCCTGACGGCAAGGACCACACCATGATGCCCAGAAATCAATGATGGTAACTTTACCTAAACTTTCTTTTAAAGAAACTGTTTTTCCTTCCGGATTCGGAGCAGAAAAGTCAGGTGCTACTTTACCTATTTCTACTAATCCAAGTTCTTTCATTTTTTCTGCTAATTTTTTTCCTCTTGCAGTTTCCTGAAGATCTTTATCCAATGCTTTGAAATATGTTTCTAACTCAGCAGTAGTAATTGTTTTTGATTGTGATAACTGCTCTAATAAAATCAATGAAATAAAAGCATCTTTATGTTTTTTTACAAAATCCTGACTTTGAACTTTTAATTTGTCAGAGATTTTTTCATAATCATTCATCAAAGCTTCCATAGCTGCTTCATCATTACTCATTTGAGCCTGTTGAATTTTAGCCATGTTATTGGTTTGAAAATCTCTTAATTCTTTCTGAACTTTAAAAGCTTCAACATTATAATTTGCTAAATAATCGTTATTTTTTGTTCCGGTAACTTTAGCATCTTCCGGTTTTTCTTTATTATAATCGAAAGTAATGGTTCCGTTTTCATAGATAAAAGGTACCACAAATTCTTGTGTTCCTCCGATTTCAATAAATTTCAAATCCATTTCTTTAGCAGCGCCTTTCATCACGAACTTCCCGTCTTTAATTTCCGTTGAGTCTATTTTAGCCAAACCGAAATTTGCGTTTTCATCCTGAGAACTGATGTATACTTTAGTACCATCTTCAAAACCAGTTACTTTACCATTGATTGTGTAACTTTCTTCTTTATTGCAAGAAGTAAAAGCAATTGCAGCAATTGCAAAAACAAATAATTTTTTCATTTATAATTTATTAAAATTTTTTTTAATTTTAAGGAAACAAAATTATAGAATAATCATACTATAATCAAATTTTTAAGACTCTTTTATTACAGAAAATTCCAAATTAATAAAATCCATCCCAATACCAACAACAAACCTCCTATTGGAGTGACTGGTCCAAGCAAGCTGATTTTTTTATTTAAGGCTGCTGAAATCGATAATCCGTAAATACTGAAAGAAAATAAAATAATTCCGATGATGAAACTATTAACCATAATATTCTGATAGACCGGTACAGAATCACTGTTAAATCCAATGATTAATAATACAATGGCATGATACATCTGATATTTTACTCCTGTTTCATAATTTTTGAGCTGTTCTTCATTCATGATCTTTTTGAGTGCATGTGCACCAAAAGCTCCAAAAATAACAGCCAATGCTCCAAATGTGGCTCCTATGGTAATAATTGATTGATCCATGGTAATTAATTTAATGTTAATGCTCCTAATATTTCTTCAGACATAAACGGTCCTCCCGGATAACGGGCTGTATAATCAAGATTGAGCCATACATTTCCTCTTTCGTCTATATGATAATGTATTTCCTTCCCTTTGCTTTCTTTAACAAATAACACCTCTTTAATCAGATAAACGGCATTTTCCAAATCTGCTTTTGTACCTATCAGCATTTCTGGATATATATGCGCTTTGGTATGTATAAGCCTTGGAGTTCCTCCTACTGAACGGATTAACGAAGCCATGAGTATGGCATGATCTTCACAATCACCTGAAAAATGTTGTAGTGATTCGGTCGCTGTGGCAATATATTCTCTGTTTTTGGGATCATTTACATAATTCCATCTGCTCTGTACTTCTTTAAAAACAGCAAAGCACTGAATCATTTGACGGTATTCTCTAAAACCTTTGACATCTCTGAAATGTTTGGTTGTAGCGGTCAATGCAAAATTCCGAACTTTTGGATTATCATATTCAATGGAATTCAGTATTTTATTTTTATTCGGAAACGGCAGTAATTTAGAAACAATTACATCCTGCGGATTCGGATTTTCAGACATAGCATATATCATAGATCTATAATCTTCGTATACAGCATTGAATCCGTATCCCTGAAACAGGGTTCCGTAAATCAATACTCCGAGGTATAAAATGAGTACAAAAAAGATAAACCGCTTTACCAGTTGAAAAAGAAGCTGCATCACTGCAGTAATGGCAAGAAAAAGTAATATGCGGTCTAAATGAAACGGCCATTCAGGATCTATCAGGTTTTGATGCAGAATGATAAAAACCGGAATAAGAATAAGAATATTCAGCAATAGTATGACAATACTATCCCAGGGCTTAGGCAAAGTAAAGCTTTTAATAATTCTTTTAAACTTATTTGGTTGTTTTTCTGTCATAAATCCTTTAAAGGATTACTTCGTTATATTTCAATTCGTCAGTAATAATATCTAAATCTACTAATTGTTTTTGAATTTTTTCGAATTTAGAAGGGGTTATATTTTTTTGTGACCAGGTAGTCATCTGCAACCATTCGCGGATGTCCTCTACTTTTTGATTATACCGTTGGGCAAGTGTTTTATCAATACTCGGAATCATCTTAAACTCTGCTGTGGTGGCATTGATGATTTCCATAATATGTTGAACCGCTGATTTGTTTTCCTGTAAAAATTCTTTGCGTGCAACAACTACAAAACAAGGCCATGGAGTGGGACAAACTCCTATTCTCCTGAAAATCTTCTGATCTACTATAGGTTGTGTCATAAAACGATCCCACATAAAATAATCAGCCTGGTGGTCTGTTAATGCCTGAATGGCACCATCCAGTGTATTTACAATTTCATAGCTTAGATTTTCGGTGTCCCAACCGTTATTTTTAGCATTGACAATAGCCATGAGTTGTGAGCCTGAACCTTTTCTGCTTATGGCCACCTTCTTATGTTCTAAATCACTTATGGCTTGATACGGAGCATTATAGGCAACATGGATTCCCCATTGCAACGGTGAACTTACATATTCCTGTACAATAACTGCATCATTGCCATTACTGATGTCTTTGAAGATACCTTCTGTCAATATAACGGCTAAATCAGTCTGATGGTTACGCAGCATTTCACACATTTTACCTGTTCCTTCAGGAACATCTGTCCATTGCAAATCCAACCCTGCTTCTTCAAACTCACCGTTTTCAATACACAATTGCCACGGAAGATTGAAATGTTCAGGTACACCGATAATTTTAACCGTTTTCATACATAGAAATTTTAAGCTAATATAATAAACGTAACGCTTACTTTTTATAAATATTAGGTTAAAAACAAAAAGACATTCAAATTGAATGTCTTTTTGTTTTATTGTTTTTTCATGGATTTTGTTTCATTAAATCTCACATGAAATTTAAAAGCTTCTTCCATAATATGAGGAGTATGTCCGCCTCGCTGTTTGGCTCTTTCAAAATAATCTCTTATTTCTTCTTTATAATCTGGATGTACACAGTTTTCTATAATCACTTCTGCCCTTTCTCTTGGAGCAAGTCCTCTTAGATCAGCCAGTCCCTGATCGGTTACGAGTATATCTACATCATGTTCTGTATGATCTACATGTGATACCATAGGCAGTACATGCGAGATATTGTTTTCTTTGGATGCCGCTTGTGTTACAAAAATACTCAGATAGGCATTTCGGGCAAAATCTCCCGAACCGCCAATACCATTCATCATTTTGTTTCCACCAATATGAGTTGAATTTACATTTCCGTAAATATCAAATTCAATGGCTGTATTGATACCTATGATTCCCAATCTTCGTATGACTTCGGGTGCATTGGATATGTTTTGCGGACGCAGGATCAGTTTATCTTTATATTTTTCAAAATTGTTTAATAGATTGGTATAGCATGATTCAGTAACTGTAATGGAAGAACCTGAGGCAAAATCCATATTTCCGGAATCAATCAATTCAAAAGTACTGTCCTGAAGCACTTCAGAATACATGGTAAGATTTTTAAAATTGCTTCCTTTAAAGCCTGTCAATACTGCATTTGCTACTTTTCCGATACCTGCCTGTAACGGCAATAAGGCATACGTAAGCTTTCCGTTCTGAACTTCTTTTTCAAAAAAGTTTAAAAGATGTTTAGAAATGGCTGTTGTTTTTTCATCCGGTTCAGCTATTACTGCAGGCTGGTCTAATATATCTGTAAATACTACCCCGATTACTTTTTCAGGATCTATGGATATATAAGGCGTACCAATGCGGTCTGTTGGAGTGTGAATGTTGATCACATCTCTGTCAGGATAAGAATTAGGTACTGTATTATCATGAATTCCTATAAAATTTTTAGGAACCAGTGTATTGATTTCAATGATTATTTTTTTAGCAGAAGCAGCGAAAAAAGCCGAATTACCAATGGAGGTTGTTGGATAGATATTTCCGTTTTCATCTACGCTGGAAGCTTCGATAATGGCTATATCTACCGGAGCGATATGACCACAGATTAATTGTTCTACCGTTTCACTCAAATGCTGATCAACGTATTTTACCTGATAGTCATTAATGCTTTTTCTTAGTGTACCATCTGCCTGAAATGGCATTCTGCGAATCAGTGCGTGATTGGCAGCCAGATCTGCGTCTGTTGTATGTCCTAAAGAAGCTCCGGTAATTAATGTAATCGCAATTTCTTCTTCTTTTGCTCTTTTTGCAAAAGCAGGTAATACCGATTTACTGTCTCCGGCTTTTGTAAAACCACTGGCGCCTACTACAGCTTTGTCAGATATTAACAGAGCAGCTTCATCTGCTGATATAATTTTTGTTTTATATGAATCAAACAGAATCCGGTCTAATTGAATTAACTCCTTTATCATTTTTGTTTGCTTTGTTTTTTTATGTTTCAAAAATAGCAATTACTTACCAATTGGTCTTTACTAATAATTATATTTTTATTTTTTACTCTATTATTGCTTATATCAATAAAATTTTAAGAAATAAAAATAGAACACAAAAAAAATAGGCTTTAAAAAAATCAATACTAAATTTTATCTAAAGTGTAAATGATGAGTTTTTCAACAGTTTCATATGGATTATCGCTAAACGTACCATTTTTCCTGTTGGCAATGATTGCATTTAATGATAGTGAGTGATGACATAATAACTTTGACAGGCCGTAAATAGCTGCTGTTTCCATTTCTAAATTTGTTGCTTTATGAGTATCAAATTTAAAACTGTCTATTTTTTCATTCAACATTTCATCTTCTACTGCAAGTCTTAAAACACGTCCCTGAGCTCCGTAAAATCCACCAGCCGTTATGGTAATCCCCTCATGCATTTCTGAAGATCTGAATTTAGCAATTAACTCTTGATCAGCCTCTATTGCATAAGGCCTTCCTTTGATTGCATTCCATTTTGTATGCTGAATAAAAGCATCTTCCATCGCTAAATTTGTGTGTCCTTCAGAGCGATAGCTGCGGAGCATATTATCCATACCAATGGCTGCTACTGACATGAGAAGGCTGCCGACTGGAATATGCTCCTGTAACGAACCGGATGTTCCCACACGAATGATGTTCAGTGCAGTGAGTTCTTGTTTTATCTGGCGTGTTTCAAAATCAATATTTACAAGTGCATCCAGTTCATTAAACACAATATCAATATTATCAGGTCCAATACCCGTTGAAATAACACTTATTCTTTTTCCTTTATAGGTTCCTGTATGCGTTACGAATTCTCTTTTCTGAGTTTTGAATTCAATAACATCAAAATGCTTACTGATTTCTTGTACTCTGAATTGATCACCGACAAAAATGATGTTATGTGCTATATGTTCGGGTTTTAAATTAAGATGGTAAATACTTCCATCCGGATTTAAAACTAATTCTGATGCTTTTATTTCACTCATTTTATATGATTTTAGCTCCCTACTCTTTTTACTTTATATCCTTTTTTGATAAGAAAATCCATTATTTTGTCTCGAAAATTGCCCTGTATAATGATTTCTCCATCTTTTACTGAACCACCAACTCCACATAGTGTTTTTAATTCTTTGCCCAAAATTTTTAGATCTTCTTCGGCTCCCTGAAATCCTTTTATAACAGTTGCTATTTTACCAGCTCTGTTTTTTTTATCGAGATGCGCTTCGAGTCTTTGATCTTTTGGATCAAGTGTTTCTTCGATTTCATTTGTATCTTGAAATTCAAAATCTTTATTTGTTGAAAATACGAAGCCTCCTAAGTCTTCTAAACTATTTGTTTTTTTTGCCATGTTTTCTACATTTTATGATACTGGATCAATCCGTCTAAAGGCTTTTGTATGATGTTGCCTATGGTTAAATTATTCTGATGTAAGACCACCGTAAATTCTTCTTTAAGCAGGTAAGCTACTGAACCAACAAAGTGAATAGGAACTCTTTGGTGTACTTCAAACTGCTTGATATAATGATTGACAAAGAAAATGATCTTATCATAAATAAGTTCTTTAAAAAACGAATCTTCTTTGTGTTGAATAAGAAAAGGCAGAAAAGAGGCCAGATAAGCATTCGGATTTTCCAGTTTATATAAATTTTTCTTTACAACATCTGAATTCATTTCATACTTCTCTGCAAATTCTTTTGCAAGATGCTCAGGCATGGTTTTAAAATAATATGCCCTGAGCATTTCTCGTCCAAAATCGACACCGCCACAATCATCCATTGCCATATAGCCTAATGAATCAACCGCCTGAAAGACCTGCTCTCCATCAAAATAAGAACAGTTAGAGCCTGTGCCATTGATACATACTATAGCGGGTTCCAGATTTGAACTGGTAGCGTATACCGCTGCAAACGTATCTTCCTTGATATCAAATTTACGGGTATGATCAAAACAATGCATTAAAGCAGTACGCATAAAGTCTTTTGAACGCGGAGTACCACAACCCGATCCGTAAAAGAAAATTTTTTCAATTGTATCTTTACAATCTGTTAGTGGCTGGCATTCCTGTATGCGGTCAATCAGATCCTGAATATTTAATACTTCAGGATTGAGTCCTTTTGTGGAATGGTGTTCAATATATCTGTTATCCTTATCAAATAAAATCCAGTCTGCTTTTGTAGAACCGCTGTCTACTACAATTTTCATCGCTTACTGTATTTTATGAGCATACACAATGAGATCCAATAGTTTTGCAGAATAACCATATTCATTGTCATACCATGATACGATTTTAAAGAAAGTCTCATTAAGTCCTATTCCCGCATCGGCATCTATAATAGATGTTCTTGTATCAGAAACAAAGTCCTGAGAAACTACAGCCTCAGTAGTAAAACCTACAATATCTTTATATTCATTTTCTGATGCTTTTTTAAATACATCCATTATTTCTTCATACGTAGTAGGCGTGTTTAGCTTTACGGTCAGATCAACTACTGAAACATTCGCTACAGGAACTCTGAATGCCATACCTGTCAGTTTTCCCTTTAATGCGGGAATGACTTTGGTAACCGCTTGTGCAGCCCCCGTTGAAGCAGGAATAATGTTGTTTAAAGCTGCTCTACCGCCTCTGAAATCTTTTTTCGATGCTCCGTCTACGACTAATTGAGATGCTGTAGCAGCATGTACTGTTGTCATAAGTCCCTCAGCAATTCCGAAAGTGTCATTCAGAATTTTAGCAATCGGAGCCAGACAGTTGGTAGTACAGGAAGCATTGGATATAATGGTTTTATCAGCTGTAAGCTCAGTATGATTTACGCCCATAACAAACATTGGGATATCATCAGAAGGAGATGATAATACCACTTTCTTTGCTCCGGCTATCAGATGTGCCTCTGCTTTGTCAAGTGTTTTAAAAATACCTGTACAATCGGCAATGATTTCGGCTCCTACTTCATCCCATTTAAGGTTGGCAGGGTCTTTTTCTGCAGTTACTCTTATTTTTGTATTATTGACAATCAGATGATTTCCTTCTACTTTTATTTCTCCCTCAAATTTTCCGTGTACAGAGTCATATTTAAGCAGGTAAGCTAATAAATCAACTTCCATAAGGTCATTAACTGCTACTACCTGTATATCATTTCTTGTAAAAGATTCTCTTAATAACAAACGACCAATTCTTCCAAAGCCGTTAATTCCAATTTTTACTTTTTCCATATCTTTTTATATTGATAATATCTCTGATATTCTTATTAATTCTTCATCTATCGGGGCTTCCCCTTTTATTGCTTTTTCCAGTTTTGTTTCTGCCATCTGATCATTAATGAGACCAATCATGATCCCTGATTTGTTTTCGAGTATGCTTTCTACAGCTTTTACACCTAAACGGCTTGCCAATACCCGATCAAAACACGAAGGGGAACCACCGCGCTGTAAATGACCTAAAACACTAACCCGGACATCATATTCCGGTAGATTTTCTTCTACATATTCACTTAACTCAAAAACATTTCTTCCGGTTTTATCACCTTCTGCCACAATCACAATACAGGATGACTTTCCTGAGAGTTTACTTTTTTTCAGTTTTTCGAGTAATTTTGGCAATCCGATGTTTTCTTCCGGAATCAATATTTCTTCAGCACCAGCTCCAATACCAGCATTTAAAGCTATATGACCTACATCGCGACCCATTACTTCGATAAAGAATAAACGTTTATGAGAGGTAGCCGTATCTCTTATTTTATCAACGGCATCAATGATGGTATTTAAAGCTGTATCAAAGCCAATAGTATGGCTGGTTCCGTTGATGTCATTGTCAATTGTTCCGGGTATTCCTATTACCGGAAAGCTAAATTCTTTGCTGAACTGAAGGGCTCCCGTAAAACTTCCATCTCCGCCAATAACAATTAAAGCATCTATTTCAGCTTCTGTAATATTTCTGTAGGCTTGTTTGCGACCTGCTTCGGTTTTAAATTCTTCTGAACGTGCCGTTTTGAGTATGGTACCTCCTTTACTTACAATATATTTTACATCACGCGGTCCCAGTTCTTTAAAATCACCATCTATCATTCCCTGAAATCCTCTGAAGATACCTACACAGCTTATATGATAATAGGCACATGCACGAACAGCAGCCCTTATGGCGGCATTCATTCCCGGAGCATCTCCTCCTGATGTAAGAACTGCAATTTTTCTGATCGTATTTTTGGTCATGTTTTATTTGTATAATTATTGTAAATATAGGCTTTTTGCCTTTTTTTGACAAGTTAATAAAAATAAAAAACCAGAAGATTATCCTTCTGGTTGTGCTTTTTTATCTTCTACTTTTTCTTTACGACGGTTCTCCTGATATTTTATGAATTCGCTGCCAAAATCATCGTCCGGAATTTCATTGGTTGAATTAGAAGTTGCTTTTTCTTTTGCTTTTTTATTCGCATTGGTAAAAATACGTTTAAGCAGCTCTTTAAAGGTTTCAAAATCGACTTCATAGGTCAATCCGACTCCTTGTGTGTACCCAATACCTTCACCCAGATAATTGATGTCATTTTCACGGTTGAATACCCTTGCTTTGAGACTACCGTCTTCATTGAGCAATAACTGTACTTCGACATCACCAACAATGACATTATCTTCTGCACCACCCACCGGTACCCCTAATTTTCCGTTTATCAATATTTTATCACTTACCTGCGTAGAGAGTGTTACCCCTACACGTGCGGCATCGTTTTCTGCATACGGATTTCGGTCACTCTGAGAATAGTTGAGTCCTACTTTAAATTTACCGTCTTCATCTGAGAATAAATCATCAAAGAGACTGCTGGCTCTTTCAAACAAACTTCCATAAACGGCTGTAGAGGCATTTTCAGAATTGATAAAGCTACCGGTAGCCAACAATGCCATTGCCTGTGTTTCACGGGTATCTTTATCTGCTAATTTATAATCTATTTCAGATTTAATACTGGAGCTCACATTCGGAAAATCAATATTGAAATCTATTTCAGGTGTTGCCAGATTACCTGTCAGTATAATAGATACATCGGTATCTACTTTTCTGTTAATGGCCGAATTTTCTACAATTGTACCCGGATTTGCCTGGGTATGATAGATGGCTTGTAAATCGAGTAAGGCATTCATCGGATCTCCATCCCATCGTATGGTTCCATATTTTTTTACCTGAAATTTCTTATCAATCAAGCCACTGTATTTAAAGTTATAAACCCCTTCATATACCTGAAAATCTCCCCACATATTGAAGCTACCCAGCGTATTAATTCCCATAGTGATAAAACCTGCTCCACGTCCTTTCATCCCATGTCCGGACTCCCGATCGAGCAAGACCTCAATTTCAGCATCAGGTGTTATGACAAATTCAAAATCGAGCTGTACTCCTCCAAACTGATTTGGATTGACAGAGGTAAATACTCCTTTTTCACGGTTTCTCTTTTCTTCAGCTGTCACAAAATGAATAAAATTATTATCGCCAACACCTCCTGTTTCATTCAAAGGAATTTTAAGGCTTGTACCTTCTTTTGAAGTGGCTTCAATTTTAATATTCAGTGCTTCAGCCGGTCCTATGATAGTGGCATATCCGTCTATATAAGCTACACCATAATAAGGCGTTCCTTCCTGATATGCTTTATCCAGTGCCAGTAAGTTATTGGAGTTTAGTTTTACATTCAGATTCCAGTTTTGAAACCTGTCGTGCGCGATATATCCGTTGATCAATCCCTTTGTTTTATGTTTGGAATCGGTAATATTGACATTCCTAAGAATAAATTGTTTTTCAGTAATGTCTAGCGGAGCATTTTCATCAAACACATAATCTACACCTGTAAATACAGGACGCATTCCCGCATTTGATAAATAAATACGTCCGTCAACCGTAGGATCTGTATGTATACCGCTAACTGTAAGTCTCCCTGAAGCATCTCCTCGCACATCAGACATAATACTGCTCAGAAAAGGAGCAATGGCTTTAAGATCAAATTTTACAAGTCCTACATCCAAATCCAGATTCGATCTTCCTTTCTCAACACTGATGTTTCCGTTCATGTAGAAACTTTCAGCAAAATCATTGACAATATTGGAACGCACTTTAAAATTTCTGAGGCTTTCATCTCCTTCTACATCAAAATTAAATTTTCCAAGAAATACGTCATTGACTTCCAGATTATCAATTTCAAGACTGGAAGATGGTCTGAAAACCTTGTTGCGCTGTTCAAACGCAATTTTACCGTTAATAAGCCCTCCCAATGACAGATTATGAATGTCAGGCGTAATTTTATTGAGATCTACTTTCTCAAAAGTCAGTTTTAAATCTTTGTATGTCGAATCTCTTAAAACACCGCTGAGCAATACTGTCTGCTCTTCGTGAGATATTTCAATGTGTTCTACATCAAAATCGGTAAGTTTTTTATTGAAAACTACCCTGTTTTTATCGTCATCATCTTCATTGATATACCACAGATAATCTTTGAATTTGAATTCTGATTTTTGAAATCCTACAATAGATAAATTGTCTTTATTAATAGTATGGTATAAGTTGAGATCATACGAATCTGTAGCTTCTTTACCACCTTTAAATTCTGTTCTTACAAAAAGAGTATCGTTGTGGGTTACATTCAGCAAATTGAAATCGGTAATATCATATCCTTTGAGTCGTATAGAGTCAATTGAAATATAAGTGTTGAATAAAGGATTTTTATTATCGACCTGAATGGCTATATTTTTAATAGCATTATTGCTCACATTCACAAAGGGTGTATCAAAATTTAATTTGAAATCGCCTTCATCTGCATTTATGGATCCCTGAAGTCTGGTATCTTCACTGATCTGGATGTTAGGAGCAAATAACTCAACAATTTTACTGTTGATATTAAAATCGAAATCAAGGTATTGTCCAGTTTCCAGTTTTAGAGGAGAATAATTGGTATATAAGCTGCCCAATGCATTTTCTACAATGGCTTTTAACTGGTTTATCTTATATTTTCCACGAATATAACCTTCTACAATATCCGGAGAATTCATTTCTACCATCCGCGTTCCGTCTTCAGAAAATGTGGAAGTCATTTCAAAGTCCTTAAACTCAAAATCTGCTTTTGAACTTTTATAGTAAACATCAGAAATATGTACCACACCTTCAAAGTCGTCAATAGTATTTCCTTTAGCATTGAGCTCAATCAAACCTTTTACTTCACTGATACTGTCTTTCACAAAACCAAGCGCTCTAAGATTCAAATGAGTAATATCCGCTTTGAAATTGTATTCTTTTACTGATGAACTAAAATCAATAACACCATCAAAATCAAGGATTGCATTTGGATCTTTACTGCTTACAAATCCCTGATAGGTAGGCATTTTTAATTTTCCGTCTATAATGATGTCCTGATATTGATATCCGTTAAAATCAAAATGATATACATCTCCGGTAACCGTTGTATTGAGATTTTTTGTATCAAATCCCTGCCCGTCGATAAATAAATTTAACGAAGCTGTTCCGATGTTCGGTTTATCAATTAATCCTCCGATATTGAAATCTTCTAAAATAACATCTCCGCGATAAAGTGCTTTTTTAGGATTGTTGAGTGCCGACATAGACACTTTTGCAGACGCTAATCCCAATTCAGATACAGTTTGAATATCAGCTTCAACGGTAAAATTGGTGTACATCAGGGCTCCTCTTAAATCAAGCATACCTATTTTATCCAATTCTGCAGGAAGTGCTTTCTCCAGTACATTTGGTAATAACGCCACTGCATTTTTACGGGAGATAAACAATCTGTCCAGATTGGTAATGATTTTAAACTCTTTTGTTTTATCCAGCAAATTTTCAAGTTTAAAATTACCGATAATTTGTGAACCAATATCATCTGCAAGAACAGCATTACTGAGTGTAAAATTATTTAAAGTTCCTGTAGCTCTGGTTTTTAAATAGAGATGGTTGCCACTTCCGAATCCTTTATAAAATGTTCTCAACTCATCTGTAGCAATACTGCTTTTATCTATTTTTACGTTGAGATTTACCTTGTCAACAAAATGTTTTAAATCGCCTTCGTTGTATCTCATCTCAATACTACCTACTAAAACGGATTTATCTGTGGTAAGATTAAGCTTTTTAAGATCCATAGAGGTTTTGGTCATCGAAAAGTCAGCGGCTAAATCTTTTACTGTCAATCCGCGGTGATCATGCAGACTCAGTTTTTTTACTTCTGCACTGATGTTAGGTCCTTTGATTACAAAATGATCTACCAGTCCGCTCATTTTAGTGAAATCAACTGATTTAGCATTTGGCAGATTATCATCAACGATACTGAAACTACCATTAGTAACCTTCAGATGTTCAATATTCATATAGAATTTACCGGAACCTTTCTGACCGTCATCAAATGTTTCTATAAACTTATCGAGATTTGTAAGAGTATCTCCTTTATACTTACGGATATGAAAATCAAGGTTTTCCAATTCAGTAGAACCAAAATACAGTTGTCCATATAGCAGCAACTGAAAATCTAAAATATTGGTATGCAGTCTTTCAGTATTAGCCAAAACATTTTTTCTGTCGTCCAGTACTTTTACATTTTTAAGGAGTACAGATCCGTCCAGCCCTACTGCTACCTGTTTTATTGATGCATTAATGTTGAACTGTTTATTGATCTTCTCCGTAGCATAATGAGCTAATTCAGTTTGAACGATAGGGGTTGTCAGGGTTACTGAAAGCAGTAATACCAAAAGAACAATTCCCAGAAGAAAACCAAATAGTATTTTAGAAAATTTTTTGATAGGTATATTTATTTTAAATTTGCTTAAAAAATTCCGTCTTTTATAATCAACAAAAATAATTATTTTATCAGAACATAGTATATTTATTTAACGTTGATTGTACATAAAAATTATTGCATATAATGACAGATACAAACACCTATATTTTAGCCATTGAAAGTTCTTGTGATGATACGGGGGCAGCAGTTTTATGCAATGACACAGTTTTGTCAAATGAAGTGGCAAAACAGGAGATTCATGAAATTTATGGTGGTGTTATTCCGGAACTGGCTTCCAGAGCACACCAGCAAAACATCGTACCTGTCATTGATGTTGCGTTGAAAAAAGCCGGTATTACTAAAAATCAGCTTTCTGCGATTGCTTTTACTCAGGGTCCGGGATTGATGGGATCATTGCTTGTGGGCAGTTCCTTTGCCAAATCACTTTCTATGGCACTTAACATTCCGCTTATCGCTGTAAATCACATGCATGCTCATATATTAGCCCATTTTATAGATGAAGAGTCATATTCAAAACCTGAATTCCCATTTTTGGCGTTGACCATCAGTGGCGGACATACACAAATTGTAAAAGTGATTTCTTTTTTTGAAATGGAAATACTCGGCGAAACAACGGATGATGCTGTAGGTGAAGCTTTTGACAAAACAGCCAAGATACTCGGTTTTCCTTATCCGGGAGGACCATTGATTGATAAACATGCAGCTTTAGGAAATCCAAAAGCTTTTGCATTTACTAAACCCAAAGTACCGGGGCTGAATTTCAGCTTTAGCGGATTGAAAACTCAGATTATGTATTTTATCCAGAAAAATCAGAAAGAGAATCCTGATTTTATACAGGAAAATTTAAATGATATATGCGCTTCTGTTCAAAATACCATCATTACTATTCTGTTAGATAAGTTAAAAATGGCTGTTAAAGAAACCGGTATTCATCAGGTTGCTATTGGCGGTGGAGTTTCTGCCAATTCCGGAATCCGAAAAACATTGAAAGAGGCAGAAACCAAATACGGATGGAAAACGTTTATTCCAAAATTTGAATATACTACTGATAATGCTGCCATGATCGGTATCGTCGGATATTATAAGTTTTTAGAAAAACATTTCAGTAATCAGGAAGTCGTTTCCAAAGCAAGAATAGCCTTTTAATTATGCAGTTATTTTATACCAATACCCTTCAGGAAGGTGATACCGTTTATAGTTTTGATAAGGAAGAAAGTAAACATATTATTAAAGTATTACGTAAAAAGGAAGGAGATATTCTTTTTGTAACCAATGGATTAGGGTTTTTATTTAAAACAGAAATTATATTGGCAACAGAAAAGAAATGTACCGTTTCTATCCTTTCAAAGGAACAAAAAGAACGCGATACATACCATATTCACCTTGCCGTTGCT
Source organism: Flavobacterium sp. (assembly GCA_032096595.1). Classification (GTDB taxonomy): domain Bacteria; phylum Bacteroidota; class Bacteroidia; order Flavobacteriales; family Flavobacteriaceae; genus Flavobacterium. Next base: position 29,821 of record DAMCXY010000003.1, on the reverse strand, counting down.
CCTACCAAAATGAATGAACGCTATGAATGGTTTTTAGAAAAAGCTACTGAAATCGGCATTCATGAAATTACGCCAATCATTTGTGATCATTCTGAACGTAAGATATTAAAAACGGAACGTTTTGAAAAAATACTGCAGTCTGCGATGAAACAATCCAATCAGTATTATTTACCTAAACTGAATGCACCTGTTTCTTTTAAGGATTTTATGAATACAAAACAGCAAGGCAATCTCTATATTGCACATTGTGAAGAAACCAATAAGACAGAGTTAAAAGACTGTATTACAGTAAAAGAGAATTATATTTTGCTTATCGGTCCTGAAGGTGATTTTTCTACTAAAGAAATTGAAACAGCTCTTCAGAATGGGTATCAGCCTGTTTCGCTTGGAAATACCAGACTCAGAACAGAAACAGCCGGTATCGTTGCGTGTCATACCTTTGTTTTAGCCAATAATTAGTTCTCTGTGCAACATTTACTCACAAAAGAAGTTCAATCTTTTATCGACGACCATATCGATACAGTGGTTGATGCACTCGCATTAAAAAAAAATCCGTTTCCGGAGATAGAATGGATTGATATTCTTCATCAAATCCAATCCAAACAAAAGGCAAAATTAAAATTACCGACCTGGTACAGCCATGAGAACATTCTATATCCGCATCCCGTTTCAATAGAACAAACGTCATCCGAACCTCTTGCTCAGTTTAAGGCATCTTTGATTTCAGGTACAAGACTCATTGATCTCACCGGAGGTTTTGGCGTGGACTGTTTTTATTTTTCACAACAATTTAATGAAGTAGTTCACTGCGAACACAATACCACTCTTTCAGATCTTGTGAAACATAATTATGAACAATTAAACAGAGAGAATATTACCTGTCTGAGTGGAGACAGTACAGTAATCCTCGATAATTTGTCGCAATCTTTTGACTGGATATATATAGACCCTGCACGCAGAGCTGATAACAAACAAAAGGTGTTTATGTTGCAAGATTGTCAGCCCAATGTACCGGAAAATCTGGAAAATTATTTTTCATTCACTAGCCAGATACTAATTAAAACAGCACCTTTACTTGATATTCACGCAGGACTTTCTGAATTACAGAATGTAAAAAAGGTTATTATCGTTGCTTTTGAAAATGAAGTGAAGGAACTTTTATGGATATTGGAAAAAGAGTTCTCAGATGATGTAATAATTGAGGCCGTAACTATAGATAAGCATCAGAATATGTCATCTCATGCATTTTCCGTGACAGATGCAACTTTTACCACACACAGTCTTCCGAAAAGCTATGTATACGAACCCAACAGTGCCTTGATGAAAACAGGAAATTTTAATGCTATTGCTGATCGTTTCGGATTAAGAAAGCTGCACAAACACTCCCACTTGTATACATCAGATGAGCTGATTGATTTTCCCGGAAGACGTTTTAAGATTTTGGAAATAATTCCGGCGGCCAAAAAAGAAATAAAGCAATATCTGGAGAATAAAAAATGGAATATTACGGTACGCAATTTTCCGATGAAAGTAGAAGAAATCCGTAAAAAATACAAAATAAAGGATGGCGGCAATCAATTTGCCTTTTTCACAACTGATCTGAATAATCAAAAGATCGTTTTACTTTGTGAAAAAATATAAAAAATCCCGGATTGATATCCGGGATTTTTATCTTAATGAGCTAACTCTAAGGTTTGAGAAGTTTTTGCTCTTAATTCTTTTAATAATTCAGGATGCTGATTTAATGATTTTCCGAAAGAAGGAATCATTTCTCTGAATTTATTCTGCCAGGCAGCCGATTTAAATTCTTCAGGAAAACATTTTTCCAATAACGTAATCATAATGTTTACGGTCGTTGATGCTCCCGGAGAAGCACCTAATAGTGCAGACAAACTACCGTCAGCACTGCTGATTACTTCTGTACCGAATTCGAGAACGCCTTTTCCTTCTTTATTTTTCTTGATGACCTGAACGCGCTGTCCAGCTGTTTCAAGAAACCATTCGTCTTTTTTTGCATCAGGTAAATAATCTTTCAAAGCCTCAACCCTTTTATCTTCAGACTTTAAAACCTCTCCTATTAAATATTTAGTTAAATCAATATTGCTCATTCCGGCACCAAGCATCGGTCCCAGATTTCCAAAATTTAATGATTTAAACAAGTCGCAATAAGAACCGGTTTTAAGGAATTTAGTAGAAAAACCAGCATAAGGTCCGAACAACAAAGCTTTTTGTCCGTCAATATAGCGTGTATCAATATGTGGTACCGACATAGGCGGTGCACCTACTGAAGCTTTTCCATATACTTTTGCATTATGCTGAGCTACTAATTCTTTGTTTTTACATACCAGCCATTGACCGCTTACAGGGAAACCGCCATAACCTTTTCCTTCCGGAATACCTGATTTTTCGAGTAACAATATTGATCCTCCGCCAGCACCAATAAATACGAATTTAGTTATAATGGTTTTCTTTTTTCCCGTTTTAAGGTCTTTAATGCATACTTTCCAGCGTCCGTCTTCCTGTCTGATCAGATCATAGACATCCGTATTAAAGGTAACCCGTACTCCGGGCTGACTGATCTGGTGTTTAATCATCATACGGGTAAGGCTTCCAAAATTTACATCCGTACCTACATCCATATAGGTAGCAGCTACTTTTTGACTCATCCGGCGATCTCTCATAATAAGCGGAGCCCATTCTTCGATCTGTTTATAATCTTCAGAATATTTCATTTCCTCAAATAAAGGAAATTGTGTAAGCGCCTGATGACGTCTTTTTAAATAATCTACATCTTGCTCTCCCCAAACAAAACTCATGTGTGGAACAGAATTTATAAAGGTTTTTGGAGAATTAAGCACCTTTTTTTCTACAAGGTATGACCAAAACTGACGGGATTCTTCAAAAGCTTCACATATTTTCAATGCTTTTGATGTATCGATAGTTCCGTCTTTGTCAGGAGTATAATTTAACTCACAAAATGCGGAATGTCCTGTTCCTGCATTGTTCCACGCATCTGAACTCTCGGCAGCAGCCCTGTCAAGCCTTTCTATTATTTCAATAGAGTATTTAGGGTTGAGCTCTTTTAAAAGTAGTCCTAAAGTAGCACTCATAATACCTGCTCCAATAAGAACTATGTCAGATTCGGTTGTTAAATTTGTTGACATTTTTTCTAAAACTAATTTATACTGATTTTTTAAAACATTTTTTGATTGAGATAATCCTGTAAAAGAATGGTAGCTGCAATCTCATCTACCAAAGCTTTGTTCTGGCGCTGTTTCTTTCTTAAACCGCTATCTATCATGGTTTGAAAAGCCATTTTAGAAGTAAATCTTTCATCCATTCTGATGACCTCAATTTCAGGGTATAAGGTTTTAAATTTTTTTACAAACAGGTCAATTTCAGGAGCAATCTGTGAAGGTTCGTTATTCATACGTTTGGGCTCTCCTACCACTACTTTATTAACTTTCTCTCGGGAAAAATATTCTTTTAAAAAGGCAAATAGTTCTTTGGTAGGCACAGTCGTAAGACCAGATGCAATGATCTGCATTTCATCTGTAACGGCTATTCCTGTTCTTTTACTGCCGTAATCAATTCCTACTATGCGTGCGCCCTTAATATTCAAAAGTACCGTATACTGAATTAATGGTTAATTTTTTATGATCTGCTGCTTCTACTCGACCTACAATCTGCGCATCGACATGGAATGATTTGGAAATTGCAATAATGTCTTCTGCAATCGCAGGATCTACATATAGTTCCATTCTGTGCCCGCAATTGAACACCTGATACATTTCTTTCCAGTCTGTACCGGATTCCTCCTGTATCAGTTGAAACAAAGGCGGTACCGGAAATAAATTATCTTTTATGATGTGCAGCTGTTCAACAAAATGTAATATTTTGGTTTGAGCACCTCCACTGCAATGTACCATACCGTGAATGTCTTCAGCAGTATACTTATCAAGAATTTTTTTTATGATGGGTGCATAGGTTCGCGTAGGTGACAACACCAGCTTGCCTGCGTTAAGAGGAGCGTTTTCTACAACATCTGTCAGTTTTTTAGCTCCTGAATAGATAAGTTCTTTAGGAACGGATGAATCAAAACTCTCGGGATATTTTTCTGCAAGATAATGTGCAAATACATCATGCCGTGCAGAAGTAAGTCCGTTACTGCCCATACCGCCGTTATATTCTTTTTCATACGTAGCCTGACCAAAAGAAGCCAAACCTACAATAACATCTCCTGCTTTTATGTTTGCATTGTCAATTACCCGGCTTCGTTCCATTCGTGCTGTAACTGTAGAATCTACAATTATGGTACGTACCACATCTCCTACATCGGCAGTTTCACCTCCTGTAGAATGAATGGTTACACCAAAAGATTTCAATTCTTCAATCAACTCTTCCGTACCATTAATAATAGCTGAAATAACCTCTCCCGGAACCAGATTTTTATTTCGGCCAATAGTAGAGGAAAGCATGATGTTATCGGTTGCTCCGACACAAAGTAAGTCATCTATATTCATGATGAGTGCATCTTGTGCGATACCTTTCCATACAGAAAGATCGCCCGTTTCTTTCCAATACAGGTAAGCTAATGATGATTTTGTACCTGCTCCGTCTGCATGCATGATTAGGCAGTATGCTTCATCATTGGTTAGATAATCAGGAACTATTTTACAAAAAGCTTTTGGAAAAAGCCCTTTATCAATGTTTTTAATAGCATTATGAACATCTTCTTTTTGTGCAGAAACTCCGCGAAGTGCATAACGGTTATTGTCTGAAATCATATCAATTGTGTTGTTCGTACAAATTTAGTCTTAAATTCGGTCTTAACCAATGGAATCAAAAAAATCTTATAAAAAAAACCTCCGTTAAAATAGTTAAACGGAGGGTCTTTTAAATTTTATACGTTTTTCAGAACGTTTATTAAAAAGTCTATTTCTTCTTTACTGTTATCATGACCAAAAGACACGCGTAAACTTGGTTTCAATAAATCTTCGTCTTTTAAAAATTCTGCCAACACATGCGATGGTTTCTGACTTCCGGACTGACACGCACTTCCTCTGGAAACTGCTACTCCCTTCATATCTAAATGAAACAGCATCATAGCTGTTTTTTCCGGCGAAAAAGGCAATAATATATTCAGTACATTATAAAAAGTTGAACCGTTTCCATTAAACTTTACGCCCGGAAAATTCTGTTCTAAAGACATTTTGCAGTAGTCTCTTAAATCTGTAATCTTTTTGGAATCTTCTTCGAGATGCTGATAAGATAATTCAAGTGCTTTTGCCATTCCTACTACCTGATGCGGCGCTTCTGTACCGGCTCTCATTCCTTTTTCCTGTTCCCCGCCTACAATTAAAGGTTTTAATGCATTTTTCTTTCTTACAAATGTAAAACCGGCACCTTTTGGTCCATGGAATTTGTGTGCACTCGCCACTATGAAATCTACAGGAGTTTTTTCAAGATCAATCTCTATTTTACCTACTGATTGTACGGTATCGGAATGAAATAAAGCATTGTTTTTCTGGCACATTGCGGCTACTCTGTCGAGATCAAGTACTGTGCCTACTTCATTATTTACATGCATCAGACTCACCAGTGTAGGTATTTCACTCTCATTCAGTAAATTTTCTAACTGATCGTAATCAATTTCACTATTAGGTAAGATGGTAAGATATACTACTTCAACTCCATATTCTTTTTCCATTTGCTGCACAGCATATAAAGTGCAATGGTGTTCAATTTTAGTGGTAATAATTCTTTTTATTCCCAAATCGCGAACAGCTGAACGAATGATCCAGTTATTACCTTCTGTACCACAAGATGTAAAAATAATTTCTGAAGCACTGACTTTAAAATGTTTCGCAATTGATTTACGAGCATTTTCGATCAATGCCTTTGAATGCCTTCCAATAGAATAGGTTGATGACGGATTTCCGAAATCATGTGTAAGCACTTTTATCATTTCTTCAACAACTTCGGGTCTGACTGAAGTTGTTGCTGCATTATCTAAATATATCTGACTCATTGTAAATCTTTAATTATTGGCGGTTGTTTTCTGATGATATAATCTTTATTGTAAATAACAATAGAGCACAAAATTAATAAATAAGATGCGATTTGAAAAACATTTACCGCTTCTTTGTAATAATAAACAGCAATGATCAAAGTAATGATCGGGTTGATGTATAACATGATACCGACGGTAGATGCTTTTGCCCCTTTTAAAGCAAATAAATTCAGATACAACGGAACTAATGTAAACAGCAATGCAATTAGCGTAGCATACGCATAAAAAGAAACATATTCCGGAATATAGAACCCTTTTATGAGAAAATAGGGTAATATGACAAAAAAAATGAGAAGGATCTGAATTGCAAGAATTGTAAATTTTTCTAAAAAGATATTAGATCTTTGTGATATCAGGTAGAAAGAATACGAAGCTGCAATAATCACAGCATACAATAAATGACTGCTGTTTGTGAAAAAATAAATAACACAGCCTGTAAAACTGATACAGATGGCCATCCATTGGTGTTTTTTCAGGTCTTCTTTTAAAATAATATTTGCCAGAAATGCTGTGATGATGGGGCAAATCAGGTAAGCAAACGAGGCGGATTGTACATTGATTTTATTGACAACAAAAATAAATAGAAACCAATTCAAACCTAAAAAAACAGCTCCAATGAGGGTTAGAAAAATAGTTTTTCTACGGTATTCAGATGAAAGTTTAGTAAACGTTTGGAAGTCTTTTTTTATCAGTTTGTATTGAAACAATCCCATAAATAATAGAATAAAGACTGCGGCAAAGCTGATTCTGTAAAATAAAATATCAAAAGAATTTACGTAAGAAATAGGTTTTAGACCAAGGCTAAAAAAACCCCAGATAAAAAAAGCCAAAAAAGCAGCTAAATAATGCTTTGACTGTTGCATTTTGATTCCATTAAAAAACAGTCAAATTTAGTAGAATGTTACCTACTTTTTACAAATTTCCAAATAAATTTCACTTCGAAAATAAACCATTATATATCAATTAATTACAGTACTTTCAACATCAATCTGTTGCTTTTTAAGAATTCTCTTTACAATTACTGCAAAGAAGAGTATATATACAAAACAAGCCAAAGAAATCAGATACGACCAATGTATTCCAATTATATCTGCCAGTTTTCCCTGAATCGGCGGAATAATACCACCGCCAAGAATCATCATTACCAAAAATGCAGAACCCTGAGCTGTATATTTTCCCAGACCTAAAAGAGACAGATTAAAAATAGCAGGCCACATAATACTACAGGCAAGACCACCCGCCAAAAAAGCATAAATGGCTACCATTCCGGTTGTATTCAACCCTACTAATAAAGCAGTAATACCGAATAAACTAAAAATTAATAACGTACGAACCGGTTTATTTTTACTCATAAAAAAAGCGGCAATCTGCAATACTACACATATAAAATAGTAATAGAGATTAGTGACTTCATACCCTGTCAAAGCGTTTGCCAGCATAATGATGCTAAAAGCAATTATCGGCATCAGGATGATAAGAAACATTCTTTTTTGTCGTGTCAGTTGAAAAGCACTCACTGCCCCGGCCCAACGCCCTATCATCATACTGCCCCAATACATGGAAATATAGGGTGCTATTTCTGAAGCATGCAAACCACCAAACTGTTTTGATTTTAATAATTCACCCAAATTACTCCCAATCGCTACTTCTACTCCTACATAGGTAAATAAAGCAATCATTCCCAAAATGAGCTGTGGATATCGCATAGCTCCCCAGCCTTCTTTATTTTTCTTTGATTGGAAATAGGCAAACACCAATCCGCCAATAACACTAAACAAAGCGCCTGCAAGCCACATGATACGCTTATTTTCTATTTTTGCTTTTAAAGTATTTTTATCCGATTGCAGCTGTTGTATTTCCTGATTTATAGTTCCTTTTGCTGAAAAATCTGTTGTTGTTTGGAGCTCCTTTTCTCTTTTTTCCAACACCAGTTCCATTTCGTTTATTTTTTTATTGTCTTCACTTCTGTAGGATTGAAAAACAGGAGCCAGACAAACAAATAATAAAAGAGTAATGACAATTAGCGTTTTCAAGGCTTTGGTTGATTTTTCAATCGTTTCCACAGATTTGCCTTCTGGCAGCTTTTTTGAAAGATAAAACAAGGTAGCGACACCGATAAATAATAATCCTACACAGGTATAAAGCAAAACAACTTTATCCATGCTTAGATTTTTGATTTGGTTATCTGTGACAGCAGCAGCGGTACCAAATAAAGCGAAAGAAACAATAAGCGGACCTATAGTTGTTCCCAAAGAATTGATTCCCCCGGCAAGATTCACCCTACTATCTCCTGATTTCGGATCGCCCAGTAAAATAGCAAACGGATTTGCAGCGGTTTGCTGTAAAGAGAATCCCAGTGCTACAATAAATAATCCAACCAGCATGCCTATATAAATATCAGCTTCTACTGCCAAAATCATAGCTCCGGCACCGATAGCAGAAAAAATCAAACCGTAGATAATACTTCTTTTATAGCCCCACGAGGTCACCAAATCTTTTCCGCGAAGCATTCCAAATGCAAATAAGACTAATGCACCTAAATAATAAGCAGTGTAAAAAGAAAAGTCTATAAGTTGTGACTGAAACTGATCTAAATGAAAATATTCTTTACAAAAAGGGATAAAAATATTATTTCCTGCCGCAATAAATCCCCAAAAGAAGAAGACTACAATTAATGTATACAACGCAGGGTAATTAGTTTTTTGGTGCATTTCCATTAACAAAAGATTAAGTTTTCAAATATAAAAAATAGTGGCATCTAAATACGGTATTTATATAAAAAAGTTACTTTTGTTTAAAATTTTACTCATGAAAAAATTAGTGGCTTTATTTCTCGTATGTACGTTATTTTCCTCTTGTGATGACGGTGATATATATTTTGATTCTTTATCTTTTCCAAGTAATCTGAATATTTCAAAATGCGCAACAAACGAATTGTATTATAAAGCATATAATTCTGAATTATTAGCTATTGAACTTTTGAGTAGCGGAACTCCTATACTCAATACATCTCTTACGATAGGACAATTAAATACGATTACCACCTCTTCGTCCAACACACTTTACTACCGTCTTTATGACGGTGCGGTTACAGCAGCCACTATTTGTGGTAATCTGCCACCGGCAAGCCCTGCGGTTGTTAAAGAATATACTTCAAAAAGTGGTGCTACTATGGAATATACACTGAATATGACGGTTGAACCATCTACTTCACAACCAAACCGATTCAGTATTTCATACAATTATATCATTAATTTTAAGAATCTGGTACTTGTGAATGATCAACAGGAAGAAATTAAATATTCTGTTTTTAATTTCGGAACTACGGCAACTTTACCGGAAAATACCAATACCATTAATTTTGACAGTACCAATATTACGTATTGTGAAGGCAATGGTTTTTACAGTGCCAGTAATTCACAGCTGATACGATTCAATATTCCGGAGTCATTACCAGCTCTTGGTAATAGTACTACTATTGCTTTAAATGATACCAATACGCTTAATATTAAAACATATAAAGAAGCCATTACAAGTCCGGCCGGAACAAATTACTGTCAGAATAATCCTGATAAAACAGTAGCGGAAGACTGGACTGCAAGAAGCGGAAGCCTTAAAATTACACATACGGAGGCCGTTGAAAATAATGTTAACACACAGGTATATACTTTTGTTTTGGAAACAGCCGTTTTCTCTAAAGCAACCCGAACTTTTACTGTAACAGACGCAAATCTCGGAACCTATAAAATAGTAGAATAATTAAAAAAGAGCCCGATCAGTTGATTGGGCTCTTTTTTGATTTCAGTTTCTATGTGCTTCAGGAAAACTCCCGATTTGAAGACTTTGCTAAGCTGATGCTTTGTTGAACAGTTATAATAGGGTTCGGGTATTCTAACAGCTATTTGGTCATTTGCTCCAATTGCTGAGCAAACTCATCAAAAAATAAAGGTCTAAAATTAATGCCGTATCTCTTCGTGCAAATCCGATTTTATGATTAGCCATGTCAAGCCATATCACTTTTGTCTCCCAATATTTCTTACACCTTTAGCGGAATATGTTTGGCTTTGTCATTCCTGATATACTGTGTTGCTAAGTGAGGTGTCACTGTTGCTTTTTAATAATCTGTTCTTTAAAAATCTATGTTGTTTTATTTGTTTTTTCTTATAAGTTGTAAATGTTCTCCTTCTCTTGTAAGATCAAATACCATTTCTTTAGATGGTTTAAACATCTGTGTCGGAGCCAGACAGGTTCCTGATGTGCTGATACTGTCTACTACCATTTTTATCTGATTAGCTTCTGTAAAATAATATTTTCCGTGTATCTCGGTAAAGCAATCATTCCCACATTCCCATGAATCATAACTTTTGAATTTTTCTTCATCTAAAAATTTTACGGCATGAAAATTAAAAATAACTGCAGTATCTTTTTTTTGAGTCAGATCGTATATTTGCTCTCCATCCGGAGTAATAAGTCCTCCTGAATTAACAATCCAGTTGGTATTTTTCAGATCATTCGGGAAATGTTTGTGTTTTCTTTCCGCATCTTTACAACTGAAAAATATGATCGACAAAGTACTTAAAAACGGAACAACAATCTTTCTTTTCATCATACGTATTTTATTCAGTAATTTCTAAGATTCGCTTCACGGTCTTGACTTTAAACTTCCATCAGTTCAAAAATTGCGTTTTACAGTAGTCAATTTTGTAATTTCCGTTTTCAAAAACAACTACTACTTCATTTTGTGTTTTGACTCCATTTCCATAATCAATAAACACATCATAAATCCCTTGTTTATTTTTACTGATTTTTAGCTCCTTTAGTTCCCCTATATCTCCATTTCCTCTTCCAAAAAGCCACATTTCACGCTCTTCAATCGGATATATTTTAGACCATTTGGCTTTGTATTCTTTTTCGGCAACAGGAAATTCAGCATCCGTTAAGTTTGAAGGTCCATAGAGTTCACCTGATTCCGATATAAACTCCTGAAATCTTTTTGTACATAGTTTTTCTTCTACATTATATTCCGGAAAAAATTGGTCTGAATCTTTTGTTTTGAATATATTTTTCAACCATTCTTCCGCAGCATCTTTTTGCCCGGATTGTGAAACATTTTTATTCTGAATACTCAAAGAATCAATTGTTTGCTGTTCCGTATTTTGTATCATCTTATTATTGTCCTCCTTATTTTTTTGATTGCAGGAACCTAAAAAAAACAGCAACAGATAAAGTGCCAGATATATTTTACTCATTGATTTTATTTTTAGTACAGGTATATTTTTGTAGTCGTATCATGATGTTTTACAGGCTTTAATTGATTCCCTTTTTGGCCTCTTTTACTATTTTTTCTGCTTTAAGCCTTATCGCTTTGGGTAATGATTTAAAATTTTCATCCTTTTCTTCACGATACTGGTCTTCTTCCTGAAAGGGAATCCATGCGGTAATTTTCGATTTTGAAAGTGTTTTTTCTCCGATCTTGGTATAAACAATAACTTTTAATGGTTTGGCATCTAATCCGTCTGATTCTTCAAAATAAGTAAGATAGAACTCCGGAAAACCATCTTGGTCTGCATCTCCGATCTCACAATAGTTAATGAGATATCGGGGTTGTGCAAGACCTTTTGCAAAGTCTTTAAAAGTTATCAGCGGAATTAGCCCACCGTGGTCTTCTAAATAAATGCCGGCATATAAATCTTTGGGATTATCATCTAAATAAGCGTCTTTTTCAGCTTTACTTTCATTCAGATACCAAACATAACTTCCATGTTTGGGAACAAAAGAGGTTACAATCATCACCGGATTTCCGGGTAGCGGATTTCCAAGTTCTTCCCTAATCTCCTTGTATTTCTTGTCGGAAGAAAAATATACTCCTGTTCTTATCTGTGCAAAAGATGATATACTTATCACAAAGGCAGCAACAGCAAATCGTTTTCTGAAAATCATTGTATATAATATTTTTTGAATGCGTTAATACCTACAGATTCACTTTTTTATTTCTTACAATTGTATTAGCTGTAGTAAATAACAATGCATCTATAATTATACTCAATATTACAAAAAAGTGAAGCCTCGCACAATCCCGGTTATCAGCTATATTTTCCGGTAAAGTCGGTTTTCTTCCAATTTATTTCAGGCGTCTTTTTCCAGCGCTTCTTTATATACTTTTATTTTGGATTGAATTTCTTCATCCGCTTCAGGATATTCTATATCTTCATATTGTTTGAGTGTCTTGTATATGATGCGGGCAACGAGTAATCGCTGTATTTCCTTTACATCTGAAGGGATCACATACCACGGAGCATTCGTTTTTGATGTCTTTTTCAGCAAAGCTTCATAAGCCTGCATATACTGATCCCATAATTGTCGTTCAGATAAATCGCCCGGCGAAAATTTCCAGTTGTGTTTAGGTTTTTCAAGTCGTCTCAATAATCGCTTGCGTTGTTCCTCTTTGCTTAGATTCAGGAAAAATTTTAAAATAATCACACCGTTTTCTGCTAAATGTTTTTCAAAATGGTTGATTGATTCATATCGGTTGTTCCAGAACGTGTCGTCAATATCATCTGTGGTCTTGATCTTAGGAATACGTTCATTTAATATGATCTCAGGATGCACTTTTGTGATCAGTACATTTTCGTAATGAGAACGGTTAAAAACGCTGAATTTTCCTTTTTCAGGAAGCGCGATATAATGCCTCCACAGATAGTCATGTTGCAGTTCTTTTGCTGATGGAGTTTTAAAACTGTAAACAACTACTCCCCTTGCGTTGATGTTTTTAAATACTTCCCGGATCAGACTGTCTTTACCTGCGGTATCCATTCCCTGAAAACAAATAAGTACGCTATAGCGATTGCTTGCATACATCTTATCCTGAATATCACTTATTTTTTTGCGTACTTTTTTTAATTCCGCTTTTGCTTCTTCGATGGTTCCTGAATCTTTTAAAAAAGTATGAAAATCACTTAAGGAAAAATCTTCTTTTGCTAAAAATTGTTTAATACCCATTACGATCTGAAATTATCTATTAAATTTATATGATTTTATTTTAAAGATAATGAAGAAATTTTATTTAAACATCCTTTTAAAGATTTTAGGCGTAAGTGCTGCTTCAGGATTAACGTATAGTGATGAAATTATTCACTTAGTTTCAGACAACAGCAATTATTTGTATAACTATAACATAAAAGAGAAGACTCTAAGTAAAGACTTGCTTGTTGCGGATTTCCCTTTCGAAAATGTTGCAAAAAAGGATAAGGCAGATTTTGAATCCATGCTCGAAGGTTCTGATGATGTGTATGTTTTTGGCTCGGGTTCTGAACCAAACCGCGAAAAAGGGTATCATTTTAATAAAATCGATAAAAAAGTAATGGTATTAGACTTAGGCACACTTTATATGTCTATGAGAGATTTTGCAGAAATAAAACCGCAAGACTTTAATATTGAAGGCGTCGCTTATAACGGAACCGACTGGTTTTTTCTGAACAGAGGTAACGGACCAAATAATAAAAATGTGGTAATAACAGTTCAGGGAGCCAATCTTACTGATGACTTTAACCTGTTTTATAATGACTTTGAGCTTCCTAAAATAAACGGGATACAAACCGGATTTTCAGATGCTGTACTTATTGAAAACAAATTATTTTTTATTGCTACAGCAGAAAATAACAAATCAACTTATCATGACGGGGCTATAGGAGGATCTTTATTTGGATGTATTGATCTCAAAAAAATGAAGATTGAATTTACAGAAGTCATTTCTACGGAACATAAATTCGAAGGACTCACAGTTTATAAAAGAAATGGTAAAAAAGTTTCCTTTCTGTTATGTGAAGATACCGACACCGATACTCAAGAAAGTATTATCTATCAATTGGATGTAGAACTTAAAAAAAGAATAAAGTAAGCCTCTGAGCTTACTTTGTCGCTTATATCTGTTATTAACAATACCCAATCTTATTTTCTGGTATTGTGTTATTTTTGTTATTTTGTATTCCCGATTAGTTCTTATAATGAAAAACTTTATTGCTGTTATATTGCTTTTATTCTGTGTACAACATCCTATTTTTTCCCAAAATGAAAAAACAGCAGCCAACAGTCTCGTAATACGATCAAGTAAACAGCAAAACAATGTAATCATACATAATGGAAATCAGGCTGCAGCGACCCAAATATCATTATCACAGGAAGATATTGTTTACAATGATATCAGTAATTATAACCCTATAAACAGTTCTTTTGAAATTTTAGCGGATGGTATGTATGAGGTTTCAGCGGTTTTTTATTTTAACCCCAACAGAAAAGAAAAAGATTTTGTACGGTTCGGTATCAATTTTCTTATCCTAAAAAATATGCCCGGACAGGCGGCGCGAAGTTCCATTCCTAAGTACATTATTGCCGGAACACGTTTTTCATTCAATAATGAAAATTCTTATCTGCTTACCAAGATCGAACTTCCTCCGGTTATTGTACGTCTCAAAGCCGGTGATGTTATTAAAGCCTATATTGGAGCCGGTAATCTTGATGTGCTCATTGACAAAGGACAATTTGCTACTGATGTACAGCAAAACATTCCTTACAGTAAAATCATTGACATAAAAAAAATAGAACTTGAGTAGTATGAAAAGTATTTTAGTATTTTGCTCCTTATTTTTATGCTATTCTGTTGTAACTGCTCAGGAACCTTTAAAATCTGCACTCTATGCACAATCTACTGCATCTCAGAAATTAGAATCAAAAAATAATACAGAAGAAATAGTGACCTTTGTACAAGATGATATCGTCATCAACAACATCTGCACTTTTGATGAAATGAAGCATACCTTTTCGGTACAAAAAGCAGGTACATATGAAATTACAGCCTCCATCAGTTTTAATCCTTTTATTTATAAACCTATAATTACTACTCACAAAAACGATCAGGTAACGATTGTATTGCTGATAAAAACATCTACAGATAATTTCATGACAAGTAAAATAGTTTCTGTAAAAAAACACGTTTTCGGTAAAGGCAGTCTCAATGTAGCATCAACTATTCTTACAGTACCGACTACCGTATTTCTCGAAGAAAATGAAAAAATTGCAGTATTTGTTCAGCAGGACCCATCAAGTACATTACAGATCAATTCAGAAAGTGAGGCTCATATAAGCCGGGCTTTAGGTATGGCGGTTTCAAAAGCCATAAGAATCTTGAAAAAATAAATTTTTTAAGACAGTTTTAGTCCGTCAATGCATTAAGATTATTTTCAAAAAGTTTATTTTTGTTTAAAAAGAAGCTATTTTGAAACATCTGTTTATTTATTTCTGGGTATTGTTTATCCTGTATTTTATCATTGCCCATCCCGCCATCATTTACTATAACATCAAAAGTGATTCCGCATTCTATTTAGAAAATAAAGATCCGGTTATGGCGCTTGTACTGCTTTTTTTATCCGTAACTCTATGGGCATTCTTTTTAGGATGGAGCTTTCGATTGATCTATAAATCAACATTTATCCTAAAGAAAAATATCAGTTTCATTTTGTCGAAAGGCAAAGCGTTACCCACAAAGATAATAAGTGTAACCCGATTATCAGCCCGACACAAAGATCTGGAAACAAAAGAAATAACGGTCGAATTTCTTAATTTTTCGAATCAACTTATCAGGCATACCCTGATTGTTAATGACAGTAAACCTGAACTCAACAGATATCGGGAAGGAAATACACTAAAACTGTATGTGGATCGTGAATTAAAAAAAGAACCCTTTATAGTTCCGGAAGGTATTCAGGTAGCCGTAAATTATAAAAAGTTAATCTTTATGTACGCTATTTGGATGCTGTTCTTCTCTTTCATTATTTGGTATTATTATTATTCTTATGAAACCGAAAATAAAGGATATGGATGGCGCTTTGTCACATTTGAACATCCGCTGGTATCGTCTGCCCTTATGCTCGCTTTATTTTCTTCCATAGGATATTTTATTGTTTACAAACTTTTTATCTCACGCTTTGCAGGAGTAAAAAAAACAGATGCCCTGCGACTTAAATTTTATGGGATCAAAACAACAGCTACGGTAATCAATGCCTCTCAGACAGGTACTCTTATAAATGATCAGCCTGAAATAAAATTTACTTTACAGTATGAAGATAATAAAGGTAAAAGCCATCAGGTTTCCATAAAAAAAGTCGTACAGTTAATACATCTGTACGAAACAAAGGAAAAACAAAAAACCATTTTTTATCTGCCGGATGAACCGCAGATAACCGCTTTTGAAAACGACATAAATGCAATACAATAATGATTAAAAAAACGTTTATAATCCTGGGGTGTCTTATGGCAGTTTCCTGTAACAAGCTGAGCAGAACTATAGAAAAGACACTGAATCCCGATAAGCATCAACAATCAGAAAATTCTACCTACGATAGCGATCCAAAAAAGGAAGATACTTCTATCAAAAAAGCAGAAATTCCTTTTTGTGAAAATGTAAAGGCACTCGAAGCAGCTGAAGCTTCTTTAAGAAATTTGCCTCAATTTAAAGGCAAAAACATAAACATTTATCGATCTGTTCACTTTTATGAAGATTATCGGATCAGTCTGAAAATACAACATCCTGATAATCCTGAGTACATAGATGAATATTATTACGCAGATGGAAAGTGGAATGACCCCAAACCTGTACAGACCACTAAACGAGATAAAATAGAAGAAAATCTGTTGACCTTAGATAAAATTCCTTTTGTAAATGCCCATAACGTCTATCGTTCTTTACAGGAAAAAATTCGTGAAATACCAGATGTAGAAAAAATACCAACTATTTATGTAATTGCTCATAAAGGTAATCCAAGATGGTATCCGAGTAGTATTGACAGCCCGCGATCCAAATATTCTATTGAATTCAATACGGATGGTACGCTGAAATCTTTTGAAAAAGAATAAAGAGCGCTTTCCATCTGGAAAGCGCCTATATTAAAAAGGAAGTTTGCCTAAATCAACATTTCCACCCGAAAGAAGAATACCGATTTTCTTACCTTTCAGTTTTTCCTTATGCTTTAAAACGCCTGCAAGAGCAATCGCTGCTGAAGGTTCTACTACCAGTTTCATACGTTCCCAGATGAGTTTCATGGATTCAATAATTTCCGTCTCCTCAATGCGTATAATTTCTGATATATGTTCTTTAATAATAGGAAAATTGATATCTCCTAAAGCTGTTTTAAGACCATCTGCCATGGTATCTGTAGTAGTATTATTTTCAATTTTCCCCGATAACAGTGAACGATAAGCATCATCTGCCGCCATAGGTTCACAGCCAATAACCGATATATGCGGATCAAAACTTTTAGTTGCCAAAAGTGTACCGGCAACCAATCCGCCTCCGCCAACGGGCGTAAAAATCATTTCTAATCCGGAAACCTCTTCCAAAAGCTCTTTTGCTGCTGTTCCCTGCCCTAAAATTACCTGAAGATCATTAGACGGATGAATAAAGGTAAGTCCTTTTTCCTTCATCAGATTTTCTGAACAGGATTCCCTATCTTTCAAAGTAGGCAAACATTCAACAATTATTCCTCCATAGCCCTTTACCGCTTGTTTCTTAACTTCGGGAGCATTATTCGGCATGACAATATACGCCTTGATTCCCAGACTTTTTGCCGCCAAAGCCAATGCCTGGGCAAAATTACCTGACGAATGTGTTACCACACCAAGAGCCTTTTGTTCAGGTGTCAATTGTAAGATAGCATTCAAAGCTCCTCTCATTTTAAAGGCGCCCATACGCTGAAAATTTTCACACTTAAAAAAAAGTGATGCTCCGGATATCTCATTCAACATGGAGGATGTCATCACAGGAGTATGGTGTATAAAAGGTGCAATACGTTCATGCGTTTGCAGTAATTGATTTCTAATTGAATTCATAAAACAAGTATACGGAAATACCTTATTTATAAAGGAATTTTCATTTTTTTTGATACATTTGATGTTCGTACAAAGATAATAATTCTTAGCGCTATAAGCGGACAGATCTTTTTTAAAAACTATAATTTCAGGTACCATGCAAACATTTTCTCATCCCGTAATCTATTTTGAAATTCCTGTACTTGATCTTGAACGGGCCATGAAATTTTATGAAGCTGTTTTTAATGCAACATTTGAAAAAGCGGTTGTCCACGACAATGAAATGGCGTTTTTTCCCTTATACAATAATAATTCCGGCATATCAGGAGCCTTGGCTAAAGGCAGTATTTATAAACCTACTATTGAAGGTACTCTGGTGTATTTCAGAACTGATAACATACAAAAAACGCTTGAAGCGGCTTTGAATAACGAAGCTACCCTTTTATTTCCGGTAACAGAAAGTGGTGACTGGGGATGGGTGGCTGAATTTAAAGATTGCGAAGGGAACCGGATTGCACTGCAGCAGCCTTTCGAAAGTTAATCATTAATAAAATATTTTTCTGTTTTTGATTTGCAGTCTGCCTTCCTTTTCAAGTTGTTTGATGGTACGGATAACGGTTTCTACCCGCAATCCGGTCAAATCAGCCAATTGCTGACGCGTCATGGGAATCTGAAAACAAAAAGGCGTGTTTACATCTTCTGATTGATGTACTTTAAAATACGTAAGTAATGTCAGTAAACGCTTTGCCGGATCTTGTGAAGAAATCTCAGGAGCCATAACAGATTTGTACCACAATCTTCTGGACAAGCTACGGTTCATCTCTATAGAAACTTCCGGATATTGTCGCAGCATTTCAATAAACAGATCTTTTTCTAAACAAATAAGCGTACAATCACTGACAGCAGTTGCATTGGCAGGATACTTTTCTTCTATAAACAAAGGCGGTTCTCCAAAACTCTGCCCCGGAGTAAAAATATTTTGTATAAATTCTTTTCCGTCTTCACTGTAGTTATTCATTTTTACCTCTCCGTTGATGATCTGGTAATAGTAAACCGCATAGGTATCCTGAAAGAAAATAACAGTTCCTTTTTCATAGGTTTTATAATGCGCACCCATACGCAAAAGTATTTTCTCGTCTATCATAACATCAGTTCCATCTGTTAAAAGTAATATATTCCGACAAATGTATACAATCCTGCCTTTTGCTTTACTTTATAGCCTGTAAATTTGTCTATAACAACACATATAAAGTCTTTATAAAATCTTTACACAGCATTGATTACCTTTGTATTATTAAAACTTCAAAAGCTTGAAAGGAGAAAAAATAAAAATAGGCAGACAATATGCTGTCAGCATCATTTCAGTGGTATTACTTTCCTCTGTCTGCTTTTTATTAAAAGAGTATATAGATTATCAGATTGTAGCTTTACTGTTGCTGCTTATGGTTTCTATTCTGTCTATTGTATACGATATCATTCCGGTTACTATAGCAGCTGTATTGAGTGCTTTTATCCTTAATATCTTTTTTATAGATCCGATACTGCACTACAAAATAAATAATGCTGAGAATGCCCTTTTGTTTTTTATCTATCTATTAATGGCTCTTGTCAGCGCAATCCTGACAAACAGAATCCGCAAACAGGAAAAAAAGATACGGGAAAAAGAAGAAAAAGAAAAAACGATTAAATTATACAATACCCTGCTGAATTCGTTATCACATGAACTCCGCACCCCCATTTCTACCATCATCGGAGCTATTGATATGCTTAAAGAGCATGATGTAATCATATCACCGGACTATAAGAGTGTATTACTCACAGAAATGGAAATTGCGAGTATGAGGCTCAACAGACAGGTAGAAAACCTGTTGAATATGAACCGTCTGGAAACGGGAAATCTAAAACTGAAAAAAGATTGGTGTGATGTAAATGAACTCATCTTTTTGGTAATACAGAAATTTCCTGATCTCAAAACCCATCAGATTATTTTCAAACCCGAAGAAGAATTTCCCCTTTTTAAAATTGATGCAGGTCTGATGGAGCAGGTATTATACGGATTGGTTCACAATGCTGTATTATATACTGCTCCAGGCACTATAATAGGTATTGAATTAAGAGAAGACAAGGAACATCTCGAAATCATAATTTGGGATAATGGTATAGGTTTTCCAGAAGATAAAAAAGAAAAGGTTTTTGAAAAATTCTATCGACTACCGCATAGTAAAACCGGAGGTACCGGTTTAGGTCTTTCCATAGCAAAAGGATTTGTTGAAGCTCATAATGGCACTATTTTTCTTCAAAATCTGCCTCAGGGAGGTGCACATTTTACCATTCGGATTCCGTCAGAAGTTTCTTATCTAAAAAATTTAAAAAATGAATAAAGCATCCATATTGATTATAGATGATGAAGTACAGATTCAGAAATTATTACAGATCAATCTGGAAGGAAGCGGTTATAGAATTCATCAGGCGGTCAATGGCAAAGAAGGCCTGCTACTGGCTGCGAATCAGCTACCTGATGTAATCTTACTGGATTTGGGTTTACCTGATATCAGCGGTCATCAGATTTTAAAAGAACTCAGAGAATGGTACACAAAGGGTATCATTGTTTTGTCTGTACAGAACAATGAAACTGATATTGTAGAAGCTTTGGATAATGGTGCTACCGATTATCTGACCAAGCCTTTTCGGATGGGAGAACTCATGGCACGCATTCGTTCAGCAATTCGCAGAAACAGTAATGAATCTGATTGTCAAAAAATTACAGTAGATGAACTGGAAATTGATCTTGTAGGCCGAATTGTCAAATGTGACCATGAAACAGTAAAA
Organism: Flavobacterium sp.; assembly: GCA_032096595.1. Lineage (GTDB taxonomy): Bacteria > Bacteroidota > Bacteroidia > Flavobacteriales > Flavobacteriaceae > Flavobacterium. The sequence continues at coordinate 9,060 of DAMCXY010000003.1, read as the reverse complement.
CTGACTTCTACAGAATACAACCTGTTGGCGCTTCTCATCAAAAATGAAGGACGGGTTCTTACCCATCAATTTATTCTCAAAGAAATTTGGGGTGTCGGATATCAGCTTGAAACCCAGTATCTCAGAGTATTCATTGCACAACTGCGTAAAAAGATTGAAAAAAATCCAAATCAGCCAAAGCATATCATTACGGAAAGTGGTGTAGGATATCGTTTTCAATAACTGATTTCGCAACATGATAGTTACGGTATATAATAATCTTTATAAAATCTTTATATCCTGCCTGATGGTTTTTATACCGTCTTTATAGAATATGCTTCAATTTTGTACCATCAAACGTAAGCATTACTACTATGGAAAACAAAATTGGACTGGATGGTAAAATCACTGTCGGCTCCTTACTGATTGCACTGGGAATAATTTATGGAGATATAGGAACCAGTCCCCTTTACACCTTTAAAGCCATTATTGGTACAAAAGAAATCAGTGAAATATTGGTACTTGGTGGTGTATCCTGTGTCTTCTGGACACTGTTGTTACAAACTACAGTCAAATACGTATGGCTGACGCTCAAAGCGGATAACGACGGTGAAGGTGGTATATTTTCCTTATATTCACTGGTAAAGAGATACGGTAAAAAGATGATCATTCCTACCATGATCGGAGCTGCCGCATTACTGGCGGATGGTATTATTACTCCGGCTGTATCCGTTACTTCGGCTATTGAAGGGCTTACCATGATTGATAATCTGAAAAATATTTCTCCGGTACCTATTGTACTCTCCATCATATCGGGTATCTTTTTCTTTCAGCGTTTCGGTTCACAAAAAGTAGGTAAAGTATTCGGACCTGTTATGGCTATATGGTTTACTGTTTTGCTGGCTGTAGGACTGAGTCAGATCATTCATTACCCTTCCGTTATTAAAGCATTGAACCCTTATTATGCGTATGAATTGCTTACACATTATCCACAAGGCTTCTGGATTTTAGGAGCGGTATTCTTGTGTACGACAGGAGCTGAAGCGCTGTATTCTGATCTGGGGCACTGCGGTAAAAAGAATATCCGTATTACCTGGAGCTTTGTAAAAACCTGTCTTGTAGTCAATTATTTAGGTCAGGCTGCATGGCTGCTGCATCAGGATAATCTATTCCTTGAAGGTAGAAATCCGTTTTTTGAAATGATGCCGGAATGGTTTCTATTACCGGGTATATTAATTGCTACTTTAGCGGCTATTGTAGCTTCTCAGGCACTTATCAGCGGTTCCTTTACCCTAATTAATGAAGCTATCAACTTGAATTTCTGGCAACGTGTTGCTGTAAAGCAACCGACAGAAACAAAAGGACAAATTTACATTCCAAGCGTAAATACATTGTTATGGGTTGGCTGTCTTATGGTCATTCTGTATTTCCAGACGTCATCACGCATGGAAGCGGCATACGGCTTAGCCATTACACTTGCCATGATGATGACTACCTTCCTGCTTTCTTATTTTCTGCTTTACAAACTGAAGTGGCATAAACTCGCAGTATTGGGTTTATTATCCGTATTTGGAGTCATTGAAATCTCTTTCTTTATTTCCAATATTGTCAAATTTAAAGAAGGCGGATACATCACCGTATTTGTTGGAGGAATTTTCTTCTTTATTATGTATGTAAGTTATTTTGGCAGAAAAATCAACAATCAGTACACCAAGTTTGTGGATTTGGGCAAATTTTCCGGAAAGATTACCGCCTTGAGTATGGATAATTCCATTCCTAAATTCTGTACGCATCTTATTTATCTGACCAAAGCCAATCGCAGACATGAAATAGAGGAACGAACAATACAATCTATCTTTGCCAAAAAACCTAAAAGAGCTGATGTATATTGGTTTTTTCATATCAACCGAACCAATCATCCCTATACATTGGATTATGAAGTATCAGAGCTGGTAGATGATAAAGTAATCAAAATTGTATTAAATATTGGTTTTCGTATTCAACCGAGAACAGAATTGTATTTTGAAAAAATCATTGATGACCTTATCGCCAATAAGGAACTGAATATGCACTTAAAAAATAACGGTTCTACCAAATACAATCCCGGTATTGATTTTAAATTTATTGTTATGGAAAAATATTTATCTGTAGAAAATGAATTTGCACTTAGAGACGGGTTGATTCTGAAATCTTATTTTATGCTCAAAAGACTTGGACAAAAAGACGAACAGGCTTTTGGTCTGGATAAAAGTGATGTTATTATTGAAGAAATTCCACTGGTGTACCAACCGCTTAGATCCTTTGATTTAAAAAGAAAATAAACAGAAAAATACCTTAATCAAATCCTCTTACTCAAAATAAGAGGATTTTTATTGTCAGCAATTTTTTTAAATTCTAATCAAAAATAGTGTTTATTCCATTCGATGATGCCATCGATAAGTTGTCTTAATGATTTCCCTTTATCAGTAAGATGATATACAACAACCATAGGTGCTTTTGCTACCAAAACATCCCGTATCAGCAAACCATCCTGCTCCATCTCTCTTAATTGCTGTGTAAGTACTTTCTTACTTATTGTAGGCATAGCGTCCATAAGGAGACTAAACCTGTTGATATCTTTGCGAATGAGATAGAGAATAACCGACTTCCACTTACCCCCTGTCATCCGAAAGAAATCAGTCATTATACAGAAATTGGCATCATAAACTATTTTCTCCATAGAATTCCCGAATATTAAAACACAAAAGTATTGATTTTGCGATAAGACTGCTAAATAAGTTTCTTATAGTTCCTTTAGAGTAACTACTTGCGGGCATTTTTAAGTTGAAATACCTTTGTTGAAAATACATACAATGATGGAAGGAAAAATTTTAATTATAGGAGGTTATGGAGCTGTTGGAAGTACTATTGCGGAGAACCTGGCAACTCATTATCCGGGACAGATTATTGTTGCCGGTAGAAGTTTCACTAAAGCTAAAAAATTATGCGACAAAGTAAAAGGAAATCTGATCCCATACAAATTAGATAGTACACAACCGATTGATACAGAACTTCTCAAAGAAATTGAACTCGTAATAATGTGTATTGATCAGATTGATCCATTTTGGGTAGAATACTGCCTTGTTAACGGAATTCACTACATCGATATTACAGCAGATAAAGATTTAATTGAAAAAATAGAAAACCTTAAGAAAAAACAACTACCCTATCGTTCCAGCGCTATTTTGAGTGTTGGACTGGCGCCCGGCATTACCAATCTGCTCGCACAAAATATTATGAATACGCAGTCTGAAACCGAAGAAATCAACATCTTTATATTATTAGGAATGGGAGAAAAACACGGAGATTCTGCTTATAAATGGACATTTGATAATTTATATAAAAGATATTCCATACAATATAATGGCAACACACACCTGCTCAGAAGTTTCAGCTCTCCGAAAAAAACAATGCTCAAAGGTAAACGCACCTTTTATCTGTTCGATTTTTCTGATCAACATACACTGCTTACAACAACTAAAGTAAAACAGATTGTAACAAGAATGGCATTTGACAGTCGTTTTTTTACAAAAGTGATATACATATTGGCAAAAACAGGAATCACCCGTATTTTCCAATTTTCTAAAATTCAAAAGTTACTCATCCGTTCTTTTAAAAAAGTAACTATAGGAAGTGATGTTTTTGGAGTAAAAGTGACAGGAACAAATAAAGAATATCAAATGCTGAGTTGTAGTATTACCGGTAATGGCGAAGGAAAAATTACAGCACATGTGGCTACGGCAATGGCTTTACTTTGTTTAAAAGATACATTTCCCAAAGGAATACACCACAGCCATGAAGTCATCAAAAACATACCGGCTTTTCTGACAGAGCTTAAAAAATATGATGCTTCACTTGAAATCAAACTATAAAAATTACTTTTTATGTAACCGGCTCAGAGTCTCACGCGAAACTCCCAGATAGTGGGCAATCATGGTTTTGGAAACACGCTGAAACAACTCAGGATATTGTAAAAGCAGTAGTTCATACTTTTCAGCCGCTGAGTTTTTTAATAGGGAAAGAACTCTTTTCTGCAAAGCTACAAATCCGCCAAACGACTTCTTTCCAAAAAAGATATTCATTTTAGGGATCTTTTGCAGTAAAATCTCTTTATCTGTAAACGACAATGCCAAAACAACACAATCTTCCAAAGCCTGTATACAGGTCGTAGAAAGCGTCTGATTCTGATATGCAGGATAATCAGAAATCCACCAGTTTTCCATTGCAAACTGCATGATGTATTCTTTTCCTGCTTCATCAAAGGTAAAAAGCTTCATACAACCTTGAACTACTAAATATTCTTTACTTACTTGTTCATTGCAGTTGAGCAGCATATTTTTCTTAGGTACTCTTACCGGGGTAAAATATTGTTTAACTTCTTCAAATTCTTCATCTGTCAGCTGAACGACATGATCTATATGCTGACGTAAAAATAGCGCGTATTCCATTTTGTAAAAATACAAAAGAAATACGCGCTTTGATCATCTGTAAATACTCGTTTTATTTTTGCAACTCTTTTTTGAGAGCCTCCCCTACAGCAGTAGCTGATTGTGGGTTTTGTCCCGTAATCATACGCTGATCCGTAGTAACATGAACTTGCCAGGGTGCGGACTTTTCATATAAACCACCGCGTTCAATTAGCTTATCTTCCAACAGAAACGGAACTACATCAGTCAGTTTAACCGCAGCCTCTTCTTCATTGGTAAAGCCATTTACTTTCTTGCCTTTTACCAGATACTCTCCATTACTCAGTTTAATATTTACCAATCCAGCTGGTCCGTGACAAACTGCCGCCACAATACCTCCTTTTTCATAAACAGCTGCCGTAATTTTTGCAATTTGCGGATCATTGGGCAAATCCCAAACAGCTCCATGCCCACCGGCATAGAAAACCGCTTTATATAAATCCGGTTGTACTTCAGCAGGTTTCATACTGTTAGAAATTTTTTGATGGTAATAGGCATTTTCCCAAAATTCTTTATTGACAGGATCGCTAAGATCAAAACCATCCACGGGAGGTGTACCTCCTTTCGGACTTACAAAATCTATCTCATAACCTGCCTGTGTAAGTACTTTCCACGGATGTGAAACTTCTCCGAGATAATATCCGGTTTTTTCTCCGGTGTCACCTTTCGTATCATGGCTGGTGACCACAAACAAAATCTTTTCTTTCATAAATTCCTTTTTTTTAGTTTGGGCAACTCCTGTTATACTGAATAACAAAAGCAGAGAAATGCCTGTATTGTTTATAATTGATTTCATACTCTTAAAGATACTGATTAATAATCGCTAACTCGTCATTATGTAAAGAAACATGCAATGCTTTTGCATTGTGTAAAGCCTGCTCCTTATTTCTGGCTCCGGCAAGAACAGTTGTAATACCTTTTTGCTGTATGGTCCACGCCAATACCAATTGGGTAACACTACAATTTTTAGAGGCAGCGATATCCTGCAACGTATTCAACAATTTCTTTAATCTATCAGATTCAAATTGCTGAAAATAAGTATTTCTGTGATCATCACTACTTAAAGTAGCAGCCCCGACAGTATATTTTCCGGTAAGCAATCCTCTTTCCAAAGGACTATAGGCAATAATTCCTATATCTTCTTTCAGGGCAAAAGGAATCAGAGTCATTTCAATTTCGCGTTTCAGCATACTGTAGGGTACCTGATTAGAATGAATAACAACACTTTTCATACCTTCTGCAAGCTGAGCTGTATCATAATTAGATACGCCGATAGCACGTACTTTACCCTGTTGCATAAGGTGCTGCATTGCTTCCATTGTTTCTGCAACAGGTGTTTGCGGATCCGGCCAATGCAACTGTATTAAATCTATATAATCCGTATTCAAGCGTTTTAAACTATTTTCTACCTCACGGATAACATTTGCTTTGGTACCATTCTTATATACCGGAAAACTCTTTCCCTCAAAGCTTGCATCAAAAGCATAAGATCCTTTCACTTCCGGTTCCCAGACCAACCCGAATTTTGTAAGGATTTCTATTTGGGAGCGATCATAAGATTGAATAGCCTCACCTACAACCTCCTCACTCAATCCAAGTCCGTAAAACGGCGCTGTATCTATTGAAGTAATACCTTCATCCATTGAGGAACGGATGGCTGCAACAGAATCTTTTCTGTCATTTCCTCCCCACATTAAGCCGCCAATGGCAAATGTTCCTAAAGTGAGCGGAGAAACCTTTACATCACTTTTTCCTAATTTATTTTTCATATTATGTTATTTTAATTATTCTTAAACATTATCGTTTTTATAAAACGGATAATCGGTATAGCCTTTTGCAGTTCCGCCAAAAAAAGTAGATCTGTCGGGTTCATTTAAAGGCCAATCATTTTGTATGCGCATTGGCAAATCAGGATTCGCGATAAATGGTCTTCCGAATCCGATAAGATCTGCCCATCCCTTATGGAGCGCCTCTTCTGCGCGTTCTTTGGTATATTTGCCAGAATAAATCAAAGTACCCGAAAACGTATTTCTGTATGCTTCCTTAAAAGATTCCGCCATTACGGGAGCATTTTCCCAATCTGCTTCCGCAATATGTATGTAAGCAATTCCTACCTCATTCAGTATTTTTGCAGCAGCAATGTATGTTTCTTCAGGATGAGCATCTATTGCACCCATCAATGTTGTTAACGGAGCCTGACGCACTCCAACCCGCTCTTTACCAACAGCAGCTGCAACAGCTGTGACCACTTCCTTTAAAAAGCGCAGACGATTTTCCAGACTGCCGCCATATATATCTGTTCTTTTATTCGTTTCTGAATCCATAAACTGTTCAATCAGATAACCGTTTGCCCCGTGAAGTTCTACACCATCAAATCCGGCTTCAATAGCATTTCTCGCTGCTTGTGTGTAATCTGAAATGATTTGTTTAATCTCATCTATAGTAAGAGCTCTCGGGTGGCTGTGCTGAACCATTTCTCCTTCTCCGCTCAAAGCTTCTTTTCCATTTTTGGCCAAAAATACCTTAACTCCTTCAGCTGAAATAGCAGACGGAGCTACAGGTGCTTCTCCGTTAGGTTGTAAGGAATGATGCGAAATTCTTCCTACATGCCACAACTGAGCAAATATCTTTCCTCCTTTTTTATGAATAGCAGCTGTTACTTTTTTCCATCCAATGATCTGCTCCTCAGTAAATAAACCGGGAGTCCATGCATATCCCTGACCCTGACGGCTGATTTGTGCTCCTTCTGAAATGATTAATCCCGCTGTAGATCGCTGAGCATAATAATGCGCCATAAGATCGGTAGCTATTTCACCTCTTGCAGCCCGCGAACGTGTCATGGGTGGCATAACAATTCTGTTCTTTATATCTATAGTTCCTAATGTATATTGATCAAAAAGCATTTGTCTTTATTTTTAATAGTACAAATTTCCGAAAACAGAGAACAGTTTACCTGTGATATAGATCACAACTATGAAAAATTTATCCGCAAATTCATTTTCTTTTGACATTTACCAATCTTTTATATACTTTAGACAACCGATTTAAAAATCTTTCTGCACACCATGATTATTATTACTAAAATGTAACTATAACTATTATTATATGAAGCGAATTTTACTTGTACTCTTCTTCTCAGCATGTTATATGACACTCTTTGCTCAGGAAAAAGCTCCGCTGCTTACCGGAAAGGTTAACATTTCAATTGCACAGGGTACTTTTGAATGTGATCTCACATTAACTGATATTCCAAACGTTAAAGACTATTATATCCGGTTAAATTCCGGTATGAATCCGCTACATTTCAGAAGCAAGGAGCCTCAGGACTTTTTAATATATTATGACAAGACACTTTCCGATAGTACTTCTACAGGAGAATCCAATGCCTACATTTTTCCGGATAATACGAGAAAAAATAAATTTCTTCCGAAAACAATTCAATTCAAATATGTAGGCAAATTTCCGGTTGTAAAAGATACTCTCGAAAACTACAGCCGAAAAGACTGGAAAGGAAATATTGCTTTTAATCATAATTCCGTCAGAACAGATGGTGTTCAGTCTGCATGGTACCCGGTATTATATGATGCTGAAATGGATAAAACGTATGAAGAAGTACGATACAACATTGAAATCAATTGTATAGATTGTACTACACTGTATGTAAACGGAAATGCACCTGTAAAAAGCAGTAGTGCGAAATTTAAAAGCGATACTCCAAAAGAACTCACTTTATTTTGTGGTAATTATGACTTTTCAAATATGGGTAATACGTTCATACTCAACACAACCATAACTCAGGAACAAATAAAGGAATTCAGTCTTCTTATCAACTCCTACAAAAAGTTTTATACGGAAAAATTAAACATTCCTTTTGATCAGCCGGTAACATTCGTAGAAACTACGCCTACTTCCAGAGCAGACGGATGGCTGTTTGTTTCCTACCCGACAATTCTTGATATTGGTTGGGGTGACAATGGATTTAAAAGTTTATTTGATCCGAAAATGCAGAATTGGTACAGACCTTTTATTGCTCATGAATTAGGGCACTATTATTTCGGAACCTATAAAGTATTCAACTCCGAATTAGGTGATATGATGGCAGAAGGATTTGCAGAATATTTGTCTCTACAGCTTACAAAAGAAGTCATTGGAAAAGAAGTATATGATAAAAAACTACAGGATAAAATAAAAGAACTTGAAGATTTTACTCCAATACCTTTTCGCAAAATAAAATCCCAGAAACAATATGATGACCGTGAGCTGTATGTATATTATTATGCACCTGTTATCTTTACAGCCATAGAAAAAGAAATCGGACAGCAGAAAATGTGGCAATGGATTAGTGTTCTGCTAAAAGACAAATCTACCCTTACTAATTATGAGTTTCTGACAAATACGCTAAGAAAAACTCTTAAAAATGAAAAAACAACGGAACGCATCATACAGTTGTATTTTGACCATGATGCATCATTGCAAAATGCGTTGAATATGCTCAAAACGAAATAAAAAAAAGGTGTTGGTTTAGAGTGCACCCAAAAGTTTAGACAAATTTATAATTAAATTTGATAATAATGAG
>DAMCXY010000002.1:0-238118 GCA_032096595.1 Flavobacterium sp. | reverse complement strand
GCGCAAAGCCTGTAAACAGGCATAGCAGTGTTTTTTTCATCGTGTTTCGTAAAAACTAAGGCAGCGGTAGAAGGAAAACTGCCTAAGATTATTTGGCAACAAACATATTGCATTTATGTTAATAATAAAAACAAAAGTCCTGTTTTTTTTAATTTGTTACAGCATTGTAACGGATTTTATGACAAAAACGAAAAATACCCCCCAATCCCAACTTTCCCACGCCCAATATCTTACTGAAAAGCCTGTTTGGTGGTCTTACACCATAAAAAAGCCCGACAGTATTGCCGGGCTTTTTTATTTTATAGAGACTATTTATATTTCAAATCCCATATTTACACCGAGTTTGGTAGCAATGACGCGGCTTAATTTATTTTTAAGATCCGGAATGGTTACAGAAGAGAGTACCTCATCTGTAAACGCATACATCAATAAGGCACGGGCTTCCTTTTTAGGAATACCTCTCTGCTGCATATAAAACATGGCCGATTCGTCTAACTGTCCTATGGTGCATCCATGCGAACATTTTACGTCATCAGCAAATATTTCTAACTGCGGCTTGGTATTAAGCGTTGCTTTATCACTTAGTAATATGTTGTTGTTTTGCTGAAAAGCATCGGTTTTCTGAGCAATTTTTTCTACATATATTTTTCCGTTGAAAACCCCCGTAGAGCGATCATCATATATTCCTTTATAATTCTGGTGGCTCTCACAGTTGGGCTGTGCATGATCTACCAGAGTATAGTGGTCTACGTGCTGTTTGTCGCCAATCAATGTGATGCCTTTTAAGGTACTGTCAATACGCTCTCCCTGATGATGGAAGTTCAGATTGTTTCTTGTAATATTCCCCCCGAAAGAGAAGGTGTGAACCAATACACGGCTTTCCTGTTTCTGAGCCGCATAGGTATTGTCTACCAGATTGGCGGTCTGTACATCATTTTGCAGTTTGTAATAATCTACAATAGCGCGTTTCTGTGCAAAGATCTCCGTTACTGAATTTGTCAGTACAGGTGCCGATGTGAGACTCTGATGGCGCTCCAGTATCTGTACGTGTGCATTTTCTCCAACAATCACAAGGTTACGCGGCTGTACAAAAACCGGCTGATCATGATGAGTCAGATATACGATTTCTATAGGTTTGGCCACCACCGTAGATTTCGGAATGTTGATAAACGCACCCTCATACGCATAGGCTGTATTCAGATTGGTAAGGCTGTCGTTTTTATCGGATATCTGATTGAAATAGGTATCGATAATCATTTTGTATTTTGGTTTGGTCAATGCCGAAGACATTAAACAAACATCCAGACCATCATGTGTGGTAGAGGAAAGATGCGAACTGAATACACCGTTTATAAATACAAGTTTATAGGTATCTACATCATTTAAAAAGTATTTTTTGACCTCTTTGAATTCTATCGCTTCGTCATTTTTTGGAAAAATGCTGAATTCGTTGTTTAAAACAGCGTTTAAAGAAGTGTATTTCCACGCTTCTTCCTTTTTGGTAGGAAATCCTTTTTCTTCAAATACTTTTAATGCTTCCGTACGGATATCGTGTAACTGTGAATCGGTATCTACGCGTTGTTCAAAAGCTATAAATGATGATAATAATTTTTCTTTTAAATCCATTTAAATGTGGTTTAACGTTTGCTGTTCCGTGATACAATCTTAAAACAGTAAACCGGTCACTAAGCTAATTCCGCTTTAATCCAATCGTATCCTTTTTCTTCTAATTCCAATGCCAATTCTTTGGTACCTGACTTTACAATTTTTCCATCCATGAGTACATGGACAAAATCCGGTACAATGTATTCGAGCAAACGCTGATAGTGGGTAATGACCACAACAGCATTTTTATCGCTTTTGAGCTTATTTACGCCGTTGGCTACAATACGCAACGCATCGATATCCAATCCAGAATCCGTTTCATCCAGAATGGCTACTTTCGGATCCAGCATCGCCATCTGAAAGATTTCGTTACGCTTTTTCTCTCCTCCTGAAAAGCCTTCGTTTAATGAACGGGAAAGAAATTTACGGTCGATCTCTAATAGTTCAGCCTTTTCTTTGATGAGTTTCAACATTTCATTCGCCGGCATGTCTTCCAATCCTCTTGCTTTGCGCGATTCATTGATCGCCGTTTTCATAAAGTTGGTTACCGAAACTCCCGGTATTTCTACCGGATACTGAAAGGATAAAAAGATTCCGTGATGCGCTCTTTCTTCCGGACTCAATTCACTAAGGTCTTCTCCATCCAAAGAAACAGATCCTTCCGTAACTTCAAAATTTTCATTTCCTGCAATTACAGAAGAAAGGGTACTTTTTCCGGCACCGTTTGGTCCCATTATCGCATGAATTTCTCCTGGTTTTACCTCAAGATTAATGCCTTTTAATATCTCTTTGTCCTCAACAGAGGCATGTAAGTTTTTTATTGATAACATAATTAATTGGGTCATTTGAAAATTTGAACATCCAACCTTTAGCATTGCTTTTGTAACAGGTTGCATCAAAATTTCGTATTGTTTTTGTTTTGATGTTATTATTTTTTAGCCCGCATACGGCAGGAATGCATTTTTATTATCCTACCGATCCCTCTAAAGAGATTTCGAGTAATTTCTGTGCTTCTACAGCAAACTCCATCGGCAGTTTATTCAATACTTCCTTAGAAAATCCGTTTACGATCAAAGCAATGGCTTTTTCTGTCGGTATTCCTCTCTGGTTGCAGTAAAAAATCTGGTCTTCTCCGATTTTGCTCGTCGTAGCCTCATGCTCCAGTTTTGCCGTACTGTTTTTGGATTCAATATACGGAAACGTATGCGCTCCGCATTCATTGCCCATCAACAGGGAATCACACTGCGAAAAGTTACGCGCATTTTCTGCACGCGGTCCTATCTGCACCAATCCTCTGTAACTGTTTTGCGATCTGCCCGCAGAAATTCCTTTTGAAATGATGGTAGACTTGGTGTTTTTACCCAAATGGATCATTTTGGTTCCGGTATCTGCCTGCTGGAAGTTGTTGGTCACCGCAATGGAATAAAACTCCCCTACCGAATTGTCTCCTTTAAGGATGCATGAAGGGTATTTCCAGGTTACTGCCGATCCGGTTTCTACCTGTGTCCAGGATACTTTTGCATTTTTCTCACACAAAGCACGTTTGGTCACAAAGTTAAACACTCCGCCTTTTCCGTCTTTGTCTCCCGGAAACCAGTTCTGTACCGTAGAATATTTGATTTCTGCGCCGTCAAGAGCAATGAGCTCCACAACTGCGGCATGCAGCTGGTTTTCATCACGTGAAGGTGCTGTACATCCTTCGAGATAAGAGACATACGAATCCTGATCTGCAATCAGCAAAGTTCTTTCGAACTGCCCTGTCCCTGCCTGATTGATACGGAAGTACGTAGACAATTCCATCGGACAACGCACTCCTTTTGGAATATAGCAGAACGATCCATCAGAGAAAACCGCCGAGTTCAAAGCTGCATAAAAGTTGTCTTTCTGAGGCACTACCGTTCCCAAATATTGCTGTACCAGATCTCCGTGTTCTCTGATCGCTTCAGAAATGGAACAGAAAATAATTCCTTTTTCTGCTAACGTATCGCGAAAAGTCGTCGCTACCGATACGGAATCCATAACGATGTCCATGGCAACTTCTACACCGGATAATCTCTTTTGTTCTTCAATAGAAATTCCTAACTTTTTAAAGGTTTCCAATAATTCAGGATCTACCTCATCCAGACTTTTATACTGGTCTTTTTTCTTCGGAGCCGAATAATAAGAAATGGCCTGGAAATCCGGTTTCTGATACGTTACATTTGCCCAATCCGGTTCTTTCATTTCCTTCCAGATACGAAAAGCCTCTAAACGCCAGTTCGTCATCCATTCCGGTTCCTCTTTCTTTTTCGAAATCGCTCTTACAATCTCTTCATTCAAACCAATAGGAAATGTTTCCGATTCTATATCCGTATAAAATCCGTATTCATATTCCTTTGTCTCAAGTTCTTTCTTTAATTCTTCTTCTGTATATTTTGACATATTTTCTTTTAAATATTAAAACCCTTTTTGTGAAAGCGCTTTAAAAATTCAATCTTTATCGTATGGTTATTATAGCGAAAAACTTTCTCCGCATCCGCAGGTTCTCGAAGCATTCGGATTGTTAAAAACGAATCCTTTTCCGTTTAATCCTCCCGAATATTCCAATGTGGTTCCTATTAAATACAGGAAGCTTTTTTTATCAACGGCAATTTTTACGCCGTTGTCTTCAAAAACTTTATCGGTATCTGTTGTTTCTTTATCAAATTTTAATTCATACTCCAACCCGGAACATCCGCCGCTTTTTACACCCACGCGCACAAAATCGTTCACCGGGCTAAAACCATCATCTTCCATTAATAGCGCTACTCTTTTAGCAGCAGATTCTGAAACTTTTATCATGATTTTTTTGCTTTAAACTTTATCATCCGCAAAGATACCACATTTTATGATTTTTATCATGTTTCGTAACACTTTTATAACGTATGGAAGTATAGATAAAATTTATGCTCATGGCTTTTCGCTTTACCGTATGACTTCCCACGCTGACGAGAATTTTTAAAAATCTGGTTTTTGCTTTCTTAAAAAGAGTATTTTAGTAGTCTAATTTACAGACTCCAAATGCGTTTTCTTATGAAAAAAATTATTTTAACGGTAGCAGTAGCTTTTTGTATACTTGAAACCGTTCACGCACAGGTTACCACTCTGCCTCCGAGCTATTCTGAAAAAAAGGATAATAACCTCACCATCTACAGAGCGGAACCTGAAATACAGCACAATCTGATTCATACCAAAATAGCCATCAGTTTTGACTATCAGAAACAGGAAGCTGAAGGGGAAGCATGGATTACGCTGAAACCGCATTTTTATGCAACTGATAAACTCATACTTGATGCTAAAAATATGGTCATCAAAGAAGTGGCATTAGCTCAGGGTAAAGCGCTTAAAAAACTGAAATATTCTTATGACGATCAGCAGCTTTTGATCACATTGGACAAATCATATCAGCGGTCAGAAACATTTGATATTTATGTAAAATATGTGGCACAACCCAACAAAGTGACCCATGAAGGCAGTGAAGCGATTCACGATGCCAAAGGATTGTATTTTATAAACCCGACAGGAGCCGATACCGACAAACCGATACAGATCTGGACTCAGGGAGAAACGGAATCATCATCGGGCTGGTTTCCGACAATTGACAAGACCAATCAGAAATCTACCAGTGAAATCTATATGACGGTTCCCGACCAATATGTGACGCTGTCTAACGGGGTTCTGAAAAACCAGACGAAAAACAGTAACGGTACCCGTACCGATTACTGGAAGATGGAACAAAAGCATGCTCCTTATCTGTTTTTTATGGGAATCGGTGATTTTGCTATCGTAAAAGATCAATGGAATCAGATTCCTGTAAACTACTATGTAGAAAAAGAATACGCTGCTTATGCAAAACAGATTTTTGGAGATACTCCAGCCATGATGCAGTTTTTTTCCGATTTGCTTGACTATCCGTATCCGTGGCCAAAATACGATCAGATGGTGGGTAGGGATTTTGTCAGCGGTGCTATGGAAAATACTACCGCTACACTGCACAAGGAAGATGCACAGCAAAAACCGGGACAGCTGATCGATGAAAACATCTGGGAGTCTGTGATTGCGCATGAGTTGTTTCACCACTGGTTTGGAGATCTGGTAACAGCAGAAAGCTGGTCGAATCTTACGGTAAATGAGTCTTTTGCCAATTACTCTGAATACCTGTGGTTTGAACATAAATACGGTAAAGATAAGGCGGAAGATCACCGTCTGGCAGACTTGAGTGCTTACCAATCGGGCAACGGATATGAAAAAGATCTGGTTCGTATTCATTATAACTCCCGTGAAGATATGTTTGACGACATATCCTATAACAAAGGAGGAATGGGGGTTTTACACATGCTGCGCAATTATCTCGGAGATGATGCTTTTTTTAAAGGTCTGAATCGCTATCTGAAGCAGCATGAATACGGAAAGGCAGAAGCTACACAATTGCGTCTTGCTCTGGAAGAAGTGAGCGGACGCGATCTGAACTGGTTTTTTAATCAATGGTACTATGGTTCCGGCCATCCGAAACTGACGGTACAACAGTCGTATGATGCTCAAACCAAAAAAGTAACCCTGAAAATCCGTCAGACACAGAAAAATTTATTTGAATTTCCATTGGATATTGATGTGATAATCAATGGTAAATCTATGCGTCATCAGGTATGGATTGCTAAGGAAGAAAATAGTACTCTGACGTTTGATGCGGCAAAAAAGCCGGATGTAGTGCTGATAAATCCGGAAAAAGTATTGCTTGCAGAAATCGAGGAAGACCGTTCTGTTGAAGAGAATATCGCTGCTTATCTGAGTCCCGGAGCAAGTTATGGCATAAGAAAAGAGGCACTTGACGGATTATATGACCAGCAGACAAATACCCGTGTAACAGAAACTTTAAGAAAGGCTCTAACGGATCCGTATTACGGATTGCGAAAAGAAGTGATTGAAAAACTGTCTCCTGAATCGGTAAAAAAGACTTTTACAGCCGAACTGAAAACCATTGCTGAGAAAGACAAGCAAACGCTTGTACAAGCCGCTGCACTGACCGCATTATGGGAAGCAGACATAAAAGACACGCCTCTTTTTGAAAGGGCTTTGAAAAGTCCTTCTTTCAGCGTACAAAGTGCTGCATTGAGCTATCTGATTAAAAACAATCCGAAAGAGATGGAACGTTATATGAAGAATATGGATGAAGAAGTACTGGCAAAAAATCAGGAAGCTTCATTGCTTATGATTCCGCAATGGATCCGAAATAACGATTGGAATAAAGCAAAGCTGATTGCAGAATCTGCAGCTTTTTATTACCTCATAAAATTTCAGGATCCCGACACCGGCAAAGTACTGGAAGATGCCTTTGACTGGATCATGCAAAATGATACTCCGGATGCTACGAATAAAATAGCGATGCTTTACCGGCAGTTAAAAAAAGAATTGGGTGACGGACCTCAGGTACGTATGATTGTTAAAATTATGATTACAAACGGGCTCACTCAAAAGAAAGCCGCACAGCAAAAGAATCCGGCTTCTCAAAGCCTGCAGGAGCAGGTAAAATTACTTGAAACGCTTTTATCAGAGTTTTAAATATAAAAAAAGAGAGATGGAATCATCTCTCTTTTTTTTCTCGTCGGTTTAAGTCGCAAGGCGTACTATGCTTATTGTGCTACCTGCGGATATACATTGTTTTTCTGATCGATGTCTGCCATCAGCTGTGACGGATCAATAACAATGTTTTTAATTTTCTTTCCTTTGGTATCAAAACTAAAATCGTAAGTAGAATAAGCCCAATCCCACGGTTTTAATACGCTTCTTTTGATTTCCGGATACGGATTTTCTTTGATCCAACGCATTAACGTATTAGGAATATAAAAGGATTCTGTGGTATCGTCTTCATAGATCACAAGAATATCCAACGGCATCGGCATACGTCCGATGCGTTCCAAAACCACTTTGGTTTGCCCTGCATTTTCATTAACGCTTTTAATACCATAATCAATGGTGTTGGTAGTCTGAGTGAAATCTACAAGATACCAGTCCAGATTAGCCCCCGAAACACGCTCAGCCGTACGTTTAAAATCATTTGGTGTCGGATGAGAAAATTTATAATCGTTATAGTAGCGTTTAAGCGTTTTAAACGTATTATCCCAACCGATAACATACGCCAGCTGCGTGATGAAAATAGCTCCTTTGGAATACGCCGATATACCATAGTTCATATTATCATCAAATCGGTCTGCATGTGTGGTCAGAGGCTGCTCACCTCCTTTTTTTACCATATAGTAATAGTTGGCATACATAGAGGCAAACGGATGCTCATCTTCCTGATTTTCTTTTTCCATGATCTGATTGACCGCAAAATCGGAAATAAAAGAGGTAAACCCTTCGTCCATCCATTCGTGTTTAGATTCGTTTGTTGCCAGTATATGCTGAAACCACATATGTGCCAGCTCATGTGCAGTAACACCAATGAGGCTTGGCAGACTGCGCTCTCCGGTAATGAGGGTACACATAGCATACTCCATACCACCGTCGCCACCCTGAATAACAGAGTATTGTTTATACGGATATTCTCCGATTGCTTTGTTGAAAAAGTCGAGTAAGGCTACGGTTTTAGGCTGTAGCTTTTTCCAGTTTTCAACTACATTCGGCTTGTTTTTGTAAAAGAAATGAAGTTCTACATTATTAGGCCCGATTACCTTGTCATGGATAAAATCATTATCGGCTCCCCATGCAAAATCATGTACATTCGGAGCTATAAAATGCCAGGTAAGCTTTTTCTGCTTTTTATCATGCTTTACCACCACTCCCTCATCTTCATACCCATGTCCGATTTCATTTTTGTTTTGAAGATATCCCGTACCTCCAATGGTGTAGTTTTTATCAATGGTAATTTTGACATCAAAATCTCCCCAAACCCCGTGAAATTCTCTTCCGATATACGGATCTGCATGCCAGCCTTCGAAATCGAATTCGGCCATTTTCGGAAACCACTGGGTCATCGACAAGGCAACACCTTCTTCTGAATTGCGTCCGGCTCTGCGCACCATCACCGGAGCCTGTCCTTCAAAATTCATGGTAAAAGTAGTGGAAGTACCCGGCAACAAGGGTTTCGCCAACACCACTTCCAATACGGTACCCACCACTTTGCTGGTCAGTGCAACACCGTCTTGTTTGAGATTGGTAACCTTTAAAAACCCGATTTCATTGGGTTTCATATCCGCTATTTTGCTTTGCTTTTTTATCTGACCATCAGGTGCTTTAAAGCTTTTTACCATTCTTTTGTCCGGATCTGCTATAGCCGTAAGACGTGCATCCATCTCACTGCCGGGCTGAAATGCATTGAAGTATAAATGGTAGTAAACATTTTTAAGTGTATCAGGAGAATTGTTGGTATAGACAAGCTCCTGTGTTCCCGTATAGGTAAAGGATTTAACATCCATGTCTACATTCATCTTGTACTTCACATGCTGCTGCCAGTATCCTTTGTTCGGATTGTTGTGCTGAGCAAAAACGGAAGTTGAAATGCAAACAATAAAAAATAAAAGATTTTTCATAATCATTTAAAAAAATTAAACCACTTATTTACGTTATTTTACTGAAAAGTCAATAAATATAAAGAAAATAAGTGGTTATAAATCAATATGTTATTCTTAATTATTTTTTCCCTCTGGAAATTTGGTCTGCCATAATTAACGCATTATAAGCATTTACAAATTTTCCTGAAGTTGAAATAGCACTGAAGTCGCGTTTGTCGGTTTTCTTTCCTGCAACGATTACTTCTTTATTTACCGCTACTCCGGAATCTTTTAAGATTTGTTTTACCTGTCCTGCTTTTAAGTTTGGATAGTATGAACGGATCAACGCCGCAACACCTGCAACGTTTGGCGATGCCATAGATGTTCCCTGTAAGAAATCGTATTTTCCAAATGGTACTGTAGCATAAATCTCTACACCAGGTCCGAATACATCAACATCTTTGCTTCCAAAGTTAGAAAAGCTCGCCACCATTCCTTCTCCGAATTCCGGATTTAAAGCTCCGACTACAAGGAAGTTGTCAGAAACTTCTTTGCCTGTTTTCGGATCTACATCATTCGGATATCTTTCTACATCTCCTGATGCAGGGTTCAGATCTTTAGAATCATTTCCGGCAGCTACAACAATCAATACGTCTTTATCTGCGGCATATTTGATGGCATCGCGTACCCACTGGCTGTTTTCCTGATAGTATTTACCAAAACTTCCGTTGATTACTTTAGCACCGTTGTCAACCGCATAGCGAATTGCCAAAGCTACGTCTTTATCGTATTCATCTCCGTCCGGAACGGCTCTTACTGCCATGATTTCTACAACATCAGAAGCGACTCCGTCTCCGCCCAATCCGTTATGTCTTGTCTGAGCAATAATTCCCGCTACGTGTGTTCCGTGTTTTGCATGTTTTCTGTCTCCGAGAACATCATTGTTTCCGTAGTTGGTATCGTTGATGTCTGCAGGATTATCTCCTACAATGCTGCGTCCGTCAAAATTCACATTTAAGTTGTATTTTTCCTGACCATCATAGTATTCTTTATATTCTTCCAGTTTTTCTCTTGTAAGATTATTGGCCAACACCACATACATGATATTTTTTGCCTGAAGAACTTCTGCAGGAGCATCAGCAGGAATATTGTCTACATCTTCTTTGGTGATGTCTTCTTTTTTGAGGTATTTTGATACTGCATCAAAAGAGTTGTACAACATATCAGCCTGAATACGACCTGAAGCTAATTTTGCTTTTTTCTCTTCCAGTTCTTTTTTGGCTCTTTTATAGGTTTCAGAACCATCATCTCCGCGTTTTACGATACGTGTCAATTCCAGATTTTCTTCATTGGCTTTACCTAAGAAGTTCCATCCGTGTATATCGTCTATATAACCGTTTTTATCATCGTCAATGTTGTTCCCTGCTTTTTCTTTAGGATTGGTCCAGATCGCAGCTTTCAAATCTTCATGATCAATTTCAACACCGGAATCAATAACTCCTACAATTACTTTTTTTCCTTTTTTTCCTTTGATGAGTTCTTCATAAGCACGGTCTACAGACATTCCCGGAACAGTATCTCTTAGAATATCCAAATGACTCCATCTTTGCAAGTCTTTTTCTGAAAGATCTGAAGTACGGGTTGGCAGATGATCTGCATTTGTAATAGGCTCTAATTTACTTATGTTTGGCAGGTAATACTGCTGGGTAGAACTACATCCTGTCAAAGCAAGTGCGAGAACCGCAGACAGATAAAACGCTTTGTTGATTTTCATATTTATACTTGTTTGTTTATACTTTATTTTTGTTTATTGGTGTTTATGACGTGGATATTGTTACATCTTCGCCGAAGGTTTAACATTACTTTAATACATCTTCCAGAGCCAGTATTTCTTTGAGGCGCACCCCTTTTTCGGTATGCTGTACCGTAATAACAGGATTGTGGGCATCATGCTCCAGAAACAACAGATAGTTGTGGTCAGCAGCCTGGTTCAGAAATTTTTCTTTTTCGCCTAATGTAAGCAATGGTCTTGTATCGTATCCCATCACATACGGCAACGGAAGATGTCCTGCGGTTGCCAGCAGGTCGGCACAAAAAACAATAGTTTGTCCTTTGTACTCTATGTGTGGTATCATTTGTTTTTCGGTATGCCCGTCTACAAAATAGATACCGAATCCCAATTCTGATTTCGTTTTAAAATCAGTTGAAGGATGTTCGATAAAATGCAATTGCCCTGCTTCCTGTATCGGAAGAATGTTTTCGGAAAGAAAAGATGCTTTTTCACGTGCATTGGGTTTGGTTGCCCATTCCCAGTGATTTTTATTAGACCAGTACCGGGCATTTTTAAAAGTAGGTTCATATCCGGTTCTGTCTTTATTCCAACTCACGGCTCCGCCTGAGTGGTCAAAATGAAGATGGGTAAGAAAAACATCTGTAATATCTTCAGGAGCAAATCCTTTTTCTTTTAAGGATCGGTTCAGGCTAAAATCGCCCCACAGGTTATAATACCCAAAAAACTTTTCTGACTGCTTGTTACCCATTCCCGTATCAATTAAAATAAGACGGTCACCGTCTTCGATAAGCAGACAACGGGCCGCAATATCAATCAGATTATTGGCATCAGCAGGGTTGGTTTTGTTCCAGAGTGTTTTGGGAACAACCCCAAACATGGCGCCTCCGTCCAGTTTAAAATTTCCGGCTTCTATGGCATGTAATTTCATCCTTTTTTATTTAAACAGTAAAAATACAATTTTTATAGAAATTATGCTGTTTTTCCTTTTTTTAATCCCTGTGTACCAGTTCAGGGTAATATTATCTTGAAAAAAACACCTTTTTTGCATAAGATAAAGAGTGAATATGACATTTATCAGCTGTTATATGTTTAAAATTCACAAAATTCGCATCTTATTCTTTTTATATGAAGCCACATCCAATTCATACTTTTCATATTCCCGTAATGGGACTTTCATATACTGTTGATACGCCTCTTCGTGTGGCGCATTACGGTATTTCATCTGTAGTTTCTATCACAGACGATGAATTACTGGAAAAAATGAGGGCCTTTTACAGTGCTCAATTTTCAGTACCTTATAAGGAAATCAAACAGAAGTTTAACGATTACAGAGCAAAAAGAATTACCAGTTATCTCAATTTTATGGATAAGCTGGTGCGCGATAAAGTGGATGCCTTTAAAAATGAGCTTGCCGGTAACAGAGAAGCTTTAGAGAAATATGTTACAACGCTGCCACACGCTTCTGAGTTTAAAAAGAAACTTGAATCTCTGCTGCACACAGGAGAGCATATTAAAGAAGCTGTAAAAACATATCTGGACAACTTCTTTTTACCCGGTGCTATTGATGTAAATGTGATGACAAAGGTAGACAAACCTCATTTTGATAAAGAAAACACTCCTCTGCCTGTTGCCTTTAACGATGCCCATGCGGCTGTACGTGGATTTGCACAAAGCAGCCTGAACTCTTCTCTGGTATTATCTGCCGGGATGAATCCCAAGCTGTATAGTTATCTGGAAACCTTCAGTGACTTTTTTCCGGATGCAACCGGACAATTGAAAAAGAAGATTGTTTTGAAAGTAAGTGATTTCAGATCTGCAATGATACAAGGTCATTTTCTTGCCAAAAAGGGTTTATGGGTTTCTGAATACCGCATTGAATCCGGACTGAACTGCGGAGGACATGCTTTTGCAACGGACGGTTTTTTACTGGGCCCTATTTTGCAGGAATTTAAAGACAAAAAACATCAACTTGTAACCTCAGCCCATGAATTGCTGAGTAAAGCTCTGGAAATAAAGAAGCTGCCGGTACCTCAGGATCTTTTACCACTCAAAATTACGGCTCAGGGAGGCGTTGGCACTGCAGAAGAACATGCTTTTCTGCTCTCATACTATGAATTGGACTCCGTAGGATGGGGCTCTCCGTTTTTACTGGTACCCGAAGCAACTTCTGTAGATCAGGAGACGCGTACTTTGCTTAAAAAGGCCCATGAAGAGGATTTTTATCTGAGTGACATTTCTCCTTTGGGAGTACCGTTTAACTCGGTTAAAGGAGTCAGCAATGATTTCTGGAAAGAGAAGAGAATTGCCGAAAATAAAGCCGGCAGTTCCTGTCCGAAAAAACTTCTGGCGCTGGATACTACCTATGAGAGTTCCGGTCTGTGTACCGCTTCCAAAAAATATCAGGATATAAAATTAAAAGAATTAGAATCGCTCAGAGCGCAACTCACCGCAGCCGATTTTCAAAAAAGAAAGGATGCGGTTACGGTTAAGGCGTGTTTGTGTGTGGGATTGGCCAATGCGAGTTATCTGGAAAACAATATGCCTGTCAAAGGACAACAGCAGGGGGTGGTGATTTGTCCCGGACCCAATCTCGCTTATTTTGACAAGGAAGTTTCTCTGGCAGAAATGGTGCAGCACATCTATGGAGGTACGTCTGTAATGACACAGGAAAACCGCCCTCATTTTTTTATAAAAGAACTCGGAATGTACACAGAACATCTCCAAAATGAAATGGCTTCTTTTTCAGATAATGCTACCGCCACACAAATAAAAAAATGGAGTTCTTTTAGAGAACACCTACTCAACGGAATTGCGTATTATGAACAGTTGTTTTCTGAAGTTACTTTTTTTACCACCCAACGACTAACTATTTATACTGCCTTACAACATTATAAAACTGTTTTGACAGGAATAAAATTCTCTTAAGCTGAAAATGAACATGCAGAGGCTCCGGAATTCGCTTTTCCGGAGCTTTTGTTGTAAGGGAAAAGTAATACGCTCTACAATTAATAACAGATGAGTTTCATTTGTTCAGGTTTTAGTAACTTTGCCCCATTAAAAATGTCAAATGGCTCTTAATTACCCTCTTAACGAAAAACTGAAAAAGCAAAAAGTAATCGATCTCCTTTTTACAGAAGGAAAAACCGTGACCAAATATCCGTTGCGGCTTGTATATGTTGCTTTGGAAGAAAGTGAAGAACCCTTACAAATAGGGGTTTCTGTTTCTAAGAGGTATTTTAAAAAAGCGGTTGACCGCAATTATTTTAAACGCGTATTGCGGGAATGTTACCGGCATCATAAGCATATTTTGCTGGAACAGTCTGATAAGCCTTATGCAATGATGTTTTTTTATCAGACAAAAGAGCGGTTAACCTATCAGGAGATTTTTGAAAAAACGGAAATCCTTTTTCAGAAATTCATTGATACCCTATCTGTTCCATCTGAAAAAACGAAATAATTTCGTTATTTTTAATAAAAAAAGGCATGAAAAAAGTTTCTATTCTCTTATTGCTGATGGTTCTGCTGAGTTGCGGAAATAATCATACAGAAACCGTTTCTGACGATTATCAGTCAACGCAGGCTGGTATGGCTGAAGCCGCACCACCAATGGCAGATAAAGCATCCGGTGGTGCCGAAAATACAACTACTGTTACCCAGGAAGCCGAAAAGAAAATCATCAAAACGGCTGATATCGTTTTTGAATCTAAAAATCTGGAAGATAGTACGGTTAAAATCAAAGAACTGGTTAAAAAACATAAAGGCTATATCACCACCGAAACGTCTGAAGGCAATGAGTATCAGCCTTCTCTTAGTTTTTTTATCCGTGTGCCATCCGAGTCTTTTGACCTTATGATTGCAGATCTCGGAAAGGAAACCGCTTATTTTGACCGTAAATCAATTGAACGCAAAGATGTTACAGAAGAATTTATTGATGTAGAAAGTCGTCTGAAAACAAAGAAAGAACTTGAAAGCCGGTATCTGGAAATTTTGCGTCAGGCAAAAAACATGAGCGATATCCTTGAGATTGAACAAAAACTCTCTTCTATCCGAGAAGAAGTCGAAGCCACAGAAGGACGATTGAAATATCTTCAGAATCAGGTAGCCATGAGCAGTATAACGCTGCATATCTATAAAAAAATGCCTTACAGTGCGTCTCAGAAAGAATCGTTCTTTTCTCAGCTGGGAACCGCATTCGTTAAAGGGTTTTATAATTTAACAGATTTCTTTATCGGCATTATATACATTTGGCCGTTTATTATTATAATTTCGCTCGTTTTTTATTTTTTCATAAAACGAATGAGAAAAAGAAAACAGCAAAAATAAAGGAGTATTATCTAAATTTCAGGATTTGAAATCTCAACAATCAAGCGGTCATTTCAGTACCGTAACTTTTGGATCTCTATTGGTAACCTTAGGTATCATCTATGGAGATATCGGTACATCACCTCTGTATGTGATGAAAGCCATTTTCGGGCATGTACCCATCAGCAGATCGCTGGTTATAGGAGCTGTTTCCTGTGTCTTCTGGACACTGACCATACAGACGACCATCAAATATGTATTTCTTACCCTGAAAGCGGATAATAACGGAGAAGGCGGAATTTTTTCGCTATATACGTTGGTGAAACGGCTCAGAAAAAGATGGTTGATTATTCCAGCTATTATTGGTGGTAGTGCTATGATTGCCGATGGTGTGATTACGCCGCCTATATCGATCTCATCGGCGATTGAAGGTCTTAAAATCTACCAGCCTGAAATACAAACGGTTCCTATTGTCATTGCGATCATCATCATTCTGTTTTTCTTTCAGAGTTATGGTACCAAACTGATCGGAAAGTTTTTTGGTCCTATTATGCTGCTTTGGTTTCTTATGCTGGGTGTTCTTGGATTTTTTCAAATCATCAGTCACATCAGCATTCTGGAAGCTTTAAATCCGGTACACGCTATTGAACTTCTGCAACTGCATCCGGATGGTTTCTTTGTATTGGGATTCGTGTTTTTATGTACTACCGGTGCAGAAGCTTTGTATAGTGATTTGGGACACTGTGGTATCAAAAACATTCGTATCAGCTGGATTTTTGTTAAATCGATGTTGGTTTTAAATTATTTCGGTCAGGGTGCTTATCTGATCACACAGGAAAACCAATCTCTTGAGTATGTCGCTGACGGTGTTGCCTCTGTAAAAAATCCTTTTTACCTCATCATGCCTGAATGGTTTTTACCTGTAGGTATCTGTATTGCAACTGCCGCTGCCATTATTGCTGCTCAGGCATTGATTACCGGTTCTTTTACCATGATTAATGAAGCTATGCGTCTGAATTTCTGGCCAAGAGTCCGTGTAAAATATCCTTCGATTATCAAAGGACAGCTTTATATACCTTCTATCAACTGGCTGTTGTGCATCGGTTGTATTCTGATCGTACTTCATTTTCAGGAATCGAGTAATATGGAAGCCGCATACGGTTTAGCCATTGTCATGTGTATGATTTCGACTACCATACTGCTCACCTATTTTATGATTTTGAAACGGTATAATAAAGTGTTGATCTTTTTATTTTTGACATTTTATATCGGGTTGGAAATCTGTTTTTTTATTGCCAATGTAGAAAAATTTCCACACGGAGGTTATGTTTCTATCATCATTGCCTCTTTACTCGCATTCGTTATGTGCAGTTGGTTTCTGGGCAAGAAGATCCGAAATAATTATACGGAATTTGTTAAAATCAGTGATTATTCAAAAGTCATCTGCGATCTGAGCAAGGATGAATCGATTGCCAAATATTCTACCAACCTTATTTATCTGACCAACTCCAGAATCAAAGAAGATATAGAGTCGAAAATCGTGTATTCGATTCTTCGCAAACGTCCTAAAAGAGCGGATATATATTGGCTTCTACATGTCAACGTACTGGATGCTCCTTATACAATGGAATATCAGGTAAAGAATATATCAGACAATATTATCCGGGTTGATTTTTATCTTGGATTCCGTGTCATTCCTAAAATCAGTCAATTGTTTTTAAAAGTTTTGGAAGATCTTACCGCTTCCGGAGAGATAGATACGCTGAGTACATATGAATCTCTGAGAAAAAACAATATTTTAGGCGATTTTAAATATGTGATTATTGAAAAGGCCATTACGTATGATAATGACCTGCCATGGTATGAAGCATTTATTCTGGATGTATATTCGTTTATCAAACGTTTGAGCTTATCAGAAGAAAAAGCATTTGGTCTGGATAACAGTTCGGTAAAGATTGAATATTATCCGATGATTTTACATCCTAAAAGTACGATTAATCTCAAGAGAAGACCTCAGAGTTAGTTTCTTTTCATTTTTACATGAGGAATATCATCTTCAAGGTATTCTTCAGAGACTGTGACAAATTCGTGTTTGCCATAAAATCGCTGTAGATGTGCCTGAGCAGAAATGGTGATGCTTATTGTTTTATAATGCGTTTCAATGGCTTTAATGGCCTCGTCTACAAGCAAATCGCCCAATGCGCGATTGCGGTATGCCGGAGCAACTATTACCCGGCCAATTGCTGCTGTATCATAAGCAATTCCTTTGTCAAAAAGCCGTGCATAGGCCGCTAAGGAACTTCCTTCATAAAGCAATACATGAAGTGCTTTCTGGTCTTTGGAATCGATGTCCTGATAAACGCAATTTTGCTCCACGATAAAGACTTCATTTCTCAAAGCCAGTATATCATATAGTTCGTTTAGAGATAACCCGTTAAATGCTTTTATTTTTACTTCCATCTATTCGTATAAATTTAAAGTTTTAGATATGGCTTCCAATTCAAATATAAGGTCGCGTTTGGGTTTATACGGATTGTTTACAAATCCGAAAAGAAATAAATAACGGTTGTAATAATCATCCCTTACCGCATAGCAAATAAACGGACCATACATGAAATCATTTACAACATTCCAGTCGCCTTTTATTTCATAAGTAGTAAAGTCCTGTAGCTTTGTTTTCTCAAATAAAGGTGTGATGCTGTCTTCAACAAACAGATAAGAGTGAGACCGGCTTCCTTTAATAAACCGATAACTCATAGAATCTATTGCCTGCAACAGGTTGTTATGTAGGGTATTTTTTGTGTTTTCTATAGCTGTAAGCGGCACTTCAAATAAGGCCAGATTACTGTTGCCTGAAGCAAGGTCTCTCTGCAGCCAGACAAAGTGTTCGTTACTGGATGAAAGGAGTTTAAACTGAGAGGGTACTTTTAAGGTACACGCAAAGTATTTTTTTATCTGTGGTATATCCTGTTCTTTATTTCTGGATATGGTATGCAGTTCTTCATTTAATTCCGATTTTTTAAATACCGAGATAATGGAATCTGCCTGTTGATGAAATAACTGGATAAGATCTTTACTGCTTTTGGCACGTAAGAAGAAAAAATTCTGAGGGGTAGCATAAAAGCTTTTTTCCAGCCAGAATTCATAAGCCACATTATTGGAAAAAGAAATAACATTGCGGGCCAGCCGAGCTTTAGAATTGAATATTTTTGGACTGTACTGAACCAGATCAAATAAAGGTTCATCCTGCAGGTTACCATATAACGGAACAGCCAGCCGTTGGCGAATACTATCGCCAACGGCTCCGTTCCATAAACTGTCTTCTATAACAAGTGTCAGTTCATTGCGTTTTCCTGTAGAATCTACAAGTTTTCCCGTTCTGATTTTATCTGATTTCTGACACGAGAACAATAACAATATCACTCCAACCCAAATGAATCTCACCTGATGATTATAATTAAATTAAGACTATCCGTATATTTTGTTCTAAAGTCTGTTTTAGCATCATTATCGGGGCCGGGTATCTCTAAGAATCTGAAACCAATACTTCTTTTAGTAGTAGTCTCCGACCTCTTTTTAGATTACTTTTAATTTCATTCCCGGACGCAAACTTTTTGCACTTTTAATATTGTTGATCTTCATAAGATCTGCCACTGAAATATTACCGTATTTTTTAGCAATACCATCGAGCGTATCTCCTTTTTTGACGGTATACATGACTGCTTTTGAAGCCGACTTGGCTTTTGAAGCTTCTGATGCCGATACTTTTTTAGCAGGAGTTGCAGAGGCAATGTATTTGGTATTTTCAGCGATTTTTAATTTTTTCCCTACGGCAATGGAATTCGTTTTTAATCCGTTGAGTTTTTTTAATTCTGCAACGGACAGATTATTTCTTGACGCAATCTGTCCTAAATTATCGCCTTTGCGTACGGTATAGTATTGAGATGATTTTACAGATCTTTGTACAATAGCCTCTTCTTCATAAGGCTCTTTGTACTCCTCAATAATCATTTTTGCTTTTTTATACTCCTTCTCATAATTCAGATACGCATAGATCTTTTTTTCATTAGAAGTAAATCTTCCTATTTTGTCTATAGGCAAACGAAGAGAATGCATTTTGCCATCATAAAAAGGAATCATGTCCAGTTTATATTTCGGATTCAAAAGCTTAATTTCATCTACGGGAATATCAATAAGATTGGAGATTTCATCAAAAGTGATGGCTTGTTTTAAATGCACCGTATCCGTTTTTACATAAGGTATGCTGGCTCTTTTAGGTACAATGCCATGTTCTTTATGGTATTCATAGATGTACATGGTTGCGATAAAGGCTGGTACATATCCCTGTGTTTCTTTCGGAAGATTTTTTCGTATTTGCCAGTAATCGGTTTTTCCTCCTGATCGGCGGATGGCTTTGGAAACGGTTCCCGGACCTGAATTATACGATGCCAATACAAGCTGCCAGTCTCCGAAAACATTATAGAGATCTGCAAGATATTTTGCAGCTGCTTCTGATGAAAGAATCGGATCAGAACGCTCATCTATATGTGAATTTACGTCTAAACCATATTGTTTTCCGGTCGGATACATAAACTGCCATAAACCTGTAGCCCCTACTCTTGAGCGTGCTTTGGCATTTAAAGCAGATTCAACAATAGCCAGATATTTAATTTCAAGAGGAACATTGTTTTTTGCTAAATGCTCTTCAAATAAAGGAAAATAATATTCTGATAACGCCATGAGCCGTTCGTATGATTTTGAACGGTTTTTGAGAAAACTCTTGATGACTCTCTCAATGGTTTCGTTATACTCAATATGAAAAAGAGACTTTTGATCTAATTTTCTCAATCGCTCTTTTAAAACGTCTGTAGGCAAATCATATGCTACATCTTCATCTAAATACACACGGTCAACATCATTTTCCATAGCGGAAAACAGATCTTCACTCATCAATTCATTAATCCATTTTTTGTCGATGTTTCCGACTGCTTTGTGGTTTACAAATGTCTTCTTGATAGAATCAAGATACATCTGAGGCGTTTTTAATTCTGATTGAACTGTTTTGGTTTCAATGGCATTGGTTTGCGAGAAACCGGCAATGGAAAACAACCCAAAAAGAAAAGTGATAAGTCTTTTATTCATTTCTTATGTACTTTCTCTGTTGGTTTTACTTTTTTTACTTATCGGATAAGTAAGTTTACTTTAAAATTGCTGCGATACCCGGCAGGGTTTGTCCTTCTAACATCTCTAACATGGCACCTCCGCCAGTAGATACATAACTCATTTGAGATTCCAGACCAAACTGTTTTACAGCGGCTACTGAATCTCCTCCTCCAACCAGCGAAAAAGTTCCGTTGCTTGTTGCTTCTGCTATATAATTACCTAAAGTAACTGTTCCTTTTGAAAATTTTTCCATTTCAAAAACACCTAAAGGCCCGTTCCATAAAATGATTTTTGATTCGGCAATTACGGGTTTTAGAAGTTCCAGTGTTTTAGGACCTACATCTAATCCCTGCCATCCGTCCGGAATATGATTTACATCCACAACTTCTGTATTGGCATCATTTGAAAAAGCATCTGCTGCTACTACATCTACAGGTAAATGAATGGTTACATTTTTTTGCTTGGCTTTTTCCATGATTTCTAAAGCCAATTCCAGTTTGTCGTCTTCACATAAAGAATTTCCGATTTTTCCACCCAATGCTTTGATAAAAGTAAAAGTCATTCCTCCTCCAATAATCATGTGGTCAATCTTATCCAGTATGTTTTCTATGATGGTAATTTTTGAAGATACTTTTGATCCGCCTAAAACTGCTGTAACAGGCTTTTCTTTGCTGTTGAGTACTTTGTCAATGCTTTCTATTTCTTTGGCCAGCAGATAACCAAAACATTTGTTCTGGGGAAAAAACTCAGCGATTATTGCAGTGGAAGCATGTGCTCTATGAGCTGTACCAAATGCGTCATTGACATAGATATCACCTAAAACGGCTAATTTTCCCGCAAATGTTTTATCTCCTTTTTCTTCTTCTGCATAAAAACGCAGATTTTCTAAAAGAATAACGGATCCCGGTTGTGCTTCTGAGATAAGATTTTCAACTTTTTCACCGATACAGTCATCTACAAAAGTAACCGGAACACCAAGAACTTCTGATGTTTTTGAAACAATGTGCTGCAGTGAATATTTTTCTTCTTTGCCTTTAGGTCTTCCTAAATGTGACATTAAAATAGCGATTCCGCCGTCTTGGATAATTTTTTCAATTGTTGGTTTTGCTGCAACAATACGGTTGTCATCGGTAACCTTAAAATTTTCATCTAAAGGAACATTGAAGTCAACACGAATAAGCGCCTTTTTGTCCTTGAAATTGAAATCATTAATTGTTTTCATTAATGGATATTTATGATTTGTGGTGTTGTATAATCTACAAATATAAATAAATAATTTTCTATAATGGGACTGGTTCCGGTGTTAATAAAAAACTAAAATACTCATTATCAAATTTTAACAAAAAAAACTCTTTCTCCAAAAAGAGAAAAGAGTTTTCGAATTAAGCAAATTAAACTATTTTGTAAGTTATTTTTTACAGGGTTGAGTACTGTGAATCCCTTAAAATTAACTTGTCTTTTTACGATCAGTACGCTGCGGTGAATTGTTTTCGGATAAATTTTGGTTCTTCCAATTCATCAACAATGGCTACGGCCACATCTTCTACAGAAAGAATACTTCTGTTGTTTTCATCATATACGGGATGGCTGAGCCCCGTACGATAGCTGCCTTTTCGGATGCCTGCTGTACCGGGATGCATTTCTATTGCCGGACTGAAAAAGGTCCAGTTCAGGGTATTATTTTCTTTGAGAAGGTTAAAATAATCTCTGACCGCCAAAGCACCCGGTTTTATTTGTGCCGGAAAATCCGGTGCATCTACCAATTGACGGTTCTCCTGATCAAAAAGGCTTCCGGCTCCGCCAATTACAATAAATCTTTTAACACCATCCAGCATTACTGCTTTTTCTATGGCCTGGGCTCCCTGCAGATAGTCGTGGTACAGATTCGGATTTTCCCATCCTGCATTATACGCACTTACTACGGCATCGGCTGCATTAATGGCATTGACGAGTTGGTCTGTCTTCAATACATCAATAGCTTCATATTCTACGTGTTCTTTATCTGATACTTTAGACAAATCTCTGACAATTCCCTTTACAGAATGTCCTCTGTCAACGAGTTCGTCTACGATTTTTGAGCCTACAAAACCCGAAGCTCCAATTACTACAACTCTCATTTTATTATTTTTTTAATTAATTCTCTCCATGGTTCTTATAAAGGTACGTCAGTTTAACTACGTATGCAACCCAAAATAAAAATTAATCGGTTTCTTCTAAAATGAAAATTTCTTCTACAGGTTTTCCGAAATAACGGGCAATTTTTAATGCCAATACGGTAGATGGAACGTATTTGTTTTTTTCCATCGCATTGATGGTCTGTCTGCTGACTGAAATGATATTGGCCAGATCTTCCTGGGTAATATCTTTTACTGCCCTTTCTATTTTTATCGTATTTTTCATCGCGCTCTAATTTTTGTTTTTATACAGTAAATAATGGAATCTACAAATAAACAAAATCAGCATTACAAACATATAATATTGTAAAACAAACAGAAATTCGAATCCATACATAAAGAAGAATAAAAGAAATAATACCACATAGTTACACAGAAATGCCCATTGAAAAGATTGTAATCTAAGCTTAGCAATAAATTCGTCTTCCGTTTTTTCTTTTGAAAAAGCCAATAAAAGACCTCCCAGAATAAACAGAAGTGCAATCATTGTAGGAAAAATATCTGTTTCCAAGAAACTAAAATATTTTGATTCACTTCCTCCTTTTCCAAAGGCATCATTTCCGTAAATAACAAAAACTTTTGTTCGTAATTGAACATTATCTGCCGGGTAAAATAATACAGAATAAGCCCATACCAAAGCACTGCCAATAAACAATAACCAGCCCACAGGTTTGAATTTATTTGATAATAAAAATTTTGTTTCCATTTTTTATGATTTTAAAATTATACGACCAATGTAAAACAAATATTTCAATATGTAAAATATATTTTACTTTTTATATGATATTTTTTACAATAAGTATGCTATATCATACTTTTAATAGCTGTTATAATGGTGTTAATCTTAATATATTTTTCTTTATTTTCCTCATTATATCATTTTCAGGAAAGGAACTCTTTACAGGTTATTGATTTAGATTACCTTTAATATGGCCTATTTTACAGAATTAACGATTAATTGTTGTTTTAAAATTTTTATTCTCAAAAAGGAGGTGTAGTTTTGCAAAAAATACAGCTTATAATAGCTATCTTCATTTTTTCTTCTCTCAATTATTAACTAAAAAAATCAGACGATGGATCGTATACAACATAAACACCCGGCTGACATTGCAGAAGAACTGGCATTACTCGATCATAAAAGCAGAGATGTTGCTTTTATCATGCTTTCAAATGAAATGAAAGTAGAGGTTTTTTCTTATTTTGATGTAAGTACTCAAACTGAAATTGTAAAGAGTCTCGGAGACAAGGAGCTTGCAGAAGTTCTTAATAATCTGGAACCGGATGACCGGACCGAGTTATTTGAAAATTTTCCGGATGAACTCATCAAGCACTCCATCAATTTATTGAATAAGGAGGAGCGCAACATTGCATTGAATCTGATTGGTTATGAAGAAGACAGCATTGCAAGGCTGATGACTCCATTGTATATTCAGACGAAAGAGAATAAAACAGTTGAAGAGGTTTTTGATCATATCAAAAGATATGGTAAAAAAGCAGAAACACTGAATTTTATTTATGTTGTAAACGATCAGAATGTACTGATTGACGATTTGAAGATAGGACAATTACTCCTCGCTGAGAAAACGACTACCATATCAGAACTTATCGATCATAATTTTGTGGCGATTACCACTACCACACCGATGGAAGAAGCTTTTGATATTTTTGAAAAATACGATCGTTCCGCATTACCGATTATTACTGAAAAGGGCGTTTTAGTAGGTATTGTTACGTTTGATGATATACTCGATCGTATCAAAGAGCGTGATACAGAAGATATTCAAAAGTTTGGAGGTATGGAAGAGCTGGATGTTTCTTATACCAAAACACCTATTTTTGAACTGATCAGAAAACGTGCCGGATGGCTTATTATTCTCTTTTTTGGGGAAATGCTTACTGCTTCTGCAATGGGATATTATGATGGTGAAATCGAAAAAGCTGTTGTATTGGCACTTTTCGTACCATTGATTATTTCGAGTGGTGGTAATTCCGGTTCTCAGGCTGCCTCTCTCATCATCCGTGCAATGGCTATCGGAGAGCTAAAAATAAAAGACTGGTGGTATGTCATGCGAAAAGAACTTGCATCAGGTCTTATATTGGGCGGTATTTTGGGCTTGATTGGTTTTTCACGCATCCTTATCTGGCAGGAAACAGGCTTATATGACTATGGCCCTTATTGGATATTTATCGGATTGAGTGTTTCTATTTCCCTTATTTTTATTGTTTTATGGGGTACATTATCAGGATCTCTTAT
The DNA here is from genome assembly GCA_032096595.1 of Flavobacterium sp. GTDB lineage: Bacteria > Bacteroidota > Bacteroidia > Flavobacteriales > Flavobacteriaceae > Flavobacterium. The sequence continues at coordinate 213,320 of DAMCXY010000002.1, read as the reverse complement.
TCCGTTTATTTTAAGAAAAGCCGGACTGGATCCAGCAACTGCTTCTGCTCCTTTTGTAGCTACTCTGGTTGATGTTTCAGGATTGATCATTTATTTTACTATTGCTTCCTTCTTTCTTTCCGGAAAACTTTTATAAAAAAGAATGTCTTTCAAAAAATCATATTTTCGTTACATTTGCGTATGAAGTTTTCAGAAATTATAGGTCAGCAAAATATAAAGAATCATTTATTGCAAAGTGCTTCTTCAGGAAGAATACCCCATGCACAATTGTTTATCGGAGCTGAAGGGACAGGAACGCTGCCCATGGCCATAGCTTATGCTCAGTATATCATTTGTCAGAATACCGGAAGTGAAAATGAAGGGGGTAAAACCGCCTGTAATTTAAAATTTGATCATTATCAGCATCCCGATCTGCATTTTGCGTTTCCTACGGTATCGGTTGAGGGTGGAAGCGCTTCTAAAAAAACAACAAGTGATGATTATATGGATCAATGGTTTGATTTTTTAAAAAAACAGCCTTATGGTTCTGTCAATGACTGGTATAATACCATTGAAATAAAAAATAAACAGGGTATTATCAACGTACATGAAGCCGCCAGTATTCTCAAAAAGCTATCTCTGAAATCGTATGAAGGCGGTTATAAAATCATGATCATCTGGATGGCTGAAAAAATGAATGTCGAAGCTTCCAATAAATTATTGAAATTGCTGGAAGAACCACCACAAAAAACTGTTTTCATCTTGATCTGTGAAGACGAAAAAGCTATTTTGCAGACCATCTTATCACGCTGTCAGATTCTTCATTTCAACCATCTGTCTGAACATGATATTACTGAAGGTCTTAATCAGCTTGAAGACAGTATTCCTGCCGATACAATACGATATGCCAAACAGGCACAGGGTAATTATAACAAAGCGCTGAAACTTTTTTATAAAGAGGAGGAGGAACTGCCTTTTGAAAAATGGTTTGTAGAATGGGTTCGCGCAGCATTTCGCGCCAATAAAAATGCCAAAGTTATTTCTAATCTGATTGCCTGGAGTGAAGAAATCGCCGCTATTGGAAGGGAAAAACAAAAATTATTTCTGGAGTATTGTATGGAAATGTTCCGACAGGCTTTGTTGCTGAATTATAATGTGAATGAACTTGTTTATATGCAGCCGGCAACAGAAAATTTCAAACTCGAAAACTTTGCTCCTTTTGTAAATGATAAAAATATTCTTGAAATTTTTGAAGAAATTTCTGAGGCTATGTACCATGTGGAACGAAACGGTAATCCTAAAATTATATTTACCGATTTATCGATAAAACTTACCCGCCTGATTCACAAAAAATAGAAAATCACTATTTTTAGCGACAGCTGTAGATCCGTTTTGGTACGAATTATTAAGTATCTTTATTCCCTAAATCAGGATGTATGCAATCAATCGGTTCCTTTCTTTTACTTCTTCTCGTTTCTACTGCTACAAATGCTCAGACAAAAGGAATTTATATTCTCAACCAGCCTTCAGCATACCTGAGCCGCATTGATTTATCGGCTTTGGAAAACTATTATTCAAATACTTCTAAAATATCCGTCCAGAGCATTCCCTTGTCGTCTGTGACAGCAAATGACACCCGGTATGCAATAATTGCTGAAAAGAAAGAAAAAGAGATTAAAACGATACAGGTTTATTATCTCAACCAAAACGATTTTAATCCGGACCAGACCTTTGATCCCTACAATAAACCTATTACTTTTCAGACAGATTCTCTTCAGAACGTTTTTACTTTTTTGAATTACGGCGATTATTACCGGTATAGTTTTTATGAAGATGAATTTGTGGTGCAGAAAAATCTGGTAAGCAACTTAAATAGTTATTATGACAGTATTACTAATCAATATCTGTACACTAATGATCTGAAAATTGAAGCATCCGGTTTTTACAAATATGATGGAAATCGGTCGTACATCAGTATTCAACAAAATACAAATGTAGATAGAATTCATTTATATAAAAATCCTGATGAACAAGCAGAAGTAATAGATGCATTTTATTTAAATGAAGCAGTATTTATCCGAAAAGATTCTGCCAATGGCAGCTGGCTCAAAGCAGATAAAATACTACTACAGGATGTCCCTTATGACGGTTTAAGAAAGTTTCTCGAAGGCCCTAAAAAATATTCACAGCTTATTACGACCACCGGATGGATCAAAAGTACCGATTTTTATGATGGTAAGTGGATCGCTCAAAAAGAAGAAACACCGGACTATCGTTTAGAAATTTATGCAGATGATGCTGATAACGAATCAGAAGGTGCGCTGTATGCAATTCGTATTATTGACAAAAAAAGCGGAAAAATACATCAGGTAATCCATCCTGACTTTTTTGAAAGCACTATTGATGGTGCTTCAACACTAAATTTTATCGATGTTAATTTTGATGGTTATCCGGATATACAGACCCCGATTGCTACCATGGGAAGTGTAAATTATGTCCGGAATTACTATGTTTACAATCCGAAATCTCATTTGTTTGAATTTGATGCATTACTATCTGATCTGAGTCAGATTGAGATTGATGTAAAAAATCAGCAAATCAAATCTTACTCACGCGGCGGTGCCGGTATGTATCAATCGCAGATATATCAATATGTAAACGGAAAACTCACCTTATCAGAAGAAACTAATTTTAATTACGGATGGGGCTATTTTCCTTCGAAAGAGACGACGTTTTACGGAAAAACAAAATCAAAAACCATAGTATCTTATTATCTTACAATTACTTCCGATACGCCCGTTTATACCGAACCCGGTAAAAATGGGAAACGCATTGCTGTGCCCATAAAAGGTGAAGTGGAAATGATGACCACAGAAGACAATGGCATGTATTATCAAATTGAAAATGAAGAACACCATCTGAAAGGCTGGGTTGAAAAAAAGCTCTTTTTTGACGGAACATGGAATGATTATGCTTTGGAAAAAGATACCGGAATATCCGTAAAAACATGTGTTTCTACGGAAAGTAATGAAGTTATTGCCGTAGAAATACAACATAAAAATTTTCATCAGATTCTCGGTCCTTTTTCTTATCCGCATCAGCAATTCAGAATTCGTTTTTCGGACCGGAATAAAACCATTACTATTTTTGACAGTACCTATCCAGAATCTAAATTGCGTTTGATTTATAATAAAAAGAAAAAGATATATGAATATGCAACAGATTAAAAATAAACCGATACTAATTCCTAAAACAGTTCTTATCGTTTTTGGGTGCTGTATGTTATGTATATCCTCAGCATGGTCTCAGATCATTGGTTTTGGATACAAAAATGAAAAAAAGGGAATGTTTCAGGCTACTGTAAATCTTCCGCTTACTTATTCAAAAGACAATTGGATTGATGTTGCTGCCGGTCTTGATTATACTACAAAAAATCATCTTGCCCCTTCCGGTTTCAGTATGAATGTTTCTGCTTATCATTATCTCATTGGAGATGATAACATTCAGGCTTCTCTTATCGGACTTGAATCAGGCTATCTGATCAATACTGGCTTGGGAAATGATACATATAAACTGACTCCATATGTTTATTACGAACGCTCCTTATTTTATATCCGTGCGGGAGTGGATTATTATTTCAGAGAGGAAAAAGGATATCCGTTCGTATCGGTCGGATTTGGCGGACTTCATATCATGAGAAATATGAAATTCTCTTTTTAAATTGTATACGGTTACTTCTCATTTAGCGTCGCTTTATACAAGCGCAATTCTTCCCATGAAATGGTATCGCCCACTTCTGCTTTTATTTCTGTCAGGGTTTTATCGCCTGAATCAGTAAAGGCTTTTTCAAGATCTTTTATACGGTTTTTTGGAATGATTTCGGTAAGTTTTATTTTTCCCTCTGCAATGAGCTTAGCCATGTGGTTGTAAATGGTTTGCGGTGTCAGTTTTCTGAAATCCGCAATCTCATCAATCGTTTTCTTTTTGAGCCACAATTCATAGGTAACCTCAAAAGTAGATTTTTTATCGGTTTTCTTTTTTGTGGTTTCATAATACCCATCTTCTTCTCCTTCTTCTTCAAACTGAAGACTTGTACGTGAAATAATATCCTGTATGGTTACCAGATGATTGATACGGTATTCTGACAGTGAATTGATCTCAAGTGTATTTTTATTGATGGGCTGTCCAGCTTCAATTGCCCATAAAAGCTTATTGGCTTTTTTAAGGTTTAAAACCATCTGGATCTGAACGATTTCCAATTCGGATAATTCTTCAAAAAATGCTTTCATCTTTTTGGTACGCTTTACTTTTTCCAACGTAAATAACGTTTCAAAAGCCAGCTGATCTACTTTCGGATAAAAATATTGATAGGCTTTTTCAAACCGTTCTTTCAAATACTTAAAATCAAATTCTCTTGCCTGAAATATCTGGCGTATCTGTTTGCAAAAATTTTCTGAATGCATGTAAATGGCCTGTAAGCGCTTGAGCTGATCGCCTGCCCAGTTTTCATATATTTTCTTTTTACTTTTTTCTGCTTCTGTTTCAAACGATTTCGCAAAGTTGATCCACTGCATTAATACGGGAAACCAAGAAAACGTCTGTAATAGCTGGTTCTGAAGATAATATCTGAATTCTTTATCAAAATCGTCAGCGAGTACGGTTATTTCCTTTTTATTTTTTGCATACTCAATGATATCACTATCTGACGAAAGGTGTTGCAGTTGTAGCTCAGAAAGCAAAATAAGCCCATTTAATGAACGCAAACGCGAAAGTGCTACATACGCTTGTCCGGCAACAAAAACACCTGATACATCAAGCACAGCACGGTCAAATGTCAACCCCTGAGATTTGTGAACGGTAATTGCCCATGCCAGTTTGATAGGATAATGGGTAAAAGTACCTAAAACTTCTTCTTCAATTTGTTTGTTTTGCGGGTTGAGGGTATATTTTATGTTTTGCCATTCGTACTTTTCTACTTCTATAGTTTGATTATCTTCCGGAAAATGGACCAGAATTTCATGAGCTGAAAGAGAGGATATTACTCCCATTTTACCATTGTAAAATTTCTTTTCAAATGAAATATCATTTTTTGTAAATATAATCTGAGCTCCGACCTTCAGAGAGAGTTCATAGTCCATCGGAAACAATTTTTCGGGGAAATCGCCCACAATATCCGGATGAAAAAGATATTCTTGATGGTTTAAATATTCCAATGCCCTATGATTGATCTGGTCTGCTTTGGCATTATGTGTTGTAAGTGTTATATACCCGGGATTTTTCTTATTATCAAAATCTTTCTGTACAAACTGATTCAGATATTCAACTGACTTTTCGGTGAGTTTATTGTTTCTCAATTCATTAAGAATTGTAATAAACACATCATCTGTCTGACGGTAGATTTTACTCAGTTCAATATACAACGGCGGATTTTGCTGAAGACATTGCGCATTGAAAAAATACATCCCGGGATAATAGTTTTTGAGTATCTGCCATTCATCATTTTTTACTACCGGCGGCAACTGCAGCAAATCGCCTATGAACAATACCTGAATACCACCAAATATTTCATCTGATCTGCGTACGCTCTGAAGCATGAGGTTCATAGCATCAAGTACATCAGCACGCAACATACTGACTTCATCAATGATAAGCAATTCAATATTTTTTATCAAGGTTTTTTTTTGTTGGTGCATTTTAAAATGGCGCAACAATGTCTGCTGATTTTCTATGCGAAGTCCATAATCTACACTCACAAATTCAACAGATGGAATGAAGGTAGCAAAAGGCAGCTGAAATAAAGAATGTATGGTAACACCTCCTGCATTTAACGCGGCAATACCCGTTGGTGCCACCACAACGGTATTTTTATGAGTTGTTTCTACAATTTCACGCAATAAGGTTGTCTTTCCTGTACCGGCTTTACCCGTAAGAAAAACAGAACGATTGGTTTGATTGATGAATTTCAGGGTCAATTCAGCTTCACGTGAAACACTTTGCATGAGGTATATATCTTAACGGTAAATTTACACTTTTCCGCTTAATAAAAAAACCACCTATAAGGTGGTTTACAGAGGATTTTCAGATCCCTTATTTTTTAGCTTCTGCTTCTTTTTTTGGTTCTTCTTTTGCAGAAGTTCCTTTGCTTTTAGCGTATTCTTCGTTCATGATTTTAAGAATTTCTTCCGTGATTTCATATCCGTCTTTTGCATATAATACAGTAGCGGCATCACCCGTACCAAAAACATAATCATAGCCTTTTTCTTTTCCGTATTGTTTGATAAAGGTTTTCATTTTCGATACCATACTGTCGCGTTCTACTGCTCCTTCTTCCTGGAACTTTTTCATATAGTTCTGTTCTTTTTCTGCTAAGGTTTGCTGACGTCTGGTTAGTTCAGCTTCTCTTTTCTGCGCCCATTCCATTCCTTTTGATTGTGCACTGCGTTGTAAATCCTGAACATCACTTTGAAATTTTTTCATATCAGACGAAAGTTCATTCTGAATACGTTCTGACATGCTTTTATATTTTGCTTCGAAATCAATTGACTCCTGATATTCTTTCATTAATTTTTCAGTATCGATATACGCAGTTTTAAATCCTGATTCATTTACCGGTGCTGATGGAGTTTCTTTTGTTGTTGTTGCTTTATCACAAGATACCATTAAAGAAACAATACCTACAATTAATAAAATTTTTTTCATTGCTGTTTTAAATTAATTTTTTGTAAAAATAGAATAATTTTCTCACAGACTAAAATTTATTAAAAAACTAACCATAAAGAAAATTAATATGTTTGATATTTATAATAATTTTTATTTATAAAAAATGGCCGCTATATTTTGATTTTAAGACACGATCTAAAAAAAGCAATACTTACAGATATCCGGAATCATTACATTTGAAATTAGGTACCTTTATGTACTTTTTTCATCAAATAGATGTGTGAAGAATACTCTTTTGTAAAAAAACCGCTAAGATTTGAGATAAAGCCATAGTAAAATCCTTTAATGAAATTCATTTTACCTGTTTTGTATTTTTCAGAAAGTAAGGATACATAAAAGCTGTCATAATACATAGGTTTTATGTGTATAAGTTTGAAATCATAGGTTTCAAATATTCTTTTTATAGCATGTTTACTAAAATGCCAGATATGTCTCGGTACATCATAAGCTGCCCATTTAGTTCCATAATGTTTTGCATCGTATGATTTATAATTGGGTACTGCAACAATAAGTAATCCATTATTTTTTAATAACTCCTGTACTTGCTGAATATAATATTCTAAATTCGGAACATGTTCTAAAACATGCCAAAGAGTAATAACATCAAATTCCTGTTCTCTTAGTTTTTCAAGATGTTCAAATACTTTTACATTTTTATTACGTGCTAAATCTGCAGCCTGTTGATTGGGTTCTACGCCTACTGTTTCCCAAACTGTATTCTTTTGTATTGCTGCTAAAAAGTCTCCAGTACCACAACCAATATCCAAAACTTTTATTTTAACTGAAGATGGAGAATGGTTTTTATTGATCAGTCTTATTTTATCAGAAAGCGTTTTATTTTTCACAAACTGATATAATTTTTCAAAAAGATTTCTTCTTGAATCTGTATGTGAAATATAATTCTCACTTTTATAGTAATCTCCTAACTTTTCCTTTTCCGGTCGCGGAAAGGTTTCCAACAAATCATATTGTTTATGATAACGCAGGTTAAAAATTTCTTTACTGATGGATTCATCTGTTACCTGTAAATAATTTTCAGCTGTTGCTGTATCAAAATGTAATTTAGATTTTTGGATGTTTTGCATACTCATATTTCAAAAAATAAACCCCAACGAATCATTGAGGTTTGTAAATATACTAAATTGTTTCACGTGGAACTATGTTATCTTCCCATATGAATTAACAAAATGGAAATATCAGATGGAGCTACTCCACTGATTCTGGATGCTTGGGATATAGTAGCCGGACGTATTTTTTTAAGTTTCTCGCGAGCTTCAAAAGACATTGATTTTATTTTATCAAAATCAAAATTGTCCGGAATTTTTACATCTTCCAAACGGTTCAGTTTGTCTGCGTTGTTCTTTTCTTTTTCAATATAACCCGCATATTTTACCTGAATCGTTGCCTGCTCAATCACCTCTTCATCTAAATCATGTTCTGCTATATATGCTTTTACTTTATCAAACTGCAGCATGTCTTCCAGTTCAATCTGTGGTCTTGAAAACACCTTAAACATTTTATCAGGCTGAGACATCAGAGCGGAACCTTTTGCTTCGAGTATCGGATTTGCTTCTTTTGTTTTTAAAGAAGTCTCTCTAAAAAACTGAACAAAATTATCGGAAGCCTCTTTTTTATATTCCATTCTTTTTAAACGATCTTCTTTAGCCAAACCTATTTCAAAAGATTTCGGGGTTAATCTGAAATCTGCATTATCCTGTCTGAGTAAGGTTCTGTATTCTGCCCGGGATGTAAACATTCTGTACGGTTCTTCAGTCCCTTTTGTAATCAGATCATCAATCAAAACTCCGATATAGGCCTCATTTCTTTTCAAAATTAACGGCTCCTTTCCTTGCACTTTCAAAGCAGCATTAATACCTGCCATCAGACCCTGAGCAGCTGCTTCTTCATATCCGGTAGTTCCGTTTATTTGACCTGCAAAAAACAATCCTTCAACCAATTTGGTTTCGAGTGAATGCTTTAATTGCGTTGGTGGAAAATAATCATATTCGATAGCATAACCGGGTCTGAAGAATTTTACATTTTCAAAACCTGCAACAGAACGCAGCGCTTTGAATTGTACATCTTCCGGTAAGGATGTAGAAAAACCATTTACATATACTTCTACAGTATCCCATCCTTCAGGTTCTACAAATAACTGATGGCGTTCTTTGTCAGCAAAGCGGTTGATTTTATCTTCAATCGAAGGACAATATCTCGGTCCTAAACTTTTGATTCTTCCGTTGAACATTGGCGAACGATCAAAGCCTTCTCTTAACACATCATGTACCTCATTTGAAGTGTAGGTCATATAACAGGAACGTTGTACCTGTAAAGGTTTTGTTACGTCTAAATAAGAAAATTTAGCCGGATTTTCATCACCGGGCTGTTCTTCCATTTTTGAATAATCAAGGCTTCTACCATCTACACGCGGCGGAGTTCCTGTCTTCATACGACCAGCTTCAAAACCTATTTTCAACAGATCTTCAGTAATACCAAATGAAGCCCCCTCACCTGCTCTGCCACCACCAAATTGTTTTTCTCCAATATGAATCAAACCATTTAGAAAAGTTCCATTGGTCAGTACAATTGTCTTTGCTTTTATCTCTATCCCCAGATTGGTTTTTACACCAACTACTTTATGGTTTTCTACTAAAACGCTTGAAATCATTTCCTGATAAAAATCGAGATTTGGAGTATTTTCCAACATGATTCTCCATGTTTCAGCAAAGCGCATTCGATCACTCTGAACTCTTGGTGACCACATAGCAGGTCCTTTAGATTTGTTCAGCATCTTAAACTGAATGGCAGTATTATCAGAAACAATTCCGGAGTATCCTCCCAAAGCATCAATTTCTCTTACTATCTGTCCTTTAGCAATTCCACCCATTGCAGGATTGCAAGACATTTGGGCAATATTTTGTAAACTCATTGTAACCAAAAGAGTTTTCATTCCCATATTAGCTGCGGCTGCGGCTGCCTCAGATCCGGCATGACCAGCACCAACAACTATAACATCATATACATCAAACATACTCATTGTTCCACGTGAAACATTAAATTAATTTTTCAAGAAAGTATGCTATTGTTCCACGTGAAACATCTGCATTTTCTCTTCTTCTTTTGAGCGCATTAAGGCTGCTTCTTCTACAGATTTATCTTTGTATCCGCAATAGTGCAATACACCATGAGCCATAACTCGTAATAATTCTTCTTCAAATGATACCTCGAATTCTTTTGCATTCTCTTGTACTCTTTCCAATGAGATAAAAATATCACCTGATATAAGATTTCCTATTGTATAATCAAAACTGATGATATCAGTATAATCATCATGATTCAGATATTCTACATTAATTTTATGAAGATAGGCGTCATCGCAAAAGATATAATTGATCTCACCAGATGTTTTGTTTTCTGACTCCACAACAGCATCAATCCAGTTTTCATATTTGGATTCAGACGCTAACTGAAATTCAGTTTCGTAATTAAATAGTACCATTATAAAAAAATATCTACAAAGGTAAACAGAAAAATAAAAAGGAAATACTAAAAAATAAATAAAATTTTAAACTAATTATTTGAAAATCAATACAATAGTATATAATACCCATTTTATGCCCTAAATCAAACAGAAGTTGTTATCAACATCTTTATAATAAAAGAAAAAAGATTTTTAAAAATTTAAAAAAAGATTTCTTCTTTATATTGCTTGTTAATTGTTAGCATAAGTTTTTTGAATACGCTTTGTTTATTGATTTATGAATACTTATCAACACTATATCAAATTATAACTGATTGAAAATTAAATACCTTTATATTATATCAACATTGCGTTAAGGTTAAGTTAATGTTATGAACTGAAAAGTTTAGGGACCAAGTGATGTTGATAAGTACTTAAAATTGTTTGATAATATTCTGACGGATTTTTAAAACTTCTCTTGCTTTTGTCTTTCCAATTCTTGTATTGTAATTATTATCTGTATTTCAAAAAAAAGTTGTTTTTATTTATTTAAAGTTTTCAACAATTAAATTAATTTCTTAATGTATTGAATACAAGTAACATAACGATAATAATGAACAATGTTAAAATTTAAAGGTAATAATTCATTTTGTTGGTTAATTTTGAGGTCTTTAAAAAACTATATATGAAAACAAATGTATTATTATTTGTGTTGGTTTCTTTTACAGTAAACGTATTTTCACAGAAACTAAAGACCGAACAGGGTTCTATAAACAATCTAAAAGGTATTAAGTCTTATAATTTGGTATTTGATTACTCGAATCTGAAAGTGGATAAGTTTGAAACAGAAGAAGCATTTTTGAAAGATAAAATGGCAAAAAGAGAAGAAAACGGAACGCATGAAGAATTTAAACAATCCTGGTTTGCGGATCGTAACAATAGATATGAACCTAAATTTATTGAATCGTTTAACAAGCGTTTTGACAATGGCTCTATTAAGGCAGATAAAAATTTATCCTCTGCCACTCATGAAATGCTGATTACAACTACCTGGATCTATCCCGGATATAATGTGGGCGTTATGAGACAACCTGCAAAAATCAATGCAACAATTACAGTGTATGATAAAAATAACCCTGCTGACATTCTTTACAAAGCGAGTATTCAAAAAGTAGAAGGTAACGGTACTATGGGTACTGATTATAACAGTGGATACCGTATATCTGAAGGTTATGCTAAACTTGCTAAAATACTCGCAGCAGATCTTAAAAAAGCGAATAAATAATAAAAAAAACCGTTACTGAGTAACGGTTTTTTTATGGACTTCAAGTCTTTTAAACCTTGCGTTTTTGTCATAAAAATTTTACACAACCAACTTATACATAAATTCATTTGATATGTATTTACTCATTTTTATCAAAATCAACAATAGCGATACCGTCTTTAATTCTTAGTGTATAATAGACGTTTTGATCTATAATAGGAAATTCTTTCATCTTAGCAAGAACATCTAAACGTTCCTGCCCTCCAATATATTCACTTGATATATTATCAAATTTATTCAGTCTGATAATTCCCCAACCCCAACCATTATTTTCATATATCGGTGCCAGTTGGTAAATAAGCGGCATGGTGCTGAAATTAATCGTGATGTTTCGGTGTGCTGTTTTGTTTACTCCGTTTATAATTACTTTTGGCTTACCATGCTCAAACAATTTAGGAGATAGAAGATTGATGATGTAATCGGAAAAATCATCTTGATTTTTTAAGTAAATAGCCAATTGTGACGACATTAAAAAAGAATAATAAATAAACGGTATAAATGAAATTACAGCCATAATATTTTTATAATTACTATTTAATGAAATTGCAAAATAGAGTCCGTAAATACCTACTGCCCAACCAATCATTGCACGTGGAACCCAGCGTGGCTCATATACAAACATATTTACACCTGCCATAAATATTAAAATACAAAAAATTAAAACAAGAGTAATACTTACTTTTATGAGTAAAGATTTATTAAACAGCGCTTTAAAATTATTTTTAAAGTAAATAACGATACTTAAAACACTAAAAAAAAGCAGGATATAAAAAACAAATCGGTAGGAAGACAACATTAAAAGTTTTACCAAATCAAGCATGCTGTAAAAACGTTCTTCCAATAGCATTTTAAAATTATCATCAGTAAAGATAAAATCAGCTCTTCTATCTTGCAGCAAGTTTAAATCTAACCATTTTAAAACTATTTTATAACTAAAAAAACCGATTATGAATGCGCTGGAGGCAATAAGTAAGCTCATTATTGCCGCTTTAAATTGATTGTTCCAAACCTCTTTCAGCAAAAGAAAACACAATATGATGCAATATGACAATGCTGAGGTTTGATACAACCCTAAACATAAAAACACACTTATAACTGATACCGCAAAAAAGATCTTTTTATTATTATAAAATAAAAACGGAACGGCAATGCTCAATATAGATAAGCTGATCGGGATGCAATCGAACCTATATAATAGTATTTCCAATAAAAACGGACAGGTCAACAGCAGAAAACTACCAATAAAAAGCATTAATTTATTGCGAACACCTACAGAATACGAAATTATAAAGCCCGACAACGCCAAAATAACCGCGCTAATCATGTTTGAAAACGGATACAAACTGTACACAACTTCCTTTTGGAAAGATAATAAATGCATTACTTTTGAACTTACAAACCGTCCGTCATGATCCCAGTTATATCCTGCAACCGTTCTGTTTAAATCGTCTATATAATGCGTATTAGCTAAAACAATTGGTAAAACATATAAAATGGCAAGTGCTACTATTGATAGTATATAGGTTTTATTATTTTTAAGAATTTGAATGGATTCTGAAAACGGTTTAGATAAATAATCATTCATGTTTTTTATCGATTTTATGTTTTATAATATAACGTGGTCTGCGTTTGCTTTCTAAGTATGTTCTTCCTAAATATTCGCCTAAAACTCCGATACCAATTAGTTGAACACCTCCAAAAAAGAGTATGGCAACCATTAACGATGCATAACCCGACGCGTTTATTCCGAAAAAGAGTTTTTCAATAATAATTTTTAGTCCGTATAAGAATGATATAAAGGCAATAAAACTTCCAAAATACGTCCAGACTTTTAAAGGCAGGGTTGAAAAAGACGTGATTCCCTGTACAGCCAAATTCCATAATTTAATGTAGTTGAACTTGGTTTTACCTTCTGTACGGCCTGGTCTGCTGTAATTTACTACAGTGGTTTCAAAACCAACCCAGCTCATTAATCCTTTCATAAAAAGCTGGTTTTCCTGTAAACTCACAATTTCATTTACAACCTTGCGGGTCATTAATCTGAAATCGCCTACATTTTCTTCCAGTTTTAAGGTCGACATTTTATTGTTCAACCTGTAAAACCATTGTGCCGAAAATCTTTTTACAACGGTATCGGTTTCTCTGTTGGCTCTCCTTGCCAAAACTACATCTGCCCCTTTTTCGTAAGCGGTAAGCATTTCAAAAATCAATTCAAAAGGATCCTGCAAATCAACATCCATAGGAATCATTAAATCACCTTCGGCATGTTCCAACCCGGCAAATAAAGCTGCTTCTTTCCCAAAATTTCTCGAAAAAATTAATGCTTTACAATTTGTATGCTCAGTAATCAAGTGGTTTAGAATGGTTGGTGTTTTATCTTTACTTCCATCATCGACAAATAAAACGCTTGCAGAGTATCCTTTATCCACTAAAGCTTCGTTAAATTTCAAAAACGTATTAAAAAAGGTATCAATACTTAATTCTTCGTTATAAACAGGAACAATTATACAGATCTGTTTCATAAATGACTGTAATTATAGGTACAGCCAAAAATACATTTTTTAATTTTACTAAAGTAAAAATAAAAACCGATGGTACTCAATCGGTTTTATTTTCTTTTTCCAGTTGTATCAGATGTGCCATATTCTTTATCACTTTATCGTGTTTTAGAACAAAAGGATTTTCTTTATTCCACACATAACCGGCGAGAACGGCGCATATTTTTTCTTTTACATCAGGGTTTTCAGGCTGATGATAGAAAAGTTCCTGCAAATTTCCTGTATACCATTCTTTTACATAAGTTGTAAAAACACTAATGCCTTCTTTCATATAATCGGCATATTCCGTTTCCCAGTTCACCATTTCTCCCTGCAGCTGTCGGAATGCCAGTTTAGCAGCCAGCATGCCCGATTCGGTTGCAAAACAGACGCCTGAAGAAAATACAGGATCTAAAAATTCCGTACTGTTTCCGGTCATTACAAAACCTTCACCATACATCTGTTTCACAGCAACGGAATAATTGGTAAGCTTTTTAGGTTCAAAAAGAAACGGAAGGCTTCCAAAACGTTTGATATAATAATCTGATTTTGAAATTGCATTTTGTAGCGCTTCTGTAGTATTTTCATCTGTTGAAAGAGCATTGATAAAATCGGTAGGACCGACAATACCTACACTGGTATTGCCATTTGAAAAAGGGATGACCCATAACCACACTTCTGTTTCCAGAATATCAAAAGAAATAAGGGTTCCCTCCTCGCCTGCCGGTCGGTTAACATCTTTTATATGAGTAAAAATAGCCGAATGAGGATTGAGTTTCGAAGGTTCATCCAAATCCATTAATCGGGGTAAAACCCTTCCGTAACCGCTGGCGTCAATTAGAAACTCAGCTTCAATGATTTTTAGAGCACCTTCTTTTGTACGGATCGTAGTTTTTGAACGCGTACCTTCAAATACTACTTCGATTACTTCACTTTCAAATTCGATGTCAACACCTTTATTTTGTAGTTCATCTGTAATGGCTTTATCAAAATCGGCACGGGGTACCTGCCAGGTCCAGTCCCATCCTTTTCCGAATTTCTTACTGAAATCAAAAATGCATATTTCTTCTCCTCGGATAAACCGGGCACCTAATTTTTTTTCAAACCGGTAGGTATCCAGTTTTTCAAATAAACCCGCTTCATCGAAATGATCCATCACACGTGGAATCAAACTTTCGCCTACCACGATGCGCGGAAATTTCGTTTTTTCAACAATCTTGATATTTATATTCTTTTTATGCAGGTATCCTGCAGCCACACTTCCGGACGGTCCGGCACCGATTATCAACACATCAACATTTTCTGTGGTCATCATATCATATAATTTTAAAAAGATTAAATTTGCTGAAAATTATAGGGTCAAAGTTATTAACTATTTGCCATATTTTTCTATTTATTAATTTATCTTTTAGCCGATAATGAACATTATCAATGAATATTTAACGCTGAGTGAATTTTCAAAAATCATTTTTGAAAATAAGCAGATTGAAGTCCATCCTGAAGTAACCAGACGCGTGATTGAAAGTTTTGAGTTTTTAAGAGACTTTTCATCCAATAAAGTCATTTATGGTGTCAATACAGGTTTCGGACCAATGGCTCAATATCGCATAAAAGAAGAAGATTGCCTGCAATTACAGTTCAACCTGATCAGAAGCCATTCATCAGGTACCGGACAGCCTTTGTCAGCATTGCATACAAAAGCGGCAATTCTGGCTCGTTTAAACACTTTATCCAGAGGTAATTCCGGAATTCATATATCCGTGATAGAACTGATGAAAGAATTGATCAACAGAGACATCACACCGTTGATTTTTTCTCATGGAGGCGTTGGTGCAAGTGGTGATCTGGTACAATTGGCTCATCTGGCTCTGGTATTGATCGGTGAAGGTGAAGTGTTTTATAAAGGGGAACGCAAAAGTACACAGGAAGTATTTGCTATTGAAAATCTAAAGCCGATTGAAGTAAAAATAAGAGAAGGCATCGGACTAATGAACGGTACATCGGTGATGACGGGGATTGGTATTGTAAATGTGCGCCAGGCAGAAACCTTATTGGATTATGCTGTAAAAGCATCTTGTATGATTAATGAACTGGTACAGGCGTATGACGACCATTTGTCAGAAACCCTGAACCATACAAAACTCCATAAAGGACAGCAAAAAATCGCTGCGGATATGAGAGCCCATCTGGCAGATAGTCAATTGGTGCGCAAAAGAGCTGATCACTTATACAGCGGTACTAATAAAGAAGAGGTATTTAAAGAAAAAGTACAGGAATATTATTCCATTCGCTGTATTCCTCAGATATTGGGACCTATTTCCGATACCATAGAAAATGTTGGTACCATTCTTGAAAATGAAATCAACTCTGCCAATGACAACCCAATAATTGATGTTGTAACACAGCAGGTATACCATGGTGGTAATTTTCACGGAGATTATGTTGCATTGGAAATGGATAAACTGAAACTGGTGATTACAAAACTGAGCATGCTGGCAGAGCGTCAGCTCAATTATTTGCTTAATGCCAAAATAAATGAACTATTACCTCCGTTTGTTAATTTAGGAAAACTCGGATTTAATTTTGGAATGCAGGGAGTACAGTTTACTGCTACTTCTACCACAGCAGAAAATCAGGCATTATCCACTTCCATGTATGTACACAGCATACCGAATAACAACGACAATCAGGATATTGTAAGCATGGGTACCAATGCAGCCCTTATGTGCAGTAAAGTAATAGAAAATGCTTTTGAAGTATTGGCCATAGAATACATAACCATTGCACAGGCAATAGATGCACTGGAGATAACAGCTAAACTGTCACAATCTTCTAAAAAAGAATACGACAACATACGCCGTATCGTGGCAACTTTCAGTCAAGATCAGATCATGTATCCTTATGTACAAAAAGTAAAAGAATATTTAATGCAAGCCATAAATTAATAAACATAATTTAATCTAAATTCGTGTTTATACTATAAATAAATGACAATCAATGAAGTGTGCTTTAGTTACCGGAGGTTCAAGAGGAATAGGAAAAGCAATTTGTTTAAAACTGGCATCGGAGAATGCCTACCATATACTCATAAATTATCAGTCCAATGAAGAAGCTGCGTTGCAGACATTGGCAGAAATAGAGGCTTTAGGAGCTACTGCAGAAATACTTAAATTTGATGTAGCAGATCATGAAGCAGTCAATAAGGTATTGCATACCTGGAAAGAAAACAATCCGCAGGCGGTTGTGGAAGTCATTGTAAACAATGCCGGAATCACACGTGACGGATTATTTATGTGGATGCAGCCTGAGGACTGGAAATCAGTTATAGATACCACATTAAATGGTTTTTATAACGTGACCAATTTCTTTATTCAGGAAATGCTGCGCAGCAAGTACGGCAGAATCATAAACATGGTTTCCGTTTCCGGAGTAAAAGGAACTCCGGGCCAGACCAACTATTCAGCAGCCAAAGGAGCACTTGTTGCGGCTACAAAAGCCCTTGCTCAGGAAGTTGCCAAACGAAAAATAACCGTGAATGCTGTAGCTCCGGGTTTTATAAGAACCGATATGACAGCGGATCTCGATGAAAAAGAACTCATAAAAATGATACCTGCCAACCGATTTGGAGAAGCGGAAGAAGTAGCCAATCTCGTAGCTTTTCTGGCGTCGGATAAAGCAGGCTATATTACGGGCGAAACCATAAATATAAACGGAGGTATTTATTCTTAAGGTATGGACAACAGAGTAGTTATTACCGGAATGGGAATTTATTCCTGTATTGGAACTTCTCTTGAAGAAGTAAAACAATCATTATACGAAGGAAAATCAGGAATTGTTTTTGATCCTGAAAGAAAACCATACGGATTTCAGTCTGCTTTAACCGGAAAGGTTCCGGTACCCGATCTGAAAAAAGTACTGCACCGCCGTCAGCGTATTACCATTGGTGAAGAAACGGAATATGCATATCTGGCTACAATGGAGGCACTTAAAAATGCAGGTATAGATGAAGCCTTTTTTAACAAAAATGAAATAGGACTTATATACGGAAATGACAGTGTCTCAAAAGCTGTCATTGATGCAACCGATATTGTGCGTGAAAAAAAGGATACAGCTTTGATTGGTTCGGGGGCTATTTTCAAATCAATGAATTCCACGATCACCATGAACCTCTCCACTATTCTCAATATTACGGGTATCAATATGACCATCAGTGCTGCTTGCGCAAGTGGTTCTCATGCTATTGGTTTGGGCTATATGATGATCAAAAACGGTTTACAGGATACTGTGATTTGTGGTGGAGCTCAGGAAATTAATAAATATGCCATGGCGAGCTTTGACGGATTAGGCGTTTTTTCTCCTCAGGAAAAAGAGCCGGCAAAAGCTTCACGGCCTTTTGATGTCTCACGGGATGGATTAGTACCCAGCGGAGGCGGAGCAACCATCATTCTCGAGAGTTATGAATCGGCTGTAAAGAGAGGGGCTCCTATTATTGCAGAAATTGTCGGGTATGGATTTTCGTCTAATGGTGGTCATATCTCTACACCCAACGTAGAAGGTCCTGCAACGGCTATGAAAAAAGCATTGAAACAGGCCGGACTAAAACCAGAAGAGATAGCCTACATCAATGCTCATGCTACCTCTACTCCTGTTGGAGATGCCAATGAAGCGAAAGCTATTCATGAAGTATTCGGAGCATCAAGACCGTACGTGAGTTCGACCAAATCAATGACTGGCCATGAATGTTGGATGGCAGGTGCCAGCGAAATTATTTATTCAACGTTGATGATGCAGCATTCTTTTATAGCGCCCAACATCAATTTAGAACAGCCTGATGAAGATGCAAAATTGTTAAATATTGCAACTAAAACAATAAATAAAGAATTTGACATATATTTGTCCAACTCTTTTGGGTTTGGTGGCACGAATTCTGCTATAATCGTAAAAAAGATAAAATAAAAGCATAAATGAAGATGGAAGCAATCATTGAAAAGGTAAATGATATTTTAGTTGAAGAGTTTGAAATCGATGCAGAACTTATTTCCGACGAAAAAAATTTAAAAGAAACATTGGATCTGGATAGCCTTGACTATGTAGATCTGGTAGTAATTATTGAATCTAATTTTGGGGTAAAATTAGGAGAAGCAGACTTTGTCGGAATTAATACATTCCAAGACTTCTATAACGTAATTGAGGATAAAATTACGGTAAAAGCATCGTAACATGAGTCAGTGGGACGGTAAGTCTAAAGGAACCCTTTTAGGATATAAAATATTTGTTTTTAGTATAAAAAAGCTCGGAATCAGAGCAGCTTACGGACTGCTGATTTTTGTAGCTTTTTATTATTTTATATTCTATCCCAAGAGTTTCCGCGATATCTTTTATTACCTGCACAAAAGACAGGGGTTTTCCTATGTAAAATCCATTTTTATGGTCTATGGGAGTTACTTTACGTTTGGAAAGGTATTAATCGATAAAACGGCAATTTCTGCAGGAATGCGCGAAAAATTTACCTATGAGTTTGACGGTATAGAAACACTTAAAGAATTATTACACGAAAAAAAGGGAGGTATTCTCATCAGTGCTCATGTAGGTAATTTTGAAGTAGCGGAAAAATTCTTTGCGGATATCGATATGGATTTTCAAATCCATTTGGTTACGACTGATCAGGAACATTCGGTTATAAAAAAATATATGGAAGGTATTTCCGGAAAACCCAAGATGAAATTCATTTTTGTAAAAGAAGATATGTCCCATATTTTTGAAATCAACAATGCATTGGCTGCCAACGGACTGATTTGCTTTACCGGAGACCGCTATTTTGAAGGATCTAAAACCATGTCTGAAAAATTTTTAGGAAGAGAAGCTACTTTTCCTGCAGGACCGTTTTTAATTGCTTCCCGCCTTAAAGTTCCGGTTGCCTATGTATATGTAATGAAAGAAAAAAATCTACATTATCATTTATATGCCCGGAGATCAGAGACGATTAAACACAGAGATGCGAAAGGATTACTATATTCATATGTACAAAGTGTGGAACAGATGGTAAAAAAATATCCGTTACAGTGGTTTAACTATTTTGATTTTTGGAAAAACGTTTAACGGAGCTGTTTTGTTTTTCATCCTATAACAGAAATGGGAAATATTTCCCCGGTTTTTAAGAGATAAAATAAGCGAATCCAAAAAAAGATACCGGTCTAATTTAATAAATTGTAATACTTTTACAACTCGCAAAAGAGGAAGATGAAAAACGTATTGATACTATATTATTCACAATCAGGCCAGCTAAAAGAAATTGCAGATTCCATCTGTAAGCCTTTTCTGAATGACAACGAAATAGAAGTAACATACTATCAGATTAAAATGCAGCAGGAATTTCCTTTTCCGTGGAATTCAGAGGCTTTTTTTAATGTTTTTCCGGAAACATTTCAGCAGATTCCTCAGCAAATCATACCTCCGGAACCGGAAATAACATCCAAAAAATACGATCTTATCCTGTTTTATTATCAGGTTTGGTACCTTACCCCTTCTCTACCCGTCATTTCGTTTCTGAAAAGCAATTATGCTGCTCAGTTGCTTAAAGATACTCCGGTAATCACCGTAAGTGGCAGCAGAAATATGTGGGTATTTGCACAAGAAAAAATAAAAAAGCTACTGGCAGCTCATAAGGCTGTATTAGTAGGCAATATTGCATTGACAGACCGAAACATCAACCTGGTCAGTGTTATTACGGTAGTGGACTGGATGTTTTCCGGAATCAAAAGAAAAACATACGGTTTTCTTCCTTTACCCGGTGTTTCCCAACAAGAAATCACAGCAGCCGAAAAATTCGGTCATCTCATCAAACCATATCTGATGGCAAACTATTACGAAGGATTGCAAAAAGAACTGGTGCATAATAATGCGGTTGAAATAAGGCATTTTTTGGTCTCTATGGATAAAAAAGCTAACAAAATGTTCCGTATATGGTCCCGTCTGATCTTAAAAAATCCCTCGAAAAGAAAAATGCTAATCCGGCTTTTTAATTATTATTTATTTATAGCCATCTGGTTGTTATCACCGATCGTACATTTAATAGAAACCCTTTTGTATCCTCTTTTGTATTTTAAAATCAGGAAAGAAAAGAAATATTATCAAGGAATAAGCCAACGATGAAAGAAGTTTACATAAATAAAACCTCTCATTTTTTACCTAATGATGCCATTTCAAACGAAGAAATGGAACAGATTTTAGGACAAATAAATGATAAGCCTTCAAAAGCCCGAAGAATTGTTTTAAGAAACAATGGTATCTTATCACGTTACTATGCGATTGATAAACAGCTTACCATAACACATAACAATGCGCAACTAACGGTTGAAGCTGTAAAACGCTTGTTTGATACTGATTTTTCTGCAGCAGATATGGAATTACTATCATGTGGTACTTCAACTCCTGATCACTTACTTCCCTCTCATGCAGCGATGGTTCACGGACTTTTACAAAACAAATCGGTAGAATTAAATTCATCGTCAGGTGTTTGCTGTTCGGGAATGAATGCACTTAAATTCGGCTATCTGTCTGTAAAATCCGGCAATTCAAAAAATGCTGTTTGTACAGGTTCAGAAAGAGTATCAACCTGGATGATGGCAGATAAATTTCAAAAAGAAATTGAAAACCTTGACAGTCTCGAAGAGCAGCCGATTATCGCTTTCAAAAAAGACTTTTTAAGATGGATGCTTTCAGATGGTGCTGCTGCTTTTTTACTGGAAGATAGTCCTAAAGGAGCACATCCGTTAAAAATAGAATGGATGGAAGCCTATTCGTATGCATATGAGCTTGAAGCCTGTATGTATGCAGGCGGAGATAAGCTTGAAGACGGAAGCCTGAAACCCTGGAGCGATTATAAAACAGAGGAATGGCTTTCAGAATCCGTTTTTTCTTTAAAACAGGATGTGAAAATTCTCGATAAAAATATCTTAGAAAAAGGAGTGGAAAGCATGCGGGAAGCGATGTTGAAACACAGCATTACACCGGATGACATTGATTATTTTTTACCCCATGTTTCCTCACATTTCTTTGTAGACGGACTGTATCAGAAATTTGCTGAAGCGGGATTGGAAATTACAAGAGAAAAATGGTTCATGAACCTTCATAAAGTAGGAAATGTCGGAGCGGCGTCCATTTATTTAATGCTGGATGAACTCATGCATTCCGGAAAGTTAAAAAAAGGAGACAGAATATTGCTCTCTGTACCCGAAAGTGGACGGTTTTCATATGCATATGCTTATCTAACAGTGTGTTAATATGAAAATACCCAACACAGATATCACATTTATTCAATCTCTTATTCCACAAAGAGCCCCTTTTATCATGGTAAGCAGTTTGCTGGAATATTCAGAAACACATTTAAAAGCAGGCTATAGTGTCAATAGTGAGAATATATTTTTCAAAGAAAATAGGTTTCTGGAACCCGGAATCATTGAACACATGGCACAATCAGTGGCCTTGCATACTGGATATCAGTATCATCTGAAAAACCAAAAAGCACCAACAGGTTACATTGGTTCAATCAACAAAATAGAAATTTATGAATTGCCGAAGCTAAGCGATGAGCTAACGACAGAAGTAACCATCCTACAGGAATTTTTAGGAGTAACATTGGTAGACATCCGTACGCTGTGTAATAACCGTTGCATTGCTCAGGGACAGATGAAAACCGTAATTGCAAAATAGATGAACGTATTTCAAAACCAGGACATAACCCGGATCGCCAGATACCTGCCCCATTGTCAGCCCATGCTGATGGTAGATATCATTGATTATATTGACGATGAAAATGTAGATACCAGTTTTGAAATAAAACCCTCTACCCTATTTGTAGAAAACGATTTTTTTACAGAAGCGGGCCTTATTGAAAATGCAGCACAAACCTGTTCAGCAATTGTAGGACAACATTATTTTTTTGATGACAACAAACAGGAAATTGAAAATGTAAAAGTCGTAGGATTTATCAGTGCGATCAAAAAAATAGAAATATTTTCATTGCCTAAAGTACATACGGTAATAAAGACAAAAGCCAAATTGGATTCAAAATTCATGTCTGACGATTATCAGATTTGTACGTTGCAGATAGAAATATTTAATGATAACGAGTTAACTTTGAGAGGAATAATGAATTTGTTTTTACAAAAAACGACGGATGAAAAAATCTGAAGTACCTCAGGATAAAAGCAGCCTTAACAATAAAAATGTAAAAGAGCTGTACTATGCAGTCGATGAAGATGGCAAATATACTACAGAGCTAAGCTCAGGATGGGAGCCGAAAACAATTGTTCAGGAAAAAACTTTTGAGCTTATCAACGAAAGAATTGAAGAAGCCAGACAAAACGTAAAAAAAGGGATTTGCAGCCCTGTTGTGTACTTTATGGAAGTAAATAAAATGGATTGGGCCATTTTATCGGACTATATGGAAATGTGGAAATGGAGAATCAAAAGACATGCTCAACCCAAAGTATTTAAAAAACTGAGCGACAAAACCATACAGAAATATGCGGATACCTTTGGTATTACAGCATCAGAATTAAAAGCATTTAAAGGAGAATAAATGAAATTGGATTTCAAACATCATCAATCGGCTCATTGTGAAAACGGAGTTGCCTCTAACTTGCTCAGAAATAAAGGAATCAATTTGAGCGAACCGATGGTATTTGGAATCGGTTCAGGCTTATTTTTTGTTTATTTACCTTTTATAAAAGTAAATCATGCTCCGGCCATATCATACAGGCCTATGCCCGGGTTGATATTCAACCGTCTGGCAAAGAAATTAGGTATAAAAATAAAGCGTCAGAAATTTTCCAGCACAGAAAAAGCACAAGAAGTACTGGAATACAATCTGGCACACAATATTCCATCAGGTTTACAGGTAGGTGTCTACCACCTTTCCTATTTTCCCGACGAATATCGTTTTCATTTCAATGCTCATAATCTGGTTGTTTACGGAAAAGAAGAAAACAATTTTCTCATCAGTGACCCTGTTATGGAGCATGTTACCACACTTACGACAGATGAACTGGAAAAAGTACGCTTTTCCAAAGGAGCATTATCACCGAAAGGGCACATTTATTATCCGGTGTATATACCAGAAAATCTGCCGTTGGAACAAGCCATCAGAAAAGGAATTCGAAAAACCTGCACGGATATGCTGGCTCCCGTACCCATAATCGGAGTAAGAGGAATACGGATGGTTGCACGTCACATCCTCAAATGGCCTAAAAAGCATGGTGTCCGCAAAGCCAACCATTATCTGGCACAAATGGTACGGATGCAGGAAGAAATTGGTACCGGAGGAGGCGGATTCAGATTTATTTATGCTGCTTTCTTACAGGAAGCGGCTGTAATACTTAAAAACGAAAGACTAAAAGAACTGTCTGCAGACATGACAAAAATCGGTGATCTGTGGAGAGATTTTGCCGTAAATGCATCTCGTGTATACAAAAAACGCAGCCATCAGGAAAATGTCTATGAGTCCTTATCAAAAGAACTCATGCATATTGCTGATTTAGAAGAAAAATTTTTTAAAGAACTAAAAAAAGCGATTTAAATGAATACCGTCATCCAGATCCATGAGCTTTTTAAAAAATATAAAGGGGCTGATTTCTTTTCAGTAAAAGAGCTCTCACTTGCTATTCAACAACAGGAAATAGTCGGACTCATAGGCCCTAACGGTGCAGGAAAGACCACTCTGATTTCTATATTGTGCGGGTTAATCCACCCTACTTCAGGAACATTTACCATAAAAGGACTTACCTATACAGATCATGCTTTACAGATTAAAAATCTGATAGGAATAGTACCACAGGAATATGCCCTCTATCCTACTCTTACGGCAAGGGAAAACCTGACCTATTTCGGAAGTCTGTACGGATTGAAAGGAAAAAACTTAAAAAATAAAATAAACGAATATCTCACCATTTTAGGTTTGATTCATTTTGCCGATAAGCGCATCGAAACCTTTTCAGGAGGTATGAAAAGACGCATCAATCTGATAGCAGGCATATTGCATGATCCTGAAATTTTGTTTTTAGATGAACCTACAGTCGGTGTAGATGTTCAGTCAAAAAATGTCATCATTGATTTTCTCAATGAACTCAACCGCAAAGGAACTACCATTATTTATACCTCTCATCATCTGGCAGAAGCAGAAGATTTCTGTACCCGTATTGCCATCATAGATGAAGGACGGATTTTTATTGAAGGTACTCCTGAATTTCTCATTCAGTCTGTGGCCGGAGCAACAAATCTTGAAGAGGTCTTTTTAACACTAACCGGAAAAAAACTAAGAGATGCTTTATAAAATCTGGCAATCCGTTTTTAAAGAATTTCTTTTACTCAAAAGAGATATCGGCGGGCTTATTACCCTTTTTGTAATGCCTGTAGTTTTGGTAATTACAGTTACCTTGATACAGGATAGTGCCTATCAGGTAGTTTCAGAACACAAAATGCCGCTATTATTGTTAGACAATGATCAGGGAAATGTTTCGGCTGATATCAAAGAGCAACTCAACGCCTCTGATATATTTGAAGTAGTCACGGATATCGATGGCAAAAAACTTACGGAAGAACTCGTAAGAGATCAGGTATATAAAGGCAATTATCAATTGGCCATCATCATTCCGCAACACCTGTCGCGTGATTTGAATTTAAAGGTAGAACAGAATGTCAACAGCATCCTTTCTGATTTTGGAGTAGAGGAGGCCGGTGTTGTATCTGAAGAAGAAATACCAACCAAAGAAATAAGGCTTTATTTTGACCCGGCAGCACAGATTGCTTTTAAAAACGGTGTAATGACCAACATCGATAAAATGGTCTCACAGATAGAAAACAGACTTATTTACCAGTCTTTTGAAGAACAGCTGGGAGACACGAAAAGTTTTAAGGCAGATGCCAGTTTTATCTCGTTTAAAGAAATGGTACCGCAAACCAGACAGAAAGAAGTAGTGCCCAATTCAGTACAGCACAATGTACCTGCCTGGACCTTATTTGCGATTTTCTTTATTATTGTTCCGTTTGCAATTAACATTGTCAAAGAAAAAAACCAGGGTACAAAAGTGCGTTTGATTACCAATCCCACACCATATGCTGTATTGATGATGGGTAAAACCATTACATATCTTATCATTTGTCTTCTGCAGTTTTATATCATTCTGGCGGTTGCCTTATATCTTTTTCCGTATTTCGGATTACCGGAATTGCATTTACATGGAAAATTACTGGAAATGTCTGTCATGACTCTGTTTGCAGGCCTTGCAGCCATAGGATGCGGCATTCTATTGGGAACCATAGCCAAAACTCAGGAACAGTCAGCCCCTTTCGGCTCCACATTTGTCGTAATTCTGGCAGCATTAGGAGGAGTATGGATACCGGTTTTTGCAATGCCTTACTATATGCAGATCGTGTCAAAAATATCACCAATGAACTGGGCATTGAACGGATATTATGATATTCTTTTGAGAAATGGTACCTTAAAAGACATACTTCCAGAAATGTTATTGTTATTTTTGTTTTTCATTGTTTTAGCCTTTTTAGCCCTCATCTATGATAAAAAGAAAAGATTTGTTTAAAGAGATAGCCGAACTTACGGTCAGACAGCCCTTTCAGGTGCGTTTCAATGAAACAGATGCTTTGGGTATTGTCTGGCACGGAAACTATATAACCTATTTTGAAGATGGGAGAGAAGCTTTTGGTCGGAAACACGGAATTTCTTATTTAGATGTGCAGCACCATGGCTTTACAACGCCCATCGTTAAAACAGTATGCGAACATAAAATCTCTTTAAAATACGGAGATACAGGATATATAGAAACGGTGTTTATCGATACTCCTGCAGCAAAAATGATCTTTAAATTCAACATATATAACCAGCACGGACAATTGGTTTGTACAGGAGAATCTACACAGGTTTTTCTGGATAAAAACGGGGAACTGGTTTTAAACCTGCCTGAATTTTTTGCGGTGTGGAAACAAAAAGTAGGATTACTCAAATGAAAAAAGTATTCATAAAAGAGACCAACATCATTACCCCATTAGGATTTGATGTTTCAAGTAACTGGACGGCTTTAGTAAAAGATCAGTCCGGTATTGAAATACAGAATCAGTGGGAAAATATACCTTCTGTATATGCTTCCTGCATCAATACAGCCGCATTAAACAAAGCATTTGATGCAGTAGTAACCACCAGCGCTCCTTTTACAAGAGTAGAAAAAATGCTCATTCTGGCATTGGAGCCGCTTATAGAAAAACAGGGTATAAAAGAAGATACGCTATTGATACTCTCAACGACAAAAGGAAACATTTTTTACTTGGAAAGCGGAGAGACAGTTCAGGCGTATCTTAACGAACTGGCAGAAAAAATCGCTCGTTATTTTCATTTTCAAACCAGACCGATCGTTATTTCCAATGCATGTGTATCAGGGGTAATGGCATTATCTGTTGCCAAGAGAATGTTACAGATGAACACAGCTTCTGATGCCTATGTCATAGCGGTAGATGAGGTAACAGAATTTGTACTTTCCGGATTTCAGTCTTTTCAGGCATTAAGCCATCAGCCTTGCAGACCTTATGATGAAAAGAGAAATGGTGTGACCTTGGGTGAAGCAGCAGCAGCAGTATATGTTACGGTACAACCGGACGATGCGAAAGTGGAAATCATAGGAGATGCCAATATTAACGATGCCATCATATTTCAGGACCTTCAAGAACAGGAGAAGGTTTGTTTTTAAGCATACAGGCTGCGATAAAAGAAGCGGGTATTTCACAACACGCTATTGATTTCATATCTGCACATGGAACAGCTACCTTGTACAATGATGAAATGGAAGCTGTTGCCTTCAACAGGGCAGAGTTGAATAAAGTACCGATAAACAGCCTTAAAGGTTATTACGGGCATACATTAGGAGCATCCGGGTTACTTGAAACGGTCATCACTATAGAATCGCTGTGCAGGAACCTGTTGATTTCTTCCAAAGGATTTGAAAATCCAGGTGTTTCGCAACCCCTAAATATAATACAGCAGCATACAGAAAAAGAAATGAAAGTAGCGTTAAAAACAGCTTCCGGATTTGGTGGGTGTAATTCGGCTGTGATATTTAAAAAAGCAGAGTAGGATGGAACAGCCTCTATACATATCTCAAACCGTTGTCATAAAAAACGGAACATATATTCACAACGGAAAGGAACTATTGCATTCTTCAGCGTCTGATATGACAGGATTTATTAAAGAATGCTATAAAATGCTGGGCATAGAATATCCGAAATTTTTTAAAATGGATAATTTAAGCAAGTTAGCTATTTTAGCCGCTGAAAAAATACTGCAGGGAAAACAGCAAACCAATACGGCATTATTGTTTTCCAATGCTGTTTCAAGCCTGGATTTTGATCTGAAACACCAGCAGACAATCGCTGATAAAGAAGCCTATTATCCGAGTCCGGCGGTATTTGTTTATACCCTGCCTAACATTTGCATCGGAGAAGTTAGCATCAGACATCAGCTAAAATCAGAAAGTGCCTTTTTTGTTTCAGAAAAATACGATACAGGTATCATGTTTGATTATACAAATTATCTTATACAGCAAGGTAAGGCAGATCAGGTACTTTGCGGATGGATCAACCAGTTACAAGATGCCTATGAAATAGTGATGTATCTGGTAGATAAACAGGGCGAAAGAATACACACAAAAGAAGAAATAAACAAAATATTTAATTAGAATGGAAGCTTTAAAAAGAGAATTAAAAGAAAGAATTATTGAGGTATTAAATCTGGAAGACATTGCAGTTGAAGATATTCAGGACAATGACCCGCTGTTCGGTGACGGATTAGGACTGGATTCAATTGATGCGTTGGAATTAATCGTTTTGATGGACAAAGAATATGGTATTAAACTTAGCGATCCTAAAGAGGGGAAATCGATTTTTCAATCGATAGAAACAATGGCGCAGTATATATCAGAAAACAGAACAAAATAAGAACGTGAAAAAAGTTGCTATAACAGGTATGGGAATCATCTCCGCCATCGGAAACGATAGCGAAGAAAATTTTAATGCTTTAATTCAGAAAAAAACGGGTATTGCTCCCTTACAAAATGTAGCGTCTGTTTTTGCCCATAAACTTAAAGCAGGAGAAATAAAGAAAACAAATTCCGACCTGATAGCAGAACTAAGGCTGCCAGAAGATAATTCCTATACGCGCACAGCCTTACTTGGAGCCTATGCTGCAAAACAAGCTGTGCAAAATGCGGGTATTGAAGATATCAATGAATACACCACAGGACTCATTTCTTCGACAAGTGTTGGCGGAATGGACTTTACTGAAAAACATTTTTTTGAGTATTTTAAAGACAGCAGTTTAGATAAATACATCACAAGCCATGACGCTGGTGATACTTCTAATAAAATAGCAGCGTATCTGGGTATCAAAGGATATGTTTCCACCATCAGTACAGCGTGTTCATCTGCTGCAAATGCCATCATGTTGGGGGCAAGGCTCATCAATGCCGGAAAACTGGACAGAGTGATTGTAGGAGGGACTGATGCATTATCTAAATTCACCATCAACGGATTCAATAGTCTTATGATCCTCTCTGACGATTACAACAGACCTTTTGATGACGAGCGTAACGGTCTTAATCTGGGTGAGGCAGCAGCCTATCTTGTATTGGAATCGGAAGAGAGCCTACGCCAATCGCAAAAAAAAGTATTAGCCTATGTCAGTGGCTTTGCCAATGCTAATGATGCGTTTCATCAGACCGCTTCATCAGAAAACGGAGAGGGAGCGTATCTCGCAATGGATAAAGCTTTAAAAGTAGCACAGTTAAATGAAGAAGCTGTTGACTACGTAAATGTACACGGAACAGCAACGCCCAACAACGATTTATCAGAAGGCAGAGCATTGGTACGCCTTTTTAAAGAAAAAGTGCCTGATTTCAGTTCTACAAAAGCCTATACAGGTCATACACTTGCTGCGGCTGCGGCAATTGAAGCGGTATACAGTGTGCTGGCATTACAACACGGTGTGGTATATCCGAATCTGCATTTCAAAACGCCGATGAAAGAAATATCCCTGATACCCAACACCGAACTAAAACAAAAGCAGATACAACATGTACTTTCAAATTCTTTTGGATTTGGAGGCAACTGTTCTTCTATAATATTTTCTAAAGCCTGATGAAAAACGTTTATATCAATGGAGTAGGAGCCGTCACTGTTCAGGGAGTTTATGATGAAAACTTCTTCGAAAAAGAAACAGTACCTCTAAAAAATGTAAATTATGCACAGCATCCTTCTTATAAAAACTGGATTACTCCGGCTATGATAAGAAGAATGTCCACGGCAGTAAAAATGGGTATTTATGCGTCACAGACTGCTTTAGATGATGCACAACTTACTACTCCTGAAACCATTATTACAGGAACCGGAATGGGGTGTCTGCAGGACTCCGAGAAATTTCTCAGAAGTCTTATAGAAAATCAGGAACAATTTCTGACGCCTACCTCTTTTATACAATCTACCCATAATACCGTAGGAGCGCAGATTGCTCTTCGGCTTCAGTGCAAAGGCTATAATTTTACCTATGTAAATGGTGCCAATTCTTTTGAAAATGCTCTTTTAGATGCCAAACTTCAGATAGAAAACAGCGAAACACAAAATGTTTTGCTTGGTGGTATTGATGAGATATCAGATTATACATTAAGCCTGTTAGAAAAAATACAGCATGTAAAAAAGGAAGGAGAAAGCATTGATTTCAAAAATCCTCAAACCAATGGAGTGCCTTTTGGAGAAGGTGCTGCATTTTTTGTTTTATCCGATGAAAAAACAGCAGAAACCTATGCAGAAATAAAAGATGTTTCTGTTTTCAATACCCTGAATAAACACGATATAAAGACTGAGATAAATAATTTCCTACATCAAAACCAACTTGAGCTGGAAGATATTGATGCCATAATATTGGGTAAAAATGGAGATATGGCATTTGATGCTGTTTATAAAGAAGTTGCTGAGATGTTCCATAAAATTCCACAGGTATATTACAAACACTTATCAGGAGAGTATAACACAGCTTCTGCAATCGGGTTTTTAGCGGCCAGCCATCTTATCAAAAAACAAACTATTCCTGTATCACTACAATTAAACCAAGTACTGCCTGCAGAAATAAAGAAAGTATTATTATTCAATCAATACAGGGCAACGGATTTTAGTTTCGTCTTATTGTCGCAATGATAAAACATAAGTACATATGGTTCGTTGCCGTTTTGGCATGTCTTTTTATACTGGTAGCACACCATTATAATCAGGCACAACTGCATTGGATACTATATGTTCTTATCATCTGTGTGGGCATCACAGCCTGGGGCTCATTTGATATCCGATCCAATTATTTTACTAAAGTCTGGTACAGAAACAAACAGCTGACAGAAAAAAAAATAGCCCTAACGTTTGATGACGGTCCACATCCGATCACCCATCAGGTATTAGATCTGTTGCGGGAATACGAAATGAAAGCAACTTTCTTCTGTATCGGAAAAGAAATAGAGAAATATCCGGAAATACTAAAAAGAATACATAAGGAAGGGCATACAGTTGGAAACCACACCTATACGCATTCTACTAAAATGGGTTTCTTATCTGCCAGAAAAATTAACCAGGAAATAAGAATTACAAATAAGCTAATTGCGGAAAAAATTCATCAGAAATCACAATTATTTCGCCCTCCGTTCGGAGTTACCAATCCTAATATTGCGACTGCAACAGAAGACCTCAAAATGAAAGTAATCGGTTGGAATGTACGCTCTCTTGATACTGTACTGTCAAAAGAACACGATATACTGGGCAGGGTATTACCCCGAATAAAACCCGGAGCGATCATCTTATTTCACGACACTTCAGAACGTACGCTGCACGTATTGGAACAATTATTGCCTTATATGAAGACTAAAGAATACCAATCCGTAACAGTAGATCAACTCTTAAACCTACAGCCTTATGAAAGCTAAAATAACGTATATAATCATCTCCTTCTTTTTATCTGTTGCTCTGTTTGCACAGCAAAAGATGACCGATGCAGAAATTAAAACATTCAAGGCTTCTATAGAAAAAGAGGCGGCAAAAATGACCTCTCTGACAGCTGATTTTGTTCAGCAGAAACACATGGATATAGTATCAAAAGCGATTGAATCTAAAGGTGTTTTCTACTTAAAATCACCCAATAAATTACTGTTGGAATATCAAACCCCGCAAAAAATGAAGATTGTTTTTAAAGAGGGTAAAATGCACGTAAAGAGCAATGGAAAAGTGACGACAACTGATCTTGCAAAAAATAAAAAATTCAAACAGCTCAACGACCTCATTGTAGGTTCCTATAATGGCAATTTGCTAAATGATAAGGCTTTTGATATAGTGTATTCTAAAAAAGGAAACGCTAAAATCGCTAAACTAACTCCAAAAGAAAAAGCAATTACCAAATACATCAAAGCCATTGAGCTGTATTTCAACAATAACGAAACAACGGTTTCGGAAGTGAAAATGATGGAATCTTCCAGTGATTATACCCGGATCATCTTTAAAAATAAAAAGATAAATGCAGAGCTTAACGATTCTGTATTTAATTTTTAGTATATTTGTTTCATACGAGATAATAGGAATAAATACTTTTTTCCTTAAAAACCTCTGAAATAAATAACTTTTATTTTTCAGATATCATTTATAAATATCTGTATCAGACCGATATCAAAATCTTCAACAAAGAAATTTCAGGTAAAAACCTGATCAAAAAAACAGGGAAACAAACATATCGAGTCGTTATCCTTTCTGATTTTGGCAATACCCTGATCGATTTTAATATTGCACCTCAGCAAACAGAGATTCATTATGTATTGGAAGACCTGAACAGAAAGATAGATGCTCACAGTACTTACAAATGATTTGGTTACAAACCGTTCAGCAATCTGAAAAGCAATGAATAAACGACCAAAAAGCCATCTACAATATAGAGAATAACTTTTTACTTCTATTCACATACCGGGCAGTAATTGAAAAAAAAGAATTTAGTATAAAATTCAAAAGAAAAGATTATATTCGAAATTTAAAAAAAATGTGAATAACCTTGCTGAATAGATTTTTTATCTACTATAAAACAATACTATTAACGATAAAAATGTATAAAATTAAATTATGAAAAAAACTACTCTAACTATCTTATTTATTATTACGGCACTGTCCGCTACGGCTCAGGACAAATTTACAAAAGGTATAAGAGCCGGAGTTAATCTAAGCAGTATTTACAATCTTGGCGGGGAAACAAAAGCTGATTTTTACATCGGAGCTGTCGGTGCCATCAAATTCACCAGATTCTACACGTTACAGCCCGAGTTGAACTATTCAAGACAAGGGATGAATAATGTGCCGGTAGGCAGAATAGGCGATGCTTCCAATTCCGTGGCCGAATATTCTGATATCAATCTCAATTACATCAGCATTACCGTTATGAACAAGTTCAATCTCAAAAAGTTCTTTTTACAGGTAGGCCCAAGTTTTGATATCTTGACCAAAGAATCCAAATACAGTTCCAATAACATAGATCTATCTGCTAATTTCGGTTTGGGGATGGATGTAACTTCAAAATTTACGATTGAAGCACGGTATAAAGTAGGGGTAGCTGATTTATACGAACAGAATAATTATAATTTTTTTCCGTTTGATGACCTTAACTACGGATCTACTTTTCAGATAGGAGGAATTTTTAAATTCTAAAAAAAAGTTCTTTTTAAGATACAGTTCTATGAAAAAACACCATTTTTTACTCGTATTGCTTACAACCGGTTTTCTGAGTCATGCTCAGAATAAAATGGAAACCGGAGTGCGTGCCGGAATTAATTCTTCGACATTTACCAACATGGAAGGTTCTTCTTCAACCGGATTTTATGCCGGATTTTACGGACAATTGAAAATTACGGACACGTACGCTCTACAACCTGAGTTCTCCTTTTCCAGACAAGGAATGAATGCAAAAGCAAAACCCTATAACATAGATGGTGTCCAAGGAATAATGGAAGATCAGATACATCTCAATTATTTTGCAGTTGATATTCTTAATAAATTCAACTACAACCGTATCAACCTTCATGTAGGTCCTACCTTTGATGTACTGATCTCTTCAGAAGATTATATCAACACAGGGGTTGATCTGGGCTTTACTTTTGGAGTAGGTTATCAAATTACCGATCAGATCGGGATAGAAGGGCGCTACAAAAAAGGGTTGCTGGACACCATTGATTCAGATTATTACTACTCAATGAACAACTCCAGAAGTAATACCAACAGTGTTTTTCAAATAGGACTCACGTATACATTCAAACAATGATAAAGCAGCTTATATACGCAATAGTCCTTTTTTCAGCGATCAGTGCTACTGCTCAGAATGATAAAAGCATGAACCTCCGTATAGGAGTTAACCGCTCCAATATAAAAAACGTTCAAGGCGATGTAAAAACAGGTTTTTATGTAGGCTTGGCTCGTAAAAGTCAGAAATCAAAACTATACACACTGCAATATGAATTTGGATTTTCAAGAGAGGGAGAGAAAAATGTAAGAGCTTATTTTGATGAAAGAGGCGAAAATGTATTGCGTGTAAAAACAGTACATTTAGATTATTTCACTGCTGAGGTCATGAACAAATTCTATCTGATCCCAAATTTCAATCTTCAGATTGGACCGAGTCTTGGTTTACTGGTTTCCAAATACGGCAATGGAGAAAACAGAGTAACCTTAGCCGCTGTTTTCGGTGCAGCCTATGATATCAACAGCGACTTGAGCATAGAATCACGAATGAAAGTTGGCGTATCAGACAATGCCTTCACGCCCGGTTATATTCCGGATACCTCAAACTATAACAATATGGTTTTTCAGGTAGGACTAACCTATAAAATAGATTAAACATGAAAAAAAGACTTTTATTTATCGCAGTACTGGCATGTACTTTTACTTCACAGGCACAGGTGACTTTTACTCCGGGAATCAGAGCTGGTGCTAATATCAGCACAATTTCCAATACAGACGGATCTTCTAAAACAGGATTTTATATTGGAGCTGTAGGATCTCTGAAACTGGCAAAGTTTTACACTTTGCAGCCGGAAATAAGCTATTCCAGTCAGGGAGCAAAAGATATATCATTATATAACTATGATGATTCCTATAATGGATACATAGAGAAAAAAGATATCAACCTTGATTATGTATCGATCACTCTGATGAACAAATTTAGCTTTCAACAACTGTTTCTTCAGGTAGGACCAAGTATAGATGTATTGGTATCTTCTTCAAAGTATATCGCAAACGATATTGATATAGCTACCAATATTGGTTTGGGAATAGACCTCACCAAAAACTTTACCATTGAGGCACGCTTCAAAATGGGAATGATTGGTCTTATAGATGATTACTACAACTCCTATGAGAATTCAAATTATTACATCTATAACAACAATCGGGGAAGAACCTTTCAGATAGGCGGTATTTTCAAATTTTAAACACACCAAAAAGAACTTATACTAATAAGTTCTTTTTTATTTCATCAAAAGTTTTTTGCAAACAATGTATATTTGTTCTTAAAAAGAAGGTTTTATGCTGATAAACGATTTCTACACCCTTGCAGATTTTCAAGAGGAAGAGAACAGAATACTCGCTCATATTATTTTAAATGCGTCTCATGAGATTTTTAAAGGACATTTCCCGGGAAATCCTGTAACACCGGGCGTATGCATGATGCAGATTATAAAAGAGCTGGTAGAAAAAAGAACGGCAAAAAAACTTTTTATGAACCAATGCTCAAATGTAAAATTCATGGCATTGATCAATCCCGAAACCAATGCTGATCTAATGATAAAAATTGATCTTCAATCAATAGGTGAAGAAGAAATAAAAATAAAATCAGAAACCGTATTTGATGAAACGGTGGCACTAAAATTGGTTTGTAATTATAAAATTGTAGCGTAATGAAGACAGTTATCGTATTATTCGTATCATTGATCAGTTTTTTGATGACTGATTTGGGATCTGTGAGAAAAGCCTATAAAACGGCTCAGGCTTCAAAAGAAGCGGCTCAGGCTTTTTTAGGACAATTAGAAAATTATAACGGAAACAATCAAACCCTGAAAGCTTATCAGGGGGCAGCCTATACTCTAAAAGCGAAATTTGAGAAAAAGCTGATTCTGAAAAAAGACCTTTTTGTAAAAGGAGCCACCATGATCGAAGAGGCGATAAAAAAAGACCCCAACAATATTGAAATCCGGTTTATACGTCTTAGTATTCAGGAAAATACTCCGAGAATCATGGGATATAAGGGAGAAATTAATGAAGATAAAGAAAAAATCCTGAAAGAATTTTCAAAACAGGAAAAAGACATACAAGCCTTACTGAAAGATTTTGTAAAAACATCAGAGTCGTTTACAGCAGAAGAGAAAAAGCAATTATTATAACGTGCAATTACAAGAAAATCTCAGTGACTCCATTCAACAATTAAAAATATGTATACTCATACCGACCTATAATAATGCGAAAACACTTCGCAGAGTTATACAGGGTGTTTTGGAGTATACTTCCCATATCATTGTGGTAAATGATGGAAGCACAGACCATACGTCATCTGTTTTGGCAGACTATCCTTCTCTCGAAGTGATTACCTTGCCAAAAAACAGAGGTAAAGGATATGCCTTAAGACAGGGTTTTAAAAAAGCATATCTTACAGGCTATGACAATGTCATCACCATTGACTCAGACGGACAGCATTATCCGTCAGATCTTCCTGTATTTGTAAATACGCTTAAAGCAACAGAAGAGCCGGTATTGCTTATTGGTAGCCGGAATTTAAAGCAGAACGGAGTACCCGTAAAAAGCAATTTCGGAAACAAATTCTCCAATTTTTGGTTTTGGTTTGAAACCGGAATCAAGCTGCAGGATACACAATCGGGTTATCGGTTATATCCTTTAAAGTGCATGCCTAAAAAGTATTTTACTACAAAGTTTGAATTTGAAATTGAAGTCATTGTGCGCTCTGCATGGAAAGGGATTCCAGTGAAAAATATACCCATATCCGTTTTATATGATCCGGATGAGCGCGTATCTCATTTCAGACCATTTACTGATTTTACACGCATAAGTATTCTCAATACTATTCTGGTACTTATT
This sequence comes from Flavobacterium sp., assembly GCA_032096595.1. GTDB lineage: Bacteria > Bacteroidota > Bacteroidia > Flavobacteriales > Flavobacteriaceae > Flavobacterium. The sequence goes on along the minus strand of DAMCXY010000002.1, from coordinate 176,089 downwards.
ACACTCATCTATATCAAACCAAGAGATTTTGTAAAAAAACTCAAAAAAAAAAGTTTTAAACAATTTATAAAAGAAGATATTCTGCAAAGCAATGATACCAAAGAAGTAAAAGCTTTATCAATTGCGTTGGGAACATTTATCGGAATTGCTCCACTATGGGGACTTCAAACCTTTCTGGCCATCTTTTTACCCAGTATTTTTCGTTTAAACAAAGTTCTTTCCTTTGTTTTCTCCAACATAAGCATACCGCCTATGATTCCGATCATTATCTATTTGTCGTTAAAGACGGGGAGCTTATTCATAGCATCAGAAAAAGGGTTAGCTTTTGACCTCGATACCATCACACTGGAATCAGTTGCCGATCATATTGCACAATATCTCGTAGGAAGCATTGTTCTTGCTTCAGTAACAGCTCTGATATTTGGAGTTATGAGTTACTGTCTTTTAACCCTTTATTCAAAAAAAAGCCTTAAAGATGGATAAGATATTTTATGCCATACATAGGTTTGTGGAAAAAAACAAACTTCTGTCCTGTTGTATTGCAGTTGCATTTTTACTCCTTACGGGATTTTTTACCTCTAAAATAAAGTTTGAGGAAGACATTACACGCATTATTCCTAAAAATGAAAAAACCACTGAAACGGCAAAAGTGCTGCAACAGCTCAATTTTACGGATAAGATAGCCGTTATTATTGAAAAGGATGCTGAGGGAACTGAAGAAGATATGATACAACTGGCGCAGCAATTTCTGGATACAATTCCTGTTGCGTCTTCCTATATCAAAAGCATTCAGGGAGCAGTAGATGAGAGTTTTATTCAGGAATCTTTCGATTTTGCCTATCACAATCTGCCATTATTTCTGGAAGAAGCAGATTATAAAACGCTGGAAAATAAAATCCGGACAGACAGCCTCAAAAACAGAGTGGCTGATAATTTCGAAATCATATCATCACCTTCAGGCATTGTAGCCAAAGATTTTATTGTAAAAGATCCTTTAGGGCTTACATTTATCGCCTTAAAACGCTGGCAGCAGATGAATATGGGCGCAGATATGGTTTTAGAAAACGGCTTTCTCTTTACCAAAGACAAATCAAAGATACTGCTGTTTATTAACCCTGTTCTCAAAGGAAGCGAAACCGAACAAAATACCTCATTTGCAACACAGCTTTACGGAATTCAGAACATACTAAATCAACAATATTCCGGCAAAGCCTCGATAGATTATTTCGGATCCTCGTTAATTGCTGTTGCCAATGCCAAGCAGATAAAAACAGACATCTTTACCACAGTATTGATTTCGATGGGAGCTTTGATGCTCATTCTTATGCTTTTTTATAAGAGAATACTCATACCCATTCTTATATTTATTCCTTCTGTATTCGGTACATTGACAGCTCTAACTGTACTGTATTTTGTAAAAGATTCTATTTCCGCAATTTCAGTGAGTATTGGAGCTATATTGCTCGGAATTACCATAGATTATTCCCTTCATATACTTACGCATTATAAATCTAACAGCGATATAAAAGCACTATATAAAGAAATTACAAAACCGCTTATCATGAGCGGTACTACAACAGCCGTAGCCTTCCTCTGTCTGCTCTTTGTCAAATCCGAAGCCTTGATTGATCTTGGAATATTCGCTTCTTTGGCTGTAATCATCTCAGCTTTGTTTTCGCTGCTCATCATACCTCACTTATACAAACCGGCTTCAACAGAAAGTTCAGGAAATAACCTCATTGACAAAATGGCAAAATTCTCTTTTCATTCCCATAAGGGATTGTTGGGAATTAGCATAGTGCTGATCATCATAAGTTGCTTTACATACAGTAAAGTACATTTTGACTCGGATTTGTCTAAACTTAATTTCATCCCTGAATCTCTTCAAAAAGCGGAACAAAAATTGACAGATACAGAAGATAAAAACCTTAAGGCTTTATATGTTACAAGTTATGGGAATGATATTGAAAAAGTGCTCACAACTAATCATCAGCTGAATGAGCAACTAAAAGAGAAAAATAGTGTGGTAGCCAACCTCAGTTCCGTTTCCGATATCATCCTGTCACAAAGCCTGCAAAAAGAGAAAATCGAGCGTTGGAATGCTTTCTGGAAAAACCACGACAGAACTGCTCTCGAAAGACAACTTGTTGGGTACGGACAGGAATATGGTTTCAAACCTGAAACACATGCTCCTTTTTATCAACTGCTGCAACATCATTTTATACCTCTTACCATTTCAGATTTCAGAAAGTTCAATTCTTTGCTTTTTGATGAGTTTATAACCGATAAAGAGGGTTTTTATACGGTATCTACTGTCGTAAAAGTACCTTTTGAAAAGAGAGATGAATTCGTAAATCAATTTTCAGAAACACCTCATATAATGGTTATTGACCGCCAGCAGATGAGTGAAAATTTTCTGGGAGAGCTGGTTCATGACTTCAACGCATTGATCAACTATTCTTTCATAGCAGTCCTGCTCATTCTTTGGCTCTTTTTCAGACGTATTGAACTCGTGATCATAAGTGCAATTCCGATCGCAATAACAGGCTTGGTTACCGCGGGTCTGATGGGAATTTTTGATATACCCTTCAATATCTTCAGTTCCATTGTCTGTACACTGGTTTTTGGGCATGGAGTAGACTTCAGTATTTTTATGACCAGTGCCTTACAAAAACAATACAGTACGGGTAAAAACGAATTACAAACCTACAGAACATCTATCCTTCTGGCGGTGCTGACCACGATTCTCGCCATCGGAGCCTTAATATTTGCAGAGCATCCGGCATTGAAATCCATATCGCTCGTCTCCCTCATAGGAGTTTTCGCTGCCCTCATCATCACTTTTGTTTTTTATCCGATATTATTCAGAATCGTGATTTCAAACCGTCCCGATAAAGGAAAATCGCCTGTATCGCTGCTATTATTTTTACAAACGGTTGTTTTCTTTATCTATTATAGCATCATGGGAGTATTCTTGTCTTTGATGCTGCGTTTTTTCTTGTGGATCATACCGGCTTCAAAAGAAAAGAAATACAAATGGTTTGGTAAGGCGATGTCACTTTTTATGAAATCAGTATTACACTTAAAACCTACAGTCACAAAAAAACTCATCAATATACCAAAAGATGATTTTAAAAAGCCTGCTATTATCATTGCCAATCATACTTCGTTTCTGGACACGCTGGCTATCGGTATGTACAATCCCAATATTGTATTTCTGGTAAACGACTGGGTATGGAAATCACCTATTTTTGGACGTGCAGTACGCCTGGCTGGGTTCTATCCCGTTTCTCAGGGAATAGACGGAAGTGTAGAGCACTTAAAGCAACGCATGGGAAATACTTTTTCTCTGATGATTTTCCCGGAAGGAACACGGTCATATACCAACGAAATACAGCGATTTCATAAAGGAGCTTTTTATCTGGCAGAAAAACTGCAGTTAGACATTCTGCCAATTTATATTCATGGAAATTCTGAAGTAATCCCCAAAGGCGATTTTATTATTTATGATGGTCAAATCATAGATTATATCGGAGAACGGATTTCCATAACAGATGAGCGATTCGGAACCAATTATACAGAGCGGACAAAAAAAATCAGCCGGCACTTCAGAGAAACGTTTGAAAAAGTGCGTTACCAGTTGGAAGATGAAAACTATTTCAAAAAGAAATTATTTTTAAGCTTTCTGTATAAAGAAACCGAAATAAACAGAGCTGTACGAAAAGATTTCCACCAGCACAAATCCGTATATCACGAACTTAACAGCTATCTTGGTAAAAAAGAAAAGATCGTACATTTTGCGGATGATTACGGACAGCTTGATTTCCTTCTGCTTATGCAGCAAGCCGGAAGAAGTATTCAAACCTATATGGCGGATATAGAAAAGAGAGCAGTGGCTTCGACCAACTACATAACAAAAATTCGTAATTTAGTTTATCTGGATGCCTACCAAAACAGTAATGAAAAATATACGATATGGTTATTTTCAACCAAAATAAAAAATATAAACATACCGGATCATATTCAGAAAATTGTTCTTCTACTATCGGGTTATGACCAATATATACCGGGTTTCAGACAGACACAAAAAACGGAAAAAATTATTGTTTTAGAACGCAATGGAAGACAAGAAGAGATATGATGTTATTGTGATTGGCAGTGGATTGGGCGGATTAGTATCTGCTCTGATACTGGCAATGGAAGGTAAAAAAGTACTGGTTCTTGAAAAAAACAATCAGTATGGTGGTAATTTACAGACGTTTGTAAGAAATAAAACCATCTTTGATACTGGCGTACACTATATCGGAGGGCTTGCGCCCGGTCAGAATCTCTATCGTTATTTTTCCTATCTGAATATCATTGATCAGTTATCGCTGGAACAAATGGATGCAGACGGATACGATTATATCTCTTTTGGAAATCAGAAAATTCAATATCCGCATGCTCAAGGGTATAAAAACTTTGTAAAACAGCTGTTGGTTTATTTTCCTGAAGAGAAGACTGCTTTGGAGCAGTATGTGAAAACAATACGTGAAATCTGCAATAGTTTTCCTTTATATAATCTGGCAGAGGGTACGGGTTATGATGAAAATAAGATGAGTATCAATGCCAAAGCATTTTTAGACGGACTTACCCGGAACGAAACCCTTAAAGCAGTCTTGTCAGGATCCGGATTTTTATATGCAGGGACTGCCGAAACCACGCCGCTATATGTACATGCCCTCATTGTAAATTCCTATATTTCAAGTGCCTGGCGCTGTATAAAAGGAGGAAGCCAAATTTCTAAGGCATTAGTAAAGCAATTGAGAAAATATGGAGCTGACTTATACAAACACCAGAGAGTAACCGGTTTTGAATCAGAAGCAAACCGTATCATAAGCTGTACAACGGATAAGCATACTTTTTATGGAAATTTGTTCATCTCCAATATCGATATCAAGCAGACTATTGATATGGTTGGTGCCGAAAAATTCAAACTACCTTTTGTAAAACGGATAAAGAAATTAGAAGTAACACCTTCCGTTTTTTCTGTTCACATTGTCTTAAAACCCGAGACCATTCCCTATTTCAATTACAATATTTACCATTTTAATTCTGAAAATGAAGTTTGGAACTGGCAAAATCCTCTGAATGAACAGTGGCCTAAAATGTATGTACTTACCACAAATCCTGTAAAACACGATCAGCCTTTTGCAGACAGCCTTACTGTAATGACCTATATGGATTTTGATGCGGTAAAACAATGGGAACATACCCATAATACGGTAACGGACAGCAATAAAAGAGGAAATGATTATGAGGATTTTAAACAAAAATATACTCACAAAATCATGGATGCACTCGAAAAAAGATTTCCTGAAATAAGAGAGCAGATATTGGACGTTTATGTTTCTACTCCGCTCTCTTACAGAGATTATATTGGGAATGAAAAGGGAAATATGTATGGGTTTGTAAAAGACTCTGAAAATTACCACCGCACAGTAATCGCATCAAAAACAAAAATGGATAATTTATTCTTTACCGGTCAGCATGTACGCATGCATGGAATCCTGGGGGTTACCATTAGTGCATTTTTTACCTGTGCAGAAATCCTTGGTCGAGAATACTTCCTGTCAAAAGTTCAACAAAAAACAGCACATGTATAAAGTAATTACCTTATTTCTATGGATAGGATTACTATCATCATGCTCTGTAAGTAAAGGAGTTCATAAAGATTATGAGTTGTTTTCCAAAGAACAGACGCAAGCCTATACGGTTCAGAAAAAAGAAACAGTATGTGTGATTGGTCGTGACTTTTTGAAAAAAAATGAAGTGGGAAACTGGGAACTTTTTATTTCGGGAACACCGGAACAGTTGGGAGCCAAACAAGGATTGCTTACACAGGATTTGTATGCCCATCAGGAAGCCGTTTTCTTTAGCCAGATCGATAGTCTAATTCCGCAGAAAAACAGACAGAAATGGTTGCTCAGATTTGTAAAATGGTACCACAGAGATATCACAGACTACATTCGCAAAGAATATAGGTCTGAAATTTTTGCCCTCTCGCGCCAGTCATCCTATACAAACGACTTAATGGAAAATGCCTATCAGAGAGCTTTACTGTTACACGGCGCGCATGATATAGGACATGCCATGCAGAATCTCATGCTTGTGGGCTGTTCTTCTTTTGCCGTATGGGACAGTAAAACAAAAGATAGCACGCTTTATATTGGTAGAAACTTTGATTTTTATGTGGGAGATGCTTTTGCTGAAAACAAACTGATACAATTTGTAAAACCGGATAAAGGCATTCCGTTTGCTTCTGTTTCATGGCCGGGAATGATTGGGGTTGTTTCAGGCATGAATATCGAAGGTCTTACGGTAACAATGAATGCCGGTAAATCATCTATACCGCTTAAAGCCAAAACACCGGTTTCGCTCGTGGCAAGAGAAATTCTGCAATACGCCTCCAACCTGGAAGAAGCAGTACATATTGCCTCTCAGCAGAAAGTATTTGTTTCAGAAGCGTTACTCATCGGAAGTGCAAAAGACCGTCGCGCCATTGTTCTGGAAATGTCACCTAAGAAGATAACCGTTTATGAACCCGAAGAAAAAGATCAGCTCATTACAACCAATCATTTTCAAAGCGAATCCTACAAAAAGGACAGAAGAAATCAGGACCATATAAAAAACAGCCATTCACTCTATCGCTATCAGAAAATTGCTCAACGGTTAAACGAAGAGACTGAGGTATCGGAAAAAGAGGTAGCAGAGATTTTACGGGACAGATCAGGATGGCAGCATAAACCTATTGGCAACGGAAATGAGAAAGCACTCAATCAGCTGTTGGCGCATCATGCCGTAATATTCAAACCTGAAGACAAGCTTATGTGGGTTTCATCAGTACCCTATCAGTTGGGCACTTTTAAAGCCTATGATCTGAATACCATCTTTAGTGACAGCCTTGATTTTACAAAGGATATTGCGGAAAAAAGGTTTGAAATTTCACCTGATGATTTTCAATACACAAATGAATATGCCGATTATCAAATGTTTAAACAGTACGATAAAAAAATGGATGAGGTTATTTCTGCAAAACAAACAGTTGATAATTCATTTATTAGTAATTTTATCCGGCTAAATCCAGATTATTGGCTTGTGTATTATAAAGCAGCAAAATATTATTATATTCATAAACAGTATGATTTGGCAAAAGAGATGTTTGAAGCTGCTTTGAGTAAAGAAGTCACTACCCAATACGATGTACAAAACATACACAAGTATCTAAAAAAAATCAGAAAAAAATGATACCGGAAATTGAAATGCAGTCTGCAGAAGAAATTAAGAAATTTCAGGAAGAAAAATTAGCCGGAATGCTGCACTATGTCAATCAACATTCTACTTTCTATCAGAAAAAATTCAAGGCAGAAAATATAGACATACAGCGCATCAAAACGCTGGAAGATTTGCAACAGATTTCTGTAACAACCAAAACGGATCTGCAAAAATTCAACAACGATTTCCTGTGTATCCCTCTCAATAAAATTGTTGATTTCTCTACCACATCAGGTACTTTAGGAGAGCCTGTAACCTTTGGTTTATCGGATGCAGACTTAGATCGGCTCGCTTATAACGAAATGATTTCTTTTGAGTGTGCCGGTATCCGAAAAGGAGATACTGTTCAGCTCATGACCACTATGGACAGAAGATTTATGGCAGGTTTGGCTTATTTCTTAGGCTTGCGCAAGCTTGGAGCGGGTGTTATCAGAGTGGGAGCCGGAATTCCGCAGCTTCAATGGGACTCTATTTTGAAATACAAACCTAAATACCTTATCGGAGTTCCTTCGTTTCTACTAAAGCTAATGGAATATGCCGAGCAGCATGCTATAGATTATAATGCCTCGGGAATAAAAGGAGTCATCTGTATCGGAGAAGCATTGCGGACTCCTGATCTGAAACCGAGTATATTGGCACAAAGAATACAGGAAAAATGGAAGATTGAATTGTATTCTACTTATGCTTCTACAGAAATGAGCGCAGCTTTTACGGAATGTAATCAGTTTCACGGAGGTCATCACCATCCGGAACTTATCATCATTGAAATACTTGATGACAATGACCGTCCGGTTCAGGAAGGTGAGGTTGGAGAGCTGACCATTACAAGTATTGGTATAGAAGCATTACCCTTGATTCGTTTTAAAACAGGTGATATGGTTCGGTTGCATACGGCAGCCTGCAGCTGTGGAAGAAATACACCGCGTGTAGGACCTGTTGAAGGACGCAAAGAACACATGATAAAATATAAAGGAACTACAGTATATCCGCCGGCAATGCACGATCTCATTGCCTCATTTGAAGAAATCAGTTTGCACCTGATTGAAATTTCTACCAATAGCATCGGAACAGATGAGATTCTGATTCGCATTCATACAACAGATGCTTCTGTAGCATTTTTACAGAAATTAAAAGATGCTTTTCGCGCCAAACTCAGAGTCACACCTCAGATTCAATTTGAATTAGCAGAAGATTTACAAAAGATTATTTTTAATCCGGTCAGCCGAAAACCGATAACATTTATAGACAAAAGAGCATAAAAGACATCGCCAAAATTATATCTTTGTACCAAAATATAACTTATGGCTCAAAAAGTACGCGTTCGTTTCGCGCCAAGTCCCACTGGCCCGTTACACATAGGAGGGGTTCGCACTGCTCTGTTTAATTATTTATTTGCTAAAAAAAATAATGGTATTTTTTATGTTCGTATAGAAGATACTGATCAGACCCGATTTGTACCTGGTGCAGAATCATATATTTTTGAAGCACTTAAATGGTTAGGAATAGAACCTGATGAAACCATTGGTAAAAACGAAAAATTCGGACCTTACCGTCAGAGTGACCGCAAGCATCTGTACAAAGAATATGCTTTGCAACTTATACATGAGGGAAAAGCCTATTATGCTTTTGACACTCCGGATGACCTTGAGGCTTTGAGAAAAGAAGCAGAAGCCAACGGAACTACCTTTATTTATAACCACAGTATTCGCGAAACACTCAAAACATCCCTGAATATGGAGCATGATGAGTTAGAAGCGCGTTTGTTTAATGAAGATCCGTATGTGATTCGTTTCAAAACCCCGGTAGATGAAACCCTGATTGTAAATGATATCATCAGAGGCGAAGTAAAATTCAACACCTCTCTGCTGGATGATAAAGTATTGTTTAAATCAGATGGTATGCCTACTTATCATCTGGCAAATATTGTAGACGATCATTTACAGGAAACATCGCATGTTATTAGAGGAGAAGAATGGCTTCCTTCACTGCCGTTACACTATATGCTATACAGAGCTTTTGGATGGACAGCACCTGAATTTGCCCATCTTCCTTTAATTTTAAAGCCTGTAGGTAACGGAAAATTATCAAAAAGAGACGGAGATAAATTAGGCTTTCCTGTTTTTCCTTTGGAATGGAAATCGGAAACAGGAGAAACAGCATCGGGCTATCGTGAAAAAGGATATTTTCCTGAGGCTGTAGTCAATTTTTTAGCTTTATTGGGATGGAATGATGGTACTGATAAAGAAATTTATTCTCTTGAAGAACTTATCGAATCTTTTGATTTGTCAAGAGTAAACAAATCTGGAGCGAAGTTTGACCCTGAGAAAAATAAATGGTTCAACCACCAGTTTCTGATCCATAAAGAAGACAAAGAATTGGCCGCTTTATTTATACCGGTTCTTCAGGAAAAAGGAATTGAGGTAACAGCTGAATATGCAGAAAAAGTAATCGCTCTGGTAAAAGAAAGAGCGAATTTTATAACAGATTTATATGATCTGGCCGATTTCTTTTTCACAGCGCCGACTGCCTATGATGCTAAAGCACTCAAAAACTGGAAAGAAGATACAGCAGACAACCTCATACGTTTAAGCGAGGTATTAAATGCGATAGAGGATTTTTCTGCAAAAAACGTAGAAAAAATCGTAAAAGACTGGATTACAGAAAAGGAACTCCCTGTAGGGAAAATAATGCAGCCATTCAGAATTTCATTAGTTGGCGAAATGAAAGGACCTGATGTATTTGAAATTGCGGCTCTTTTAGGAAAAGAAGAAACCATAAAACGCATCGGGAAAGCAGTTGACACTAATCGTTAATCTTTTAAGATTCATATAGAAATATCCCTTTTTAAGGGATATTTTTGCTTTTTTTAAAGTATATTTGATTGATTTAAAATACGTTTTATGAAAAAGTACTTTTTAATAGTAAGTCTGCTGTCTGTAGTCGGATTTACATCCTGTTCTTCAGATGATAATTCCGGAAATCAGGGACAGCCAAACGCACTCATAGGTAAGTGGGTTCCTGAAAAAGCAAGCGCAGTAGTTTTTGGGCAGGAAATACCGGATTATACGTATCAATATCCTCACACTGCCGGATGTACAAAGGATTATATACAATTATCAGAAAATAACATTTCCAATCTCCATCGGTTTGAAGGTACAGCCTGTGCAGAAACAACTTCTGAACATCCGTGGTCAAGAAGCGGAAATATGTTGACATTGAATGTATTGGGTCAGCAGATAACAGGAGAGATCAAAACAGAAACCAATAATATATTAGTGTTAGAAAGCAGTGCCTCAGAATATGCAGACATCATAGCGCAGATTGCTCCTGAAATACCGGCGGCGCTACTGTCTACTGCAAAGATCAGGTTAACACTCAATAAAAATTAATTTATTTATTCAATTTTAATTATAAGCACATGATTTTAATCTATGTATTAATTTTTTTAGGAGTTATCTTACTCTTAAGTTCATTCTTTACCGTGAAGCAGCAATCTGCCGTTATTGTGGAACGTTTTGGAAAATACAACTCTATCCGCCAGTCAGGATTACATTTAAAAATACCTATTGTTGACAGAATCGCCGGTCGTGTAAACCTTCGTATCCAACAATTGGATGTAATCATTGAAACAAAAACAAAAGACAATGTATTTGTAAAATTAAAAGTTTCCGTACAGTTTAAAGTAGTTCAGGAAACGGTATATGAGGCATTTTATAAATTAGAATATCCGCATGATCAGATTACTTCTTATGTTTTTGATGTAGTGCGTGCAGAAGTTCCTAAATTGAAACTGGATGACGTTTTCGAAAGAAAAGACGATGTAGCTGTTGCCGTAAAAAGAGAATTAAACGACGCAATGAAAACATACGGTTATGACATCATTAACACATTGATTACTGACATTGATCCGGATATACAGGTAAAGAATGCTATGAACCGTATTAATGCTGCAGATCGTGAAAAAACAGCAGCTGAATATGAGGCAGAAGCAAGCAGAATCCGTATTGTGGCTAAAGCAAAAGCTGAAGCAGAATCTAAACGTCTTCAGGGACAGGGTATCGCTGATCAGCGCAGAGAAATCGCGAGAGGGTTAGTAGAAAGTGTTGATGTACTCAATAAAGTGGGTATTAACTCACAGGAAGCTTCTGCATTGATTGTTGTAACGCAGCATTATGATACATTGACTTCTATTGGAACAGAAAATAATTCTAACCTTATCCTATTGCCAAACTCACCTCAGGCAGGAAGTGATATGCTAAACAATATGGTAGCTTCTTTCACAGCCAGCAATCAGGTAGGTGAAGCAATGAAGCACGCAAAAGGTTCAAAAGGAAATAGAAAACAGAGCAGAAATTATGAAGATCCGTCTGAGGATCGTAACAATCCGCAGAATCCATATCGTTCTGACGAAGAACAGGATCTGTTGTAATAGTAAACAAAAAATAAAAACCGCTATCAAAGCGGTTTATTTTTTATAAAGAAAAGAGACGCATTAGCGTCTCTTTTTTATAAATCTGTTAATTAGAAATTTAATGGCTGCTGATATCAGCATTGTCTTCAGCCCTGTTGACTTTCCTATCGAACTTCCAAAGCTTGAAAACCCTGATTTTAAAAGATTGGCTGGAGAAAGAGCATTTTTAATCCCTTGTGTAGATCTTAAAAACCGTTGAAGATGTAATTCCCGTTCAACGCGTAAGATTTCTAATTCCCTGTCTATTTCCTGATATGAACTATATTTTGTTTTCATAAAATATGGTTTTAATTAAAGAAAATATCGGAGAACTTCCTAATCATTGAATGATCAATCAATTTTCTTCTAAATGAATAAATAAACAGACACACGAGTAAATACGTACCTCCTATGATTAAAAAACCTAAGGTTGTACTATCTAATGCAGATCCTATTGCAAAGGCTGCTGCAAAAGACAGAAATAATAAAGCAAGCAGTAATAAAAGGCTTAAAACAAAAATTTTAAGAACTAAACCGGTTGCTTTCGTTGTGATTTTAAATGCCCAAAGCTGATAATAATCAATATTGGAATCTAAGAAAGCCTTTGTTTCTTGCTTAATTTCTTCAAAACTCTGTTTTATCTCTTCGTTTAAAGCCATAGAAATTATTTTACTTGAGCTTTCGCTGCGTCAGCTGCCTTATGTGCCCCTCTTTTTAATTCATCTAATTTCTTTTCTAAAGCAGCAATCACATCTTCTGATTTATTTTCTGCTTTGTCAACCAATCCATTAATGGTTGATTCAATATCCACTTTCTTAGATGCTAATAATCCTTTAACCTGATTTTTTAAATCATCAAATTTAGAACCTAAGTCGTCTGCGCCAGATTTAAATCCTTTTCCGATTCTCTTACGGGTTTTTTCTCCCTGATCCGGAGCTAATAAAACACCTGCTACTGCGCCAACGGCTGCACCTGCTAAAATTGCTACTAATGTATTACCTGTTTTTCCCATAACATTTTATTTTAGATTAATAATTTTAAATAAAGTTAATAAAAAAAATGAGCGAATCCGTTAAATAAGGGTTAAAAAATATGTGCTAAAAATCCAATTCACTGGTTTTTTGATGGATAAAAATTAAATAATTAGGGGAAGCCAAATAATGTCAAAAATCTTGACTGTTATGGTGCATTTTTTAAGAAAAAAGTATTGAACAGCATTTTTTCACTTTCTTCTTGAAGGAGAGATTTGTTTAAGAGCGGAAATAATAACAAAAAGAGGTAGGGAATAATAAAGTAATTAGCACTTTCATTTACAATATCGTATAAATCATGAGGATTTTTGGAGATTAGTTTGATTAACTGGCTCATTTTTATATTTTTGCTTTCTAACTATTTATAAAACGTACTTGTTTATGTTTAAATCAAAAATGGGTATAGTTACATTAGTAGCTATAGCTATCGCTCTTATCATTACTTTATTATATGAACTCTCTGTCGTTGAGTTTTCTCATGAATTTCTCATGGCAACACGTTGGATTCTCGGAATCCTCCTTACCATAAATGCTGTACTAAAGAAAAACCTGACTACATGGATTCTTACCTGTATGGTGTTAGGAATTTTCATAGGGGTTGATTTTCCTAACTTCGCTGCAGCGCTTCAACCTTTAAGCAGCGGTTTTATAAAGCTTGTCAAAACCATTGTAGGACCTATTTTATTTGCTACTCTGGTATTTGGTATTGCAGGTCATTCTGATCTGAAACAGGTAGGGCGTATGGCATGGAAATCCATGTTGTATTTCTTTTGTGCCACCAGTTGTGCCATATTTATTGGTTTGGCAGCTATCAATCTTACGAAAGCAGGAGTTGGTGTTGATATTGAAAATATGCCACATGAAGAACTTCCGTCTGTAGGTCCCAAAGTAGATAAAGCTATGGAGATTTTGCCGGAGCATGTACATGGCGTTTATAAATTTACATCTTTTATCAAGGATCTTTTTCCTGAAAATATTGTAAAAGCAATTTATGAAAATCAGGTATTACAGATTGTTGTTTTTTCTGTAATCTTCGGAATAGGTTTGGCAATGGTAGAAGAAAAGAAGCGAAAACCTCTTGTAGACTTTACCGAAAGCCTGTCAGAAGCAATGTTCAAATTTACCAATCTTATTATGTTATTTGCTCCTATAGGAGTCGGGGCGGCTATGGCTTATACAGTAGGACATTTGGGAGTAGATATTCTTAAAAACCTGTTTATGCTTTTAGGAACGCTGTATCTTGCATTGATCGGATTTTTAGTGCTCGTTTTATTTCCGGTAGCACTGTATCTTAAGATACCGGTTAAAAAATTCATAAATGCAATAAAAGAACCCGTATCCATTGCATTTGCGACAACGAGTTCCGATGCTGCTCTTCCAAAAGCGATGAGCGCTATGGAAAAATTCGGTGTACCCAGAAAAATTGTTTCGTTTGTAATTCCTACGGGATATAGCTTCAATTTAGACGGCACCTCTCTATACTTATCCCTGGCATCCATATTTGTGGCACAGGCAGCAGGAATTCATCTGTCTCTGGGCGAGCAGTTAATGATTGCTTTTACACTGATGATTACTTCAAAAGGAGTAGCTGCAGTTCCGAGAGCTTCGCTTATCATCCTGATTGCAACGGCAGATCAGTTTGGTTTACCTGTTTTTATCATTGCAGCAATTCTGGGAATCGATGAATTGATGGATATGGCGAGAACATCTGTAAATGTAATCGGAAATTGTTTGGCAACAGTAGTGATTGCAAAATGGGAAGGTGAGTTTGATGAGGAAGCTCCCTATCGGGAATAAAGAATACATAAAAAAGGCTTCTATATAGAAGCCTTTTTTATTTTATATGTGAAGAAGATTATTCTTTACTTTCTACTTTTGCCCAGGTATCTCTTAAGCCAACGGTCTTGTTGAAAACAAGCTGTTCATCAGTCGCGTCTTTATCTACAGCAAAATACCCCAAACGTTGAAACTGAAACTTATCTCCTGCTTTTGCATGCGCTAAACTTGGTTCTACATAACCAGTTATGGTGTTTAGCGAATCAGGATTGATGTATTCTTTAAAATCGATTTCTTTATTACCATCAGGGTTTTCATGTGTAAACAAGCGATCGTAAATGCGTACTTCTGCTTTTATAGCATGCGGTATAGAAACCCAGTGTATTGTTCCTTTTACCTTTCTTTTACTTGCTTCAGAGCCGCTTCCGGATTTAGAATCTGCATCATAGGTGGCATGAATTTCTGTAATACGACCGTTTTCGTCTTTCACAACACCCTCTCCTTTGATGATATACGCATTCTTTAAACGTACCTCTTTTCCTAAGGTTAGGCGGAAGAATTTACTGTTGGCTTCTTCTAAAAAGTCTTCTCTTTCGATGTATAATTCTTTAGAAAAAGGAATCTGACGATAGGTCATAATTTCCTCTTCCGGATTATTTTCTGCTTCTAACCATTCTTCCTTTCCTTCCGGATAATTGGTAATGATGAGCTTAACAGGGTCTAATACAGCCATTACACGCGGAGTGATTTTGTTCAGATCTTCCCGTACACAAAATTCCAGCAACGACACATCGATAAGGTTGGTTCGTTTGGCAATTCCTATTGTATCTGCAAAATTACGGATAGCAGCAGGAGTATATCCGCGTCGTCTCATACCTGAGATAGTAGACATGCGGGGATCGTCCCAACCCGTCACATGACCCTCTTTGACCAATTGCATTAGCTTTCTTTTAGAAACTACAGTATGGGAAAGATTTCTTCTTGCAAATTCACGTTGCTTCGGGCGTACTTTATTTTCATCATAAATCTGATCCAAAAACCAGTCGTATAATTCACGGTGCGGTAAAAACTCCAGAGTACAGAAAGAGTGCGATATCTGTTCAATATAATCACTTTCTCCATGAGCCCAGTCATACATAGGATAAATACACCATTTGTCTCCTGTACGGTGATGTGAAGCTTTAATAATGCGGTACATGATCGGATCACGCATCAGCATATTGGGAGAAGCCATATCAATTTTCGCTCTAAGAATATGAGTTCCTTCCTCAAATTCACCGTTTTTCATACGCTCAAACAAATCCAGATTCTCTTCTACAGAACGATCTCTGTAAGGAGAAGCCGTTCCTGCCTGTGTAGGTGTTCCTTTCTGCTGTGCTATTTCTTCTGAGGACTGACTGTCTACATAAGCTTTACCTTTTTTTATCAGTTCAACAGTCCAGTCATACAATTGTTGGAAATAATCAGAAGCGTATACCTCTTTGTCCCATTTATAACCCAGCCATTCCACATCATTTTTGATGGCATCAACAAATTCCTGTTCCTCTTTTGCAGGATTTGTATCGTCAAACCTTAAATTTACAGGGGAATTGTAATCAAGTCCCAATCCGAAATTAAGGCAGATAGAAGAGGCATGGCCAATATGCAGGTAACCATTCGGTTCCGGCGGAAAACGAAAACGCAATTTATCTTGTGGCAATCCATTTTTTAAATCTTCTTCAATGATTTGCTCTATAAAATTCAATGATTTTTCTTTTGTTGACATAAACTCAAATATAAGAAGACAAATTTAATCATTTTTAAGCAAACATTTTATAGTTGTTTCTTTTGAATTATGGTTAATTTAGCTGCTGTAAAATAATAGAAAATGGGAATTATCCGATTAAAAAACATTCGTACATTTTCCTATCACGGATGTTTGGTTGAGGAAAGCAAGATTGGATCCGAATATGTTGTGGACCTTGAAATTGAAGCAGATTTTTCTAAATCTTCAGAAACAGATGAGCTGATGGACACTGTAGATTATGTTCATTTAAATAAAATTGTATGTGAAGAGATGGCTATCCGTTCCAAATTACTGGAACATGTTTCAAAACGTATTCTAAATCGCGTTTTTAGAGAAATTGCTATTGTTGAGCGCATTATCGTAGGTGTTTCGAAAATTAACCCGCCAATTGGGGGAGATGTAGAACAGGTCACTGTTGTTTTAGAAGAGAAACGCAGATAATTTTTTAGATTTGATTTTGAAATTTAAATAAATGTAGTAGATTTGCAAACCAAAGACAAGGCATCTTGTCCGAGTGGCTAGGAAGCGGTCTGCAAAACCGTCTACAGCGGTTCGAATCCGCTAGATGCCTCTAAAAAAAACCTTCAGGTACCTGAAGGTTTTTTTTGTGCTTTATTTTCTTGAAGTATTCCAATAAATTAAAATTCAATTTTAATATCTTTATCTATAAAAAGATAAAGTATGAAAAAGTTATATTTATTATTGCCAGTTTTGATCTTAATGGCTTGCAGCTCGGAATCATTATCAGTAAGAGATGCAAAAGGTTTGATCGACACCTACACAGAAAAGAATCAGGTTTTTGAGAGTACTACGATTGATCTGGGAGAGCGAAAATTACGCATAAAAAAGGATGAAGCTGAAATCACAGCATTAAAATCTTTGGAAAGTGAAGGTCTTGTATCTATGGATACTTCGGAAAAGTATAAGAAATTTCTTTCAAAAGATTCAGTTATGGTGGTCAATATACGGCTCAATGCAGCAGCAGCACCTTATGTTATTAACCAGAAAAAGAATAGAGCAGAGGTTATGTCCTATGTATTCGAACTCCAATCAGATGCAGATGTTTCGTTGAAGCTAAGTGGAAAAAGAAAAGCAACAGCAACGGCGAAATTGATCAAAAAACCAACTCCTTTTGCAGTTATCGGAAAAGATAAAAATCCGAATACCGCTTTTATAAACAGGGATTTTACTTTAAAATATAAAGAAGATAGCGGGTGGTATGTAGCAAAATAAACCACAAAATTATTTTCTGAAATCGATGTAGAAAGCTATATCTACATCGGTTTTTTTATTAGTGTCTTTGGTGAGTTCACCGTTATAATAGCCCTTGATTACATTTTTATAACTCTGCATTGCATGATCAAAAAGGAGTGGGTTGAGATTCAAGGAAACCGGATTAGACGCTTTTTTCAGTACACCATTTTCTGTATAGTACCATTCTATCTGTTCCAGTTTGTAGATGTTTTTTTCAATACTAAAATCCATAATTAAAGTATTTTCCATTTCTTCTGAAAAATAATAGCCTGTGACCCTTTTTCCGGTGACTTTTTCATTGCGTATGATACTATGAGTTTCTATTCTGTCAACAATAAATTCTAAACCTTCTTTTTGCTTTATTATAATTGAATTATGCGATTGTTCATCAAAAGGAAAAACGTCTTTATCACAACTGATAAATAAGGTTACCAATAAAAAGAGTAGAAGTTTTTTCATATAAGAATTTGGTTTATAGATGAATAGTTTTTATTATGTACTATAATAGGGAATGGATTTATAAAAATAAATAATATTTGCATAGTAATTTATCTTTAACGCATTATTTATAAAAAAAGCCCAAAAAGAATATCTTTTTGGGCTTAGGTATACATTGGTTTATTATTATTTATTTAAAAACATAAATACTTCGAAACCTTCCGGAAAAGCATCTCCTCCATCGGAAATCAATTTTATTTTTAAAGAAGTAGTATTTATTTCTATGACTTCGGCAAGCAGTTCATAACCATCTTCGTCATCAATTAAAGTAACTTGTTTTAATGAGGCATTATATGACCATGTTCCAGGGGTTGCATCCTGAGCACAATCTGCTTCACTATCATGATAAACTTCATTTTTTACTCCATTTTCAAACAATTCATAGAAATCGTAATCACAGTTTTCGGATTTCAGATCTTCGGTTTGAAACAACTCCCCATTTAAATAAATTTCTCCTTTGATCATTTTCCATTTTCCGGTGAGAAGTTGTTTTTCTGTAGGTGTTTCAGGAATAACAGTTGTTGGAGTATTATCATCGCTTGTACAAGAAACAGCACTATATGTAAGTGCTACTACAGCAAGTGCATAAAAGATTTTTTTCATTTTATAGTATATAATTGTTTAATGGACAAAAAAACATATTTATTTAAGAAAAACAAAACTTATTTTTCGTCTAATTGCTTTATTGGAGAAGGTAAATGTATTTTGTCTTTGATAAACTTAGGCTCTTCTGTGATAAAGGCTTTTGACATTATAATAAAGCCGAATAATACCAGCAATACGCTGCTTATCTTTTTTACTTTGAGAATGTTTTTTGGAGTCAGTTTTTTACGCAGTTGTTTTGCCAGAATAATTTTAATGATATCTGTAACGAGGTAAGCGCTTATTACAAATATAAAAAACTGTATCAGTCTGTTGGTATGCATTTCCATTTGAGGACCAATGGTAATGATAATAGCCAGCCAGAATCCCAAAACTCCTACATTGATGAAATTCAATAAAAATCCTTTGAGAAATAGACTGAAATAGTTTTGCTTATAATCGGGTGATTCTATGTGTATCTCCGTTTTATTCAGTTTTTGAAGTTTTACAAAAGATATAATTCCATAAGTAACCATAATTGCCCCTCCGAAAAGAAACAGACCCGGCTCGTCTTTTATTTTACTGATCAGTTTGAAACTACTGAAATAAGCAATGGCAATAAAACAGATATCAGCTAAAATGACACCCAAATCAA
Organism: Flavobacterium sp.; assembly: GCA_032096595.1. Lineage (GTDB taxonomy): Bacteria > Bacteroidota > Bacteroidia > Flavobacteriales > Flavobacteriaceae > Flavobacterium. Next base: position 156,743 of record DAMCXY010000002.1, on the reverse strand, counting down.
ATGTTAATGCTGCTTTAAATCCTTTTGTAAGACTGGTTTCAATAAGTATGAAAAAAACCGGACCTATCATAAAACTAAGAAAAAAACCTAAAGATATGCCGGTAAAAAAATCGTCCATAAATGTTTTTTAAAAATAAAAGCTATCGGATAGCTTGTACGTATTTTTATACGTGCAAGTTACAATTTTTAATGGTAAATAAAAACCCGGAATTCTAATACCGCATCAATGGGCGAATCCGAAATATACACTCGTGCAGATGATGCCAATTACAACAACTGTAATAAAGATGTATAGAAGATCTTTTTCCAGAATAAAAGAGATGAGTGATAAAATCAGTCGTATGAAAGGTGTCAGAAAAAGCAAAAAGATACCTGAAAAAATGATCGCTTCTCCCTGAAGATTTTTTGCTCCGGATACCGTTTCTGAAAGTACGGCAAAAATGCTCTGGTCATTTTCGACAAAATGTTCGTAATGAACGGTTTCATGTCCGTGATTGATAAGGTACAAGGCTCCGCCGGTGAGGGCTATAATTAAAACCAGCCATACACCATATTTTAATACGGCGCCTATTATTTTTTGTAAATCTTTGTCTGTAAATGTCATTTAAATATTTCCTTTAATCCCGTTATAAATCATGTTTATCGCAAGGAACAAAATGATAAACGCAAAAAAGACCCTGAGTTTTTTCGGGTCTGCAACCATTAATATTTTAGAGCCAATCATGGCACCGATAAGTACCCCGATCATTACCGGTAAGCAAATACCGGGCTCTATATATCCTTTTTGTATGTAAATTACCGAGCTTGCCAAAGCGGTCACTCCCATCATAAAATTACTGGTAGTGGTAGATACCTTAAAAGGAATTCTCATGATGGTATCCATCGCAATTACTTTAAAAGCTCCGGAACCGATACCCAAAAGGCCTGACATCATACCTGCCAATCCCATCATACTGAACCCGCCGATAACATTTTTTGTTCCGTAGGCAACTTCTTCTCCTTTTTTTACAGGATAAGTGGAAGGGAGTTTTAATTTTAAGGCAAGTGAGCTGGATTCTTTTACTACATGCTCTTCTTTTTTTCGCAAAGAATTTACAGCTGAAAAAATCAGGGCACCACCAAAAATTACAGCAATATAAGAGCTTGGAGCTACAGTTGCAATCAAAGCTCCCGCAACAGCTCCTGCTGTGGTGGCAATTTCTAAAAACATACCAAGCCGCATATTGGTTATCCCTTCTCTTACATAGGCTGCGGCTGAACCGGAAGAAGTAGCGATTACCGAAACCAATGCCGCTCCAATGGCGTAATGTAAATCTACCCCGAGTAATATTGTCAGAAGTGGAATAACAACAATGCCACCGCCTAAACCCGATAGTGAACCTATGATACCAGCCGTAACTGCACCCAGAAATAAAATGATTGTAAATGATAAAATCGTCATACGCAGTTTCTCCTATCCGTTATTTCTTTTTGATGACACCTCCGGCTGTTGTTTTTTCCTTAACAATTTCCGGATTTCCATAAATAGTAATAACTCCGCCGGCTCTTGTAGTGGCTATAATACTTTTGATTGCTTTTACATCAATAGTTCCTCCGGCGTTAATAGTAGCTTCGACCTTTTGAGCGTTGAGATCACGACTTTCAAAGATAGAACCTGAATTGTTGACCACATCTAATTTTTCAGTTGTCCCGGATAACGTTATCTGTCCTCCTGTATGCAGACTGGCAATGATTTCCTGTGCATTCATCTGTTTTAATCTGATATGTCCGCCCAGTTTTGCTGAAATTTTTATGGATTCTGTTTTAAAAACTTTTTCATTTTCAATAAGAGAGCCGCTTTCAGCATCTATCTTTTCTAAATTTTTGTAGAATACCTTTACATAGATATCTGTATTGCCGTCAATGAGTTCTTTAATAGTGTTCTTTACAACCAAGCGTCCTTTTTTATTGACAAGGCTAATGCTCTTTTCATCTACTTCTCGGATTTCTACTTTTGCTTCATCAGAAGGAATCAGGGTTATTTTGATTCCTTTCGCTGATTTTATTTCTGTAAAATCACCTACATTTTTTACCACTTGTGCATTACAAAAGCTAATGCACATCAATAATACCGCTATATAAAATTTCTTCATGTGTTATTCTTTTACCTGTTTTATTAAAGTGAAATCTAATTGTTTTTTTACCAGATCGGCATTTTTAACTTTTACAATTACCTCATCTCCCAGTTGCAGAATGTTTTTACTTACTTCTCCTACAAGAGCATATTGTGTATCATCAAACGTATAATAATCATCTTTGATATCGCGAATACGCACCATTCCTTCACATTTATTTTCAACAATTTCCACATATATTCCCCATTCGGTAACTCCCGAAATAACCCCTAAAAATTCTTCATCTTTGTGATCTTGCATGAATTTTACCTGCATGTATTTGATACTGTCCCTTTCTGCATTTGCTGCCAGATTTTCCATTTGTGAACAATGAACTGCTTTTTCTTCCAGTTCTTCCTGACTTATGGTAGCACCTCCGTCAAGATAATGTTGCAGCAGACGATGGGCAATAACATCCGGATAACGTCTGATCGGTGAGGTAAAATGCGAATAATAATCGAATGCCAATCCGTAATGGCCAATGTTTTCAGTAGAATAGGCTGCTTTGCTCATGCTTCGAATGGTAAGGGTATCTACCATGTTTTGTTCCTTTTTGCCGGAAACATTAGTGAGCAGTTCATTCAACGATTTGGAGATGGTATCTTTTGATTTAAAATTAATACTGTAACCAAATTTATTGATGACCGATTGCAGGTTAAATAATTTGTCCTGATCCGGTTCATCGTGAATGCGATAAATAAATGTTTTCTTTTGTTTGCCAATAAATTCAGATACTTTTCTGTTAGCCAGTAACATGAATTCTTCGATAAGGTGATTAGCGTCTTTAGAAATCTTAAAATAAACTCCGGTAGGCTCATCATTTTCGTTGAGATGAAATTTAACTTCCACTTTATCGAAAGAAATTGCTCCGTTTGCCATACGTTTTGAACGCAGTATTTTGGCAAGTTCATCCATTTTCAGAATAGCATCCACTACAGGCTGTTCAATTTTCTGTTCTTCGCCGGTAAGAGAAATTTCTGCAGGAATGGTATTGCTTTTTGTTTCAATAATCACTTGTGCCTCTTCATAAGCAAAACGTTTGTCCGAGTATATTACTGTTCTTCCAAACCATTTATTCACGATTTCGGCTTTATTATTCAACTCAAATACAGCAGAGAAAGTATATTTTTCTTCATGAGGTCTGAGGGAACAGGCAAAGTTGGAAAGTACTTCCGGTAGCATTGGTACTACACGGTCAACCAGATAAACAGAGGTAGCACGTTGATAGGCTTCATCGTCTAATATGGTACCTTCCTGTAAATAATGGGCAACATCCGCAATATGAATTCCGATTTCATAATTTCCGTTTTCCAACACCTGAAAGGACAAGGCATCATCGAAATCTTTCGCATCGCGTGGATCAATCGTAAAGGTGAGTACCTCACGCATATCTCTTCTGCGTTTGATTTCTTCCTCACTGATAGAAGTGTCCAGTCGTTGTGCAAATGTTTCTACTTCAATAGGGAAATCAGTCGGTAATCCGTATTCAGCCAGGATGGCATGAATTTCAGTGTTGTGCTCTCCAGGTTTTCCAAGCACTTTAATAACCTTTCCATACGGATTATTTGCTTTTGCCGGCCAATCGGTCATTTTTACCAGAACAACATCACCATCTTCTGCATCACCTAATTTTTCTTTTGGAATAAAAAGATCGACATACATTTTAGGATTGGCAGAGATCACAAACGCAAACTTTTCATGCATTTGAATAACCCCGACAAATTCATCTTTTTTACGCTCTAATACTTCAATTACCTCCCCTTCAGGCTTTTTACCTCTTCTGCGGTTATAGATATAGACCTTTACTTTGTCTCCATGGAGCGCTTTGTTAAGGTTGTTGGTTGGAATAAATACATCATCTTCCAGCATTTCAGAAATAAAATAAGCTGTTTTACGGGAAGTCATATCCAATGTGCCTTCAACATAATCCGTTTTCTCAACGATCTGGAACTTACCCCGGTCAACTTCCTGAATCTTTTCTTTAGAAGCGAGATATTTCAGCTCTTTGATGATTTCATTTCTGCTTTTAGTATCATCTACTTCAAAAGCAGCTGCAATTTGTTTGTAATTATATGATTTTGTGGAGTTTTGTGCTAAGAGTTTTAATATTTTTCCGGAAAAATCTTTTCCCTTTTTTCCAGGCTGTTTTATTTTTTTATTCATTCTGTGTTTATTATCGACAATTAGCCGAATTAATTTTATTTAAAAGTACAAAATATTCTCATTAAATAATGTTAAGCAAAATTTAAGAGATTTTATAAGCGAATAATGAAGCTCTTGATACATCTATAATTGGCACAAAGAATCTTTTTTTAAAACAGCTTTTTGAAACTTTAATAGAAAAGATATTGTGTAAAAAACTAAATGAAAGATAAGGTACTCTATAGCATGTATATCGAATAAATAATTTTATTTTTGTAGAGATATAAAATCATTTTTTTATGAAAATAGCTATTGGAAATGACCATGCAGGTCCGGAATATAAAAAAGCAATTGTTGAAATGTTGCAAAAGAAAGGATATGAAGTGGTCAATTATGGGACTGATTCATTCGATTCTGTAGATTATCCTGATTTTGGACATCAGGTAGCACAGGATGTTGAAGATAAAAAAGTAGATTTTGGAATTGTTATCTGCGGAAGCGGTAACGGGATTGCCATGACAGCGAATAAACATCAGGGAGTACGTTGTGCATTGTGTTGGACAACAGAAATTGCTTCTTTGGCCCGCCAGCATAATGATGCCAACATCATTGCTATACCAGCTCGTTATACAGCTGTAGTACAGGCGGTAGAGATGGTTGAGACATTTCTAAAGACAGCATTCGAAGGCGGAAGACACGCAAACAGAGTCAATAAGATTGCCTGTATGTAGTGCAGACAAGAAATCATAAAAAGGAACACTTATGCAATTTGTATAAGTGTTTTTTTTTGACTACATTTTAATAAAAAAAGAATATGAAGATTCCGTCTGCCCAGCAATTAAAAAGCATCGATAAACAGACTATTCTCAAACAGGGAATTGCTTCATTCGACCTTATGGAAAGAGCTGCCCGGGCTGTATTTGAAGCGATTAGGGAAGATATTCTCTCTAAAGCACCGGCTACTTCTTTTACAGTTATCGCAGGCTCCGGCAATAATGGTGGGGATGGTCTGGCTTTGGCAAGAATGCTATTTCTCTCGGGGATTACAGTACAGGTTTATTTATATAAGAAAGAAACCTACAGTGCTGATAATTTGTATAATCAGCAAAAGTTAGCGGAACTTGGTATTAAGATGGAATATTTTGATCTGTCTGATCAATTATCCTTTGACAGGAATTCGGTTCTTGTAGACGCTTTATTCGGATTCGGACTTACACATGCTTTATCTGAAGAGTGGCACGGCATCACGGAACAGATCAATACATGTAAAAACGTAATTTCCGTTGATCTTCCGTCCGGACTCAGAGCGGATGGCAAAACAGAAAAAAGAAATCCTGTTGTACGGGCACAGATGGTGTATACTTTTCAAGTTCCAAAAGTAGCTTTATTACTTCCGCAATCGGCAGATAGTATGGAACAATTTCAGGTGCTGGATATCGGGCTTGATGAAGAAGCGGTACAAGAAGTGGAAACGGATGTTTATTATTATACGCTTTCTGATGCTAAAAAGGATCTCAAAAAGAGAAGAAAGTTTGATCATAAAGGTACGTACGGTCATGCTTTGATAGTTGGCGGCAGTTTTGGAAAGATTGGTGCCGCAATGATGAGTACAAAATCCGCTTTAAAAACGGGTTGTGGTATGGTCACTGCTTATATACCAAAATGTGGATATACGGCTTTTCAGAGTTATTTTCCGGAAGCTATGGTGTTGACGGATGCTTACGATGACCATATTACTTCTTTTCCTTCTGTGAATTTATACAGTGCAACAGGCATTGGTGTAGGAATGGGAAAAGTAGAAGAAACCGTTGCCGCTTTTGTTTTGTTTCTGAAAAAAAAGAAAGATACAAGACTGATTCTGGATGCAGATGCTATAAACATACTTTCAGAAAATCCTGAATTGTTTGATCTTTTGCCTACAAATACCATACTTACGCCTCATCCAAAAGAATTAGAACGTCTGATAGGAACATGGACAAATGATTTGGATAAGATAGAAAAAGCTAAAGGCTTCTGCGCTAAATACCATTGTATTTTACTTATCAAAGGCGCTCATACCTTGACCTTATTGCCATCGGGTAAAATGTATTTCAATTCGACCGGAAATGAAGGGATGGCCACTGCTGGTAGCGGAGATGTACTGACCGGAATCCTTACTTCTTTACTGGCTCAGGGATATGCTGCTGAAAAAGCAGCTGTATTCGGTGTGTTTTTACACGGACTGGCAGGAGACCATGCCAAAAGGCAGTATGGGGCACAGAGTATGACGGCTACAGATATTATATCACATCTGTCAGATGCTTACTTCACTATATCCGATTCCGATATCACCTTCTGAATACAAAAAGTAAAAGAAATAATTGAAAGGCAATGATAATATAAAAACTGATTTTAAAAGAAGTTTTTTTTGTTTTATGCCTGAAATGCTGCATGCCAAGCCATGAACCAAAGCTTCCTCCCAAAGCACTTGCTATCAGAAGATTTTTTTCTGAAATACGCTTTCTTCCCTTTATTGCCCGGTCTTTGTCGATATGAAAAAGGCTATATGCAATATAATTAATGATGATTATATAAAGAAAGAAGTATTTCATGTGTTTTAAAAATGATGACAAAGGTAGTATTTTAGCATTTTATTTAAAATTGATGATGAATTTAACTTCCTATATTCAGCAAACTGTTGTTACAAGTCCGAAAAATATTGAGCAGACATTACAGTTATTAGCAGAAGATTGTACGATTCCTTTTATTGCCCGCTATCGTAAAGACCGGACAGGCAATCTTGATGAGGTAGCTATCGAACAGATTGCCAAACAAAAACACCAATTTGATACTATTGTAAAAAGAAAAGAATCAATTCTGGCTTCGATTGAAGAGCAGGGAATGCTTACTGATGTGTTGGAACAAAAGATAAAAAACAGTTTTGATCTGAATGAACTCGAAGATCTTTATTTGCCTTTTAAAAAGAAGAGAAAGACAAAAGCTGATACGGCACGTGAAAACGGATTGGAACCTTTGGCAAAAATGATCATGTCACAAAAAATAGAGGATGTATATACAGTGGCCTCTAAATATAGAAATGAAAAAATAAACTCTGAAGAAGATGCCTTACAGGGAGCAAGAGACATTATTGCGGAGTGGATCAATGAAAACGGTTATCTGAGAAAAGTAATAAGAAGAAAATTCCAAAGAGAATCGGTTATTACTTCGAAAGTAGTAAAAACTAAAAAAGAAGAGGAAAGCGCACAGAAATTTAGTCATTATTTTGACTGGTCTGAACCTCTTTATAAAACCGCTTCTCACCGGCTTCTGGCTATGCTACGGGCGGAAAATGAGGGATTTGTAAAGATAAATGTAGCCATTGAGCCCGTTGATGCGATTACCTTTATGGAGGAAACGGTGATCAAAACAGAGAATGAAACGGCTGCTCAATTGCGTATAGCTGTAGCTGATGCGTATAAAAGACTCCTGGCACCCAGCTTGTCTAATGAGGTTTTGCAGGAGGCTAAACTCAAAGCGGACAAAAATTCAATCGGTGTTTTTGCCGATAACTTATCTCAACTTCTTTTAGGTGCTCCTCTCGGTGAAAAAAGAGTTCTGGCAATAGACCCGGGTTTTAAAACAGGCTGTAAAATCGTCTGTTTAGACGAAACGGGCGGGTTATTGTATAATGAGACTATTTTTCCGCATGCACCGCAGAAAGATACAGCGATGGCGATGAAAAAAATCCGTTCAATGGTTAATTCCTATAAAATTGAGGCCATTGCTATCGGTAATGGTACAGCGTCCCGGGAAACAGAATTTTTTATAAAAAAGATTGCCTTTGACAAACCCCTACAGGTTTTTGTAGTGAGTGAAGCAGGGGCATCGGTATATTCTGCTTCCAAAGTCGCCAGAGATGAGTTTCCCAACTATGATGTTACAGTACGTGGAGCTGTTTCTATTGGCAGAAGATTACAGGACCCTTTGGCTGAATTGGTGAAAATAGAACCTAAAGCTATCGGAGTAGGGCAGTATCAGCATGATGTAGATCAAATGTTACTCAAAGAAGAATTGGATCAGGTAGTAGGGCGTTCTGTAAATGCAGTGGGTATCAATCTCAATACCGCAAGTAAATCCTTACTGAGCTATGTATCGGGTATCGGAGAAAAAATGGCAGAAAATATTGTTGCGTATCGCAAAGAACATGGTACTTTTTCTAATAGAAATGAATTAAAGAAAGTAAACCGGCTTGGAGAAAAAGCTTTTCAACAGGCAGCTGCTTTTGTAAGAATTAAAAACGGAACGAACCCTTTAGACAATTCTGCAGTACATCCGGAAGCCTATAAAGTTGTTGAGAGAATGGCGAAAGACCTAAATGTTTCTTTAAAAGAATTGATTGGAAACAAACAATATATCGAAAAGATTGATAAACAACGGTATTATACGGATGATATCGGATTACTTGCGATAGAGGATATTCTCAATGAATTGGAAAAACCGGGATTGGATCCGAGAAAATCTGCTAAAATATTTGAGTTTGATGCTACTGTAAAAACGATTAATGATCTTAAAATCGGACAAGTTTTGCCCGGAATCGTCAATAATATTACTAATTTCGGATGTTTTGTGGATATTGGTATTAAAGAAAGCGGATTGGTTCATATCTCTAAACTCAAAGCTGGTTTTGTAAGTGATGTAAATGAAGTAGTAAAACTACATGAACAAATTATGGTAAAGGTAACCGATGTTGATTTGGGAAATAAACGCATACAGTTGAGCATGATATTGTAAATAAAAGAAACAGGATGAGGAATTTTTAAATAAGATTCCTCATTTTTTTGTAGAATTCCACAAACGTTAAGCGGTTGTTAATTTGTTGGTTTACAGTTTTTTATTTCTTGTTTTGCTGGGGTTTTAATATGAAAAGGATGTTAAAATAAAAAGGTTTGATAATGAGGCCTTATTCTTGAATTTTAAAAGGATGAAATTAATCCATAAAAATTATATAATCATGAAAAAGGTATTTTTAGCAGCATTGGTTTTTGCAGGAGCAACTACTTTTGCACAGGCTCAGGAAAAGAAAGAGATGAAAACAACTTCTCAAAATAAGGAGACTGCTACGGAAACTACTGTAGAAGCACCCGCTCCTCCAAAAGCAGAGCATCATCCTCAAAGAATTCAGGAGGCTTCAAAGCCACAGCAAGAGCCACAAAAGGTGATAGCCCCTGCGCCTGTACCTAAAGAGCAGCCAAAAGAACCAAAAGTTCAAGGAGCTAAAAAGTAAGTTGAGGTCTTTTTCCACAACAATTTAATTCAGGTGAGTAAAACAGGAACAGTTTTTAAAAATCTGAAAAAAGCGAAATTAATATAACTTATTGTAATTCAGTTATTTATGTTTTTCGGCTTTATTTGGCATTTGAATTGCACTATTGATAATAGCTAAGAAAGACAAAATGGTATAAAAACCATTTATGAAAATATTTGAAAAAGAAAGAAAGTAGTGTTTTTATTATGTTTTATAAGGGAAATGCCCATCTAGAAATAGATGGGTGTTTTTTTTCCATTAACTCAGAAATTATTCTTCTGTTGATTTGTTTGCTGGGTTTGTAGTCTGTTGTGCCTTAGAATTCTCTTCTTTTGTAGCATTTTTAAACTCCTTTATCCCGTTCCCTAATCCTTTCATTAATTCAGGAATCTTTTTTCCTCCAAAAAGTAGCAAAACCACTACTATTATAGGAATTAATTCTGTAAATCCTATTCTACCCATTATTGATTGATTTTATTAAAGTTATTGTTTGTTTTCAGTATCTTTTTTTGAAGCAGGGTTTTGATCCTCTTCTTTTGTAGCGTCTTTGAATTCTTTAATTCCACTTCCTAATCCTCGCATTAGTTCAGGGATTTTCTTACCACCGAACAATAGCAATATTACTGCGATGATTAATACTATATTCCATGGACTAAGCATCCCTAAAAATACCGCTAATGAATTCATACTAAACATATTTATATTATAATTGTACAAAGATAAAACAAAAAGGATTCGCAACAGAGTTAAGATTCTATAATTTTAACACAACCTTATCATAAATATAAGTTGACGCGTTTTTTGATGAAACAAAATGGATATTTCATATCTTTGTTTTTATTTGGAAAAAGTACGTAATTACCAACGGTTGTTCTTTTTTTATCAACAGAAAACAGTATGTCAATTAAATCTTTTTTTGCGAAAATTTATGCAAGATCCGTCTACAAGAAAGCAACAAAATGGATGCAAAATCCGGTCGAAACACAGGAGAAGGTTTTTCAGAAACTTATAAGTGAAGGTGCTTCAACGGTGTTTGGAAAAGATCATTTATTTTCGGAGATCAATGATCATGCTGATTTTTGCAACAGCGTCAACATTACAGATTATGAAGGTTTAAAGCCTTATATAGAAAGAGCCGTAAAAGGAGAAGAGAATATCTTATGGAAAGGAAAACCGATTTACTTTGCCAAGACTTCCGGAACAACTTCCGGAGCAAAATACATACCCATTACAAAAGACTCAATTCCTAATCATATTGATGGAGCAAAAAACGCTTTGTTATTTTATATCCACGAAACCGGAAAAACGGATTTTGTCAACGGAAAAATGATTTTTTTACAGGGAAGTCCGGTTTTAGAAGAAAAGCACGGAATAAAGTTTGGAAGACTATCGGGAATAGCGGCTCATTATGTGCCATCTTATCTTCAAAAAAACCGACTGCCAAAATGGGAAACCAATTGTATTGAAGATTGGGAAACCAAAGTAGATGCAATTGTAAGAGAAACCCAGAAAGAAGACATGAGGCTAATTTCGGGAATTCCCTCCTGGGTACAGATGTACTTTGAAAAATTGGTTCAGGTATCGGGAAAACCAGTCGGAGAATTGTTTGCCAACTTTGATCTGTTTGTTTACGGTGGAGTTAATTATGAACCTTACCGTACAAAGTTTGAAAAACTTATCGGAAGAAAAGTGGATTCTATAGAGTTGTTTCCGGCTTCTGAAGGATTTTTTGCTTTTCAGGATTCTCAAAAAGAAAAAGGAATGCTGTTGCTATTGGATGCGGGAATCTTTTATGAATTTGTAAAAGCAGAGGAGTTTTTTAATGAAAATGCCCGTAGATATACCATAGGTGAAGTAGAACTGCAGGTAAATTATGTTTTGATTATTTCAACCAACGCAGGTCTTTGGGCGTATAATATCGGAGATACCGTAATGTTTACGAGTCTTGATCCGTATAGAATTGTAGTTACAGGCCGTATCAAACATTATATTTCTGCATTTGGAGAACATGTAATCGGAAAAGAAGTAGAACTGGCATTGCAGAAGGCATTGGAAGATACAGGCGTAATTGTAAATGAGTTTACTGTAGCACCACAGGTAAACCCTGAAACAGGATTGCCTTATCATGAATGGTTTATTGAATTTGAAAAAGAGCCTGAAAACATGGAATACTTTTCTTTGGCAATTGACAATGAATTGCGTCAACAAAACGTTTATTATGATGATCTGATCAAAGGAAATGTTTTACAGGTGCTTAAAATAAAAAAGGTGCCCGTCAATGGGTTTCAGGAGTATATGAAATCGATTGGAAAACTGGGAGGACAGAATAAACTGCCCCGATTGTCTAATGACAGAAAGATTGTAGACCAACTAAAAACAAAAAAATAATGCTGAAGATTTGCCGTGTATTTCTGTTATTTGCTTTTCCTGCCTATGCACAGGTTGGCGGTACAGTGGTCGATGGTGAAACAAATGAGCCGATACATTATGCGAATGTCTGGAATAATGATGCATCAGCAGGCGCTACAACTAATGTGGAAGGTACCTTTGAGGTAAAAAAAGCAGTTGAAAATGATGTGTTTATTGTAAACGCATCCGGATACGAAACTCTTTTGACAAAAGCATTAGAAGGTGATACTATCCGTTTGGTAAAAAATCATGTGATGACTGATGATCTGATTGTGTATCCGGAAAAAACATTACACCATACGATCGGAGATGCACACTATGAAAATTTGTATTTTAATCCGGGTAATATACCATGGATTTATGCGAAGTTTTTTGAAAACACGTCAGAAATCAGACATGTGCAATACCTGAGTAAAGCTATTGTTTATACCAAAAGTATTGTCAGTGATGCGACTTTTAAACTCCGGATACTGAAACCTGATGCCGATGGCTGTCCCGGAGAAGACCTCATTGTTGAGCCTATTATTGTTCATGTAAAAAGAGGCAACAAGAAAAATATTGTTGACCTTTTGTCCTATAATGTAAAGATGCCTGAAAAAGGAGTTTTTATTGGAGTTGAGTGGCTCATGACTGATAATAACAGGTTGAAGACCATGACGTATGTGAAAGGACAGGAACTCTTTGAAGATTATCGCTATGCCCCTGATCTCATCAGTAATACGGTAGAAAAATCTTCTGCCTTTAGGTATATGTTCGGAGACTGGTTCAGCAACGAACAATTTATACAACAAAAAGAACCATTAAAAGAAATAAAAACATATATTGATCCGGCTATCGGATTGATTTTATCAAATTAAATAGAATGAAAGAATTAAAAAATATATCAAGAACACGATCACAGGAATCATCTGCTGCGATTGAAAGAATTTATATTACCATGCGCCATCTGTTTAACAGAGGGTTTTATAAGCCAATGGGTGTTTCCGGAGAAACATTAAGAGAAGCATTGTTGCAACTGCGACCTGAAATTTACGGATCTATTGCTGATGAAAAAGTAGAGCTAAATGGTCTGTTATATGTAATAGAGCGTTTGCCGATTGGGATAGAGGAATGCCGTTTTATAAACCTGACTTCAGATGAAGGGTATTCAGAATCGCATTTCAAAGCAATCGTGCCGCCAAAAAGACGCAGAAATTGTTATCGTATTGACGATGAACAAATGAATATAGAAATTACGAGAGGGCGATCAGATATCTATGATGTACTCACGCATCTTACCTTTATTTTTATAGAGTCGCACAAAATCAAGAATCGTATTTTTATTGAAGATGAAGAGAAATTCTCCAGAGACTGGCAAAAGCTTGAACAGGCGGTTTTAAAAGAGGACATGCTTGAGCAGAATGAAAAAGAAGTCGCTATTTCGCATGTTTCTAATATTCTGGGAAGAACATTTTCTGAAATAAACTCTATATATGATCAGTTTGCCGTTTTAGAAAATCCGGACCGTTTTTTACATATTATTTATTGGTTAGGGAAGCTTGCGATTGATGAAGTGGTGTATAATAATAAAAGAACAATTACTTTCAGTCCTATTTTGAGAGAGCGTCTCGGACATCATATTTATGGTGAAATCTGGGCAGATAATATTAAAAATGCTCTGAAAGAACTGAATCTTTTACAACGCCCGATTCATATTATCAGTGCGAATATGCACAGTGTGATGAATTCTATCTTTGCCGTTCCGGTACTGAAATCCAGACTGAAAGATAAGATTGATATTGAGATTTATGAAGAACTGAGCAAGTCTGAAAACGATGTGCTGAGAAAGGTTGTTAAAGAACGGGCGGACCGGGAAGGAATGTTGTTTTTACCGGATACGTCAGGTACCAACATCGATGTGCAGTTATTTGATACAGCGAAGATCGATCCGGAGACTTCCACTCTCGTACACGCTTTAAAAGGAAAATCTGACGATGAAAAACCTGTTATTATTGTTATGGATTATGCCTTCGGAGAGCAGGCTTATGAAACGATTGACGAGCTGCTTAAACCGTTTAAAAAAGATGTATATTTGAACGTTGAATCTGTATCTATTATGGGTAAAGCCGGAATTCTGGTTGGAGACAAAGGAGATATTATGATTCCGTTTGCACATATCAATGAAGGGACAGGGGATAATTATCCTTTTGAGAATGAGTTGAAACCAGAAATGTTTGAAGGACATGGTATTCCTGTTTGTGGAGGAACAATGATTACTGTTTTGGGAACTTCATTGCAAAATAAAGACCTGTTGAAGTTCTTCCATGATTCTACATGGAGAGTGATAGGTCTGGAAATGGAGGGAGCTCATTATCAGAAAGCAATTCAATCTGCTTCCAAGATCAGAAAGAGCATCAATCCGGATGTAAAAGTACGTTATGCCTATTATGCATCGGATAATCCTTTGGAAACCGGAAGTACGCTGGCATCGGGCGGATTGGGATCAACAGGTGTAAAACCAACGTATTTGATTACTATAAAAATATTGGAACAAATTTTTAATACTCTCTAAAAATATGAGCGAACCATTTGATGTTAAGAACACTATCCCTCAAGAATCAGAAGTTGACCTTCAACATTTTTCTAATAGGATAAACGGTTTTTATGACCGCTTTATTTATAATATCTATCGCTTATTTCGATTTTTGAAGAGAAATAAATTTGTTGTATTGATTCTTTTACTTATTGGAGGAATTCTTGGCTTTTTTAGCGATCAGTCAAATGATGACCGATCTTTGAACGAAATATTGGTAGTACCCAATTTTAATAGTGTTGAGTATTTGTATAATACGGTAGAAACGTTTGATATAATTGGTTTTAATAATGAGTTGAAAGCATCTGATAATAATGAAGTGCTATACAACATTAAGATAGAACCGGTTTATGACGCCTATAATTTTATTATTAGTGATCGTACACATTTAAAGGCTTTTGAAATATTGAGTGATCGTTCTATAGATTTAGAGAAATATTCAAAAAGTAAATTAGCGTCTAAGAATTATAAATTTCATCTTCTGAAAATTTATACAAAAGGCAATGGTAACACGACTGCTTTGGTTGATAGAATATTAGAGAAGATGAACAATGATAGCTATTTTAACAAACGCAAAGAAATTGAAAAAGTAAATACGTTGAACAAACGTAATGAACTGGCAAAGTCAATTGATTTAATCAATGGTATGTTTCAACGTTTAGGAGAAGAACAGAAAACCAGTGACTTGTCTTTAAATTCTTACAATCAGGTTGGAGATGTTTTAGAAATTAAAGAGGACCTAATTCGTCAGGTAAATGCTACTGATGTGCAATTGATAGAGCAGGATAAAATTATATATGATGCCTCGCGAATTATGAACATTAAGGTTACGTCTTTAATTCCTAATATTATACTCTTTCCTTTCTTGTTTCTTGTTTTATTTCTTATATATGGTTATCTAAAAAGTAAATTTAATCGATTAAAGACAAGCTTCTAATTATGGTATAGTGAGTCAGACAAAACACTCCCTTATTAATTTTATAGTACATGGCGCCGGACAAATTGTAAACCTGTTAGCACCATTTATAGTCATGCCTTATATTATTAAGGTTTGTGGTGTCGAAAATTGGGGTAAAATAGGTGTAGCTACTTCTTTATTTATTGTTCTTTGTTTATTGATTGAGTTTGGTTCTAATTTAATAGGTGTAAAAGAGGTAAGTGCCTATAGGAGTGCAACAAATTATCTGAAAAAATATATAGGTACTTTATATGAATATAGAATGTTTAGTACCATCATTTTATTGGGAATTTGTATTTTTACTTTCTTAATACTAAACGTTGAGGCGGTTTTTTATTTTGGATTGTTGAGTTTAGTTGCCCAGCTTTTTAATCCGATATGGTTTTTTCAAGGGTTAGAAGATTTTAAAACCATTAATAAAATCATTATCATCTCTAAAGTTCTGTATGTAGTACTCGTTTTTATATTAGTAAGAAAAACAGAAGACTATGTATATGTAGTCGGTATCTTAGGTTTCGCAAATACATTGGTGTATGCTTATTATTATAGTAAAATTCCCAAAGTATTCAGTACTTCACAAAAGCGGTTGTTATCATTTGTGAAAAAAAATCAGGCAATAGTCATTTCTAATTTTGCGATTACTTTTTATTCTAATGCACCCGTATTTATAATCAGTATTTTTTTAGGAGATTTTTATACAGGAATCTATAAAATATCGGATATGATCATTACCGTTTTTAGAAGCTATTTAGGCGTGTTTTTTAACGTAAGCTATCCGAGATATTGTTATTTACTACAAGAGAAATGGAGTGAAGGCATACGATATATTAGAAAAATAACGGGTTTCAATATATTATTTTTAGGCTTTGTCACAACGTTATTGTTTTTGCTATATATAGTTGGAATCGATTATTTTAATATAGAAACATCTTTAAAAGAAGGACTTTCTTTATCTAAATATTTATGTTTTTTACCGATCATTATTGCATTAAATATTCCATATTATCAGACCTTATTGTATTTTCATAAGACAAAAACATTGGTAAACTTTTCTTTATTTGGTGCTATGGCAATGTTCGTGTTAGGAACATTACTAACATGGAAGTTTCACTTAGAAGGTACAATTGTTAGCATTTATATCGTTGAAATGTTTATTACATTGGCTATGTTTACAAAGGGAAAACCATTATTAAATGCAAAGTAAATGGTGCATACATTTGTTATATTATTAAACTACCACGGAAGTGAGGATACTAAAGCTTGTATAGATTCGCTTTTAACTCTGACCAATGCTTTAACGATTGTAGTGGTAGATAATTCCAATGGTTTAGAAGAATGGGAAACGCTAAAAGCGTATGCAAAATTTGTTGAAGTACCTTTTCTTTCATTTGAAGAAGGAATCACATCTAAATTTTCGAATGAAAAAATAGTGTTCATTAAAGCACAAAAAAACAGAGGATTTTCCGCGGGAAATAATATCGGTATTTCTTTTGCGTTGCAACAAAAAGCAGCATCCCATTTATGGATATTAAACAATGATACCATAGTGTTGCAAAATACCCTCACAGCATTGATAAAACAACAACAACAGCAGCCTAAAACAATATTAGGTTCAAAATTGCTCTATTTCCATGACCCCAAGATTATTCAGGCTGTTGGAGGCGTATTTAATAAAAGGTATTATATTTCTGAACATATTGGAGAAGGATTATCGGCTGAAACTCCTAAATCGGAATTGCCAAAAATTGATTATCCTGTCGGAGCTTCTATTTTTGTTTCGAGAGACTTTGTTGAAACGGTTGGTTTATTGGATGAGAATTTCTTTTTGTATTATGAAGAATTAGATTGGGTGTACCGAGCAAAAGAAAAAGGGTATATTGTTGACTGGTGTGAAGATAGTGTGGTATATCACAAAGAAGGAGCCAGTATTGGTTCTTCATACAAAAAGAAGAAGTCTTATTTTTCTGAAGTAGCTTTATTTAATAGCAGACAGAAATTTGTAAAAAAGCATTTTGGTTTAAATACTATGTTTTACTTTGCTACGTTACTCTTATTAATAAATCGCTTGCGTAAAGGACAATTAAAGCTTGTGATGACGATATTTAAAAACACCATACATGGCAATTAACAAGCAAGTTCTCATTTATTTTGTGGTTTTGTTTGCCGCTATATATCAGGATTTTCCGCTGTATAATCACATCGGAGAGATAGGACGATCACCTATTTTTTTAATGGCACCGTTGATGTTGGTGTACATCTTTTCAAATAAGCGGATCGGAATCAGTATTTATGCCCAGCACTATATTAAATATTTGTTGTATTTGTTTCTGATTTCCCTCATTTTTCTGGTTATATCTTATATACATAATGATTCTTTTGAGGTATTGGATGAAAATATAATTGTAAAAACGATTAAAATGAGTATTTACCCAATAATCATTTTAATCTTATACCAATTTGTGTATTCATACATCAATAATAATTTTAATAATATTACAAACCTATTTACAGCTACTTATCTGATACAGTTGTTTTTGACTGGATATATCACATTAGAAATTTACTTTTTGAAAAAGGCCACTATTTTTCTACCTTTTTTACATAGTTTACCTCATAAATACTGGCGGGTTCGTTTGTTAACTCCTGAAGAAAGCTGGACAGGTACCATACTTATCTTATTTATTTTTATGCCGGTTTTCTTGGTCAATTATGTTAAAGCAACCAAATTCTTTAAAACGACTACTTATATAATGAGTATGTACTTATTCTTTTCGTATGTATTAGTAAGTGAGTCTAAAGGATTTCTTTTACTGGCATTGTTGTCTATACTACCCTTGACCTTTGCATACATTAAGAAAAATAAATATCTAAAAGGGTTATTGTACGGTTTGATAATCATTTTTGTGATAGTGGGTATATTTGTAGGTATTACCTTAAAAGAAATTATTCTAGACCAATTAACAACGAGTGGTACTTTTGGTACCCGTTTATCTTCTGTCTTTACATCCGTTGTTGTTTTTGGGATGAGTATTATAGGAGTTGGATGGAGCGGTTTTGTAAACTATTATCCGCAAGTATTAGAATACATCTTAGAGCATGGTTATTTTGACCAGTTTAATTTACAGGAAATACGATCCTATCTTTCCACAACCAAGGCGTTATCTACAAAAAGCGAATTTTTTGACCAACTGATGTACGGAGGTGTTTTTTATTTGTATTTCTTTTATCAGTTTTTTATCAAGCGGTATCTGCAATTGTCAAAAAAACAAAATTTGGATGTTTATTTTTTAAGAATCCCATTGGCTTTTATGATTATGGCAGGAATTGTTTACATTACTTTTCATGTAAAATATGAATTATGGTTTTTCTTAGCCATGCTTGATGTTTTCCAACAAAGACTTAAAACAAAAGAACCTGATGCAGCATAAAAAAATATTAATAGTTTCAGGTTTTACGCCATATCCGGCCAATTTTGGCGGAGCTATAGACGTTTGGGAGCGCATTAAAGGATTGCACCAATTGGGATGGCAAGTGAGTTTACTGGTTACAGATAAAGCGGCTCCAAAAGCAGCAGCATTATCTGTGATAGAAAAAAGGGTATCGAACTTTTATTATGTTGAAAGAAAAAACAGAGCCATAGACATGATTGGTACTTTACCATTACAAGTACGCAGCAGAGAAAAATTAGAAAAGGTATTAATAAATGACAGCTTTGATGTGGTGTTGCTGGAAGGCGAGTTTTGCTTACCCATTATCAAAAACAAAAGTATTCACTACAAACATTTGGTGATCAGAGTACACAATAATGAATCGGCTTATTATAAAGCATTGGGAAAAAGTAGTATTTCTATCAAAGAAAAATTGTATTATAGTATTGAGGCTGGGCGTATTAAAAAATTTACGGATTGTGCTTTTAACAAAGCAGATCAGTTATGGTTTATTTCTCAGGACGATTTAAAAGAATCATCATATAAAAAAAAGGGTGTTTTTATGCCTTTTCCTATTAATGAAGAAATGGTACCTGCTTGTATAAAAGAAACCAAAACAATATTATTCATGGGATCTTTGTTCATGCAGAATAATTTGTATGGGTTAGATTGGTATCTGAAAAAGGTACATTTTCATTTATTAAAATATCCGGATTATAAACTCGTAGTAGTTGGTTCTACCAAAGGTAATGATACAGAACTTAGGAGAAAATATAAAGATCACGAACGATTAGAACTGTATTTTAATCAAACAGATTTAAAGCCTTTTTATGATGCAGCTGTTGCTTTTATTAATCCTATGTTTCATGGAAGTGGTGTAAAGGTGAAATCTATCAATGCTTTGGTAAACGGATTACCATTAGTAAGTACTGATATTGGTTCTGAAGGTATCGGACTGACGAGTGATATGTTCTGGATTGCCAACGATGCTGAAACTTTTCTAAGTCAGATAGAAGAACTATTTGGTAATACTCAACGTATTGTGCGTGTTAATAAGGCACAAGAGCATCTGAAAGAAACCCGTTATCTCACTATTTTAGCAAAGCAATTAAATGAAATGGAGTAAACTATATACCTTTAGTACGTTAAGTTTAGGCTTATTTCCGATTGTAAAACTTAACCATTACAGCCTGTTAATGATGATATGGGTGTTGATTTCACTATATATCACGATAAAGAATAAAACCTATAAAAGCATCAGTAAAAAGGATTATGGATTAATAGGTATCATGAGTTTCCCTTTTGTTGCTTTAATAATCTATCTGCCATTGGCGATCGATTATAAGACAATGGGAAATTTACTAAACCGAAGTCTGCCATTTTTGTTATTTAGTTTCTTTTTTCTACTGAATTATAGTTTCTTTTCTAAACAAATGCTAAGAAGAACTCTGGCCGTTATGATTATAGCTACTGTGATGGTAGTGCTAAAGTCTTGGAACAGTATTTTTTCTGAAGGATTCGGAACATTATGGCGTGAAAATTCCTTTTATAATCCCACGTTCAGAAATATTTTTCAGAATACTACTCATATTCATTTGCCGTATTTAGGACTTATTTGTGTTTTTGCTTCTCTGATACTTGTGTACCAATGTTTCAATGTTCGCAGAATAAATTATATCTCAATAATTACCATTATATTCTTATTATTCAGTGTTTATTTATTCTCTGCACGTATGGCATTGATTTGTTTTTTTATAGGATTTTTAGGAATAGTAATACGGGAGCTTAAATCTTTTATGGCTAAAGTAACGGTGTTTGGGAGTATGATATTACTTATTGGAGTAGCTTTTTTGTATACACCGATGAAAGAGCGTTATCACAATTTGGTTGAGTGGAAAGCACAACTTCCCAACAAAGATATGCAGCCACATGAAGTCAATTATCGATACGCAATTCTGCATTGCACACAGCATGTTTTAAACCAACATTGGCTTATGGGCGTAGGTCCGGATAACGTACAAAAAAGTTTAAACGATTGCTACAAAAGTTTTGATTATGTTGGCTATGATGATTTTCAAACACAAACCTACAATTCGCATAACCAGTATTTTGATTATTGGATGAAATATGGTATAATTGGACTCTTGTCTTTTGTGGGATTTATAGGTTTCTTTATTATCAAAGGTTCTTATTACCACAAATTATTTATTTTATTATTTGCG
This sequence comes from Flavobacterium sp., assembly GCA_032096595.1. Lineage (GTDB taxonomy): Bacteria > Bacteroidota > Bacteroidia > Flavobacteriales > Flavobacteriaceae > Flavobacterium. The sequence continues at coordinate 135,575 of DAMCXY010000002.1, read as the reverse complement.
ATTAATTTGTTGACAGAAAATTTATTTGACCGCCAATTAGGAGTGGTTTTATTTACATTATTTAATGCTATTTTTGTAGTAGTTAAGAAACAGCGATTTGAAAAAAGTTTTAGTAGTTGATTGGTTAGACAAATATGGTGGAGCTGAGCGTGTCATTACCGCCTTACAAAAAGCGGCAAATTTTGATCATCTCTATGCACTCGTAAATGTGATGCAACCGGATGATTTGAAAAAAATAAGTCCCACACCACTAAAAGTAACCACTACTTATTTAAACCGTTTTGGAACAGCTTTCAGGACAATGTTTTTTTTGATGCATCATGCTGTTGAAACTATAAAAATTCCAGAAGAGGTTGACCTCATTGTTTCATCATCACATGCTGTAGCTAAAGGGGTTAAAAAATCAGCAAAACATCAGGTACATATCAGCTATTTTCAGGCGCGCAATTTTAAATATATCTGGGATGATCAGTCTTTATATTTTGGTCGTGCTACTATTTTATTACAACCACTGATTCGCTTTCTTCAAAGAAAAGATGTCAAACAGGCACAAGCCCCCGATTATATCATTGTAAATTCTAATTATGTAAAAAAATGGGTGGAAGATAGGTATAAAAGAATTGCAAAAGTTATATATCCACCAGTAAATTTACAGGCGTTTCCATTAGAAGTACAGAAAGAAGATTATTATGTAGCAGTTGGACGTTTGGTTGCTTATAAACATTTTGATGTCATCGTAAAAGCGTTTGTACAATCTGGTAAAAAACTTGTTTTAGTAGGTGATGGTGCACAAATGAAGGCTTTGAAATTTATGGCAACCGATAATATTATCTTTACAGGATTTGTATCTGAGCACAAAGTTTATGAATACATCAGCAAGGCAAAAGCCTTTATACATGCAGGTATAGAAGATTTTGGCATTGCTGCCGTTGAAGCTCAATCATGCGGTACTCCTGTGATTACATTTGAAGAAGGCGGAATGTTAGAAACCATTATTTCAGAAAAAACGGGACTTTTCTTTAAAGAGCGGACGCCGGAAATGCTCAATCAATGTATAGAAAAATTTGAAAACTATACATTTGATTATGCTCTGATACACCAGCACGCACAACAATTCTCGGAAGCACAGTTTCACGATAAAATGCAACAATATATTTCTGAAGTAATGAAAAAATAGCTTTAAAAGCCGTTAATTATTATGTAATTTTACAAAGTTCGAAACAGTATGATGAAAAAAATACTTATTACAGGGGCAGCAGGGTTTTTAGGATCCCATCTTTGCGATCGGTTTATCAATGAAGGATTTCATGTAATAGCAATGGATAACCTTATTACGGGAGATTTAAAAAATATTGCCCATCTTTTCCCTTCCGAGCATTTTGAATTCTACCATCATGATGTTACCAAATTTGTACACATACCCGGTAAACTCGATTATATATTGCATTTTGCCTCCCCGGCCAGCCCGATTGACTATTTAAAAATTCCGATACAAACATTGAAAGTCGGTTCTTTGGGAACACATAATCTGCTCGGTTTGGCAAGAGTAAAAAAGGCACGTATACTCATCGCTTCAACTTCAGAGGTATATGGAGATCCGTTGGTACATCCACAGACAGAAGCCTATTTTGGAAATGTAAATACCATAGGTCCCAGAGGGGTCTATGATGAAGCAAAACGTTTTCAGGAATCCTTAACTATGGCCTATCATTCTTTTCACGGTTTGGAAACAAGAATTGTTCGTATCTTTAACACCTACGGTCCGCGAATGCGGCTAAACGATGGAAGAGTAATTCCGGCTTTTATGGGACAGGCGTTGAGAGGGGAAGATTTAACTGTTTTTGGAGATGGTAACCAGACACGATCTTTTTGTTATGTAGACGATCAGATAGAAGGAATTTACCGATTGCTTATGAGTGATTATGCCTTACCTGTCAATATTGGAAATCCGGACGAAATTACCATCAATGAATTTGCACAGGAAATACTCAAACTTACCGGAACGGATCAGAAAATAGTATACAAACCATTACCTGAAAATGATCCGTTGCAGCGTCAACCGGATATTTCGAAAGCCAAAGAGCTTTTAGGTTGGGAACCAAAAATAAAAAGAGAAGAAGGGATGAGACTTACATATAATTATTTCCAGTCCTTATCTGATCAGGAGTTATTAAAAGAAGAACACAAAGATTTTACTAAATATATCAACTAAGTGATAAAACAAGTCGGCAGATATTCAAAATACCTCAGGCCTTTTACGGTGTTATTAGACCTTGTGCTACTCAACCTGATAGCGGGTATCATCTTGCCTTTCGGATACATTTCTCCACCGTTTCATGTATTTGTTTCTGTCGTTTGGATCGTATTGAGCTGGATTACTAAATATTACGATATTTATCGTTTTACCAAGCTTATACAGATTGCGAGTAAAGTATTGAAACAGTTTGCATTATTTACTATTTTCTGTTTTGCGTATATTGGATTCATATCCGGCTATATAGCTCCACTTTCTCTATTGTCCTATATAGCCATTACCTTTGTCTGTATTACATTTCTTAAATATGCTATTTTCTCGGGGCTCAAATATTTCAGAAGACATTTTAGAGGCAACCAGCGAAAAGTGGTCATCATTGGTCAGGATCCGATATCCAATCAACTGGCAACTTTTTTTCATGAAGAAAAAGATTACGGGTATGATTGTTTAAGGCAATTTCCAATAACAGAACTTGAAGAAGCACTCCAATACTGTAGAGAGGGAGTAGATGAAATTTATCTTTCCCTTAATAAAATAGAAAGCAAACAAATAAAAAGAGTCATCTTATTTACAGATAACTTTTTTATGAACCTCAAGTATATTCCTTCAAGAAAAGAAATATTATCGAACTCTGCTAAAATTCAGTATTACGGATTTATTCCTGTAATTCCGGAGCGTAAAACACCTTTGGAAATCTATTATAATCGTCTGATAAAACGCACATTTGATATCATATTTTCTATTTTTGTAATTGTATTTGTCATGTCCTGGTTGTTTCCCATTATCGCCATTCTGATAAAACTGGAATCCAAAGGACCGGTATTGTTTAAACAAAAGCGAAACGGTATTTATTTTGAGGAATTTTACTGTTATAAATTCCGGTCTATGATTGTCAATGTTGAAGCAGATACACATCAGGTAATAAAGAATGACAAACGCATAACGAAACTGGGGGCTTTTCTCAGAAAATCGAGTATAGATGAAATGCCTCAATTTTTTAATGTACTTATTGGCAATATGTCGGTATGCGGGCCGAGGCCTCATATGGTGAACCTGACCAATAAATATGTAGAAGAAGTAGAACGGTTTAAGCTGAGACATTTTATAAAACCGGGAATTACCGGAATGGCGCAGACACATGGGTATAGAGGAGAGATAGAAAGTCAGCGCGATATCATTAACCGTGTAAAATATGATGTTTTCTATATTGAAAGCTGGTCACTGTTACTCGATCTCAAAATCATCTACCTTACAGTAAAAAATGCTGTAATGGGAGATAACAAAGCATATTAAAAATGAATATAACAAACACACAACAAATATGAATATTCTTCTTTTAGGTTCAGGCGGCCGGGAACATGCATTGGCATGGAAAATGCTCCAAAGCGAAAAGCTTTCCAAACTCTTTGTAGCACCAGGAAATGCAGGAACCGGTAGCATTGCACAAAATGTAAACATAAATCCGAATGACTTTCAGGCAGTAAAAGAAACCGTTCTTTCTTTTGAGATACAAATGGTAGTAGTGGGTCCTGAAGATCCTCTGGTAAAAGGAATTTATGATTTTTTTAAAAATGATCCGGAGTTGCAACATATACCTGTCATTGGGCCTTCAAAAAGAGGAGCTCAGCTGGAAGGTAGTAAAGAGTTTGCCAAAGAGTTTTTAGTAAAGCACAATATTCCAACGGCCCGTTATGAAAGTTTTACGAAAGATACCGTAGAAGCAGGAAAAGAATTTTTGAAAACCCTTACTCCACCTTATGTATTGAAAGCGGATGGTTTGGCTGCAGGAAAAGGAGTTTTGATTTTAAATGAACTGAATGAGGCACAGCAGGAGTTAGAAAATATGCTTGTAGATGCTAAGTTCGGAGATGCCTCTTCAAAAGTAGTGATCGAAGAATTTCTTGACGGAATAGAGTTAAGTTGTTTTGTTCTCACAGATGGTAAATCGTATAAACTGTTACCAACAGCTAAAGATTATAAACGAATCGGAGAAGGAGATACAGGTTTGAATACTGGAGGTATGGGAGCCGTATCGCCAGTGCCGTTTGCAGATGCAGAACTGATGCGCAAAATCGAAGAACGCATTGTAAAACCAACTATTGATGGATTACAAAAAGACCAGCTCGATTATAAAGGGTTTGTGTTTATCGGATTAATCAGAGTAGGCAATGATCCGTTTGTAATTGAATATAATGTGCGTCTCGGAGATCCGGAAACGGAAGTAGTACTTCCGAGAATACAATCTGATTTAGTAGCGCTTTTTGAGGCCGTTGCAGCTGAGAAATTAGATCAGGCAACTCTTGAAATTGATCATAGAACAGCTACCACGGTAATGATGGTTTCTGGTGGATATCCCGAAGATTATGAAAAAGGTAAAACAATCACAGGAATCGATACAATAGAAGATTCATTGGTTTTTCATGCAGGAACTGCTTTGAAAAATGAAGATATTGTTACTAATGGAGGTAGAGTTATTGCTGTTACTTCTTATGGAAACGATTTTAAGGAAGCTTTAGAGACTTCTTATAAAAATGTAGCGAAGATAGATTATGACGGTAAATACTATCGAAAGGATTTAGGATTTGATTTATAAAAAAAAGCAGGTTTATTAAAACCTGCTTTTTTATTTTTATTCTTTTTATTTCAAGAAAGAATGTGCTGTTGTATCTTGTTCGTCTTCGTTATTTGCTTTGAATATTTTTAGTTGTTTTAACCAATAAACGAAAGCAATACTACAGATGATGATAAAAATCCAGTTGAGCGTATTGGCAGCCCACCAATTTGTCAACTCTAATTTTGCCAACCAATCCATAGGAACCATTAGAACGTCTACTGTCAAATATTGAATTGCATTGAAAAATGAAGTCCACATAATATATTGTTGTTAAATTAATTCGAATAAATTATACTTAAATAGTAACTTTGCTACAAAAGTAATAAAATTTATCAACAAGTTATTTACAACACATAAAAATATTATTCAATAAATGATTACAACGTTATTTAGCAAAAGTCGTCCGATAGGATATATGGTAATATCTGTGATGTTACTGATCGTTTATGTACTCAATGTGATGAATGACTTATCGTGGACTGTCGATTTTTATGGAGTTGTAAAGAAATCTATATTGTTTGTATTGATTGTGCTGTCTGTTTTTTTAGTACAATTTATTACCTTTAAAAATCAATTATCAGATCAGAACCTGTATTCCTTATATCTATATGCCTGTTTTTTGATACTGTTTTCATCCTATTTTGACAACTCAGATATCATCATCTCTAATTTTTTTATATTGCTTGCTTTAAGGAGATCTTTTTCACTGCATACACTTAAGGCTTCTAAATTAAAGATATTTGATGCCGCTTTGTGGATCCTTTTAGCCATGCTTTTTGAGCCGTGGACGGTTTTATTTATGTTGCCTTTGTATTTTGCAATATTGTGGTATCTGTCAGAAGATTATAGAAACTGGTTTATACCTTTAGTAGCAGTTTTTTGTATTAGCGTTTTATTCTATACCTATTGTCTGTATACTGAGCAATCCTTTACTGACTTTTTCAGACATCATTTCTTTGTAGATTTTAATTTTTCTTATTTTGAAAATGTTTATCAGAACATTGCTCTGGCCATTTTTTCTTCTATTGTTTTCTTATTTGTAACCTCTCAGATATTCAAACTGCGTTCATTACCTATAAGTGATTATACTACTTATAAAAAAATTCTGATCTGTTTTATAGTTGGAGCTGCTATTTACGTTATTTCAGCTGATAAAAGCAACAGCTTATTGGTGTTTACCTTTTTTCCTCTTTCTATTTTTGGAGCCAATTATGTACAGAGTCTTCCTCGAAAATGGATGAAAGAAACGGTACTCATAGCTATTTTTGTTATAAGTTTTTTCCTGAGTATGGCAGGGTTATAATTTCTCTCCATAGGCAAGATCACCTGCATCTCCCAGACCAGGTACGATATAATTATCTTCGTTTAACCCTTCATCAAGAGTTGCTACCCAAAGTTGACAATGATCCGGAAGGTTTTTCTCAAGAAATGAAATGCCCTGAGGAGTAGCGATAACAACACAGATGTGAATTTCTTTAGGCGTTTCTTCAGTGATAAGTTTGTTGAATACAGCAACAAGGGAGTGTCCTGTCGCAAGCATCGGATCTAAAAGAAGCAAATGTTTTCCTTCAAAAGAAGGAGCGGCCTGATATTCAACTTTAATGTCCATACTGCCATGTATCCGGGAAGCGGAAACAAAACCGTTTTCTGCATCATCAAAAAAATTCATAAATCCGGTATGTAAGGCGAGTCCTGCTCTGAGTATAGAACATAATACTACATTGTCTTCAATGACAGCAGTATTTTTTATTCCCAGTGGAGTCTGAACGTTCACTTCACTATAAGGCAATGTCTTACTCAGTTCATACGCCATTATTTCACCAATCCTTTCAATGTTTTTTCGAAAACGCATACTGTCTTTCTGGACGTTTACATCTCGTAGCTGGGCAAGAAAGTGATTCAAAATACTGTTTTGTTCTGATATATAGTGTACGGTCATTGTTTCTGAATGTTATTAGCGGGATAAAATTATTAAAACTATATTTGTAAATAAAATTTATAAGTATGTTTTCATCGATAGCCTTTCCGATTTTTGAAGAAAGTATCCGCGATTATCACAAATTTGATAATGTAGATCAACCGATTAACAATCCGTATCCAAAAGATCAAATAGAACATTTACTCTATTTGAAAAACTGGATAGATACCGTTCAATGGCATTTAGAGGATATCATCCGTGACCCTCAGATCAATCCTGTAGATGCTTTGGCATTGAAAAGACGTATCGATGCGTCTAATCAGGAACGAACAGATATGGTAGAATATATAGACAGTTATTTCTTACAAAAATATAAAGAGGTACATGCGAAACCTCATGCAAAGATAAATTCCGAAAGTCCGGCCTGGGCTATCGACCGCCTGTCTATTCTTGCTTTAAAAATTTACCACATGAACGAGGAGGTAAACAGAATTGATGCAACTCCGGAACATAAAGTAAAATGTCAGGAAAAACTGAATATATTATTGGAACAACGTCAGGATCTGACAACAGCCATCGATGATTTGCTTGATGATATCCAAAGTGGTGATAAGTATATGAAAGTATACAAGCAGATGAAAATGTATAACGATGATGATTTAAATCCTGTGTTATATCAAAATAAAAAATAGTAACTTTGAAAGGCTTTCTTACAGAAAGTCTTTTTTTTATTCAAGACTATGCAAAAACTTATAAAAATCTTGTCTATACTGATTTTTACAATTCTTATTGTCATCATCGGTGTATTTATCTGGTCATTTTTCAATCCATATGCTCAGGTACTTTTGATTCCTCTGGGTATCCTTAGTATTTATTACGCGTTTCTCTTCGGATTTTGTAAGCTGGTAAATTCCAACAGCCGTTATTTTGAATATATAATGATCTTTCTTATTGTTATTCCTTTAATATCTGTAAGCTACTCTTATGATAGGTTTGTAACCTTATCAATAGATATGCTGAACTATTTTACCCACTAAAATGAAGCATATAATTGTTTTCAGATTATCTGCTATGGGAGATGTAGCTATGACCGTTCCGGTGATCACCGCTTTGGTACAGCAATTTGAAGATGTGGAAGTGACAGTTGTAAGCCGCCCTTTTTTTCGTCCTTTTTTTGAACATTTGCCAAGAGTACATTTTTTTGCGGTTGATGTGCAGGGAAGACACAAAGGATTTTTAGGTTTGTGGCGGCTTTACAGAGAACTCAGTAAGCTAAAGCCCGATGGTTTTGCCGATTTTCATAATGTATTGCGTTCCAAAATAGTGCGTATTTTTTTCTGCCTGTCAGGTATCAGAACCGCTTATACAGATAAAGGAAGAGCGGAGAAAAAGGCATTGACCCGGGCAGAAAACAAAGTATTTAAACCATTGAAAACAATGGTACAAAGACATTGTGATACTTTGTCTGCATTTGGGTTTCAAGTGCAGTTAAACAATATCATACTTCCGCAGCCCAAAGTGTTAAGTGCTAAAATACAGAATATCACTGGGGTTAAAATAAAGAAATGGATAGGAATTGCCCCTTTTGCACAATATAAAACCAAAGTATATCCGGAGGATCTGATGCGGGAAGTCATCCGTAAACTGGCTCTTGATGACCACTATCAACTGTTTTTATTAGGAGGTGGTACAAAAGAAACGGAGCTTCTTAATCAGATGCAGCAAAAACTGGATAATGTGATAGTAGTAGCCGGTAAGCTTACTTTAGAAGAAGAAATGGCATTGATTTCCAACTTTGATCTGATGCTTTCGATGGATTCCGGTAATGCCCATATTGCAGCCATGCTGGGAGTAAAAGTTCTTACTTTGTGGGGGCATACTCATCCGTATGCGGGATTTCTGCCGTTTAACCAATCTTTTGACAATACCCTTACAGCTGATCGCACCCGATATCCGAAAATACCAACGTCTGTTTATGGCAATAAGCATGTAGAGGGGTATGAAGAGGTAATGCGCACTATCAGTACAGATGCAGTAGTGGAAAAAATCAAAGATCTTTCCAAATAAAAATAGGGTGTTTATACACCCTATTGAATAACTACCGATTTAATATTAGTAAACTCATATAATGCAAAATGAGACAGTTCACGGCCATATCCTGAATTTTTAATGCCTCCAAACGGCATATTAGGATCGCTGATTACCATTTCATTGATAAATACGGCTCCTTCTTCAAAAAAAGGAACTTTAGATTTAATCAATTCCGTATTCGTAGAGAAAACAGAAACTCCCAATCCAAAAGAAGAGCGGTTGCTTATGGCAATTGCTTCATCAAAGTCATCAAAAGTAATAATAGACGCAACAGGACCAAAAGTTTCCTCTTTAAAAACAGGCATATCTTCTGTTACATCACTCAGAATGGTAGGCGCGTAAAAAGCTCCGTTTCTTTTGCCTCCGCAAATGAGTTTTGCTCCGGCTTCTATACTTTTTTGTACTTGTATCTCAAGCTCTTTTGCAAGGTCTTCTCTGGCCATCTCTCCTATTTCAGTAGAAGAATCGAATTTATCTCCTGTTTTTAATGCTTCAATTTTTTCTTTATATTTAGCTATAAAAGATTCCGCAACTGAGGTGTGAATGATAAATCTTTTTGCGGCAATACAGCTTTGACCTGCATTCTGCATCCGGGCATTTACAGCTGTAGTAACAGCCAGATCCAGATTGGCATCTTTACAAACAATATACCCGTTACTGCCACCCAATTCCAAAACACATTTTTTCAAATGTTTACCTGCAGCTTCAGCTACTGAACGTCCTGCATTTTCACTGCCTGTCAGAGAAACGGCTTTTATCACAGGATGTGCAATGACCTCTTTGATAAGATCACTTTTTAAAAATAAATTCTTATATACCGGGAAATCTATTTTTTTAGAATCAAAAATTTCTTCAAGAAGTAATGCTGATTTTGGAACATTTGAGGCATGCTTTACAACAAACGTATTTCCTGAAAGTAAATTGGGTACTACAAATCGGAATACCTGCCAGAAAGGAAAGTTCCAGGGCATTACGCCCAGCAGTACACCTAAAGGTTCAAAAGTTATAAAACTTTCCTTCCATTTGGTTTTTACGGTTTGTGGTTCTAAAAAAGCTTCGGTATTCTCAATATAATAATCACATAAATAGGCACACTTTTTTACTTCAGCTATAGACTGCGTAATAGGCTTATTCATATCTGCGGTAATGGCCTCAGCGTATTTTTTTGTATCGCTTAAAAGTTTTTCTTTAACGTCTTTGAGTACTTCAATCCGTTCTTTTATGGAAAATATTTTCCATTTCAAGAAAGAACCCTCCATCACTTCAAGGGTTTGAAAAGCTTCTTCAACAGGTATTGTAGACATATTATTTCGTTTTCTATTAAAAATACAAAAAAGAGCTGTAAAACTTACAACTCTTTCATACTTTGTTTCTCAATATATCCTTCGGTCAGATCAGGAAGGGTAACCTTATGCCATTTTGCTGTAGTCTCAAGCACAAAAACTTTGGTACCCTCATGAACTATTTTTTCATTTTTTGAAGTGATTCTCGGTTCTTTTTTTACCGCTACTATTTCCTGAACGATAATACCATACCGTTCATTTTCATGGTACTTTTTTTCTGTAAAAGCTGCTATCAGACTCAGGACAGTTACGACCACGAACAATAAAATTCCCAAAAAGAAAATTCTTTTTAAAGTACTGTTACTGATAAAGTAGAAGGCAACAAAGCTGAGAAGAATCATAAATGATCCTACAACAGCGCTTACAGCCCATTGATTATAGGTGAAAAATCCGATAGCATTGTGAATAATATGCTGGGTAGACAATTTTGTCTTTGGTTCGAACGTATCCAGCCTCATCTTCTCTGCAAATTTCAGATTGGTTCGTACTTTTTCATTATTCGGATTCAGTTGCAAAGCTTTTTCATAATTATAAATAGATAAACCTACATTTCTCAATTTATAATAACAATTTCCAAGATTATAATAAACAGCTTCTGAAATATAATCGTCTGTTAATAGTTGTTCATACTTTTCTGCAGCAGCGGCAAATTGCTGGTCTGCATACAACTTATTTGCCGAGTCAAAATCTTTTAGAGCCTGCTGATTTACTGCGAATGTATAATTCACACATAACAGCAGCATTATATATAACAATACTTTTTTCATCTGAATTAAGATTTAAACTGTTTTTCCAGATTGGTAATAACATCAAGGGCTTTTGCAAAATCATTTTGCATAGACGTAATATCAAATTGAGAATATCTTGCCATTTCACAGGTCGATTTTATATCGATAAACTGCTGAATATTTTCTTCTTGTATTTTTCTTTGCTGCAACAACTCCCGGATATTTTCATTACTCATTTCAGATGTTTCAATACTCAGTTTGGCTTTTAAGAAGTTGTGTAAACATCTTTCCAAAGCTTCATAGAAACCGTTTTTATCACCTAATTTTCGCTTCGCTTCACCTAAATATTTTTTCGCGAGTTTATTGTTGTTTCTGATGCGGTTGCCTGTAAGATCATTACGCTTGCTGGCTTGTCTTCTGTATCCCAATATCAAAAACGGAATAAGGGCAAGAGGAGCTATTAACAGTGCATAAAACATTTTTGAATCAAAGAAATCGTCTGCCTTTTTCTGTTCAAAAGTAGTTGTTGTTACAATTTCCTGAAATACATCTGCATTGGATAAATCTTCTTTTTTAGGCGTGTTTTGAGGCAGTTCAGGACCTTCTGTTACATCAATCACAATCTCCTGTGAAGTGATGGTTTTGTAGGTTTTTGAGGCGGTATCAAAATACGAGAACGACATTGGTTTTATCGTATATTGTCCTTTATACTGAGGTACAATAACATATTTTTCGCTTTTGCTTCCCTCCATACCTGAAGCGATGTTATTACTGACTTTTTCACTGAGTTCCGGATCATATAGTTCCAACGCTGCCGGTGCCAATGGTTTTGGTAAAGTAAACAACTGCAGATTTCCTTTTCCGTTAGCTGTTACCGTAAGTTCAATGGTTTCATTTGCTTTGACAGTAGTTTTATTCGCTTTGACGTCAAAGGTGTAGTTTCCGACTGCACCTGTGAAATTATCCGGTTGGTTTTCAAGTGGTAAAGGTTTTACATTCACTACTTTAGTACCGGTAGAATAGATCTTTTTAGATACGGTCATTTCAGGATATCCGAAGAAATCATAACGGCCTGTAGGCGTTTCTACCAGCAATTCCAGTTCTAAAGGGTCAATCGTAAGTTTGCCTTCTTTTTGTGGTAATAAAACGGTGTTTTGTAAGACTACATATCTGTATTCTTTTCCCTGAAATTTACCGAGCTTAACTTCCATATCTTTAACCTGAACAGTATGATTCCAGAAATTAGTATATTTTGGAGAAGCTACTACATTAAGACTTTTAAAACCAGCCTGATGGCTTACATAAAGTTTATAGACAACCGATACAGGCTCGTTCACATACGGATTGGTTTTGGAAACTTCTGCAACCAAATGGATTCCCTGCCCGATATTTTCCGGATTAATTCTTTCCTGTTGAGGCTGTCGTCCATAACCACCATATCCCTGAGGCTGTCTTGGTTCTTCTTTTACAGCATCACCAACGGTAATAGTAATTGGTTTGGTGCGGTAAATAGTACCTTTATATTCTATAGAAGCAGCTCCGACTGTCAGAGTCCCTTTTTTGGAAGGCGCTAAAAAATAAGAATAACTTTTTCTGAATGAAGTTTTTCCGTTAACCCATGATTGGCTTACAGAATGCATAGGACCGCTGACAACACTGAAATCTTTAAAATCAGGAGGCGAAAAATTGTCACCGTCTTCATTGATGGTAAAGCTGACTTCAACTCTTTGATTGATGCCAATACTATTTCGGCTCACCTGAGCAGTAAAAGAAACCTGTGCGAATAATACATTCGAAACCAACAGGAATAAAACACTAAATAACTGTGCTGTCCACTTCATTTTTACCAATCTTTTGTACCGGATGATTTTACGGGTTTACCTTCTTTATCTCTGTTTTGTAGTCGTTCACGGACTTGTTTTTCTTTATTGTCAAGAGCATTTAGCATATTTTCCATCTGCTGTTTGCTTTGTTCTTGTTTTTGTTGTTGCGGATCTTTTGGTGCCTGATCTTTTTTAGGATCGTCCTTCTTATCTTTAGGATCGTCACCTTTTTCCTGATCTTTTTGGTCTTTGTTGTTCTGTTTATCTTTCTGATCCTGTTGGTCTTTCTGATCCTGCTTATCCTTATCTTTTTGGTCTTTGTTATCTTTGTTGTCCTTATTATCTTTATTATCCTTATTTTGATTCGGATTATCTTTCTGCATTTGTTTGGCCAGAGCAAAGTTATAACGGGTTTCCTCATCATTAGGATTGTTCCTCAAAGCATTTTTATAGGCTTCAACAGCTCCTGCATAATCTTTTTTGTTCATAAGAGCATTACCAAGATTATGAGAGATTTTATGCTTCTCTTCCTTCGTTTTTGCATTTTTTAATGCCTGCTGATAGGCCGTAACAGATTCGCTACTCTGGTACTGGCGATAGATGGCGTTGGCTTTATTATAAGCGGGTAAACTGCTCTTAGCTTCTTTTGAAGCAGCTATACGATATCTGGATTCTGCCTGTGAATATTTTCTGTTATTGTATTCCTTATTACCTGTTGTAAGCGCTTTTTCAGCCGATTGTGCTGAAAGCTGTAAGGTACAAAAACCAATTATGATTAATAAATACTTTCTCATCTCTTATCGTTTTTCATTAAAAAGATTCCACTTACTCATCCAGGATGTCTTTCTTTCGAAAATAAATAAATCGGCTATTAATAGTAAAAAGGCAAGACCGATAAACCATTGAAACTGCGATTGGAAATCAGCGATCTGTTGCGATTCAAAGTCCGTTTTTTCAATATTTTGTAAAGTTTTATTTACCAAATCTACTACTTCTGCTGTATTGTTGCCATACATAAACTGTCCGCCAGTAGCTTTGGCAATCTGTTCAAGTGTCGCTTTATTCATTTTGGTTATCACAGTAGATCCGTCTGTATCCTGTTTATAACCAACAATTCGCCCGTTTTCCTTCAGTGGTATATTTCCTCCCTGTTCTGTACCCACACCAATCGTAATGATTTTGATGCCTTTTTCCTTAGCAATAGCGATAGCATTGTCAATCCCTTCATTGTGATCTTCTCCGTCAGAAATCAGGATCATTAACTTTCCTGTTTCAGGATCATCAAAATATTCGCTACCTACTTCAATTGCTTCACTAAGAGCAGTACCCATAGAAGAAACCATATCGGTATTCATATCCTGTAGATACATCTTTGCCATGTTATAATCAGTCGTGATCGGTAACATAGGAAAAGCACTGCCGGCATAACCTACAATTCCGATTCTGTCTGATTGCAGGTTATTAATAATTTGTGAAGCCAGTTGTTTTGTTTTTCCAAGGCGGTTAGGAGCAATGTCTTCTGCAAGCATACTTTTGGAAACATCAATGGCAAAGACAATATCAATACCCTGGCGTTTTACCGTTTCTATACGTGTACCTATTTTTGGGTTTACAAGCCCGATAATAAGAATAAAAAGAGTAAATAAAGCAATTATTGCTTTTAAAACCGGTTTTGAGGGCGATGCTTCCGGAGCCAGTTTCTTTAAAAATGAACCGCTACCAAAATCTTTTATTTTTCGCTTCTTCCACAAGGAATTCCATATAAAAAGACCTGCTAAAAGCGGAAGAAGGAGCAATAAGTAAAAATAATAAGTGTTATCTAATTCCCACATAATCTTATATAAATCCTTTGAAAAGGGTACGTTTTAATATGAATTCGAATGCCAGTAAAATAAAAGCCAGCAGCGCAAAAGGACGGAACAATTCATTTCGCTGAACAAATTTTTGCTCGTCTATTTTGGTTTTTTCCAACTGGTTGATTTCATCATATATATTCTCTAATTTTTTTGTATCGGTTGCTCTGAAATACTTTCCTCCGGTTTTTTGGGCAATTTCTTTCATCAGTGCTTCATCTATTTCTACTTTCATCTTTTTATAGAGCAGTTCACCGGATGGAGTAAACTGATAAGGAAAATCTGCCATACCATTAGTACCTATTCCAATCGTATATACCTTAATTTTATATTCTTTTGCAATATCAGCAGCCAATTCAGGATCTACCAATCCGGCGTTGTTTACCCCATCCGTCATCAGTATAATGACCTTACTTTTTACAGGACTGTCTTTTAAACGGTTCACGGCTGTTGCAAGACCTACTCCAATGGCCGTTCCATCCTGAATAATGCGGTCATATTTAATATCAATTAAAGCATTCAGTAAAACATTCTTGTCACTGGTAACCGGAGATTTAGTATAAGCTTCTGCCGCATATACGACTAATCCCATACGATCGTTTATCCGCTCTTTCACAAAATCTGAAGCCACGACTTTCAAGGCTTCCATACGGTTGGGCTTCAGATCTTTTGCTAACATGGACCCTGAAACGTCCATTGCCAGTACAATATCTACTCCATTAGTAGATTTAGTTTTACTGCTGGTATCGACAGTTTGAGGTCTTGCCAGAGCGACAATTAATGCAGCCAGTGTAAGCAGGCGCAAAACCAGAAAAACAGGCTGTAGTCTGGCTAATAAAGTCGGTTTGTTTTTAAAGCCTTCAATAGAGCTGATTTTTAAGGCAACTTTTTGTTTTCGCTTATTCTTAAACCAAACAAATGCTACAATAGGCAACAAAAGCAACAACCAGAAAAAAAACGGATGTAAAAATGTTATATTATTCATTTGTCTGTACGCTTAATTGAATAGATTCTACAATACGCTGTGCAATTTTTGTCCCGTATTCATCTCCCTGATTATACATAATAGCCACTTCCTGAATTCCGTTTTTTTGTATAAAAAGATACATCTCAAACTGCATAAGCTCATTTTTGCCACTTAACGGATTTACGGCTTCAAATGTTCCTGAGCTGCGAACACCGTTGATACCTTCTAAAGTGAATTTTTCTGAATCTGATTTGAAATCCTTTGCATTAAGGATCTGCTCAGTCATTTTCAGCTTTTGATTCATAAGGTCTTCAGCATTTGTGTTTTCATCCGTTTGTGTTGCCGTTGTATGTACAGTAATACTCAGATTTGTTTTTGCATTGGCATACACAAACTGTGCAGTATTTTCTTCTTTATTTTTTTTGGTTGTATTGGGTAATTCAAGTCGGTTGAGTACTTCGGGAGTTTCTATGACAATACCTGGAAATCCGTATTCACTGCTGACCCATTCTCCTTTAAGAAGACGCTTGTTTGACTGAAAAAAATCTATTTCCAGTCCATCTTTTACCGAGTTGAATAAGTAAACGCCACCTGTAATCAACAGAAGCAGAGCTGAAACACCAATTGGTATCCATGTTCTCATCTGTTTTCTCTTGCGGTATCTGCGTTCTCTTAAACGGACTCTTTCAGATTGTTCCTCTGCAAATTTGGGCAAAGCTTTATCTATAGAGATTGAAATGGTTTCGGTTTTTTTTCGGTCATTCTCAATCTCATTATAGGATGGCTCTGATTTGGCAAACTTTACCAAATCGGCTGTTTCTAAAACCCTTTTTAAATCATGGATGATTTCCTTACTCAATTTGATTTTTTTGGTTTTTACAGCTTGTAATAAGAGTTTTATAAGATCTGAAGTTGTCGATTCCTTTGCCGGAATTTCAAAAACTTCTTCAATATATTCTCTTGTAATATCTGTTATTTCAGAGTAATAGCTTTTAATGTCCCCATTCATAATAAGACGTTTTCCATCTAAAAGCTGTAGCTTTTTAGAAACTTTTTCTAAAGGTGTTTTAAACAGATCATCTTCTGTAAGGTTTTTACTCTGTTGCTTTTTAATGAACCAGTAAACAGCAAATCCAACTGCAATACACAAAATCAAAACAATGATGTAATAGATTAGCGATGAGGTGTCAGTAGTAGATCCCATATTGGATTTAATATCATACATCTTTTGTTTAAGGGTATCTACTTTTACATTGGTAACCTCAACATCAAATAAGTTGGTCTGATAATTTTTGCCGTTTACCAGAATACTAAGTCTTGGTACGGTGTATTTCCCGGAGTCAAACTGTGTCAGAGTATATTTCTTAATCAGTTCCATTTTCCGGTTTTCTAAAACGGTATCAATTGCTGAAGATTCTATTACTTCAAAAGGGCCTATATTTTTTACATCAGGGAAAACGACCTTATCCCCTTCACTGGTCTGTGTTTTTATTGTTAAATCAAAAGCAGAACCAATTTTTATCTTAGTAGAATCCACCGATGAAGTTACCGGATTTTGTGCCGACAAGCTTAAAGTAAACCCTAAAAATAATACTACATATAAAAAGTTGCTTTTCATTTTATCGTGCTTTAAAATAGGCTAAAAGTTTTTTTACATAACTTTCATCTACCCGGTTATTGATGATGCCTGCACCAGATTTTGTAAAAGAGTTTTTGAACACATCAGCCATCTCATCAAAATGTTTTGCATAAGCCAGGCGAACATTTTTATCGCTGGTGTTTACATACATTTCTTCATCAGTTTCAGCATCTTTCATAAGTACAAAACCTACATCGGGCATTTCCTGTTCCCTTTTGTCATAAATCCGTATGCCTGTAATATCATGTTTTCGGGCAGCAATCTTTAGCGTCCTCTCATAATCCTTTGCTACAAAATCAGAAATTACAAAAACAATGGCTTTCTTTTTCATTACCTGAGAAAGATATTCCAGTGCCAGTGCCACATTTGTTTTTCTGCTTTTTGGCTCTGTCTGTATTAAATCCCGGATGATACGCAGCACATGTGATTTTCCTTTTTTAGGCGGAACGAATAATTCTATGGTGTCAGAAAATAAAATCAGACCTATTTTATCGTTATTGGTGGTAGCAGAAAAAGCAAGGGTTGCTGCTATTTCTGTAATAATATCTTTTTTGAAATTTTCAGAAGAACCGAAATCCGCTGATCCGCTGATATCAACAACCAGCATCATTGTAAGCTCTCTTTCTTCTTCAAAAACCTTTACGTAAGGTTCATTATACCGCGCCGTAACATTCCAGTCAATCGCCCGGATATCATCTCCATACTGATACTGTCTTACTTCGGCAAAAGACATACCTCTTCCTTTAAAGGAAGTGTGGTATTCTCCGGAAAAAATGTGATCGCTGAGACGTCGTGTCTTGATCTCAATTTTTCGAACTTTCTGTAAAATTTCTTTAGTGTCCATAATTTAATTGAAGAAAAATTCTTAAAAATGTGAAACCTATTTTACCCCGAATACAAGAAATAAAATAGGTTATAATTTTAAGCCAATGAAAATTTATGGCACTTCTATCTCGTTAACTATTTTGTTGATGATGTCAACTGTCGTTACATTTTCTGCTTCTGCTTCATAAGAAATACCTATTCTATGGCGCAATACGTCAGTTACTACAGCACGTACATCTTCAGGAATCACATAGCCTCTTCTTTTTATAAAGGCATAGCATTTAGCTGCTGTAGCTAAATTGATACTTCCTCGTGGAGAAGCTCCGTATGTAATAAGTGGTTTCAGGCTTTCAAGCTTGAATTGTTCCGGATAACGCGTAGCAAAAATAATGTCTAGTATATATTTTTCTATCTTCTCATCCATATAAACTTCTTTTACAGTTGCCTGAGCACGAAGTATCTGATCCAGTGAAACAACCGGATTAATTACCGGAGATGTTCCGCTTAAGTTTTGTCTGATGATGAGGCGTTCATCTTCTAATTTAGGATATTCAATAACCGTTTTCAGCATAAAACGGTCCATTTGAGCTTCCGGTAACGGATAAGTTCCTTCCTGTTCTACAGGGTTTTGAGTAGCCATTACCAAAAAAGGTTTTTGTAAAGTATGGGTGTGTTCACCAATAGTCACCTGCTTTTCCTGCATCGCCTCCAATAATGCAGACTGTACCTTTGCAGGAGCTCTGTTGATCTCATCAGCCAGAATAAAGTTAGCAAAAATAGGACCTTTCTTGATAGAAAAATCGTTTTCCTTTACATTATAAATCATTGTACCTACTACATCAGCAGGTAATAAATCAGGTGTAAACTGAATTCTGCTAAACGATCCGTGAACAGCTTTTGACAGCGTATTGATTGCTAAGGTTTTTGCCAAACCCGGAACTCCTTCCAGTAAAATATGCCCCTGACCCAGTAAGCCAATAAGCAAACGATCAATCATGTGCTTTTGCCCGACAATCGTTTTATTCATCTCTGCAACCAATAAATCAATAAAAGCACTTTCTCTTTCTATTTTTTCATTAATCGCTCTAACATCAGTGGTTATAGTAGCTGCTTCCATTTTAAGTAATTAGTATTTTTTGTGCTTACAAATTGATAAATTTATTTGAATTTAAGTTGTTAATAAATGGTTAAAATAGCCATAGCCTTATTACCTTTAAGTATGATTTATGAATTTGTTTTTATAATTTTAAGAAAAATAAGATAACCCCGTGTTAAATAAGCGATTACTTATTAAAAACTTGCTGGCTCATCAGGACGAAAATAGCTTTTTTGATAAGAAGAGACAACTTAATCTTCACATAAAAGACGGTAAAGCCAAATTTGTAAAACACATTTGTGCCCTTTCCAATTCCAATCCACACAACAATTCTTATCTGCTGGTTGGTTTTGAAGACGAAACGAATGAGATTATAGGAACTGATTTTTATGATGATAGCCACATTCAAAATCTGGTAAATGCTTTTTTGGAGCATCCACCAAAGATCCAATATGAAAATATTGTTTTCCCACATCTTTCCAATGATAAGGTAGTGGGGTTGATTACTATTTTTCCAAAAAGAGGGATCAGTTTTTTTAAGAAAAAAGCATTGAATATAAGAGAGGGTACTGTTTTTTCACGCATTGGAAGCACTACTGTTCCTGAATATATAGAACAGGTATTTGACAATAAGGA
The DNA here is from genome assembly GCA_032096595.1 of Flavobacterium sp. Taxonomy (GTDB): domain Bacteria; phylum Bacteroidota; class Bacteroidia; order Flavobacteriales; family Flavobacteriaceae; genus Flavobacterium. The sequence goes on along the minus strand of DAMCXY010000002.1, from coordinate 115,788 downwards.
GATTGTTGAGAGTATTGAAAAGAATTCGCGAAACAGCATGAAGGAAATGATTGATCACGTGGTCACTTTTCTTACCAGTACACATCAGGACATGCGGCCTAAATATCATGTGTTTAAAGAATATTTTATCGTTTGCTGGGCAGGAAAAGCGACCTACAAAAGAGGACAGCGCTTTTTATCAAGAGTAGATATTGCTCTGATAAACGAACAGCTCAAACTCTTCTATTCAGCTCTGGATGAAGTAACTATAGAATATAATGAAGATGAATTTATCATCACTGAATTTGTAAAACTCGGTTTAAAAGATTCTACGTCTCACTATCCTTTTAGCCGGCAAACCATCACTTTTAATGAAAATATTACTTATAAAATCCAGTCCGAATTAATTTTCAGTCCGCCAAAATACAATCAGCGTATGCTGCATCATATCTATAATTCCAATCTGGCATTGCTGAATAAACTCCATATCGGGCAGAGGCTATCCGAATCAGAAGAGAAAGATATGAACAATCTGTGTCATGCAATGATGATCTGTTATCTAAACGGTTTTAAAGATGCTAAACGTTTGTTAATTGAGTACAAACATGAACTCAAAAACCATGAAAATAAGGATATTTACATTTCCTTTAAAGAAGTAATGCGTATCTTACGCAAGTTGAAATACGAAACTATTAATGAGTAATACATTTGTTATAGGCGATATTCATGGCGGGTTGATCGCTTTGAAACAAGCTTTAGAACGTGCGGAAATTAAAAAAAACGATCAACTGATTTTCTTAGGCGATTATGTTGATGGCTGGAATGATTCAGCTCGTTTGATTGATTATCTGATGGAACTGAACACTCAGTATGACTGCGTTTTTATGCAGGGAAATCATGAAGAAATGGTGTTGAAATGGCTCAGATATGAAGAAGATAATGAATTGTGGCGATTTCACGGAGGACAATCTACCGTTGATGTATACAAATTGCTTACAAGAGAAGTAAAAGACCGCCATATTACCTTTTTTAACTCACTCAGGGAATATTATTTAGACGATCAAAACCGTTTGTTTGTCCATGCGGGCTTTACCAATCCGAAAGGAGTAGAATTTGAGTTTTTCAGACCGTTGTTCTGGTGGGATCGTACCTTATGGGAAACTGCGATGGCACTTGATGAACGACTACCAAAAGATGACATACGCTATCCGTCAAGATTTAAGCTTTATAAAGAAATTTTTATCGGACACACTCCGGTTACGCGTTTTGGTCAAAACACACCGATGCATTGTGCCAATGTATGGAATATGGATACCGGAGCGGCGTTCAATGGAAAAGTGACAGTCATGAATGTAGATACCAAAGCTTACTGGCAGAGTGATATTGTACAAGAACTCTATCCTGAAGAAAGGGGTAGAAATTAATATATTTGTAAAAAAGAACATGAAAAAAATTGTTTTATCCATCGCCTTTTTTGGCAGTATATTCAGCATGAATGCTCAGGCGCTGAATGAGGTTAGATTAAATATTTTTAATACGATTGTCAACCAGTCGGTAGAAGTGGGATATGAACACTTTATCGATCGTGACCAATCGGTAGGAGTTGATCTGATGATTAACGATCGTTTTTCTTACTGGTCAGAAAGCGGTAAAAGTGGTAAACTCAAAAAATTTAATACCAACAGTATTGCTGTAAACTATAACTTCCATTTTGGAGGAAGAAGTGGGGAACATGCTTCCGGTATGTATGTGTCACCATTTTTGAAATACCGTTTCGGAGATTATGAGAAAGATATCAACGGAGGTGCAAATCGTCTTGAAGTTGATATGAACTCTTTTATCATAGGAGTAGGGATGGGATATAAAATAGTAAAAAATGATGCTTTTGTGATAGCACCATTTGTCAATATAGGTCGAAACTTCAGTCAGGAAGTAACAGATGAATTTTCGGGCATCGAGTTCAATGCGGGTATCAATTTAGGATTCCGTTTCTAATAAAAATAGCAAGTATACACTTGCTATTTTTTTAATATCCTAATTTTTCACGAACCCTGTTGAGTGTGGCAGTAGCAACCTTACCGGCTTTTTCTGCTCCAATGAGTAACAGTCTGTCCAGTTCGTCCAGATTATTCATATAATACGTATATTTTTCACGAGCAGTTTTAAAACGCTCTGTAATCAAATCATATAAGGCGGTTTTGGCGTGACCATATCCGTAATTACCAGCTAAATAGTTAGCTCTCATGACAGCTGTCTGCTCTTCGGTTGCCAAAAGGCGGTACAAAGCAAATACATTACACGTATCCGGGTTTTTTGGATCTTCTAAAGGAGTTGCATCCGTAACAATTGCCATAACCTGCTTTTTTAAAGCTTTATCATCTAAAAAGATATTGATATAATTATTGCGGGATTTACTCATCTTATGTCCGTCTGTTCCCGGAATAATCATTACATTCTCCTCAATTTTTGCTTCAGGCAGCACAAATGTTTCTCCCATTTGGTGGTTGAATCTTGAAGCAACATCTCTGGTAATCTCTATATGTTGTAATTGATCTTTACCTACAGGTACAAAATTAGCATCGTACAATAATATATCGGCAGCCATCAGCATCGGATAAGTAAATAATCCGGCATTTACATCGGCAAGATAATCCTGTTTATCTTTAAAGGAATGTGCCAGTGTCAGACGCTGAAACGGAAAGAAACAACTCAGGTACCAGGTTAATTCTGTTGTCTGAACCACATCTGATTGTCGGTAAAAGGTCGTTTTCTCTACATTCAAACCACATGCAAGCCAGGTTGCCGCTACACTATAGGTGTTTTCTCTTAAAATTTTCGCATCTTTTATCTGAGTCGCCGAATGCAGATTCGCAATAAAGATGAAAGATTCGTTTTCAGGATTGTTTGCCAGTTCAATAGCTGGTAAAATCGCACCTAAAAGATTTCCTAAATGTGGGGTTCCTGTACTTTGAACACCGGTTAAAACTTTTGCCATTTTGTGATTAAAAACTAAATTGAAAAGCAAATTTAGCCTTTTTAAAATAAACTTAAAGCGCCAAACACGAGAAATACTATTTATATTTTATAAATTCGTGCATAAAAACACCTGTATGCTTTTTTTTAAAAATCTGTTTTGGATTCTTTGGAAAATATGGTTTTACGTACTGATGCTTATTGTCATCGTTGTACTGTCGCCTTTCTTAATAATCACCTTATCATCAGATAAAACGTATAAATATTTTTTTGTTTTGGCGCGTATATGGGCCAAAGCTATTTTTTATGGAATGGGATTTCGGATGGAAATCATCAAAAATCAAACATTCAATCCAAATCAGAGCTATATGCTGGTAGCCAACCATACTTCAATGATGGATATTATGCTGATGCTGATTCTGGTAAAAGACAATCCGTTTGTATTTGTTGGAAAAAAAGAATTGGCAAAAATTCCTATTTTTGGGTTCTTCTATAAAAAAGCCTGTATTCTGGTTGATAGAAGCAGTCCTAAAAGCAGACATGATACTATTGTAAGGGCAAAAGAAAAACTGGCTGCAGGACTGAGTATCTGTATTTTTCCTGAAGGAGGCGTTCCGGATGATGAAACCATTGTTCTTGATAGTTTTAAAGACGGAGCTTTTCGGCTGGCCATAGAATTTCAGATACCGATAGTACCGATGACTTTTACCGACCTTAAAAAACTTTTTCCTTTTCGTTTTTTTGCCGGAAGACCCGGAAAAACAAAAGTGTATATCCATGATTTTATTGAAACGGAGGGATTGGTTCAGACAGATAAGCCATTTTTAAAAGAGAAAGTACGCAATGTAGTGTTGATGCCTTTGGAAGCTTCAAAACATATAGAAAAAAGAGCCGTTGTATAACGGCTCTTTTTTTATTCAATCAATGAAGACCATTCGAGACCGCTGATATCTGTAAGTTGTATCCGGGCAATATTTTCTTGTGTGGTAATCGGTAAGCTTATAGATGCTTTTGCACCCAGGGGTAATAATAAACTGTTTTTGTGTGGGACAATTTTTGCAACATAAAAATTTTGAATCTGATGGGGTTTTAAGGTGCGCAGTTCCTGCATAGACCATTCTTCGATTTTTTCATTATTTTCATTGTAAGCAGCAATTTCAATAAGAAAGGAACCGTATACATCAGCCCCTTCAACACGCATTACCGTAAAATTCAGATAGCCTTCACGGGTATACACATTGCTGATTTCAAGTTTTGGTTTCACTGATTTATTATGTAGTGTTCCGAAAACGCCTCCGTGAAAATACTGATTCGTAAAAAGAGTAAGCCCCGTTATACAGATACTGCCCGTGAGAATTATCTTGTTTTTTGTTTTTGCAGTCCAGGACAATATTCCGGAACCGATATAAGCAAAACTCTTTTTTTGAGTGAGTGGATGCTTTTTTTTCAGCAGATAATAATCCACTGAATATTTTCCGCTGCCTGTAAGCATCAGTACAAAACCAGAAGCAATACCCAGTACACCGATCTGCCATTCATCAAGACAGGTGGTGCCCAGCCATCCCGATCCTAATAAAATACCCAGGGCAAGGTTAAAGACACCAAAAGCCATCAAACGGGTGAAAAGCCCCAAAATAATCATCAGACCTACTAGGGCTTCGATGATTGTAAAAATAACCATGGCATACCAAAGAGTTTCCGGATGGGTAACCAGATATTCAATAATGGGTTTTATCCCTAATGCATTCGGTAAAAAATGATTGAATTTTTCTCCGATATATCCGGCTTCTTCCGGATTTAATTTATTTTCTAATACGATTCTTCTCCAAAAAGCGGAAAAATAAGTCCAGCCGATAACCCATCGGAGAACCAATGTGAGGGTTCCTGCTTCAAAAGCAGTTTCTTTTATATTCTTTATCATAAAAAGTGTTATATAGTTTGTGTAAAATCTTTTATTGGATCAACAAACTACAAGGCAATTTTTATGTTTTTGAAGAGTAAGTACAATGGGATTTTTAGGGGATAATACGTTTCGGAAATTCTGAAAACAGTTTCCTGAGCACCATAATCAGATGATAGCGTACCATTTGAGGGAACGGAGGCAGACGTTGTCGTTTTTTGGATTCGGCTGCTGATCCTTTCTTGTGCTTTGTAAACAGAACAATGAAAGGAAGAGGTCGTTTTACTTGCTGCAATGTTTTTGCTCAGCGTGATATCCAGCAGAGATTCTATGGATTTTTTTGTCTGACAAGAGGCTATAAAGAAAAGAAAGACACTCAACCATACGATTGACTTTTTGAAAAAAAGATATGTGCCGTTTTTCATCATATCAACAAATATACAAAAAAACGCTGCTGGAAGGCAGCGTTTATATGCTTATTGATCTTTATTCTTAATCGCTTCTTTGATTTTGTCTTCCAGTTCTTCCTGTAATTCAGGATTATCTTTTATCAGACTTTTTACAGCATCTCTACCCTGACCTAATTTGGTATCTCCATAGCTAAACCATGAACCGCTTTTTTTGATGATTTCAAAATCAACAGCCAAATCAAGAATTTCTCCTACTTTAGAAATACCTTCTCCATACATAATATCAAATTCTGCCGTACGGAAAGGAGGAGCCACTTTATTTTTGATCACTTTTACTTTAGTTCGGTTACCCAACACGTTGTCTCCGTCTTTAATCTGTGTCGATTTACGGATGTCTAAACGTACAGAAGCATAGAATTTCAGAGCATTTCCACCTGTAGTCGTTTCCGGATTACCGAACATAACGCCTATTTTCTCACGCAGCTGGTTGATGAAAAACACCGTACAGTTGGTTTTGCTGATTGTAGCCGTTAATTTTCTCAATGCCTGTGACATTAAACGGGCATGAAGTCCCATTTTGGAATCTCCCATTTCTCCTTCAATTTCACTTTTAGGAGTTAATGCCGCTACAGAGTCAATAACAACAAGATCAATAGCACCCGATCGGATCAGGTTTTCTGCAATTTCCAACGCCTGTTCTCCATTATCAGGTTGAGAAATGATGAGGTTCTCTACATCTACTCCTAATTTTTGAGCATAAAAACGATCAAAGGCATGTTCTGCATCAATGAATGCAGCAATACCGCCTGCTTTTTGTGCTTCTGCAATTGCATGTAATGTTAACGTGGTTTTACCTGAAGATTCAGGTCCGTAAATTTCTATGATTCTACCTCTTGGGTATCCCATTACTCCCAAAGCTAAATCTAAGCCTAAGGATCCGGACGGGATCGCTTCCACTTCTTCGACTGCACTGTCACCCAACTTCATTACAGTCCCTTTACCGTATGTTTTATCCAGTTTATCTAAAGTAAGCTGTAATGCTTTCAATTTTGCTTCTTTGTCTGCGCTCATTCTTTTATATAATTATTAAAGGTAAAAATACGCTTTTTTCGGTTACAAAAAAAGAAGTTTACCTGCTTTATAAAAACAGTTTTTATTTCTTTATTTCATTAAAAACAACCTGTGGAAATTTTTTGTGAACTTCTAAAAAGTATGTGAAAAAGCCGTTATGAGATTAGAGATTTCAATAAAAATTATTATCTTGAATAAAAATGAAAAAATTATGAATAAGAAAATTTTATTAAGTATCCCATTGATGTGTTTGGCCGGACTTGTTTCGTGTAATGATTCCAATAAAAAGGAAGACGGTAACGGTACGGTTGTTGAAAATCATGACAAACCAAAGAGAAAATACGATAAGGCGCAAGACTTTACGTACACCAACTGGAATCTGAAAGACAATGATTCGGTTAAGAAAACATTTAAGCAAAAATTTACAGCACAGGAGCTTGCAACCATAGTCGCTTTAAACCGGGTTGATAAAAACACGTTCCATACTGTTGATGTTCTTACAATTCCGGACAAATTTGATGATGATTTTATGGCCTATTCACCTTTTCCGTTCACGGTAAAAAGCGCAGATAAAATCAATAAACTGGTTGTCTTTTCTTATCCGATACAGGCGTATGGGGTTTATGAAAACGGTGAACTTGTGAAATGGGGACCTACCAGTATGGGTTCCAAACAACATAAGACACCGGAGGGATTATATTTTACGAATTGGAAAGGAGAAGAAGTACAGAGTACTTTTGATGATGAATGGATTCTTAGATGGAATTTTAATGTACAGAATGAAGAAGGAATCGGATGGCATCAGTACAGTCTCCCGGGATATCCTGCCTCTCACTCTTGTTTACGCTTGTTAGAAAGTGATGCAAAATGGCTTTATGACTGGGCAGATGAGTGGATATTGGCGGATAAAGAAAATGTTGAAGCGAAAGGTACTCCTGTTATTGTTTACGGAGCGTATAATTTTGATGGAGAGAAACCATGGTTGCAACTTGCGGCAAATAACAAAGCTAATGATATTGCTACAGAAACATTGGATGGTCTGATAAAAAAATATGAACAAGAGATTTTGAAAGAACAGGAAAACAGAGCCAAAGTTGTAGCAAATAAGCCTCAAAAGCAGAAAGAGACAAAATCGTAATTTTTTGAATTATAGAGTCAGACAATGAACCTTGGAAGTTCTTTTTCTGTTTTTATAATTTATAGTATCAGAGCCAGATACATGTTTTTTGTATCTGGCTCTGATAATTATCAAAGTACACAAGCCTCATCGTTTAAACGTTTTTTGGGTAAGATTTTGTTTATATATTGAAATTTAGTTTATTTGTTAGAGAAGAACTCAAAAAGGCTCACATCCGTATTAAAAAGGCCGGTAAAATAGTAATAGTACTTATTCAGAGATGATGCTTCGATAAAGCAGAATTTGTTCAGACGATCTTAATTTCAATCATAAAAAGCATGGTTTCAAAAACCGAATAATCAAAATATGGTAACACTTTTTATAAAAAACATGGTATGCAACCGTTGTGTCATGGTCGTTCAGAATGAACTTGAAAAACTCGGAATCTCTTTTGTTAGCATTAAGCTTGGAGAAGTAACTCTTGAGAATGACCTTTCGATAAAAGAAAAAGAGGTTTTAGAGCAAAATCTTACGGCAATTGGCTTTCGGCTGATTGACAGCAAAAAAAAACAGGTTATTGAACAAATAAAGAATCTTATAATTGATCTGGTCCATTATCAGGATACAAGCCTGAAACACAATCTCTCAGAACTTCTGAGCAAAGAGTTACAATTTGATTATAATTATCTGTCCAATTTATTTTCTGAAGAAGAAAACACAACCATTGAAAAATACTTTATTGCTCAAAAAATAGAAAAGGTAAAAGAACTTCTCGCTTATGATGAACTTTCACTAAGTGAAATTGCGCAGCGTTTAAATTACTCCAGTGTTGCCTATCTGAGCAACCAGTTTAAAAAAGTTACCGGGCTTACGCCCAATCATTTTAAAAATCTAAAAGAAGAAAAAAGAAAACCATTAGACAATCTTTAATAAAATGTAAAGGCAATTTTTTCAAAAAAGGTTTTAATCTGCTAACTATATGTTTATTCTTAAAGTAAATTTTACAAATCTTTCCTAAAATAATGTAATAATAAACTGCTTGTTTGTTGCCAACTTTGTCATGTAAATATAGCATACAATATTATATTATGGCAACGAATGACAACCAAACCATTTTCCTGCCTTTGGAAAATGTCGACAGTGAGCATTGTGCATTAATCGTAGATAAAGGATTGGCACAGGTAAAAGGCATTGAAAGCCACTCTGTAGAACTCAACAACCGCAGAGCCGCCATCACAGTAACAAACGCAAAGGTTGTGACAGAAGCTGTAAAAGCGATTGAAGATCTCGGATATGGTGTTACAACAGTTAAAAATACATTTCCTGTATTGGGAATGACATGTGCATCTTGTGCCGGCAGTGCAGAAAGTATCGTAACATACGAACCTGGTGTAATAAATGCTTCCGTAAATTTTGCTACAGGAAATCTAACCGTAGAGTATCTTCCAAATGTAACAGATGCCCTAAAACTCCAAAAAGCAGTTCAGTCTATAGGGTATGATTTGCTTATTGAAGATGACAACAAACAGCAGGAAACACTTGAGGCAATTCACGAAAAGAAATACCTGGTATTAAAAAACAAAACCATTTGGGCTGTTCTGTTATCGCTTCCTGTTGTGGTTATAGGAATGTTTTTTATGAACATGCCTTATGGCAATGAAATCATGTGGTTATTTTCAACACCTGTAGTATTGTGGCTGGGTAAGGATTTCTATATCAACGCATGGAAACAGGCAAAGCATCGCTCGGCAAATATGGATACTCTGGTAGCTTTAAGTACAGGTATTGCATATCTGTTTAGTGTTTTTAATATGGTGTTTATGGACTTCTGGCATCAGAGAGGGTTGCATGCCCATGTGTATTTTGAAGCAGCGGCAGTGATTATTGCTTTTATTCTCTTAGGCAAATTATTGGAAGAAAAGGCAAAAGGAAATACTTCTTCCGCTATAAAAAAACTTATCGGTTTACAACCTAAAACGGTAATAGTCATAACACCGGAAGGAGAAGAAAAGCAGACTGTTATTGAAGAAGTCAATGTAGGGGATATTATTTTGGTAAAGCCGGGAGAAAAAATAGCCGTTGATGGTATGGTAACCTCTGGAAGTTCGTATGTTGACGAAAGTATGCTGAGTGGAGAACCTGTACCAGTATTCAAAAGTGAAAATGAAAAGGTATTTGCAGGGACCATCAATCAAAAAGGAAGTTTTCGGTTTGAAGCTGTAAAAGTCGGAAAAGAGACCATGCTTGCCCAAATCATCAGAATGGTACAAGATGCTCAGGGAAGTAAAGCACCGGTTCAGAAACTGGTCGATAAAATAGCCGGAATATTTGTTCCTATCGTAATTGGGATTGCTTTAATAACTTTTGTTTTATGGCTGATCTTAGGAGGTGATAACGGTGTAGTTCAAGGATTATTAGCTGCTGTTACAGTATTGGTTATTGCTTGTCCATGTGCATTGGGTTTAGCTACACCCACTGCTATTATGGTAGGTGTAGGTAAAGGTGCCGAGCAGGGAATCCTGATTAAAGATGCGGAAAGTCTGGAGCTTGCAAAAAAAGTCGATGTTATCGTTTTAGATAAAACAGGAACCATTACGGAAGGAAGACCACAGGTAACCGGAGTCAGATGGCTGAATAACGACATTACTTTTCAAAATGTATTGTTAAGCATTGAAAAACAATCCGAGCATCCACTGGCGGAAGCAGTAGTGAAATATATGGAAAACGTATCAGTAACCTCACTATCAGGATTCGAAAGTATCACGGGAAAAGGAGCCAAAGCACTTCATAATGATGAATATTATTTTGTAGGAAACAAAAAACTACTCGCAGAAAGTAATATTACGATTTCCAACGAATTACTGGAACAGGCAGAACAATGGAGTATAGAGTCTAAAACCGTTATCTGGTTTTCTGATAGCAAAAAAGCATTAAGTGTGATCGCAATCTCTGATAAAATTAAAGAAACGTCAGTTGAGGCCATCAAACAGATGCAGGAAATGGGGATTGTTCTTTATATGCTTACGGGAGACAATGAAGCTACAGCAAAAGCAATTGCTGACCAGACAGGGATTCAGCACTATAAAGCTGAGGTTTTGCCGCAACATAAAGCAGAATTTGTGAAAAAATTGCAACAAGACGGCAAAGTAGTCGCCATGGTTGGAGACGGTATTAACGACAGTACTGCACTGGCAACAGCAGATGTAAGTATTGCTATGGGCAAAGGAAGTGATATTGCAATGGATGTTGCCAAAATGACCATAATTTCATCTGATCTGACTAAAATTCCACAGGCGATTCGTTTATCTAAACAAACTGTTGCAACCATAAAACAAAATCTTTTCTGGGCATTTATCTATAACCTTATAGGTATTCCTGTTGCTGCGGGTATCCTTTATCCGATTAATGGATTTTTGCTAAACCCAATGATTGCCGGAGCTGCAATGGCATTAAGTAGCGTCAGCGTTGTGAGCAATAGTTTACGATTAAAATGGAAAAAATAAATACATTATCTGATAGCATAAAATATTTCTGTCATGATAATTACTTAAGAATGTTTAACACTAACAAAAGATTAAAAATGAAGAATATAACAATAAATGTGTCTGATATGCAAACTCCGCATTGCCAGACAACCGTAAGCAACGCAATTACAAAAATTGCAGGTGTACAAATTCAATATTTGGAAGCAGGTAAAGTGTCTGTTTTTATCGAAACAGACCAACTGGAAAATGAGGTAATAAAAACCATACAACAAGCAGGTTATACGGTAACTCCTCGGATAAAATAACAATATAATACAGAAAAAACGGAGTACGTTTTTAGATGTTTACTCAATTTATTTTATGTAAATACTCCGTTTTTTCTAACGAATTAAAAAAATAAGAAAAAATGAAAAAACTAACATTAAATGTGTCTGATATGCAAACTCCGCATTGCCAGACAACCGTACGAAATGCCATCAAGAATATTGAAGGTGTTCAGATTCAATTTGTTGAACCAGGTAAAGTATCTGTTATAGTTGAGAGAGATCAGCTCGAAAAAGAACTGATAAATACTATTCAAAAAGCGGGTTATACTGTGACAACTTAGGATTAAGGCATTTCCTGATAGGTCTGCAATGGGACGTTGTAACGACTTACAGGAAAATATAGGAATTTTTTTTTAAAGTAGTGCCGACGGTTTTTTATGAGCTGTCGGTACTATCTTTCTTACTGCAAAAACAGGAGTTTAGATCTTACCTGATTCTTCTTTAAAAATAAAATACTGGAATTCATGAAAAACACTTCAAAATTGTTAATCAAAGGTATGGTGTGTAACAGATGTATTTATGTACTTACCGATGAATTGTCAAAATTAGGATTACTTATTTCTGAAATACGACTTGGAGAAGTTGTTCTTAAAGAAAAAGCTGCTATTGATGAACAAATGATCAGAAATGTACTACAGGAGATAGGTTTTGATATTCTCTATAATAAGAAACAGCAATTAGTAGAAAAGATAAAAAAAATTGTTGCAAGGGCAATTTCAGAGCAGATGAGTACGGGAGAGAATATTAAATTTTCTCTTCTTATCAGTCGTGAATTACATAAAGACTATGATTCATTGAGTGCTCTATTTTCATTAGTACATGGGTCTACTCTTGAAAAATACATCATCTCTGTAAAACTTGACAAAGTGAAAGAATTGCTCATGCATACAGATCAGTCTTTATCTGAAATTGCTTATACTTTAGGATATAGCAGCCCTGCACATCTTTCTAATCAATTAAAGAAATACACAGGTTTTACCTCTTCTTATTATAAACAGTTGAAACAAAACTGACCACTTCATTATAGAGAGTTCGTATATTCTACTCTTTCAACATTTCTGTAATAGCAGAAATTTTACAAATTAATTCGATAATAACGTAAAACTAATACCCTTGGTTTTTTTCAACTTTGTACTATTAATAAATAATACGTAAATAAAATGGAACAGAAAGATATTAAGTTCAAGACAAATATAAACTGTAGTAGTTGTGTAGCAAAAGTTACTCCTTTTCTGGATGCTGTTAAAAGTATCTCTCACTGGGAAGTGGACACAAAAAACAGAGAAAAAATACTGACGTTAAGATCTGATGGTGCCAATGAGAAAGAAATCATCGAAAGCGTACAGAAAGCAGGATTTAAGATTGAGCCTTTGATATCCTGCAACAGTTAAAAAATATAAATGATAATTTAATAAACAATAGTGATGAGAAAGAGTCTGTTTTTATTTGCTGGTCTGTTGTTAGGATATTCAGCACTGGCACAAAATACGAAAACGTTGTTTAATAATTATATCAACGTGAAAAATGCTTTGGTAAAAGGTGATGGTAAGTCTGCCAATCAGGCAATTGAAGTGTTCTATAAAAGTATTAAAGGAGAAACTAATTTTGTTTTGAAAGATGCTTTGCTAAAAGCTACTGAAAAAATGAGCAAGTCAACAAATCTTGAGAAGCAGCGAACTGCCTTTAATGATGTTTCTACTACTTTATGGCAAGTTGTAAAAGGTTCTGATAAAGTAACTCAGCCTGTTTATTATCAATACTGCCCAATGAAAAAAGCATATTGGTTAAGCGAAGAAAAGGACATCAAAAATCCCTATTATGGTTCCTCTATGCTGACCTGTGGCACGGTGGCCGAAACAAAAAAATAAAAAAACCGGTGAAAATATTTTTCACCGGTTTTTTTTAAACAATACATTATTAGAGGAGCAGAAAGTAAAGCTACTTTCACCATCTCCCTATTAATAGCCATTTTGAATGTTTCTGATATAGGATATAAAAAAAATGTGTATTTTCATTTAAAAATTGGAGATGAGAAAAACACTTATATTTACTACAATCAGCCTGTTATTTTTGATGTTGGGCAGCTGTAAAAAAGAACAAAAAGACGAAATAATTCCTGATCATGATACAATTCGTTCGCATCCGGCAGAAAAAATAGATTCATTGACAATCAAAGCACAAGACAGTATTGCCAGAGAAGACAGTCTTCAGCTTGTTAAAAAGAAAAGAGCTGATAAATATGCCATATATAATGGACAAGAATACATGTCCTGGCCCATCAAGGTAAGTGATTCTTTACGCAAAGCCTTTTACAAAAAATACAGTAAAGAAGAGATATATATCATTGCTGCACTAAATCGTATTGATACGGATAATATCAACAGAAGAGATACGATTATTGTACCTAAAGAGGTGCGAACTGATATTATGAGCTACTCTCCCTTTCCGCATGAGCTTACTATATTGGACAGTATTCCTAAAATTGCTGTATTTTCTTATCCGATTCAAGCGTATGCGTTGTATGAAAAAGGGGTATTGGTGAAATGGGGACCTACCAATATGGGGAAAAAGACAGCCCAAACACCCAGAGGACTGTTCTTTACGAACTGGAAAGGCAGAAAAATAAAGAGTACTGCAAATGATGAGTGGATTCTCAACTGGAATTTTAACATCAGCAATTCCGGAGGCGTAGGCTGGCATCAGTATGCTTTACCGGGATATCCTGCGTCTCATTCTTGTTTGCGTTTACTGGATGCTGATGCACAATGGATGTATAACTGGGCTGACCAATGGGTACTCGAAAACAAAAACACCGTAAAGGTAAAAGGTACTCCGGTTATAGTTTATGGAGATTACGCTTTTGGTAAAAAGGGAATATGGAATGACCTTGTAAAAGATCCGCAAGCAACCACAATCTCAGTTTCGCAAATGAATGAAGTGATCAGTAAGCATCTTCCGGAAATAAGGAAACAGCAAAAGATAAGGGAGCTGTATAATGAAGAAAAGCAGCTTCAGAAATCAGATAAACAGGCAGAAACGGCTAAAATATCCAAAGACAGTCTGTAATTATATAATTCAAAGACCTTTATTCCAAAGGTCTTTTTTTATTTTATAAAAAAACATGTAATTTTGCAGAGAATTCTTCCATTTAGAGTTCAAAGAAATAAATTACTTACACTTAAAAGTTTATAGCATGCAACTGTACAACACTTTAAGCGCTGATGAACGCGCACAATTAATTGAGCAGGCAGGACAAAAAAGATTAACCCTTTCTTTTTATGCTTATGCAAACATCCAGGATCCCCAAAAATTCAGAGACGACCTATTTATTGAATGGAACCGATTAGATGCCTTAGGAAGAACGTATGTTGCCCACGAAGGAATCAATGCACAGATGAGTGTGCCTGCAGAAAATTTTGAAGCTTTCAGAGAAACGTTGGAAGTGTATGACTTTATGAAAGGCATTCGCCTGAATGTAGCTGTAGAACAGGATGATTTGTCTTTTTTGAAACTGACGGTTAAAGTACGTAAGAAAATTGTTGCTGATGGTCTGGATGATGCTACTTTTGATGTAACCAATAAAGGAGTTCATTTAAAAGCACAGGAATTTAATGAACTTTTAGAGGATCCGGATACGATTGTTGTTGATTTCAGAAACCATTACGAGAGTGAAATAGGACGTTTTAAAAATGCCATTACACCCGATGTGGATACTTTCAGAGAATCGTTACCTATTATTGAACAACAGCTTGCCGCTCATAAAGAGGATAAAAAACTGCTCATGTATTGTACCGGTGGAATCCGTTGCGAAAAAGCCTCTGCGTTCTTTAAACACAAAGGATTCAAAAATGTATTTCAGTTAGAGGGTGGTATTATTGAATATACCCGACAGGTAAAAGCAGAAAATCTGGAGAGCAAGTTTATTGGGAAAAATTTTGTTTTTGACCACCGTTTAGGAGAGCGAATTACAGATGATATTATCGCAAACTGCCACCAGTGCGGTAAACCATGTGACACCCATATCAACTGTGCTAATGAAGGATGCCATCTGTTATTTATTCAGTGCGATGAATGTGCAGAAAAAATGCACGGATGTTGTTCGGATCGATGTATGGAAATTATCCAGCTGCCGGTAGAAGAGCAAAAGAAACTCAGACAAGGTGTTCAAAAAGGCAATTTGATTTTCAAGAAAGGAAAATCATCTGCGCTTACGTTCAAAAAGGAACGCAATATCTTTGAAGAAGTCAAACCGGTACGCATAGCCAAAGTAACTGAGATTCGGAAGAAGAAACAAACGGAAAGAAAAATATTGGTTGGTAAAGGACAACATTATTTTACCAAAGCTTCTGTAGCTCAATTTTTAATTGAACAAAAGCAACTCAATATAGGTGACGAAATCATTATTCAGGGGCCTACAACCGGAGAAGAACGCATGGTGCTGCATTCTATGAAAGTAAACGGTAAAGAAGCAACCAAAGCTGTTGAGGGAGATAAAGTAACATTTGAAGTGCCTTTCAGAATCAGACTTTCTGATCAGTTGTTTGTAACAGAAAAAATATAAATCACAAAAAGCAAATAGCAGTATTTGCTTTTTTTATTTTTAAGCTTATGAAAAAAATTTATTATTTAAAGACTTGTGATACCTGTAAGAGAATACTTAATCAGATTGATAATCTGGAGCAGTTTGAGTTGCAGGATATCAAAGAACATAGCATTACGGTAAAACAGTTAGAAGAAATGTATGCTCATACCAACAGTTATGAAAAACTGTTCAGCAAACGGGCAAAACTTTATAAGGAAAGAGGCTTAAAAGATGAGGTTCTGTCAGAGAATGACTATAAAAATTATATTCTTGAGCATTATACTTTTTTAAACCGTCCGGTAATCTTTTACAAGGATAAAATGTTTGTCGGTAGTAGCAAGAACACTGTTGAAGAAGCATTGAATATGATTAACACCTAAACAGTATTTTTAGCTATTGTTTTTGAACTGATAAGATATTTATCTTGTATCGGAAATAATAACAGTGCGGTCAATTATTATATTCAATAAAAACCATGGCTATAGACCATGGTTTTTACTTTTTTATTTTTACTTCGAAAGATGTTTTCGTACTTCAGGAGCTACTCTTGTACCGAATAGTTCAATTGATTTCATAATAAGCGAATGATCAGGTCCGCCTACATCAATCTGTCCTACAAAACGCGTATGATTAAATATTTCGTGCTGCTGTAGTATTTTGTCAGTGATTTCTTCCGGCCCTCCCATAAAGTAAGCTCCGTCCGGTGCTGCTGTTGCTTCAAATTGCGCTCTCGAAAAAGGAGACCAGCCTCTCTCTTTGCCAATATGGTTCATTTGAGCTGCATAATACGGAAAATAAACATCTCTTACAGAAGCATCATTCCCTACAAATAAATGGGAGTTGACGCCAAGCTGATAGTTTTCTTTTGAATGCCCGTTTGCAAAATACTGTTCTTTATACATTCTCAGTAAAGGTTCAAACTGTACCGGATAGCCTCCTATAATTGCAATTGTCAGCGGCAGTCCTAATTTTGCAGCACGCAATACAGATTCGGGTGTACCACCTACAGCGATCCATACCGGCAATTTTTGGTGCAGCGGTTTTGGAAATATTTCCTGATGCTTTATAGGGGCTCGGAAATGACCTTCCCAATCGATGATTTCATTATTATTCAGGGTTAGTAATAATTGCAATTTTTCTTCGAATAAACGGTCATAATCCTTAAGGTCATAACCGAAAAGAGGGAATGACTCAATAAAACTGCCTCTGCCTACCATGATTTCTGCACGGCCATCTGATATCAGATCAATCGTTGCAAATTGCTGGTATAACCGAATGGGGTCGTCGGAACTTAAAACAGAAACGGCGCTTCCCAATTTGATGTTTTTGGTAATCGTTGCAGCTGCTGCGAGTACGGTTTGTGGTGATGAAACGCTATAATCCGGGCGATGGTGTTCTCCCAGTCCGAATACATCCAGACCAACTTCGTCTGCCAGTTTTATTTCTTCCAGCATTTCTTTTAAACGTTGCTGTGCTGTTTTTCTTTTTTGTGTTTGTGAATTGTAGGCCAAGTCACCAAACATAGAGATACCCAATTCCATACTGATGTTTTTATCAAAGTTATTTTAAATATCCCGAAAAACTCTTAATATAGATTATTTTCCTTGAAGCCCCCTTTTTAAACCGTTTTTTGGTGATACTCTTGTTTTTTATACAGCTTCAAAACGTTGAGCTGTTCTTTGTTTCCCTTTCTTATCATATATCGGTACAGCGTTGGGTGCAGGGAAGCAGCTTTTTGTTGTAATGAATTCATCATTGTGATAAATTTTACCCATCGGATAGCCTTTGTATAAGGTAATCCTAACTTTTTACAACTCTCCTTTCCCAACAAGAAATTGTTATAGCCCAGATTGGTGAACTGTACAAAATTTTTAAGATATTGAGATTTTGTAAAGGTGACCCGTTGAGGTTCTTCGTATAGGGAATGGGCAAGTGAAATGGAATCTTCATCAGCACCTTTCTGTGTTTTACTCCAAAGAAATAGGGCATCAGCTGCCTGAGTTTCCGTATCTGCAAGTAAATGTTCAGGAATTCCTATAAGATACCCAATATATTTCCACAGATGCAGTACTCCGGCAATCTCTTCTTTTGTTGGCTTCAATCCCAATTTTTGAAGACCGTCAAGAAATACTATGGAAAAACCTAAATTAGTAGCCAGCATGTCCCATGTATTCAGAGGTCTGCCCCAATCTTGTGTTTTCCAGTCCGGTTGTCTTTCAATCATGATTCGCGAATACGAATGAATAAGACGGGTAGTAACTGCGCTGAAAAAGCCTTTTTCTTTTATTTTCATACCGTCTTGTGCAGTAACATTTATCCAGAAAACGACTGTGTCAGACAATCTTTTTACCGCTCCTTTTTTTAAGGCTCCTGTAAAAATCAACGGCTTGTTGATGGCTGATGATTCGTAACCGCCCATCAGACAATAATTGCGCAGTGTTGCAAGTCCGGATGTACCTGTTCTGTTACAAAAATTGCTGCCTTTTTGGAGCAAATCTGTATCCAGCCATTGGGGAAGAGAGAAAATTTGCTCTAAGAAAAGTTGGGTTTCTGAAGAATAGGTTTCTTTATTCAGAGGATAGGTGGCCAGCATCTGATGCAGCTCTTTCATGCCTTGCTGAAATCCTTTTTTTATAAGAAATTCTAAAGCTACTGCATCGCCGATAGCGTCTGCTTCATAATAGTAAGGTACCATTTGCTGTGCCGCTTCAAGTTTTATTTGCGGTGACAGATGATGTGCTAAATAATTTGATTTCTCTGTATTCCAATAACTGGAAAAAGCATTTGAATTTTTAGGAATATGACGCGATGGTAGGTCCATATTTTTTTCTTTCCATAAAATTACACAAAAAAAGCCGGACTTCACGAAGTCCGGCTTTTCAAGAAATATAAATCTAAGGATTAAATTAAAAAAGATCCAATAGTAAGGCCGGATAAATACCGATGATGATATTTAAAGCGATGGCCAGAACTGCTACAAATTGATAAATAGCACTATTGGTAACTTCCGGTTCTTCTGTTTCTGCACTTTGGCTGTACATAGCAGAAATTACTTTAAAATAATAGTATATACTGATGATAGAGTTGACTACTCCGAATATGACCAAGGTTATATAACCATTTTCCAATGCATTGTTTAATAGAAAGAATTTTCCGAAGAACCCTGCAAAAACCGGAATACCTGCCATAGATAATAACGCCATCGTAAGTACTGCTGCCAAAACAGGTTTTTTCTTTCCTAAGCCTTTAAAATGCTTTACTAATTCATCTTCTTTTTTGCTGCATACCGACATGATTACTGCAAAAGCTGCAATTCCTGAAAGCGCATAAGCTGAAGCATAATAAAACAGGTTGGCATTGGCATTTTCTATTACCAAAAGGGCAATCATCATAAAACCTGCATGAGAGATTCCTGAATAAGCCAACATTCTTTTTATGTTTTCCTGACGCAGTGCCATAACATTTCCGACACACATGGTTGCAATCGCTAAGAAGACCAGAAGATAATGGAAGTTTTCCGGTAAAACGGGCTGAAATGCCGTTAATAATTTATAGAAAGTAGCTACAGCAACTACTTTTGCCAAAGTACTCATAATTGTTGTAGTGAGCATTGGAGCTCCCTGGTAAACATCAGGTGCCCAGAAATGGAAAGGGAAGGCTGCAATTTTAAATAACATTCCGATACAAATAAGTACAATACCAAGATACAGCCAGGTTGGAGCGGTAACTGCTGTAAGGCTATTAGAGATGGTATTCATATCAAATGAAGCCGTTGCACCATATACCAAAGCGATTCCGAATAACACAAAACCGGAAGCAAAGGAACCCATTAAGAAATATTTCATTCCGGACTCATTACTTTTGACATCTGTTCTGTCGCTTCCTGCCAAAATATAAAGGGTGATGGATAAAATTTCCAAACCGATAAAAAACATGGTCAGATTTCCGAAGGTTACCATGGAAACAGCCCCTATCAACAAAAATATTTTTAAGGATACATAATCCGAAATCTTATCATAATGCGGCTTGTAAAAGTCTTCACTAAGCATTACTATAAAAACCGTCAATACAATAAACAGGCTTGTATACAGCATATTTGATTTGTTTACAACAATCATATTGTGGTAGTAGCCTGCTTCGTTAGCCATATCACAGATTGATATTCCCAACGCAGCCAACAAACCCATAATAGTAAGCGGTACAATAATTTTACGCAGGTTTATTATTTCTAAAACCAATATTAAAACGGCTAATCCTGCTAAAGCAATTAATGTATTCATATGTCTATTTTATTAAAATGAAACCGTATTTCGGGTCATTTTTGATCTTTATTTGTTATACAATCGATGTGAATAAGAGGTCTGTAAGTGGTTTTGGATACAGTCCGAAAAAGATAACAGCAGCAGCTAATACAGCTAATATCAGACATTCGTTTGTATTTAAATCAGCAAACGTATTTTTGTTTTGCGGACCCAAAACGGCTTTCTGAAACATTTTCATCATATAATAAGCACCAAGTATTATGGTGGTTCCTCCTAAAAGTGCATACATAAGGTTTATCTGAGACAAACTGTATAGTATGGTAAATTCTCCGATAAAACTGAACGTTCCCGGTAAACCGATAGAAGCGAACATGAATATCATGAAAAAAGAGGTAAACTTTATTGCCTGAGATCGGATACCACCCATTTCTCTGATGGTATAAGTCTGATATCTTGCATAAATAATTTCTGTAAGAAAGAAGAGACCTACGATCACCAGTCCGTGTGCGATCATCTGTAATACTACACCATGATATCCGTCTGTTGTGTAAGTATATGCTCCCGCAGCAATAAGGCCTACGTGCGCCATAGAGGAATATGCCAATAATCTTTTGAGATTGGATTGTCTTAAAGCAATTAAAGAAGCATATATAACACCGATAAGACAAAGGATGATTACGGTATTTAATATGCCTTCATTCATATTTGGAGTCAAAGGTAACTGCCAGCGTAAGATAGAGTAAATTCCCATTTTCAGCATGATTCCAGATAAAAGCATCGTTCCTATAGCTGGAGCTTTTTCATAGGTATCAGCCTGCCAGGTATGGAAAGGAAAAATAGGGATTTTAATAGCGTATGCAAGGAAAAAGCCTAAGAATATCCATGTTTGTTCTGTTGAACTCAAAGCGGTGTTTACCAAATCTGCCAATAAAAAACTTCCTGTTTTCTGGTACAGATAGATGAAAGCTACAAGCATGAAGAGCGATCCTGCAAAGGTGTAGATAAAGAATTTAAGAATTGCTTTTTTACGCACTTCCCATGTATCACTACCCCACAATAGGGCAATAAAGAAAATTGGTATCAGAGCCAATTCCCAGAAAATATAGTAAAGAAACCCGTCTGTAGCAAGGAAAGTACCTGTCATGGCAAATGACATGAATAATACCAGAGCGTAGAGAATATGAGGGTTTTTATAATCTTTTTTAATGGTGGTAAGCAGGATGACTGGTGTTAGAAAAGTATTCAACAAAACCATCAACATGCTTAGTCCGTCTGCTTTTAAAGCAAAAGAGATGTTTGGTTTTGAAATCCACTGTACCTGATAAGAGATATCTGTACCATTATTGAACTGATTTAATAAAAACAGCGAAAAACCAAAACCGAGAATACTGAATAAAAGGGCTGTTGTATGTGCCAACTTTTTGCCGGAAGCTAAAGTAAGCAAAGCGCCGATTAGTAGAGTAAGTAAGATAAATGTTACGTTCATTTTATATAAATTATCTTGCTATGAATAAATAATAAATAATCACACAGACACCGATGACGAATGCAAATAAATACAATCCGATATTTCCGTTTTGTGCTTTTTTTCCTTGATAAGACAATTCGTCTGCAAATTTTGCAAACCCGAAAACAACTCCGGAGATTATTACTTCCGTTACTTTTTTAAAGAAATTCCCTAAAATGTTAAGCGGCATAATAATCAAGAAATTATAAATGTTGTCTATATAGTAACTGTTTGCCAATACCTTATGAATACCGTTTGACTGGTTGTCATTCAATGGCAGTTCCTGTTTTTTAATGTACTTGCTGTATGCAATTCCGATACCTATTAAGGCTCCTATTACAGCTACTCCCATAAGTATGTATTCTGTAGTGCCCAAATGATGCGGATGTGCAGCTGCATTGTTAAGGATTACAGGAGCAAGATACGTGTTTAACCAACTGCTGCCAGGTAAACTGATGGCTCCGCCTACGATTGCTAATACTGCAAGGATGATCAACGGCATTGTCATTGCTGCAGGGCTTTCGTGTAAATGATGTTTTTGCTCTTCCGTACCTCTGAATTTGTTGAAGAACGTCAGGTATAGTAATCGGAACATATAAAAAGCAGTCATGATAGAAGCTAAAGAACCGATCACCCATAAAGTGATGTTTTCGTGGAAAGCCACCATAAGAATTTCATCTTTGGAGAAGAATCCGGAAAATGGAGGAATACCTGAAATGGCTAACGAGGAGATTAAAAAGGTAACATACGTTATTTTCATCACATTTTTTAATCCTCCCATATGGCGCATATCCTGCTCACCGTGTATGGCGTGTATCACTGAACCTGAACCAAGGAAAAGGCATGCTTTGAAAAAGGCATGTGTGATGACATGGAAAACGGCGATCTCATAAGCTCCGAATCCGAGTGCCATAAACATAAGTCCCAATTGAGAAACAGTAGAGTAGGCCAATACTTTTTTGATGTCGTTCTGAACAAGACCGATAGAGGCAGCTACCAAAGCAGTAAGACCTCCGACCACAGCGATAAGATGTTGGACATTCGGTGTAAGATCAAATAAGAAATTTAGCCGTGTGATCATAAAAATTCCGGCAGTTACCATTGTTGCTGCGTGAATAAGAGCAGAAACAGGTGTTGGTCCTGCCATTGCATCCGGCAGCCATGTATAAAGTGGTAATTGCGCACTTTTTCCTGTAGCAGCGATGAAAAGCGCCAGGTTTGCACAGCCCAGCAAAGCAAGTGTTGAAGTAGCAATACCACCGGATAAGCTTTCACGAAGTTCCATGAAATCTACGGTTCCGAATGAATATGCAATGATAAAAGTTCCGATCAGAAATCCTAAATCTCCGACACGGTTCATGATAAATGCTTTTTTAGCAGCATTGTTGTATTCCTGATTCTGATACCAGAACCCGATGAGCAGGTAGGAGCATAAACCAACTCCTTCCCAACCGATGAACATGATCAGAAGGTTGCTTCCGGTAACCAATACCAGCATGAAAAACACGAACAAATTCAGGTAAGCAAAAAACTTATGAAAGTTTTCGTCTTCTTTCATATAACTCGTAGAGTAGAGGTGTATCAATGATCCGATTCCCGTTACGAATAATAACCATAAAACCGATAATTGGTCAAAATAAAAAGCAAAATCAATTTTAAATTTTTCTAAGGTGATCCAGTCAAACAGATGAAGTCTTACCGGCTCCTGTGTTTCTTTGATCTGTAAGAAAAGAATAACAGAGATCACAAAAGAAATAACGATAGTCAGTGTTCCGATGATTCCCGATAGATTCTTTCCTATGGTTTTTCCAAAAAAGATATTGATTAAAAATCCGATAAAAGGTACAATCAATAAAAGCAGCAAAATATTTGTATCCATCTATAATTAACCTTTTAAATTTTTTAATTTATCGATATCTATTGAACCGACGTTTCTGAAAATAGCGACCAGTATAGCCAGTCCTATAGCAACTTCAGCGGCTGCTACCGCCATGGTAAAAAATACGAATACCTGTCCGCTCCCATCCTGATGATAGTTTGAAAAAGCAACTAACAGCAAATTGGCAGCATTGAGCATTATTTCAATAGACATGAACATAACAATGGCATTTCTTCGGTACAAAATACCAAATACACCTATACTAAATAGCAGTACTGCCAGATAGATATAGTTTTCGATTCCTATGATTTGTAATATATTTTCCATAGTTATACCGTTTTTTTATCTTTTTTAGAGATGAGTACAGCTCCAATCATGGCCATCAGTAATAATACGGCTGCCATTTCAAACGGAACGATAAATTCATCCAATAGTATTTTTCCAAGCACTTCAATAGACTGATAATCCTGTCCTGAATTTACATAGCCGTCTATGACTGTTGCATGCTGTGCCAATACAGAAACTAATAATAATCCTACCAGACAGAAAGCAACCACTGCTGTTATTTTTGTAACAATCGGTTTTGATATTTCATTGCTGATGTTTAGGTTCATAAGCATGATGGTAAACAGCATTAAAATCATGATGGCTCCAGAATACACAATAATGTGAACCATAGCTAAGAATTGTGAATTCAATAAAGCATAATGACCTGCAATACTAAAAAAACTGACTACGAGCCAGATGGCGCTGTGGATAGGATTTTTACTTAAAATTGTAATCATTGCACTTCCGAGCGTCAGCGCTGAAAGAATGTAAAATAATATCTCTATCATACTATGCTAATTTTTGAGTATTCTGAATGGCTGCATCCAATGGCATTACCAATTGTTCTTTTCCAAAGATAAAATGTTCTCTGGAGTAATCTGCATGCACAATCTTTTTAGATTTTGTAAGATAGATGGCCTGTTTCGGACATGCTTCTTCACACAACCCGCAAAAGATACAACGCAACATATTTATCTCATATATCTCAGCATATTTTTCTTCTCTGTACAGGTGCTTTTCTTCCGGTTTGCGTTCTGCTGCTTTCATGGTGATAGCTTCTGCAGGGCAAGATAAAGCGCACAATCCGCAGGCTGTACAGCGCTCACGACCTTCTTCATCACGCATAAGTGTATGCTGGCCTCTGTATACATCACTAAACGGACGTTTTTCTTCGGGATAGCTTATGGTCACTTTCTTTTTAAATAAGTGTTTTAATGTTGTAGCGAGTCCCTTAAAGATGGCTACAAGGTACAGACGCTCAATAAAACTCATTTTTTTATTGGCAACCTGTTTTTTTCTTCCTGATAATGATATGGTTTGTATAGACATTTTCAGTAGTTTATTGATTTAATAAAATAACCACAGCGGTTATAATAATATTGATTATCGCTAATGGAATAAGCGATTTCCATCCTAAGTTCATTAACTGATCGTATCGGAAACGCGGAATTGTCCAGCGAACCCACATATAAACGAAAAGGAAGAAACATATTTTTGCAAATAAAACAGCAATTCCGATTCCGTTTGCCACATTAATACCCCAGTTTTCTGCTGCCCATGTCATACCCGGATAGTTGTAAGCTCCGAAATATAAAACGGCCAACAGCGTTGAAGATATAAACATAGCTGCATATTCTGCAAACAGGAAGAATCCCATACGCATGGACGAATATTCAGTATGATACCCTCCGATAAGCTCTTGTTCGCATTCTGCCAAATCAAATGGCGTTCTGTTGGTTTCTGCAAATGAACAGATGAGAAATATTAAAAATCCAAGCGGTTGGTAAAAGACGTTCCAATGCCATTCGTTCTGGTTGGCTGCAATTTCTCTCAAACTCATAGAACTATGCATCATAAGCAGCGCTACGATAGATAATCCCATCGCTATTTCATAAGAGATCATTTGTGAAGCAACACGCATGGCACTCATCAGAGAGTATTTGTTGTTAGATGCCCATCCGCCAATCATGATTCCGTAAACGCTAACGGATAATACGGCAAATACATACAGCATTGCTACATTGATGTCAGTTGCCTGCAAGATCACCTCGCGTCCGCCGATGATGAGTTTGTCTCCCCACGGAATTACAGCACTGGTCATCAATGCCATCGTCATGGAAATCGTTGGTCCTAATACAAATAGGAATGTATTAGGAGTATTTGGCATAAATTCTTCTTTTGAAAAAAGTTTTAGTCCATCTGCAAGTGGTTGAAGAATACCTCCTTTACCTGCTCTGTTGGGACCTCTACGATCCTGTATCCAGGCAGCAATTTTTCGCTCTGCCAGTGTACAGTACATAGCAAATAGCATAGTAATGGCAAAAACTACCAATATGATGACGCCTTTTTCTATAATGATTGCTTGCTCCATACTTATTGTTTTAGCGTATTACCTTCGTTCAACGGAACGTCTTTCATACTGATTTTTTTACGATCCAGATCACGTCCCATTAAAATCTGCTTTTCTGTTGCGATTTTTACCGTATCCATTTTTCGGGTGTAATTGTTCTGATTGATTACAGAGAATTTTTCGAATTTACGAGGACCTTCTATTACCCAGTCATTTACTTCTTTGTGATCGAAACGGCATTCGTTGCAGATGAATTCTTCAACTTCATGGTATTCATCCTTTCTCGCTGTTACACGTTGTATTTCATTTCCAAACATCCAAAGGGTTGTTTTTCCACAACATTTATCACAATCTCTATGAGCATTGAAAGGTTTATTGAACCACACTCTCGATTTGAAACGGAACGTTTTATCCGTTAATGCTCCTACAGGGCATACATCGATCATGTTTCCTGAAAACTCATTATCTATTGCTTTGGAAATATAAGTAGATATCTGTGCATGGTCACCACGTCCGATAACTCCGTGAGAACGGCAGTCTGTAAGCTGGTCTGCCGTATACACACAACGGTAGCACAAAATACAGCGGTTCATGTGCAGTTGGATGTTTTCTCCTATGTTTTCAGGTTCGAATGTACGTTTCTCTTCATGAAAGCGTGTAGCTTCTTTTCCGTTGTTGTAGCTCAGGTTTTGTAAATCACACTCTCCTGCCTGATCACATACCGGACAATCCAGCGGGTGGTTGATAAGCAAAAATTCGGTTACGGATTTTCTTGCTTCCGTTACACGTGGAGAGGATGTACTTTTCACTTCCATGCCATCCATCACTCCGGTTACGCATGATGCCATTAGTTTTGGCATCGGACGCGGATCAGCTTCACTTCCTTTTGATACTTCTACAAGACAGCAACGACATTTTCCTCCGCTGCCTTTTAGTTTAGAGTAATAACACATTGCCGGCGGAACTACTTCTCCACCGATCATACGAGCAGCCTGGAGGATCGTTGTCCCCGGTTCTACTTCTATTTCGTGTCCATCTATTGTAACTTTCATACTCTTTAGTTATTACAAGCTGGCTTTTAGGCTTGACTTTTTTGTTGTTTTTGTTATGTTATACGGTTTGTCCCTGTAAAAAGTGTTTTACTTTTTCAAAAGGTTCGGCCGTAAAGTGGTCTCTGTTTTTGATTTTTTCAGGGAATCTGATATGAAATTCAAATTCATCTCTGAAATGGCGTATTGCTGCCGCTACCGGCCATGCCGCAGCATCTCCTAATGGACAAATCGTGTTTCCTTCGATTTTGCTCTGGATATCCCATAGCAGATCGATGTCTTCCATACGGCCTTGTCCGTTTTCTATTCTCCACAAAACTTTTTCCATCCATCCTGTTCCTTCACGACATGGCGAACACTGTCCACAACTTTCGTGATGGTAAAAGCGGGCAAAATTCCATGTATTTCTAACGATACAACTGGTATCATTATACACAATGAAACCTCCTGAACCCAATGATGAACCGGTTGCAAAACCACCATCAGCCAATGATTCATAGGTCATAAGGCGATCTTCTCCGTTGGCTGTTTTGTAAATGAGGTCTTTAGGAAGAATCGGTACTGATGAACCACCCGGAATCAGGGCTTTTAGCGGGCGGTCATCAACCATTCCGCCAAGGTATTCATCAGAATTAATAAATTCTTCTACAGTCATACCCATTTCAATTTCATATACTCCAGGCTTTTTTACATGTCCGGATGCAGAGAATAATTTGGTTCCTGTAGAACGTCCTATTCCTATTTTTGCATATTCTTCTCCTGAGTTTAATACGATCCATGGCACAGTTGCAATAGACTCAACATTATTAACCACAGTAGGGTTTTGCCATAGACCTTTTACTGCAGGAAACGGCGGTTTGATACGCGGATTTCCTCTTTTTCCTTCAAGGGACTCTATTAGTGCTGTTTCTTCTCCACAGATGTAAGCTCCGCCACCACAGTGAACGTGCAAATCAAGGTCAAAACCGCTGCCCAGAATGTTTTTTCCGAGCCATCCGGCTGCATAGGCTTCTTTAATCGCTCTTTCCAACGTTTTGAATACCCACATATATTCTCCGCGGATATAGATATAAGAAAGGTTGGCTCCCAAAGCAAAAGAAGAAGTTATCATTCCCTCTATCAATAAGTGAGGGATGTATTCCATCAGATAACGGTCTTTAAAAGTGCCCGGTTCTGATTCATCTGCATTGCACACAAGGTGTCTTGGATTTCCTGATTTTTTGTCAATAAAACTCCATTTCAGTCCTACTGGGAATCCGGCACCTCCACGTCCTCTAAGCCCTGATGTTTTTACTTCTTCGGTAACTTCATCAGGAGTCATGTTTTTTAATGCTTTTTCCACAGAAGCATAACCTCCGTGCTGGCGGTATACTTCATAGGTTTTGATACCCGGAATATTAATCTTGTCTAATAATATCTTTTTTCCCATGGTATATTATTTATCGTGTAAAACAACTTTGCCAACTCTACAGTCTTCAATGATGGCATCGATTTTTTCTTTTGTAAGATGTTCGTGGTAGAAATCTCCTACCTGCATCATCGGTGCATATCCACACGCTCCGAGGCATTGTACACCGACAACGGAAAACATACCGTCTTCAGTAACCTGTCCCGGCTGTACACCAAGCTTATTGCAGGTGTATTCCATCATGTCTTCTGCTTTGTTGATGGCACAACATGAAGTTGTACAGAATTCGAACATGTATTTTCCTATCGGTTTTTGATTAAACATGGTATAGAAGGTAACTACTTCATATACTTCAATAGGTTGTATCTGTAATAATTCAGCAACTTTATTCTGTAGTTCTACACTAAGCCAGTTATCGTGAGCATCCTGTACCTCATGAAGAACTGGCAGCAAAGCCGATTTTTGTTTTCCTTCCGGATAATGGCTGATGAGTTCGTTGATACGCTCCATTAACTGAGGCGTTATGTTGATCTCTTGTTTATGATTCGTTTTCTCCATGATGATTAACAATCTAATTCTCCAGCAATAACATTCATACTTGATAAGGTGATAATAGCGTCTGATAGACTTTGCCCTTTTACGATCTCATTGTAGGCCTGATAATAGATAAAACAAGGTCTTCTGAAATGCAGTCGATAAGGGGTTCTGCTGCCATTAGTGATTAAATAAAAGCCAAGTTCTCCGTTTCCGCCTTCCACTGCGTTGTATACTTCAGTGTTGGGAACCGGGATTTCACCCATCACTATTTTAAAGTGATAGATAAGGGCTTCCATGTTTTCATATACATCTTCTTTAGGTGGAAGATAGTAATCCGGAACATCAGCATGGTAGGGTCCTTCCGGCATTTTTTCCAATGCCTGACGGATGATTTTGATACTTTCCCATACTTCAGCGTTTCTCACTACAAAACGGTCATAACAATCACCATTTTGTCCTACAGGAATGTCAAATTCAAAATCTTCATATGAGCAGTATGGCTGTGCCACACGAACATCATAATCTATACCGGCTGCTCTCAGGTTTGGACCTGTAAAGCCATAGCTCATGGCCATTTCTGCTGAAACTGCTCCTGCACCAATGGTTCTGTCCATGAAAATACGATTTCTCGTAAGCATATTTTCAAATTCAGTCCATACTGCCGGGAATTCGTTTAAGAATTCATCTATCTTTTGGAAAGCTTTTGGCGACCATTCTCTTTCAAATCCACCGATTCTTCCCATATTGGTTGTCAGTCTTGCGCCACAGATTTCTTCATAAATTTCATAGATTTTTTCGCGGTACTGCATTACATATAAGAAACCTGTAAGTGCTCCGGTATCTACTCCCATTACTGAACTGCAGATGATATGATCGGCTATTCGAGCCAACTCCATGATGATAACACGCAGATATTGTACTCTTTTTGGTATTTCAATACCCAATGCTTTTTCTACAGTCATCCACCAACCCGTATTGTTAATAGGTGATGAACAGTAGTTCAGACGGTCGGTAAGGACGTTTATTTGATAAAAAGGACGGTTTTCAGCTATTTTTTCAAAGGCACGGTGAATGTATCCTACAGTTCCTTCTCCGTCTAATATTTTTTCACCATCCATAAGCAGGATGTTTTGAAAAATACCGTGCGTAGCAGGGTGAGTAGGTCCTAAATTTAAAATAGAAAGTTCAACACCGTCTTCTTTTAAACGAGCCTCGATTTGTTTTTGAAATCTATTTTCTGGAGTTAATAATAAATCAGACATATATTTTTATATTAACAGTTAGGACCGGTTCTTCCGAAGAAACGGTCATCTTTGTCAGTTCTTCCCTGATCTTCAAGAGGAAACTCTTTTCGCAAAGGGAAGGATTGCATCTCATCCATGTTGAGAATCCGCTTTAATTGCGGATGTCCCTTAAATTGTATTCCGTAAAAATCGTAGGTTTCTCTTTCCTGCCAATTGGCTCCCGGGTATAAGGTTACAATAGAATCAACTTCTGGTTGTGATGCTTTTAAATAGGTTTTGATACGGATACGAACATTTTCGAACCAGTTGTGCAGATGGTAAACAACTGCGAACTGACGACTTTCTTCATAGTCAGGATAGTGTACACCACACACATCAGTAAGAAAGTTAAAGTTCATTGCGGTATCTTCTTTGAGGAAGCGAATGACTTCATAAAGCGCATCTGCCTGAACCTCTAAAGTAAGAATATCATGTGACTGGTGAAATTCTGATACTTTCATACCAAAATTTCCGATCAGTGCCTTTTGTATGTTTTCGTTTGTTAAGCTCATAGTTATTCGATATTGTATGAGTTTAATAAGTGTTTATATTCTTCCGAACTTCTTCTTCGTACCGATTCATTTTTTACAATTTCCTGAAGCTGTAAAATACCGTCGAGAATTTGTTCCGGTCTTGGAGGACATCCCGGTACATATACATCTACCGGTATTACTTTATCAATACCCTGTAAAACGGAATACGTATCAAATACACCTCCTGAACTGGCGCAGGCTCCAACAGCAACTACCCATTTAGGTTCTGCCATCTGTTCGTATACCTGACGTAAAATAGGAGCCATTTTTTTAGCAATAGTACCCATTACCAATAGCATATCGGCCTGTCTCGGAGAAAAACTCATTCGTTCCGATCCGAATCTTCCGATATCGTATGTTGCTGCCATCGTTGCCATGTATTCAATACCGCAGCAAGAAGTAGCAAAAGGCAAAGGCCATAGTGAGTTAGCTCTTGCTAAACCTACAACTTCACTTAGTTTTGTTGCAAAAAAACCTTCTCCGGCATATCCTTTCGGAGGATCTACTTTATTTATTTTTGAATCAGTGCTCATACTTTCTGAATTAATCCCATTCTAATCCTTTTTTCTTGAATTCGTATAACAAACCGATTATAAGCAGGAACATAAAGATGCCCATTTTCCATAATCCATCCCATCCAAACTCTTTAAAATTTACTGCCCAGGGATACATAAATATAACCTCAACATCGAACAGAACAAAAAGAATGGCTACGAGGAAATACTTTACATTGAAAGGTATTCTGGCGTTTCCGATAGATTCAATTCCACACTCAAAGTTGATGTCTTTATTCTTAGATGCCCTTTTAGGCCCAAGCAGACTTGATATGTAAATAGTCAATATTACAAACCCTGCAGCGAAGCCTAATTGCATTAATATCGGTACAAAATCAAACTGATTAGAAGTCATATTTGTAAAAATTTTTGATATAATTCACAAATATAAAACTATAATGGCAGTTTAAAAATGGTTTAAGATTAAGTATCCGGTTTTATTGAAGCTTTGAGACTAATTTAAAATTAGTTTAAATAAGAAAAGAGAAACCTTCCTCAGGTTTCTCTTTTCATTTTTTTTGTACTGTGTCGGTTATAATGATTGAATAAACTGTAATAGTGCTTCTCTGTCTTCTTTAGATAACTGCTTGAATTTTTGCTTAGCGTTTTCTGCTTCACCTCCATGCCATAAAATAGCCTCTGTGAGATTTCTCGCTCTGCCGTCGTGTAAGAAATTTGTGTGGTTGTTTACTACGAAACTCAGACCAATTCCCCAAAGCGGGCGCGTTTTCCATTCTCTGCCGTTTGCAAGAAAGTCAGGTCGGTTATCAGCCAGTCCGTCACCCATATCATGCAGCAGCATATCTGTATAAGGATAGAACGTCTGATATGATAAAGCCCTTATAGAACTGTAGCCCGTCTGCTGTTTTGGGGTATGGCAAGTAGCGCATAGTAGATTCTCAAAAATTCTGGCTCCTTTGCGAACGGTGATATTATCAGTGTTTCTTGGTGCCGGTACTGCGAGCGTTTGTGTATAAAATGTAATATTTGCCAGATTTTCATCTGGTAATTCAGGATCATCATCAAATCCATCGGAACCGTTAGATTGTCCATATCCGGTTTCAAAGGGAAAGATATAATTGGTAATACCCATATCTTCAACATATGCAGCTGCACACTGTATCAGAAGATTAGAAACGTTGGCTTTCCAGCCAAATCTTCCTAATTCTGATCTTTGAGTCAGCGGATTCCATACATAATTCGCTTTTCCATATATACCATCCTGATTATGATCGTTAAGATCCTGTGCTGCCAGAATAGCTTGTTCGGGTATCGCTTCTAAGAGTCCAAGACCGAATACGGGTGGTGCAATTCTGGGGGAGAGCAATGCATCCTGTGGAAAAGGAATGTAGGTATTGATAACCCCAAAAACAGGCTTTCTCAACGATACAATAGTTCCGTCTGCGAGTGTTTCCGTAATTTCTTCGTATTGCACTGTATATTCAGCTTCAGGCAGAAAATTGTATAATGCCTGATTTTGTATTTGTAGTCCAAAGCCGCTAACAGCTACAGGTCCTCCGTTAATACTGGTTCCGGGAAGGCTTGTGCGCAACAATAGACCGCTTCTTGATGCCATGTTTACCGGATGAGCAGCTCTGCCATCTCTAGGATGACATGAGATACATGATGAATTGTTGAAAATCGGGCCTAATCCTGAATTGACATCGTTTGGAGCCGTTACAAAAATGGATTCAAAATCTAAATCTCCTTTGAGATGGGTTGATAATTCATCTACTGTCAGAGCGGGTGAAGGTGTACTGTAAGAGTTGCTTGTATTGGTAAAAATGGTATTATCGCCTCCGGCCATTTTTCTCAGTGAGAGATCAGGGTAGTTACTTTCTTCAATTGATGTATAATCATCGTTTGAGGAACAGCTGACCAGAAACAAGAGCAACGATAACAGTAAAATGACTTTACTGATTTTCATTCGTTAATTTTTATGCAAGAGCCCTCACATAATAATATGTAAGGGCTTTTGGTGAATAATTAGTAGTTTTTACTGCAGATTATTAACCACAAATGGTTTTAATTCTGCCTGTAGTATAGTTTGTAGATCTCTCACTTTTTGCTGTGCATCTTTTACGGCATTTTTATTACTGTAAATTGCTTCGGTAAAAGTACCTGGAATTGCATTAATTGCATTGATTGCAGCTGTAACAGCATTTTTTATTTTGGTATCCAATACAGGATTTTTAGCTGCAATAAGTGTGGTTAGCCCTTTTCCATTTCCGTTTGTTCCATATTTTCCTAAATAGATGTTTTGAATACTTCTCATATTATCTGCAAAATCCAGTTTAGAGTTGTTGCTGAAACGCGATTCTTCCAACTCCGGTTTTGGAGTTGATGATTCCGGATTTAACGGATCTTCTATTTTTCCGTTAGCTACTTCATCAGCAATGATAATCAAACCTTCAGTAATTTCTTCAAGTACAGCTGTGTAAGAAGGATATACTTCTGGAGAAGGGTTAAGGAAGTTGTTTACAAAATTACCTCCTGATGCAATCCATCCGTTGTATAATTTTTGGGTATTGTTTTGCAAATCAGTAGCTGCTGCTTTTAATAACTCTAATTGGCGTACGGTAAGTTGCTGCGCAGTTTTATTACCTGCTTCTCCCCATAGTAAAAACTCAATTAAATGGAATCCACGTGCCTCATTATTGTTTTCTATTGTTTGTACAGTAATGGCATTGCTGCTGTTAAGGATGTTGTTCATCGCTTCTACATCTACCGGCCATGTGTCCATAGCAGGATCAATACCTTCGCTGTCAACAGGTCCGTATAAAAAGCCTTCTGTCTGCTCCCATGGTGCTCTGGCAGCTACCCATGCCTCTTTTGCTGCCTGTAAATTAGCTGCGTTAGGCGTTGTTGCCAACTGATTGATTACAGAAGTCAATGCAATAGCTTTTTGATTTAAATCATTGTAAGTAGCAATAATCACATTGTTTGAAGTATTGCTCACTACTTCCTGTAAAGTAGCGTTTTGAGGATCTGTTCCTGTGCTGTCATCGTTATCACTACATGCAACAAAACTTAATGTTGCAAATCCGACACATGCCATTTTAAAGAAATTATTTTTCATTAGTTATATATTTAAGTTGTTTTTTAGAATGAAAATGCGATACCGGCAGAAAATGTGTTTTCTTTTTGTTTTTTACCTGTACCTAAAGAGGTGATAGGATCAAAGTGTTCTGATCCCAGAGTTCTATTTTGATAATGGGCTTTAGCCACAATGTTTGGTGTTATCAGCCAGTTGATTCCAGCTGTTGCTGCGTTCCTTTCCCATCTGGGTTTTTTTACAACAGCACCTTCTGTTTCATACATAGTATCATAATAATCATAGCGTACAAACGGATATACCTGTTGTTGGGCATCTGCTTTAATAAAATGCAGAACTTCATAGCCTATTTCCGCTGAAACACCTACTGCTTTTTTACCAACAGGGGTTCTTTTTACTCCTAAATTGTTAGATAGAGAAGCATTCTTGCGGGTTACGAGGTCTGAGTTTTCAATGTCACCATATAAGCCTATGGCATTAAACCTAATGTGTTTTTCGTTATACGTGATATGGGCTTCTACGATTTTTACGTAGGCTGATTTATCCATATCATTTTTTGGTCGGTTGGCAGCGGCATCATTCACGTAAAAGGCCATACCGGCATAAGTGTTTTTATGGGTGCCGAACTTATAATCCAGTCGCAGAGTATAAGCTAAAGATTCTCCTACAGACATCTCAAAACGCTGTTGATATCCGTCTTTAATCCAGCCTCTTGAACTAAAACCGCTGGCATCTAACCCACTTGTAATCGATACTTCGTATAATAAGCGGTTTTTCCAGAATTTTCCATAAAACTGTAAACCGTTTTCATACCAGCCCAGCGGAAGTATTTCATTTTCCATCTCTTGCCGATGTGTGGTAAAATAGCTGGTAGGACGGTCCAAGTTCTGTGCAAGTCCGAAGTGGATTTTCATGCGTCCTGCACGCACGTTAAATGCGGGATGTATAGAGAAATCGAGATAGAGCTGCTCGAGTTTCACTTCTCCTCCCGACTCAATTTCCTGTTCGTATTCACCAAATTCTTCCTGAGTATCAAGCTCTATTGTAGCACCTGTTCCGCCATGTTCAAACTCGATTTCCGTTTTCAGTTTAATCCAGCTGTTAAATTCATAATTTAGATACAAATTGAGTCGCTCAGGATCAAATTTATCTTTGATGTTTAAATCAGTATCGTATTTAGTGTAGTTGTAATAATTTACTACTCCATAGCCGCTCAATGTAAAATTACTCCAGCTAAAAAGCGATTTATTTTCTTTGGTAAAATCGTTTTTTATTTCTGTCTTTAATTCTTCACGAAGCTCTTGTTTAATTTCTGCTTTAATCTTCTGTATATCTAAAGAATCTGCTTTTTGAGCAAGCAATGATACAGATGAAAATAGCGTGAAAAAGAGGAATACTTTTTTCATTGTAAAGGACGAATTTTCGGCAAATATATAATTTATTTAAATACAGTCTAAATAAAAATAATTTATTTTTTAACTTTTTATTTAGAGTAATGTTGTGATATATAACCTGTAGTTATGATGGCAGCTCAGAAAGTAGTTTTCTGTAGATGAACAGATAAAGAAATATTTTTTTGTTTTGTATTAAAAGTTTATATATTTGTCATAGCAATAGGAAACAGTTGCCTGTTTATAAAAGAAATCTTAAGAAGTTGCAGGATGTTTCAGCAACTATTATAAACAGATTGATATGACTTTCAACAGTTCTGTATAGAACAATAAAAGACGGATATTAAGATAAGCTATTTTATTACTTAGGATATATGACTGTTATGATTATCTCAAGCTACATTAAATAGCATTATTTTTTATGGGTATGATTTAAAAGAGAATACGATTAAAGTATTAGTCTTATAATATTTTCGTTGAGAAATCTTCACTAACCACTATGATTTCTCCATTTAATCAATTCGTTGATGGATTTAATACAAATATCCAGAGACTTAATTCTATCTCATTGCATAGCCTATTCACTACAGAATGACAACCATTTTTAATACGATTAGAATCGGATAAGAAATAAATAAGTATAAATAATCTTACAACATAAAAAATGAAAAAAAAGAAAACACTATCAGTATTAATTATCTCTGCTCTTTTTCTTGTTAACTGTAATAAGGATGATTCCAGTGTTGCCACTCCGACTAAAAATGTAAATCCTATTATTGGTATCTGGAAATTGGTAGAAGAACATGAAAATGGAATTGCTTTACGGCTTAGCGATTGCTCTTTAGAAGAAACTTATATATTCAGCGCAGAGCAATTTGTACATGAAATTTATGCTGTTTCTCAAAGGCCTAAAGCTTTGTTTGAGCATGATAATTCCAATGCTGTTGTTGAAAATCTTTCACAGGATAATAATAACGTAATAAAGTGTGAAAAAGATTGGCAGGGTGTAGGTTCTTGGTCAGCACAAGAAAATAACTATACACTTAAAATTAATGGTACAACAGAAAATCGTACTATCCGCTTTACAAATGCCAGTCATAAATTTTATTATGAAGAAACTACTACTACATTTGGAGTAACAACAGTAAAACGATACGTTTATCAAAGACAATAAAGTTTTTAAAAATGCAAAAACGGTTCTTTAGGAACCGTTTTTTTATGGCTGAGTTATATATAGCCAATTATTTATTATGAAATAACCAACATCCAGTTATTTATAAAATTCTGTAGCATAACATTAATTCGCAACTATTTTATATGTAAAATACACTACTTTTGATCTTTTGGAGTTATTAAACTATGTTTCGTTGGCTGTTGTTTGGTATCGTATTCTTTTCTTTTTCCTGTATGTTAGCACAGGAAACGAAATCTTTGTATCGTAGTAAAACAATACCTGCGCAGGAAACCAATATCATCATTGATAGTGTGGCGCTCAACTCAGGATATTTTAACCTTACTGATTTTTACGGGAACAAAATTGACAGTACCTTATATTCAATAGATTTTTCAAAAGGGATTCTAACCCTTCTACAGCCAGTAAATGATTCTTTAAAGCTCGATTATCTGGTATATCCTGATTTTTTAACCCAAACCTATTCGCTGTACAATACCAACCGTGTAGTGTCTAATGAAGCGGGGCAGCATCTGTTTGTAATACCGGAAAAAAAGCAGAGTACATTTGTTCCTTTTGACGGATTGGTAACAGACGGAAGTATTACCAGAGGAATTACTGTTGGAAACAATCAAAACCTTGTGACCAATTCCAATCTCGATTTACAGATAACGGGTAAACTCTCAGATGATGTGAGTATTAGAGCTTCTATTCAAGACAGTAATGTGCCTTTGCAAAATGGGGGCTATTCACAGAAAATGGATGAATTTGATCAGATATTCATAGAACTGTTTTCAAAAAACTGGTTTATAAAAGCAGGAGATTTATTTATTGAAAACAGAAAATCCAGTTTTTTAAACTTCAATAAAAAAGTACAGGGTATCTCTACAAAATTTATACTGAATGGAAAAGATTCCAAAACAGAAATTGAAGCAGCAGCGGCGTTGGTAAGAGGCCAATATGCCAAAAGCGAGTTCACAGGGCAGGAAGGGAATCAGGGACCATATAAACTAAAGGGTTCTAATGAAGAATTATACATACTCATTATCTCAGGCTCAGAAAATGTGTATGTAAACGGACGTTTGCTGACACGTGGCGAAAATAACGATTATGTAATCGATTATAATTCTGGGGAAATCAGATTTACATCTTTATTTCCGATTACTGCTGATATGCGTATTGCCATTGAATACCAGTACACAGACCGTAACTATACCCGCTTTTTAGGATATGGAGGAATCACTCATCAGACAAAAAAGTGGAATTTTGGAGGATATGTATACACAGAAACGGATATAAAAAACCAACCCTTACAACAGAATCTTAGCAAAGAACAGGTCAATATTCTTAAGGAAGCCGGAAATGATCCGTCAAAAATGATGGCACCATCAGCCTATGAAGACACGTTTTCTGAAAATAAAGTGCTGTATAAAAAAGTAACAAATAATGGTTTTGAATATTTTGAGTATTCCAATAATCCACAGGACACCTTATATATGGTCAACTTCTCGGTAGTTGGAAACAATCAGGGGAACTATGTACTGGCTTCATCAGCAGGTATCGGTAAAATATTCGAATTTGTAGAACCTGTTGGTGGAATACCTCAGGGGAATTATGAGCCGGTTATCCGTCTTATCGCTCCTACAAAAACAACTATGGCTACGGTAATGGCTAAATATAATCCGGATGAAAAAACGCTTATCGATACTGAAATTGGATTCAGCAACAATGATCAGAATCTCTTTTCCCCTTATGATGATCAGAACAATAAAGGATGGGCAGGAAGGTTGAATGCCAGAAAAAGAATTCTTTCTACTAAATGGAAAGTAGATGCTTTTACCAATTTGCAATTTGTACATCAGAATTTCAGAACACTGGAGCGCCTGTATAGTATTGAATTTGATCGGGACTGGAGTTTAGATGAACAGTTGGGAAATCAGAGCCTGTTGACATTAGGTCTGATTGCGAAACCGAATGAAAACAGTACTTTTACATATCAGCTTGATAAATTGGAATACAGTCAGTCCTATCACGGACTTAAAAATGTATTGACAGGAAACTTTGTAAAAAATAATTTTACATTGACCACCAATTCCAGTATTCTCAGGGCGAAATCAAATATCAATACCACACAATTTGTACGCAGTAATACAAGAGCTGTTTATAAAAAAGACAAACGTTGGGTAGGTGCTGTGATTGATCTTGAAGACTATCAGATCAAAAATAATGAAACCAATTTATTTCAGGGACTAAGCCAAAAATATTTTCAGACAGATGTATTTGTCGGAAAAGGAGACAGTGCTTCTATGTATGTAGAAATAGGCTATCAGTTCCGAACCAATGACAGTCTTCAGAACGAGCGTTTGCAGCGAACTACTCAGGCAAATTCGTTTTATGTAAAGTCACAATTGTTTAAAACTCAGAAATCAGATTTAAATGTATATGCCAATTACAGAATTCTGGATTATAAATATGGAGATACACCTACAGAAAATACATTAAACTCTCGTATTGCCTATAACGACCGTTATTTTAAAGATTTTCTGCAACTCTCTACATTATATGAAACAACTTCAGGGGCTATTGCCCAGCAGGAATTTACCTATATAGAAGTAGAACCGGGACTGGGAACGCATATGTGGATTGATTACAACAATAATGGCATACAGGAACTGGAAGAATTTGAAATTGCACTGTATCCAGATCAGGCAAAATATGTGCGCATGTTTTTACCGAATCAGATATATGTCAAAACACATCAGAATAAATTTACCCAAATGGTCAATTTTAACTTCAGTAGTTGGCAGAATACTACAGGGATTCGAAAATTTATGAGTCAGTTTCACAATCAGACTACTTATTTAATTGAC
Organism: Flavobacterium sp.; assembly: GCA_032096595.1. Classification (GTDB taxonomy): domain Bacteria; phylum Bacteroidota; class Bacteroidia; order Flavobacteriales; family Flavobacteriaceae; genus Flavobacterium. The sequence goes on along the minus strand of DAMCXY010000002.1, from coordinate 76,048 downwards.
CGGAATATCCTTAGGGAGGGCAACAGCATTCCTTTAAACCCGTTTGACAACAGTACAGAAGATCTTGTAGCGATCAACTCCAATTTCAGAAACAACTTTTATTTCAACAGAGGAAAACAGCGGTATTCCACCACCTATTCCTATATCGAAAACAGAACCAAAAATTTATTAAATTTCGGTAGCCTTGAAACCCGTATAAAAACGCATCAACTCGTGTTTAATCATCTGGTACAAAAAACGTGGCTGTATCAGCTAACTGCAAAAACGGATCAGGTGATCACCTTGTCAGAAAATTATGAATCTAAAAACTACAGGTTGATGAATTATACATTGAACCCTAAAGTCTCTTATCTGTTTTCGACCAACGCAAGTCTTGATTTCTTTTATGAATTTAAAGATAAACGAAACCAGCAGGAATCTTTTGAAGTATTGGTACAGCATCGGTTGGGAACTTCTTTTACTTACAATACCAATAAAAAATTCTCTATGAACGGGGAGTTTTCGTTTTATGAAAATAAATTCACAGGAAATGCTTTATCTGCAGTTGCTTTTCAAATGCTGGAAGGGTTGCAGCCGGGTAGAAACATGACATGGCGCTTTTTACTTCAGCACAATATAACTAAATATCTTGATGCCAATATCAGCTATCAGGGAAGAACTTCTGAAACCTCAAAAGCAATCCATACGGGAAGTATCCAATTGAGAGCTTTCTTTTAAAGAAAAGTTTTATATTTGTTAGAAAAGTATATAAAGTATGAGAATAATTCCCTTTTTAGCAATTGCTGGTGTTTTGTCATTAGCATCGTGCAATAAAACTGCTTCTGAACCTGCAAAGGAAACAGAAAACACTGCAACAACTCCTGTTGCTGAAACGCCAGCAACGCCATCATCAACGGATAGCGGGCAAAAAACAGCAGAATCAGGTGTGAAATTAAATCCACCTCATGGAGAACCAGGTCATCGTTGTGAGATTCCGGTTGGGGCACCTTTAGACAGTCAGCCTTCAACTGCAGTTCCTACACAGCAGAACCAAACACCTGCACAACCTGCAAACGGAGGAAAAGGATTTTTGAGTTCAGGAAACAATGCCGCACAGCAAGGACAGCCACAACAGGTACCACAGCAACAAACGGCGCAAAAAACAGCTCCTGGTTTTTCAGGAAAACCAAATCCTGCACACGGACAACCGGGTCACCGTTGCGATATTCAGGTAGGCCAGACGTTACCATAAAATAGTATACAACCACTCTTCGGAGTGGTTTTTTTATTGTTAAGGAATTCATTTTTAAACAATAAATAAGATGTATGCTTTTACAGATAGGAGTTTTATATCGGCTACAATTCGTATAATCCATAAAAAAGAGTGTCGGATAAATGAGAGATAGTATAAAATTCTTCCTTATTTTTGTTGCTTTATTAAAGTTTTGAATTACATGATACAAAATCCTAAAAGATATACGGTTACTGCGGCTTTGCCTTATACAAACGGACCTATACATATCGGGCATCTGGCCGGTGTATATGTACCTGCTGACATTTATGTGCGTTTTCTGCGCCAGCAACATCAGGATGTTGCGTTTATTTGTGGAAGCGACGAGCACGGAGTAGCTATTTCAATGAAAGCCAAAAAAGAGGGCATTACGCCACAGCAGGTAATTGATAAGTATCATACCATAATAAAAGATTCTTTTCGTGATTTTGGTATTTCGTTCAACAATTATTCACGAACCTCTGCACCAATACATCATGAGACTGCTTCAGAATTTTTCAGAAAATTATATGACAACGGAAAATTTATTGAAGAAATAACGGCTCAATTATACGATGCAGAAGCAGATCAGTTTTTGGCAGATCGTTTCGTAAAAGGTACTTGCCCTAAATGCGGTAATGAAGAAGCCTATGGAGATCAGTGTGAGAAATGCGGAACCTCTTTAAACGCAACGGATCTGATCAACCCAAAGTCAACCATAACAGGCTCAACACCGGTTCTTAAAGAAACGAAACATTGGTTTTTGCCTTTAGATCAGTACGATACCTTTTTGAGAGAATGGATTTTAGAAGGGCATAAAAATGACTGGAAGCCCAATGTTTACGGACAGGTAAAGTCATGGTTGGATGACGGTTTGAAACCACGTGCGGTAACCCGTGACTTAGATTGGGGGATAGATGTTCCGGTTGAAGGAGCGGAAGGAAAAAAACTATATGTATGGTTTGATGCTCCGATCGGATATATTTCATCTACTAAAGAATGGGCAAAAAAAGAAGGAAAGGACTGGGAGCCTTACTGGAAAGATAAAGATACCAAACTGGTTCATTTTATCGGAAAAGATAATATTGTTTTTCACTGTGTCATATTTCCTGCAATGCTTAAAGCAGAAGGAACGTATATATTGCCGGACAATGTTCCTGCGAACGAATTCCTTAATTTAGAAGGAAACAAACTTTCTACTTCTAAAAACTGGGCCGTTTGGCTCAATGAATATTTAGTTGATTTTCCGGAGAAGCAGGATGTGTTACGATACGTACTGACCTCCAATGCACCGGAAACCAAAGACAATGACTTTACATGGAAAGATTTTCAGGCAAGAAATAACAATGAATTGGTAGCCATTTTCGGTAATTTCATCAATCGTGTAGTGGTATTAACAAACAAATACTACAACGGAGAGATTCCTGCTCCAAATGAATTCTCAGAAGTAGATCAGGCTACTTTGGCAGAACTTAAAGCCTATCCTTCAGTAATTGCAAGTTCTGTTGAAAGATATCGTTTCCGTGAAGCTTTGGGAGAAATGATGAATGTAGCGCGCTTAGGGAATAAATACCTGGCAGATGAAGAGCCATGGAAATTAATCAAAGAGAATCCGGAGCGGGTAAAAACCCAAATGTATATCGCTTTACAGATTGCTGCGGCATTAACCACACTGGCAGAACCTTTCCTGCCTTTTACAGCAGCTAAATTAAGTGCGATTCTGAAATTGGAAACACCAATTGACTGGCAAACACTTTCACAAACAACAGACCTTCTTCCGGCAGGTCATACAATCGGAGAAGCGGAATTGTTGTTTGGAAAAATTGAAGACGAAGACATACAGAAACAGATAGAAAAACTGGAAGCTACAAAAACGGCTAATGCTGCAGAAGCAAAAACCATTGAACCGCAAAAAGAAACAGCGCAATTTGAAGATTTTGCTAAAATAGATTTGCGTGTCGGAACCATTGTTGAAGCAGAGAAAATGCCAAAAGCCAATAAATTACTGGTATTAAAAGTAGATACAGGATTAGATGTCCGCACAATAGTTTCAGGTATTGCAGAACACTTTTCTCCTGAAGAACTTATTGGAAAGCAAGTTACCGTTTTATTGAATCTTGCTCCAAGAAAATTAAGAGGAGTAGAAAGTGAAGGAATGTTATTACTGACAGAAAATGCAGAAGGAAAACTTGTATTTGTTAATCCGGACACAACAGGTGTGAAAAACGGAGCTACAATAGGTTAGTTACGTTCTCTCTATAATCATAAAAGACCGCTCGAAAGAGCGGTCTTTTTTTATGTCTTATTATTTTTTGTTCTTTTATTGTGCTGTACCAGTCGGTAACTAATGTATAACAGTAACATCCAGATAGGGATAAGCTCTACAGAAATTTTCATTCCTGTGATCCACATAATACTCAGAATACCCACTAAAAACACCAGACAGATATAATTGGATAGCGGGTAGATAAAAGAAGGAAATTTTGTCTTGACAAGCTCCTGATCTTTTTGCTTTCTGAATTTTAAATGGGTAATAGCAATCATGACCCAATTAATAATAAGAGAGGATACCACCAGCGACATTAAAATGCTGAAGGCTTCTTCGGGTACAATTTTATTAATCACAATGCAAATAGCAGCAAAACAGGAAGATACTACAATAGCCATTACTGGCACCGAATGCTTGTTTAATCTTTTTAGAAAAGCAGGGGCATTTCCTTGTTCCGCCAAACCAAAAAGCATACGGGAATTACTGTAAACACTACTGTTATATACAGACAAAGCAGCGGTAAGCACAATCAGATTAAGCGCATTTGCGATGAGGTTTGTAAAAGAAACAGTTGTTCCTAACAAATGTACCTCATATCCTTTCAGATTATCAAAAACGGTTACAAATGGGCTTGTTTTTACATCAATCATCTCCCATGGTGATAAAGAAAAAAGAATGATCAAAGCACCTACATAAAAAATCAGAATGCGGTAAATTACCTGATTAGTTGCTTTGGGAATGTTTTTCTCAGGGTTTTCTGCTTCAGCAGCTGTAATTCCAATGAGTTCTAATCCTCCAAATGAAAACATGATAAGAGCCATCGCAGACAAGAGACCCTGAAAACCTTCTCCGGATTTTTCCAGCCAGCCTTTTGGAAAAAAGCCGCCGTTATTCCATAGATTCTCTACTGATGCCTGTTCTCCTCCGGTTCCGGAAAGCAAAAGATATCCTCCGAAAAGAATCATGGCAATAATAGCAACCACTTTAATAATAGAAAACCAGAACTCTGCTTCTCCAAAAAGCTTTACAGAGCCTAAATTTAACGCGTTAATAGCTAAAAAGAAAAACAGACTTGAAGCCCATAAAGGAATTTCAGGCCACCAGTAGTTGATGTAAATACCAATAGCGGTAAGCTCAGACATACTTACCAGTATATATAAAATCCAATAATTCCATCCGGAAGCAAATCCTGCAAACGACCCCCAATATTTATAGGCAAAATGAGAGAAACTTCCTGAAACAGGTTCTTCTACAACCATTTCTCCTAATTGACGCATGATAAAAAAAGCAATAATTCCTGCAAAAGCATATCCTAAAATCACAGAAGGTCCTGCCAATACAGCAGCGGGTCCTATACCGAGAAAAAGCCCGGTTCCTATAGCGCCACCTAATGCAATCAGTTGAATGTGCCTGTTAGAAAGACCTCTTTTTAATTCTGTAGCAGGGGTTTGTTGTTGAGTGTTTTCCACGTAAAATGTATTATTTTTTTACGAAAATAGAAAAAAAAGACTAAAAAGAACCATAAAACTAAAAAGGTTGTCCTTATGGACAACCTTTTTTATAGAAAGACGGGCTATTGTTATTATAGCAATTCTCTAATCTTCAATACGAATAACTTCCAGTTTTAAATTACCTTTTTTCGCAGGCCATTCAATGATATCTCCGATTTTGCGTCCAATTATGGCTATTCCTTCATCAGATAGAACAGAAATTTTATTCTTGCTTGGTTTTGCTTTTTGAGGACCTACAAGAGTAACTGTTTTATTTTCGTTGGTATGATGGTCTTTATAAGTCACCATACGATTTACAGTAACAATCTCGTCTGGGAGATTTCTTCTAAGCACTTGTGAGGCATTTTTTAATTCACTAAGTAAAAGTTCTTCTTCGGCTATGGTAACTTTCTTTCTTCGTACATGATCTTTTATTAAGTCATACAATCCGGTAGTTAATATTATTTTTTGTGACATGATATTCGCTTTCAATTTAATTAATCAAAGAGTGACTCGCTTTAAATGACTGAGCTGTCGATGATCAATACGTCTGTACAGACTATCGGGCATCTGAAGAAGCAATTGCATTTAAAAATAGAATAAAGTGGTTCCCTGTCCGGAGTCGTGACAGGGCTTACTGAATAAACTCTTTGGAGTTCTTTAAGAAAGTATCATCATGCAGATATAATAACGAGCCCACAAGCCGTATCAACCGATTATCCGTTAAATAAAAGTTTGAAATAGTCATTATACCTAATAATTTTGACTAAGATACAATATATAAGGCATTAAAAAAAATCCGGGAGATTTTGAAGAAAGATAATGGGGGGTGAATAATCCTAAAAAATAAAAAGAGCTTAACATCTAAATGATGATAAGCTCTTTTTTAGTACCTGAGGTGGGAATCGAACCCACACTCCGAAGAACACGAGTTTGAGTCGTGCGCGTCTACCAATTCCGCCACTCAGGCATAATCTTTACGACTTTGAGATTGCAAATGTAGGTAAAAAAAATAAATAACAAATAAAAAAATGAAAAAATGTACAATGTAAAAATATAATTTCTAAATTTGCAACGCTTTAGACAACATAAGGCAAACACAACACAAAGCTAACTACTAAAATAATAAATAACTAATGGCGTATTTTGAACCGGAAGCAAAAATATTTGCTTGTTCTCAAAGTTTAGAATTAGCTGAAAAAATTGCAAAAAACTATGGTGTAGAATTAGGTAAAGTTACCTTTTCACATTATAGTGATGGAGAATTTCAGCCTTCATTTGAAGAATCGATTCGTGGAATCCGTGTGTTTTTAGTCTGTTCTACCTTTCCAAGTGCAGATAATTTAATGGAATTATTGCTGATGATTGACGCTGCAAAACGCGCTTCAGCAAGACACATCACCGCGGTGATTCCATATTTTGGATGGGCAAGACAAGATCGGAAAGATAAGCCACGAGTGCCGATAGGGGCAAAATTGGTAGCAAAAATGTTGGAAACTGCAGGTGCAACACGTGTTATGACGATGGATTTGCATGCAGACCAGATACAGGGGTTCTTTGAAAAACCGGTAGATCATTTATTTGCATCAACCATTTTCCTGCCTTATGTACAGTCATTGGAGCTTGAAAACCTTACTATAGCTTCTCCGGATATGGGTGGATCGAAAAGAGCCTATGCGTATTCGAAATACTTAGGTTCAGAAGTAGTTGTTTGTTACAAACAGCGAAAAAAAGCCAATGTAATTGATACAATGGAGTTGATAGGTGAAGTAGCAGGCAGACATGTAATTCTGGTAGATGATATGATCGATACCGGAGGAACACTTGCAAAGGCAGCAGATGTTATGATTGAAAAAGGAGCTCTGAGCGTTCGTGCAATTTGTACACATGCCATTTTATCAGGTGGCGCTTATGAAAAGATTGAAAAATCCAAACTGACGGAATTGATCGTCACGGATTCGATACCACTCAAACAAAAAAGTGAAAAAATAAGAGTATTGAGTTGTGCTGAATTATTTGCAGATGTAATGCACATGGTGCAAAACAATAATTCAATAAGCAACAAATTTATAATGTAATTTATTAATTTATATATTTAAAAAATGAAATCAATTTCAATTAAAGGACAAGAAAGAGAAAGCGTGGGTAAAGTAGCTACGAAAGCCGCACGTAATGCTGGATTAGTTCCTTGCGTGATTTACGGAGGAGAACAACCAGTGCATTTTACAGCTGAAGAAAAAGCTTTTAAAAGCTTAGTATACACTCCAGAAGTACACACTGTTGGTGTTGATTTAGGAGGAAAAACAATTGATTGTGTTCTACAGGACATTCAATTTGATCCGGTTTCTGACAAAATTTTACACATTGATTTTTACCAGTTACATGCTGATAAAGAAATCACTATGGAAGTTCCTGTAAAAGTTGTTGGTAACTCAAAAGGAGTTATGGCTGGAGGTGTTTTACGTTTAAACCAACGTAAATTAAAAGTAAGATCTTTACCAGCAAACTTACCAGATTTCGTAGAAGCTGATATCACAGAATTAGAAATGGGTAACAAATTATATGTTACTAAAATCCCTACAAACAACTTCAAATTGTTACATCCGGATAACACAGTTGTTGCTCAGGTGAGAATTTCTCGTGCTGCAATGAAAGCTGCTCAGGAAGCTGCAAAAGCAGACAAAACAGCAAAAGGAAAGAAAAAATAATTTTCTTTACAGCTATAAAAAAAGCTCCGGATTTCCGGAGCTTTTTTGTTTTATTCAATAATGGAAACTCTTACAGTGTTTACCATTCCTTTTTCCACAAGAGGCATAGAAGCCAGGTTAATTGTGAAATCCCCCTTATCCACATATCCGTGTTCTTTTCCAATATTATTGATGTCTTCAATAGTGATATCGGTACTATCGTATTTATCATAATAAAATGCTTTAACACCCCAAAGAAGGCTTAGTTGTGTAAGCATACGGCGGTTTGATGTAAAGGCAAGAATATGCGATTTCGGACGCCATGCCGATATCTGAAAGGCAGTGTACCCGGAATTGGTAAGCGTATTGATTACTTTAGCTTCGATATCATTGGCCATGATAGCAGCGTGGTAACATACTGCTTTAGTCACATATCGTTTTGTTTTGATTTTTGCATCGTTTACTGAAAGTTTGATAAGGTCTGAATCCTCAACACTTAAAATAATCTGACTCATTTTTTCAATTACCTGAACCGGATAATTACCAACAGAGGTTTCTCCGGAAAGCATTACCGCATCAGCACCATCCATAACAGAGTTGGCTACGTCATTTACTTCGGCTCTTGTAGGCGTAAGGCTCGTAATCATTGTTTCCATCATCTGAGTAGCAATAATCACCGGGATACGTGCTGCTTTGGCTTTGTGAACCAGCTGCTTTTGTATAAGCGGTACTTCCTGTGCAGGAATTTCTACTCCAAGATCTCCACGTGCAACCATAAGACCGTCACAATGAGAAACAATTTTATTGATGTTCTCTACTGCTTCGGGTTTCTCTATCTTGGCAATAATAGGAATTTTATGATCGGAATGTTCTTTAATAAGCATTTGAAGGTCTTCAATATCTTCAGCAGTTCTTACAAAAGATAAGGCAAACCAGTCTACCTCCAGCTTTATAGCAAAAATAGCATCTTTGATGTCCTTCTCAGTAAGGGCAGGTAAAGAAACTTTGGTGTTAGGAAGGTTAACCCCTTTTTTAGATTTTAAAGGACCTCCTTGAACAACTACTGCTTTAACTTCATGTTTGCGGTCGGTTTCAAGAACATTAAAAATGAGTTTTCCGTCATCCAGTAAAATGGATTCTCCGGGATTGACATCTCTTGGAAAACTTTTGTAATTCATATAGACGCGGCTCGCAGTTCCTAAAAATTCATTTTCAGTCGAAAAAGTAATCAGGTCTCCCTGTTTTAAAACGACTTCATCTTTCATAACACCAACACGTAGTTTAGGACCTTGTAAATCAGCTAAAATACTGGTGTTGTAACTAAATTCTTCATTAAGCTCACGGATTATTTTTACTTTTTCTTCAATATCAAAATAATCGGCGTGAGAAAAGTTTATTCTAAAAACATTCACACCCGCTTCTATCATTTCTTTAATGATTTCTTTGGTACCACATGCGGGTCCAAGCGTAGCGACTATTTTTGTTTTTTTTCGTTGTAACATATTTAAAATATTAAATTGTTGATTGATTTTATGTTTTCGGTATTTGCAGCATACACAGTTGATACATTTCTGATATCACTGATTTGATGAATGATTTCATCGCTGCTGTAAAAAACGTCCACATTTTCGATTTGTAATAAATAATCGAAATTTTTTAGCTCAGGAATCAGGTAAGTGGAAGTTTCGAACGGATGTGACAATTCATTGAATAAAGAACCCTGTTTCATTTCTTTGGATAGGATATTAGTCTTATTTTCAATCAGCCGCCAGATCAAATCCTGTTTCAGATCTTCATATACATAATATGAAAAAAAGCTGTCTCCCTTATCATTGGTCAGATGAATGTCTTTTTTTTCGCGAACCAGATAAAGGTGCAAAATTTTATTAAGATGAAAAGCCAGCCTGTAATCTTCAAGCCCGGATTGGATGGCTATCAACTCAAAATCATTGAAGTCGAAGCAATCTAAAGCAAATTTTACAATATTTTTATTCTTAGGAGCTGCCATATTATCTTCATCGGTACAAAAATACTATTAATAAATAACATTTGATGGAGATAACCGCACTAAAAACAATTATTTAATATTCACGTTGATTTTGTTTTGAAGGGCAAAGTAAGCCCTTTGAGCTGCTTTTTCTTCAGCTTTCTTCTTGCTGGTGGCTCTTCCTTTGGCGATTATGCGCTCGTTGTAGTAAAGTTTAGAACTGAAATATCGAACGTGTTCGTTAGTGTGGTCTTCTGAAGATTCGAATCGGAAAGAAATTTTTTCTTTTTGACAAAATTCGATAAAAAGGCTTTTGTGACTGGTGATTTTTCCTTCGAGTGTATTAATATCTTCGATTTGAGAGAGAATATGTGTTTTGATATAGCTTTCACAATAGTCAAATCCTTTGTCAATATAGATGGCTCCTATAAAAGCTTCAAATAAGTCTCCGAAAATATTATCTCCAAACTGGTTTTTGTAAATCTTACTTTCAACCAATTCTGTAAGGCATAACTTTTTTCCGATCTTATTCAGATTCTCCCGGCTTACAATTTTTGACCGCATTTTAGTCAGATATCCTTCATTTCCCTGAGGTACGGACTGATAAAGATAAGAAGCAACAACTGTTCCCAAGATGGCGTCACCTAAAAACTCAAGACGTTCATAATTCAGGGGATTTCCGTTTTTATCGGATTTATTGGTGGAACTATGTGTAAATGCTTGTTTAAAAAGGGGAGCGTTCTTGGTATTAAACCCAGTGAGTTGTGCTAATTTATCGCAAAAAATCCCGTCGTTATCTGAGCGGGATTTTCTGTAAAATATGCTTAAAAAAGATTTCATCTTTTTATAAATCAACTTTTTTTACCAATACACAGGCATTGTGACCTCCAAAACCAAATGTATTACTCATCACTACATTCATTTCTCTTTTTTGAGCCTGATTAAATGTAAAGTTCAATTTATTATTGATGCTTTCATCATCAGTAAAATGGTTGATGGTTGGTGGAACAATTCCGTGTTTGATAGATAAAATACAGGAAATGGTTTCAATAGCTCCGGCAGCTCCCAACAAGTGACCGGTCATTGATTTGGTTGAGTTGATGTTCAATTTGTAAGCATGCTCTCCAAATACCTGTTCAATTGCTTTAGATTCTGCAATATCACCTAAAGGAGTTGATGTTCCATGCATATTCACACCGTCTACATCACTTACCTGTAAGCCTGCATCGCGTAAACAGTTAATCATAACATTTTTTGCTCCCAAACCTTCCGGGTGTGGTGCTGTAATGTGATGGGCATCTGCAGACATACCGCCACCGCCGATTTCGCAATAAATTTTTGCTCCTCTGGCAACTGCATGTTCATATTCTTCCAATACCAAAGCTCCGGATCCTTCACCTAACACAAAGCCATCTCTGTCTTTATCCATTGGACGTGAAGCCGATTTCGGATCATTATTTCTTGTAGATAGAGCGTGCATGGCATTAAATCCTCCAATACCGGCAATGGTTACAGCAGCTTCTGAACCACCTGTTAAGATTACATCTGCATGACCTAAGCGAATATAGTTAAACGCATCAATCATGGCATTAGTAGATGACGCACAAGCCGAAACGGTCGTAAAATTCGGACCGCGTAAACCGTATTTTATAGAAATCAAACCTCCTGCAATATCCGCAATCATTTTTGGAATAAAGAAAGGGTTGAATTTTGGAGTTCCGTTTCCTGTAGCGAAATTGGTTACTTCGTCCTGGAAAGTTTGCAAACCGCCAATACCTGATCCCCAGATAACTCCAGCACGATCTTTGTCAAGCTTGTCAAAATTGAAATTAGCGTCTTCCATCGCTTCAGTAGCAGTTACCATGGCATATTGTGTAAAACGATCCATTTTACGTGCTTCTTTTCTGTCGATGAAATCTTCTGCGTTAAATCCTTTCAACTCACATGCAAATTGTGTTTTGAAGTTTGTAGCGTCAAAATAAGTAATTGGGGCTGCTCCACTCACACCATTTATTAATCCGTTCCAATATTCCTGAATGGTATTTCCAATAGGTGTTAATGCACCTAAACCAGTAACTACAACTCGCTTTAATTTCATATAATGTGTATTATAGTTTAATTTAAAAAACAAAACCCAGCGTTTCAATTAAATAAGAGAAAACATTGGGTGCTATTTATTTACTGAGATTGTTTCCAATCGTTTTTCTTCTTAAAGCCTATTATGCTTTAGAGGAATAATAACACCCACGCGAAGCTTCGCGTGGGAGATTATGTTATTATTTCTTAGCCTCTTCGATGTAAGAGATAGCTTGACCTACTGTAGCAATGTTTTCAGCTTGATCATCTGGAATCTGAATGTCGAATTCTTTTTCGAACTCCATGATAAGCTCAACAGTGTCTAATGAATCAGCTCCCAAATCATTTGTGAAGCTTGCTTCAGCTACAACTTCATTCTCGTCAACTCCTAATTTGTCAACGATAATCGCTTTTACTCTTGATGCAATGTCTGACATAATCTTTTTCTTTTTTTAAGTTTAATTTGTATGTGGCAAAAATAAAAAACTTTATTATATGTCCACGATAAAAAATTTAATTTGTAACTGCGAATTTATAAAAATAATTTGTACTGGTGGTTTTTTTTACGGTTTTGTCATAAATAATTCTTTTTTTTGCACTTTATTTCATTGTAAAATAATATACGTATTTTGACTAACTAAATGAAAAAAGTTATTTTATTCGCTTCTGGCTCAGGTTCTAATGTAGAAAATATTATCGGGTATTTCAAAGAAAAGCAACAAAAAATCAGTTTTTATGTTTTTACAAATAATGAAAGAGCTTTTGTTTTGGAAAGAGCCCGAAAACTTCAGGTACCTGCTGTGATCTTTTCACGTGAAGAAATGAATGAAGGAAAGGTTGGTGAAAAAGTAAAAGAAATAAACCCTGATCTGATTGTTCTGGCCGGCTTCCTATGGAAGTTTCCGTCGGCAATAATTGCGGAATACCCGAATAAAATCATTAACATACATCCGGCGCTACTTCCAAAATACGGAGGAAAGGGAATGTATGGGAAGTTTGTTCACGAGGCTGTACTCCTTAATAAGGAAAAAGAAACAGGGATAACCATTCACTATGTAAATGAACATTATGATGATGGGGCGCCTTTGTTTCAGGCAAAAGTTGCTCTAAGTAACAATGATACGGTAGAACAGATAGCTGATAAAGTGCATCAGCTGGAATTTATCCATTTTCCTGAAATAATAGAAAAATTATTGAAGGATTAAAAACTGTTAAAAAACCCTTCTACTACCACTGTAGTTTCCTCTTTATTTAATATTCTGCGTATTCCTTTCTGGCATGCCCATAGTTTAAGAACATCCGGAATTTCCCAAACGGTAGGTTCAAAGATGATTTGTCGGTTGGTCGTTTTGATTTTGACCAATTCTCCGGTTGCTTCATTTTTCAGTGAAAGTTTTCCGAGAAGAGGCTTTTGAAGGGTGTAGGTTTCTCCATATATAGTGATTGATTTGCTTGTATAGGTACCTATAAGATTCTCATAATCTTCATCTACTTCATAGATGTTGCCATCTACAAAAACATAATATTCATTATCAATAATATCATTGCTAAGATCCATTACCGTATGGTTGTAATCATGAGACCATAATCTCGCATACCCTTCTTCATTGATGTCGAATTCGAAAGTATCGGTGCCTAAATATTGAGAAGAGGCATTGTATCCTGCCAGTAATAATAAAAGCAGCATGTATAGTTTTTTCATATATAATATACTTTTTCGTGTTGCAATCAAAACGCGTACCAAGGTTGTGGTGTAGCAGTGTTTTGAGTTATATTTGTAAAAAAAAGTTATGCATCAGAAACCAGACGTTATTCTTTATACAGACGGGGCTTCAAGAGGAAATCCAGGACCGGGAGGTTATGGTCTTATTCTGGAGTGGGCTGGTAAAAATGTTTTTAAAGAATTTTCACAGGGTTATCGGCTTACAACTAATAACCGTATGGAATTAATGGCGGTTATAGTAGGGTTGGAAAAACTAAAAAAACCGGGACTTTCTGTATTAGTCGTTTCTGATTCTAAATATGTGGTTGATGCCGTTGAAAAAAAGTGGGTAATAGGCTGGGAGAAAAAGAACTTCAAAGACAAAAAAAACCCGGATTTGTGGATGCGTTTTTTGAACATTTACAGACAACATCAGGTGCGATTTCAGTGGATTAAAGGTCATAATAATCATCCGATGAACGAACGCTGTGATGTTTTGGCAGTAAATGCCGCATTGGGTAAAGATTTGATAGCCGATCAGTACTATGAAAATACATTAGGTTAATAAACCTACAAACTTACGTATTACTTTTGCGATTTTTTTAAAATAGCATTATATTTGCATCTTCATTTATAAAGAACGCATGAACAAATTATTGATTGTAGGAACTGTTGCTTTCGATGCTATTGAAACCCCTTTTGGTAAAACAGAGAAAATATTGGGAGGTGCAGCTACTTATATTGGTTTGGCGGCTTCTCATTTCGATGTGAAATCGGCAATTGTCTCTGTTGTAGGAGACGACTTTCCTCAAGAATATTTACAATTATTAAAAGATAAATCCATTGATATTTCCGGTATTGAAATCGTAAAAGAAGGAAAGACTTTCTTTTGGAGCGGTCGTTATCACAATGATTTGAATTCAAGAGAAACTCTGGATACTCAGTTAAATGTCTTAGCAGATTTTAATCCGGTTGTTCCTGCAGATTTTAAAGATGCTGATGTGGTTATGCTGGGCAACCTGCATCCGAATATTCAGATCAGTGTTTTAGATCAGCTGACAAGAAAGCCAAAGCTTGTTGTTTTGGATACCATGAACTTCTGGATGGATTGTGCGCTTGCTGAATTAAAAGAAGTAATGAAGCGGATAGATGTGATTACGATAAATGATGAAGAAGCCAGACAATTGTCGGGAGAATATTCATTGGTAAAAGCAGCCGAAGTGATTCATGAAATGGGACCTAAATATGTGGTCATTAAAAAAGGAGAGCATGGTGCCTTGTTATTTCATGATAGTAATGTGTTTTTTGCTCCTGCTTTACCGTTAAAAGATGTCTTTGATCCTACCGGAGCCGGAGATACTTTTGCAGGTGGTTTTTCAGGATATCTCGCACAATCAGAAAATATTTCTTTCGGAAATATGAAAAATGCGATCATTTATGGTTCTAATTTAGCTTCCTTTTGTGTTGAAAAATTTGGAACTGAGCGCATGGAAAATTTATCCAAAGAGAATGTCGAAGCACGCTTACAGCAATTTAAAATGTTGACACAATTCGACATCGAATTAGCAGAATAAAAAAATTAGAAAGCCTCATTGTGGGGCTTTTTTTGATAACTATACAACAACAACACAACAAATAATATGAGCGACGCGATCAAACACGAATGCGGTATAGCACTTTTAAGACTAAAAAAACCTTTGTCTTATTACAAAGAAAAGTACGGAACTTCTTTTTATGCCATTCAAAAGATGTATCTGTTGATGGAGAAGCAGCACAACCGAGGGCAGGATGGAGCCGGTCTGGCCAATATTAAACTTGATATGGAGCCGGGTGAACGTTATATCAGCAGAGTACGGTCCAACAATCCACAGCCAATACAGGATATTTTTTCTCAGATTAACGGAAGAATCAACGAAGGATTGGAAGAAAATCCTGAATTGATTAATGATATAGAAGCTCAGAAAAAATTATTGCCTTATATAGGAGAAGTATATTTAGGACATGTAAGATATGGTACTTTCGGAAAGAACAACATTGAAAGCGTACACCCTTTTCTACGTCAGAATAACTGGATGCACCGTAATCTGATTGTTGCCGGAAACTTTAATCTGACCAATGTAAAAGAACTTTTTGATGACTTAGTTCGCTTAGGGCAACATCCAAAGGAAATGGCAGATACCGTTACCGTAATGGAAAAGATAGGTCATTTCTTAGATGATGAAGTAACGGATTTATATTTTGATTTAAAAAACAAGGAAGGTCTTTCAAAAAGAGAAGCATCGCCTATCATCGGAGAACGATTAGATGTGGCGCGTATTCTGAGAAGAGCTTCCAAAAACTGGGACGGTGGATTTGCCATGGCAGGTATGTTAGGTCATGGAGATGCATTTGTACTTCGCGATCCGGCGGGTATTCGTCCGGCTTTTCATTACGAAGATGATGAAATTGTGGTCGTGGCATCAGAACGGCCTGTGATTCAGACGGCATTTAATGTACCTTTGGAGCAGATTAAAGAGTTGAATCCGGGAGAAGCTATCATCATCAAAAAAGACGGTAGAGTATCCTTTGAGCGTATTTTGGAGCCACTTGAGAAAAAAGCATGTTCTTTTGAAAGAATTTATTTTTCAAGAGGGAATGATGCTTCTATTTATCAGGAACGAAAAAATCTTGGACGACTGATGATGCCGGTCATATTAAAAGAAATTAATGAAGATACGGAAAACGCTGTTTTTTCCTATATTCCCAATACGGCAGAAACTTCCTTTTTCGGAATGTTGGAAGGAGCTCAGGAGTTTTTAAATAAAAAGAAAACTGCAAAAATACTGGCAGAAGAAGGTCATTTGTCGACAGAAAAACTGGACGAAATACTTTCTACAACCATCCGTACAGAGAAAATCACCATAAAAGATGCCAAATTGCGTACTTTTATTACGGATGACAGCAACAGGGATGATATGGTGGCGCATGTATATGATGTTACATATGGTGTTGTGAAGCCAACTGATACGCTTATTGTAATTGATGATAGTATTGTAAGAGGTACTACTTTAAAGAAATCCATTATCAAAATGCTGGATCGGTTAAATCCAAAAAAAATCATCGTAATATCTTCTGCTCCGCAGATTCGTTATCCTGATTGTTATGGGATTGATATGGCTAAAATGGAATCGCTTATTGCCTTTAATGCTACTTTAGAATTATTAAAGGAGCGTAACCTGTACCATATTGTTGAAGATGTGTATCAGAAATCAAAAGCACAGGAACATCTTCCTGATGCTCAAGTGGTGAATTATGTAAAAGAATTATATGCTCCGTTTACCGATCAGGAAATAGCGGATAAAATATCAGAAATGCTGCACCCGGAAGATGTAAAAGCAGATGTAAAAATAATGTTTCAGACAGTAGAGAATTTACATAAAGCCTGTCCGGATCATTTAGGGGACTGGTATTTTACCGGAGATTATCCTACTAAAGGCGGTAATCGAGTGGTCAGCAGAGCCTTTATGAATTTCTATGAAGGTAAAGATGCGAGAGCATATTAAAGCGGATTTTATATTATTTTAATTGTTAGGGAGCATCGGATTATATCCGGTGCTTTTTTATTTACCGCTATTATTGCCGGGTTTGCCTTGCTTTTAAGCAGTTTTTTTATTTTTGGCACAGGAGTTGGTTTGTACAGAGTAACGAATACATAAATAGAAGAAATCATGAAAAGATTAGTACTCATAGCAATGTTAGCATTATCACTTAGTGCAGTTGCGCAAAACAGACCTCACGGTAATAACCGTAATGCAAACCAAACAAACAGCCGTTATGTATATTCGGCTGACAGAAATAATACATCTTATAACAATTCATTTTATTTCTACTCAGACCGGTTTTATAAAGATATTCATAGGTTAGATCTTTCTCTTTATCAGGAAAGAGAGTTGAGAAATATGATTGCAGTAATGCATAATGATATACAATTTGCTCAGCGAAAATACCGAAATCCACAAAATACAATCTTACGCATAGAACGTGATTTTGACCGGAAACTGGTAAAACTGTTAAATGCCAAACAGTATAAAAAATGGAATCAGTATTATGCGTATCAGTATGTGAGCAAAGGCTATGGAAGAGTCTGATTAATTATATATAAAAAGAAAACCCCAAAATCAAAAATTGATTTTGGGGTTTTTGATTTTATTGGTTCATCAGTCTTTCAATTTCTTCTGCTTCCAGTGGAATATTGCGCATCAGGTTAAATGGTAATCCGGTTTTTTGAATTACATAGTCATCTTCTAATCGAATACCGAAACCTTCTGCAGGAATATAAAAACCAGGTTCATTGGTAAACACCATTCCTTCCGTAAAAGTATCGGTCAGAATACCGTAATCATGAGTGTCTAATCCCATGTGGTGAGACGTTCCGTGCATCATGTATTTCTTATAAGCCGGCCAGTCTGCATTTTCATTCTGTACATCGGCCTTGCTTAATAATCCCAGACCCAAAAGTTCAGAGGTGTATATTTTACCCATTTCTTTGTGATAATCATGCCAGTTGTTTCCGCTGACCAGAAGTTTTTCTGCTTCTTTTTTACATCTCAGAACCGCATCATAGATCTCTCTCTGACGTGTGGTATATCTTCCATTCACCGGAATAGTACGTGATAAGTCTGAGGCATAGTTGGCGTATTCAGCCGCTACATCAAATAAAATGAGGTCACCATCTTTACATTCTTTATTGTTTTCGATATAGTGCAGTACATTCGCATTATTTCCGGAAG
Organism: Flavobacterium sp.; assembly: GCA_032096595.1. Taxonomy (GTDB): domain Bacteria; phylum Bacteroidota; class Bacteroidia; order Flavobacteriales; family Flavobacteriaceae; genus Flavobacterium. Next base: position 57,819 of record DAMCXY010000002.1, on the reverse strand, counting down.
CAATAATTGGCGTATACGCGAAACCTTTTGAGCGGTTTCTTAAAAATTCATGGGCAAATTCCGCTTCAATTTCATATTCCCATACTCCGGGCTTAACAAAACCTAAAATTCTTCTGAACCCTTTTTCTGTAATATCACAGGCTTGTTGAATCAAAAGAATTTCTTCCGGTTCTTTTATCGAACGCAGTCGCTGTAAAATAGGGTTAGAACGTTCTACTTTATGAGCAGGATACGTCTCTTTCCACCATTTGATAAAACGGTCTTCACGGGTTTGTGTTTCAACATTTGCACGGTAGTGTTCATTGGTATTGATGTACATGGTGTCTGCATAGCTCATCAACTCCTTCAAAACTTTATGAAAATCCTGTAACCAATATACGGATTGGATACCGGAAGTAGTATAAGCAGCTTCTTTGGTCAGTTTCTCACCTTCCCATATAGCAATATGTTCATTTGTTTCTCTTAAAAACAGAATTTCTTTGTACTTCTCAAACGGAGCATCAGGGAACAAAACCAATATGCTTTCTTCCTGATCTACACCTGATAAATAAAAAATATCTCGGTGTTGTGCAAATGGTAAAGTAGAATCTGCACTTACAGGATATATATCATTAGAGTTGAAAATGGCAATACTGTTTGGTTTCATTTGCGCCGTAAACTTTTTACGGTTTTTAATGAATAAATTTTGGTCTATCTTGTGGTATTTCATAGATTTGATGTTTATAATTCTTTGAAAAGATCTTCAAATTTACATAAATAAAATAAGGACAATTGTATCCATCATCTTAAATATTACTAAAAGTATATGAAAAATATTTTATACCTGCTGTTGTTTGTTTCTGCGCCTGTTTTTTCTCAAAATGGTCAGGCGTATCAGATTTACAATGCAAAAGGAAAGAAAGTGACGTATGATAAAATGGTAAAACAGCTACAGGATAAAGATGTAGTTTTGTTTGGTGAATTTCATGATAATTCTCTGGCTCACTGGTTGCAGTTAGAGCTGACTAAAAGCCTGGCTCAGAAAAGAGGATTGATATTGGGTGCAGAAATGATTGAGGCAGACAACCAGTCGCAGCTAAACGATTATCTGGGTGGTAAAATTGATCAGAAAGCATTTGATACTATTGCGCGTTTATGGAATAATCATAAAACAGATTACAAACCGTTAGTCGATTTTGCAAAAAAGAGCAAAATACGTTTTATAGCGACTAATGTACCGCGAAGATATGCGAGTAAAGTGTATAAAGAAGGTGTGGAAAGTCTGGAGCTTTTAAGTGCTGAGGAGAAATCCTGGATAGCACCGCTTCCTTTTCCGTATGATGAAAATCTACCGGGTTACGTGAAAATGATGGAAATGTTTAAAGACAGTAATCATGCAAATCCGAATTTTCCAAAATCACAGGCGGTAAAAGATGCAACAATGGCTTATTTTATCTCAAAAAACATAGAGGCTGGAAAACTGTTTGTGCATTTTAACGGTTCTTATCACAGCAACAATTACGAAGGTATTTACTGGTACCTCAATACGTATAATCAAGCGTTAAAAGTTGCTACTATTGCTACTGTTTCTCAGGCAGAGGTTAAAAAAATGGATCCGGAAAATAAAAACCTTGCGGATTTTATAATTGTCATTGATGAAGATATGACAAAAACCTTCTGATGAAGCCGTTGAGAATTAAATACTTGTGAGACGACTTGCGATGCTGTTTAAATTCAGTATAAATAACACAGGCAGGTTTGATTGTTTTTGTAAATAGCCGTATTTTTGTCTGATTTTTTTAAGGAAAAAAACTATTATAATTTCATTATGGCAAAATCTGCACTTTTAAAGTCGTCAATCGGTAAAAAATACTGGATGGCACTTACGGGTTTATTTTTATGCTTGTTTTTAGTGGGTCACTTAGCAGGAAACTTACAGTTGATTTTCGGAACTGATTTACAGTTCAATCAATATGCTTTGTTTATGACCACTAATCCGGCAGTAAAAATTCTATCTTATTTAACGTATTTATCTATTTTATTTCATGCGATCGATGGAATTGTTTTGACTATTCAGAATAAAAAAGCGAGACCAATCGGGTATGTGAAAAACAATGCGTCAGCAAACAGTACTTGGCAGTCTCGTAATATGGCTGTTTTGGGAACTCTGATTCTGATTTTTATTGCTACTCACATGATGAACTTCTGGGCAAAAATGCACTTTTCAGATATGCCGTTGCAATCTCAGAGAGTGATCATTGAAACTCCGGCAGGACCACAGGAAATAGATGTGCATAATACAACAGACGGTTCTTTTATTGTGATTCAGAAAGATCCTGAAGGAAAGACAGTATATGCTGATGTATCTGCTGGTCAGGTAGAATTGAAAGATGGAAAAGATTTTTACATAGGAGATTTGAAAGTTAAACAAGGATATAAAGACTTGTATAAAATCACGATTGATTTCTTTAAAGATCCTGCGTACGGATTATGGTTTACACTATTTTATGTGTTCTCTATGGCAGTTTTAGCATTCCATTTATTGCATGGATTCAAAAGTGCTTTCCAATCGTTGGGTGGCAATAATCCAAAAGTAAATGGTTTAATACGTTGTGTAGGTACTGGTTTTGCAATCATCGTTCCTCTGTTATTTGCGATTATTCCTATTTACATTCACTTTATTAAATAATCATTAAAGAATTTGATGATGAGCTTAAACAACAAGATTCCTCAAGGTTCCATAGATAAGAAATGGACAGATTATAAAGATCATATTAACCTGGTAAACCCTTCAAACAAGCGTAATATTGATGTTATCGTTGTGGGTACAGGGTTAGCAGGTGGTTCTGCTGCTGCAACATTAGCAGAATTAGGTTATAATGTAAAAGCATTCTGTTATCAAGATTCGCCTCGTAGAGCACACTCAATTGCTGCTCAGGGAGGTATCAATGCTGCTAAAAACTATCAGGGAGACGGTGACTCTGTTTACAGATTATTTTATGATACTGTAAAAGGAGGTGACTATCGTGCGCGTGAAGCTAACGTACACCGTTTGGCAGAAGTTTCAGTAAACATCATCGACCAGTGTGTTGCTCAGGGAGTTCCGTTGGCACGTGAATACGGAGGTTTGTTAGATAACCGTTCGTTTGGGGGAACTCAGGTTTCACGTACTTTTTATGCAAAAGGACAGACTGGACAACAATTATTATTAGGGGCGTATTCAGCAATGAACCGTCAGATTGGTCGTGGAAAAATAAAAATGTATAACCGTCACGAAATGCTTGATTTGGTAATCGTGAATGGTAAAGCAAGAGGTATTATCGCACGTAACCTGGTTACAGGTGAAATCGAAAGACACTCAGCTCACGCAGTTGTGATTGGTACCGGAGGTTATGGAAACGTATTCTTCTTGTCAACAAATGCAATGGGATCTAACGTAACGGCTGCATGGAAAGCACACAAACGTGGAGCCTACTTTGCAAACCCTTGTTATACACAAATTCACCCGACTTGTATTCCGGTAACGGGAGACCATCAGTCAAAATTGACATTGATGTCAGAATCGTTGCGTAATGACGGTCGTATATGGGTGCCAAAAAAATTAGAAGATGCACAGGCAATTCGCGAAGGGAAATTAAAACCTGCTCAGATTGCGGAAGAAGACAGAGATTATTATTTGGAAAGAAGATACCCTTCTTTTGGTAACCTGGTACCTCGTGATGTCGCTTCACGTGCTGCAAAAGAACGTTGTGATGCCGGTTTTGGTGTTAATGCAACCGGAGAAGCGGTTTATCTGGATTTCGCATCGGCAATTGAGCGTTACGGAAAAGAACAAGCACTTATTCATCACTTAGATGTAAATGATGCTAAACTTGTTTATAAATTAGGAAAAGACGTTGTAGAAAATAAATACGGAAACTTATTTCAGATGTACTACAAAATTGTAGACGAAGATCCGTATACTACACCAATGATGATTTATCCTGCGGTTCACTATACAATGGGTGGTATATGGGTTGATTACAATCTGATGACAACCATTGAAGGATGTTACTGTATCGGAGAAGCAAACTTCTCTGATCACGGAGCAAACCGTTTAGGAGCTTCTGCATTAATGCAAGGATTAGCAGACGGATATTTTGTACTGCCTTACACAATTGGTAACTATTTATCTGACGATATCAGAACCGGTAAAATTCCTACTGATACTCCTGAATTTGAAGAAGCTGAGCGCAACGTAAGATCCATGATTGATCACCTGATGAACAATAAAGGGGCTCATACGGTTGACTACTTCCATAAGAAATTAGGAAAAATTATGTGGAACAAAGTTGGTATGGCGCGTAATGAAAAAGGATTAAAAGAGGCAATGGTAGAAATTGCTGAACTTAGAGAAGACTTCTACAAAAATGTAAAAGTATCAGGAACTGCTGAATCCTTTAATCAGGAACTTGAAAAAGCATTACGTGTGGCTGATTTCTTGGAATTAGGGGAATTGTTTGCCAAAGATGCTTTACACCGTGAAGAATCTTGTGGAGGACACTTCAGAGAAGAACATCAGACAGAAGATGGAGAAGCAAAACGTGATGATGAAAACTTTGCGTATGTAGCGGCTTGGGAATATAAAGGAAAACCAAGCGATGCTGTTCTTCATAAAGAAGACCTGGTATATGAAAACATTAAATTGGTAACTCGTAGTTATAAATAATATTTGAGCTTAGACTTTTTATATTTCTAAACTCACTGTAAAAATTCTGTACAAATGAATCTTACATTAAAAATATGGCGTCAAAAAAACGCACAAGATAAAGGTAGTATGGTCGATTATAAAATCGGCGGTATAGAACCGGATATGTCTTTCTTAGAAATGCTTGATGTATTAAACAACGAGCTTGTTGAGAAAGGTGACGAACCTGTGGCATTCGATCACGATTGTCGTGAAGGTATCTGCGGTATGTGTTCATTATTTATCAATGGAGAAGCACACGGACCGGATCGTGGTATTACTACTTGTCAGTTGCATATGCGTAAATTCAAAGAAGGGGATACTATTTATATTGAGCCTTTCCGGGCAAAAGCATTTCCGGTAATCAAAGATTTGGTTGTAGACCGTTCTTCTTTTGACCGCATACAACATGCAGGAGGTTTTATTTCTGTAAATACTTCAGGTAATACACAGGATGCTAACAATATTCCGATTAAAAAGCATGATGCAGACAGAGCTTTTGATGCAGCTACCTGTATTGGTTGTGGAGCCTGTGTAGCTTCTTGTAAAAACTCTTCAGCAATGCTTTTCGTTTCTGCAAAAGTTTCTCAGTTTGCTTTGTTACCACAAGGTAGAGTTGAAGCTACAGAACGTGTTCTGAACATGGTGGAAGCAATGGATAATGAAGGTTTTGGTAACTGTACCAACACCGGAGCATGTGAAGTGGAGTGTCCGAAAGGAATTTCATTAGAAAACATTGCTCGCATGAATAGAGAATACTTAAGTGCTTCTGTAAAATAATAAGTGCTTAATTGATATCAAAAGCCCAACGGAAACGTCGGGCTTTTTTATTTTTGATAATATGGATGTTTTTATTTTTTTTCTTTTTATCGTGAATATTGTTATATTTGTCGTTAAAACCTACTTTTATGAGAATATATATTACAATCCTACTTAGTTTAATTGTACAATGTTTAACAGCACAGCATCTGGCTGGTGTAGGTTATCGAAAAGCTATTCTTACCTATGAAGATGGTAGTCACGAAACAGGTTATATAAACATTAAAAAAAATGTTTATGAAACTTTTTTCGTTTCATCTAGTTCTAAAGAGCATATAAATTTTAAAGCCGAAGGATCCAAAAAGGCTGAAAAAATACCAACCAGAAATATATATACCATAGAAATAGAAGAGAAAGACAATACAAAGTTCTTGCTTTATAAAGTGGTAGTTAAGAATATAAATGACAAAACAGGAGAATATAGACGTAGAGAAGATGTAATGTTTCTGAATAAATACATTGATGGTCCAATGGAGGTTTATGGATATCTTTTAACACTGTATGAACGTAATATGAAAGTAACAACGGGTAGTTTCATCAGTGTTATAAAAATGCCTGGAAGTAATTTTGGTGTAGCAACTAAAGGGATCCGATGGATTAACACCGTTCCAAATTTTAAAGCTATTAGTCAGCTGTTGAAAAGCTGTCCGGAAGCAAAAGCCTATTTAGATGAGCATTATACAAATATCGGTTGGTTCAAGCTTAATTATGTAGGTAAAATTCAAAAAGAAATTCGAACCGTATTACGAGAGAATAATAAAGAAAATGAAGCAGCTGACAAAGAGAAATATAAATCGGTATCAGATGTAGAATTGGAAGTCCAGTTGCGCTTTTATGAAGAAATAAATGAAAAATACAAAGAGTTTTGTGGTGATATGATATAGAGTATTGGCTGATTTTTATCTTATATATAAAAAGATCAGTACGAACATTTTAAAATCCAGTTATTTAATTCCGCTTTATTGTTAATCAGATTTTAGGACGGAATAACACATTTGTGTGACTGTTGTTGTAACTTTATAGATATGAAACAATGTGAAAATTATTTCCTGTATCATTTATTTCAAATATTTAGCCAATGAAAATAGCTCTTGTACAATTCTCTCCTGTATGGCAGGATAAACAAAAGAATCTTGACCTTCTGACACAGAGGTTGGAAAATATAGATCAGACAGTAGATTTGGTAATATTGCCTGAGATGTTTACGACGGGGTTTACAATGTCGCCTCAAGAAGTATACGATACTCAGGATGGAATTACCTTGTCATGGATGCAAAAAATGGCAGAGAAGCATCAGTTTGCCATCACAGGAAGTGTTGTGATTAAGGAAGATAATCGCTATTTCAACAGATTATATTTTGTATTGCCCAATGGTGATTATTATACCTATGATAAAAGACATCTTTTTACACTCGCCGGCGAAGACAAGGTTTATGATGCAGGAATAAATAAATTAACTGTAATTTACAAAGATTGGAAAATAAGACCCTTGATATGCTATGATCTCCGATTTCCGGTTTATTCAAGAGTTGTTGAAGAAGACTATGAGCTTTTGATTTATGTTGCTTCTTGGCCTGATCAGCGAATTTACGCCTGGGATGCGTTATTAAAGGCCCGCGCGATAGAAAATATGTGTTTTGTAGCTGCTGTTAATCGTAGTGGTACCGATCCCGCAGAAAATAAATATTCAGGACATTCTCAAATGCTTGATTATATGGGGCAATATCTTCAGCAGCCTGTAATAGGAGATAAAATTGAGATAATAGAACTGTCAAAAGAAGGACTCAAAAAAGCCAGAGAGAAGCTTGCTTTTCTAAACGATGCCGATCATTTTGAACTTTATTGACAAATAAATAATAAAACGCCGCATATACAAGCGGCGTTTTTTATGTGTTATTATTCCCTGGGAACAGGAAGTATGAGTGTTTCTTTCATTTCCCAATTTGGTCGGACATCAATCTCTTTGGCAAAATAATATACTTCTTCGGGTTGCCGGCGATCCAGATATTTACCTGTATCCCATTTTCCATTATTATTTTCATCATAAATAACGCGGATAAAGTATTTGTTAGGCGTAAGGTGATTAAATACCACAGGTTTGTTTTCTGTAAGAATCTCAAAAGCTGTCAATACTTCTTTATCATTCAGAATCTGTACAATCAGAGGGAAATTTTTTGTGTTTTCAAGTGTTATTGTTAGGTTGCCGTAATCAGTATACGCCTTCGTGGTGAGCTGACTCACAATGCTATCATTTTGTTTGCCATAAAAGTCGGTAATGGCTCCTGGTAATAAAGTCAATGTATACTTTTCTTTTTCCTTTTTCTCAAAATGGATCGTTGTTGCCAGATTAAGGGAATCGGCAAAAAGAGTAAAGGGAACATTTGCAGAATCTTTACCGATCAATTGTATTTTATCAGCTGCTAATTTCCGAACAGGGGTTGTAGTAGTTATCTGAAGACTGTCTCTGAAATCAAGCGACCCTGATTTGTTCAGACTTACTTTCAAAGAATCCTGCATCTTTACCTGCCGTGTTTTAATTGTATATTCTTTTTCATAGTCTTTATTTTTGAAACGGAAAGTTACAGAATCCATTGGAGCTAATGGAGTAAAGACATGTAGAGAATCTTTTTGAGGAACTTTTGAAAAAGCAAAATCAATAGGTTTATTATTGCCCAAGAGTTCCATTTTTAAATTTTTATAATCACCTTCATAAGGCACCAGCCATTTATTTTTACTCGTCATAGAGGGTCTGCCGGCACTTTCTTTTTTTACTTCTTTAAACAGGGTCAGGTCAAATGTTTCCTCTGTAGGCAATGTTATGGGTTTTTCGTAAAAAGCAATTTTATCTGACTGCGGGTCAAACTTATAATTATTGTTTTGGTCTTTCAAAGCAAATAAATAATAGCTTCCTTCTTTGATGTTTTCAATAGAAAAAGAGGTAAGGCTATCAAGGGTATTGGCAATATAGATAGGTTTTTCTTTATAAATAGTTGAATCATTGAATTGAGTCGCATCATATAAAACAACATTTACAAAATTATCCGTTTTTTTACTGTATGCATCCTTGATATTACCGCTTACTTTTAAGGAATCAATGTAATCACCTGTAGAAAAAACATATTTAAAAGCGGTAAAAGGATTTCCTTCGTTATTATCTACTATGCTTCGTCCAAAGTTAAAGCTGTAGGTTGTATTGCTTTTAAGGGTGTCCAGTATTTTAATGGTAATCGATTTACTTGCAAATCCCATAGGAGTTACTTCAGGGATAGTATTCATCGGAGGAGATATGATAAGGTTTTGATTCAGCTTATCGATCTTTATATACTCATCAAACACGATTTTTATATCCTTTTTATCAAAATGAACGGAATAATTTTCAGGAGAACTACTTATTATTACAGGCGCTAAAGTATCCATGGGACCTCCGGTAATCATTCCCCTTTTGGCACAACCAGAAAAAAGAATCAAACTGATAAAAGCAAAAAATAGCAGAACTCTTAAAAACTTCATAGAATATAATTTCGTACAAAGTAAGCGATTTTTTATTTTATCGAAAACGTTTTGGTTACAATTATCTGGCACAGGCTATTGTAAATATGCTTAATTGTACATTTTCTATTTTCAAAAGTTCATTTCCTGCTTTTTCAATTGTGGATCCTGTTGTAACGACATCATCAATCAGTAAAAAATGTTTGCCTGAATCTGTATTGTCAAAATTCACTGTAAACATATCCTGATGAATCTCACTACGGCTAAAAAGCGATTTTTTAGTTTGTGATTTACTGTAAAAATTCTTTTTAAGTCTTTCTCCGTTATAGGGAATGTTGAATAGTTCTGAAAGTTTCTGACAAAAAAAATCGAGCTGATTGTAGCCTCGCTCCTTCTGTTTTTTTGGATGTAGCGGAATGGAAACAATTTCATCAACCGTATTAAACAGTCTATGGTTAGTGGAACGCTCATAGACCATCTCTGCCAAAAAGATCCCGATTTCCTGTTGATTCTTGTATTTTAAGTGGTGAATCAACTGTTTAGCGATACTTCCGTCTTCATAGAATAATAAGGCTGAAGCGTTTTTTATTTTCAGCTTACCATAAAACCTGCGAAGGAGCTCCGGAAAAGCGTTTTCACTGATTGGAACTCTTTCTAAATGATGCAGACAATAGGTACAAATATAAATTTCCCGATGCATTAAGATCTCATTGCAACCATAGCACAATGGAGGGAATATAAGATTGAAAAAACCCTGGCGCATAACTGTTATATTTATATTTTCTCAATTTATGGAAAAAATTTAGCAAGAGCAAAAAAATCTTATTTAATAGTAGAGATAAACCTTTAGAATTTAGGCATTTTTAGTATTTTTGCACCATGGCAAAACAAGAAGATATTTTTAAGAATGTAATTTCGCATGCAAAAGAATACGGATATATATTTCCGTCAAGCGAAATTTACGATGGATTGAGCGCTGTATATGATTATGCTCAAAACGGAGTAGAATTAAAGAAAAACATCCGTGAATATTGGTGGAAGTCAATGGTTCAGATGCATGAAAATATTGTAGGGATAGATGCTTCTATTTTTATGCATCCTACTACCTGGAAAGCATCAGGACATGTTGATGCCTTTAACGATCCGTTAATTGATAATAAAGATTCCAAAAAAAGATATAGAGCAGATGTGCTTATTGAAGATTACTGTGAAAAATTGTATCAGAAAGCGCAAAAAGAGATTGAAAAAGCAAGAGGGCGCTTTGGTGACTCATTTGACGAAGAACAATTTGTGGCAACTAATCCAAGAGTAATAGAATATCTGTCAAAGAAAAAAGAAATTCTGGAAAGAATGGCACACGGGCTTGATTCGGGTGATTTAGCTGATGTAAAAGCACTTATTGAAGAGTTGGGCATTTCAGATCCTGAGACCGGTTCTAAAAACTGGACAGAGGTACGCCAGTTCAATCTTATGTTCGGAACCAAACTTGGAGCTTCAGCAGATACAGCTATGGATTTGTATCTGCGCCCGGAAACGGCACAGGGTATCTTTGTAAATTTTCTAAACGTTCAGAAAACAGGGCGCATGAAAATCCCTTTCGGAATTGCTCAGACCGGAAAAGCATTCCGTAACGAAATTGTTGCACGTCAGTTTATTTTCCGTATGCGTGAATTTGAACAGATGGAAATGCAGTTTTTCGTAAAACCTGGAGAGGAAATGAAATGGTATGAGTACTGGAAAGAAACCCGTCTCAAGTGGCATTTGTCTTTAGGATTAGGAAAAGAAAATTATCGTTTTCACGATCATGAAAAATTAGCGCATTATGCCAACGCGGCATCGGATATTGAATTCAATTTTCCGTTCGGATTTAAAGAATTGGAGGGGATTCACTCTCGTACAGATTTCGATCTAAAAGCACATGAGCAACATTCCGGAAAGAAACTACAGTTTTTTGATAACGAAACCAATAGTTCTTATGTACCATACGTGGTAGAAACATCTGTCGGGCTTGACCGTATGTTTTTATCGGTGTTCTCGAAATCCCTGAAAGAAGAAGTTTTAGAAGACGGTTCTACGCGAACAGTTTTGCAATTGCCATCGGTATTAGCTCCGACAAAAGCTGCTATCCTGCCGTTGGTTAAAAAAGACGGACTTCCTGAATTGGCGCGTACGATTATTGATGAACTGAAATGGGACTTTAATGTGGCTTATGATGAGAAAGATGCTGTAGGGCGTCGTTATCGCCGTCAGGATGCTTTGGGCACACCGTTTTGTATTACAGTAGATCACCAGACTATTGAAGATAATACGGTAACGATTCGTCACCGCGATACCATGCTTCAGGACAGGGTAGCCATTTCTGAATTGAGAAGAATTATCGAAGAAGAAGTTTCAATGAGAAACTGGTTAATGAAAATGTAATAAAAAAGCGACTTTGAAGTCGCTTTTCTTTTGGGGTTAAACTTTATGTTTTTTAATATATTGGCTTATTTCATCCATGAATTCATCCATAGATACTTCAAGTACCAATAACGAGAGTGCTTTGTCGGTGATGCCATTGATGTCGCCGGCAAAACCCAATGCGGAGGTAAACTTTCTCAGGATCTCCTTTTGTTTAGGACCCAGCACATGATTTACATATACCATGCGTGCGAGATCATACAAGCGCTCAATGCGTTGTGTCTGCAAATAGGGAGGATTTACAGGGTAATTATTTGGATTTGCTAAAATTTTCGTATAGTCTTCTTCTGAAATGTCTAATTTTTTAGCTAATTCATTGATAAAATGCATTTCCTCCTCACTGAAATCGCCATTTGAAAGTGCTACTCTCACAATAGATGCGAAATGACCTTTGTTTCTTTCTTTGAAACCTGAGTCATAGATGTCGTAACTTAACATAATCGAGGTTTTTATTCATAAACAAAAATAGAAATAAAAACGAGGTACGCAATAAAATTAAGAAATATTTACATTTTATACCTTTTTAGAATCTTTGAATATTTAGTCCTAAAAAATTTTTATAACACAAACTTATCTTTATTTTTGTTGTGCGAATCCGGCAAGAGACAAAGTGTTGTTTTGGAGTCTTAGAATGCTGGATTTCAGATTTGTTATATGGAAAATCATATAGAAAGTAAGCGTGAAAAATATGATAAAGCCTATCTTAGAATTGCAAAAGAATGGGGGCAGTTATCATATTGTCATCGCAGAAAAGTAGGTGCCATTATTGTAAAAAACAAAATGATCATTTCTGACGGCTATAACGGAACGCCTTCAGGCTTTGAAAATTGTTGTGAAGATGAAGAAGGAATTACTAAATGGTATGTATTGCATGCTGAGGCAAATGCTATTTCAAAAGTAGCAAAATCTACCCAAAGCTGCGAAAACGGAACATTGTATATAACAATGTCTCCTTGTAAAGACTGTAGTAAACTGATTCACCAATCAGGAATTACACGGGTAGTTTACGAACAAGGTTATAAAGACCAATCGGGAATTGATTTTCTAAAGAGGGCAGGAGTAGAAGTAATGCAGATTTCAAATTTGGAAGCATCAATAAATGAATAAACGTACTTATTTGTGGCCTGTTGTTGTGACTGGTGCACTGGCGGCAGGAGTTTTTTTAGGAGGTTTTATTGAACGTACTACTTCTCCCCGTACTTCCTATGACGATAAAGCAAGAATCAAGCTTAATAAGCTTATTGATCTGATAGAACAGGAATATGTTGATAACGTAGATACTGATTCTATCATAGATTTGACGATGAATAATCTTTTGGAACATCTTGATCCGCATTCTGTTTATATTGCACAGAGTGAAATGGAAGAGGTGCAGAAATCAATGAAAGGTTCATTTGTCGGAATTGGTATTAATTACAATCTTTTTAACGATACGCTGGCTATTATCAAAGCCATTCCGGGCGGTCCTTCCTATAAAGCCGGATTGCGGGCAGGAGACAGAATTCTGTTTGCGGATAACCATAAGATTTTTGGTAATAATCTTACGAATGACTCTCTGGTCAATATCCTCAAAGGAAAAATGGATTCCACTGTCAAGTTAAAAGTATATAGAAAAAAAGATGGTAAGTTTCTCAACGTTGATGTAAAGAGAGGAGAGATTCCACTGAAAAGTGTTGATGTTGCCATTAAGATAAACGATACACTCGGGTATATTAAAATCAATCGTTTTTCAGAGACAACGTATAAAGAGTTTAAAGCAGGATTGGATAAATTACAGGCTAAGGGAATGAAATCACTTGTGCTGGATTTACGGGATAATGGTGGTGGATATATGGAGCCTGCAATTCAGATTGCCGATGAGTTTCTTCGAAAAGATGAAATTGTTGTCAAGACAATAAATAAAAAAGGAAGTGTCACTCTTAATAAAGCAACCGAAAAAGGGAGCTTTGAAAAAGGAAGCCTGTTTTTGTGGGTTAATGAGAATTCAGCTTCTGCAAGTGAGATCATTGCGGGTGCAATACAGGACAATGACAGAGGTATAATAATAGGACGCAGAACGTATGGAAAAGGATTGGTTCAGAGAGAAATGTATCTCGGTGACGGATCAGCGGTAAGATTGACTACCGCAAGGTACTATACTCCATCCGGACGTTCTATTCAAAAACCGTACACCAGCGGTTATGAAGATTATAATAATGAACTCTCACATCGTTTCGAAAGCGGGGAGTTGTACGAAAAAGACAGTATTTACTTATCTGATTCTTTACAATTCAAAACCAAAGCAGGAAGAATCGTATACGGCGGCGGCGGTATCGTTCCGGATGTATTTGTACCGTTGAAAAGTAAACATGGAGAGGACGCTATTCAACTCTTAATGCGTACCGGGCTTGTAAGCTATTATGTATTTGAAGAAATAGATAAAGAACGAAACGTTTTAGAAGCGCTTGATGTGAATACATTGTCTCAAAGAGTTTCGACACAACCGAAATATTTTAATGATTTAAAGAAACACCTCATTGCAAACGGACTTTCTTTTAATCTGGACAGACATAAAAACAATATCATCTTCTATCTGGTAGCAGAATATATTAATCAGTTAAAAACAGACGATGACTATTATATGTGGATCTTAAAAGAAGATCCTATGTTGAAAAAAGTATTGAATAAATAATAGGCAATATTTTACAGAGTAAAATATCCTTTGTTTTACACATTAATACATTACAATAAGACCACTGAAGCAGTGGTCTTATTGTTTTATTAGTATGTATGCATGAGGTTTTATAGAATGATTTCATAAAAAAGCCCGATAGATTTATCGGGCTTTCGTAAAGAATAATATGTTATTGATTATTTAAAATCTGCATCAGAAACGCCTTCGTTTACTTTTACATCTTTTGTAATCATTTCAATATCGATACCAACATTCATTGACATTTTATAAGGAATTTTGATTCCTTTTACATCTTTATAGTCAGAATAATAGATTACCTGATTCATTGTCTGACCCTGTACATCCATTTCTGTTGAAGTTGCGATTTTTAAACCTGTGGCAACATCATAATAAGAAGTCGTTTTGTTCTCTTTTACAGCATAAGCGTCTGTTCCGTTGATGTTCTCAATACCTGTTAGGGTAACGCCTGCTTTACCGGCAGAAGTCAATTCTCCGAATAAAACAGCTGCTTCCTGAGCTTGTTTAAGTTCTTCTCCTTCTAAAGGTATTTTTTGTCCTTGTTGTTCAACAAAACCAGTTGTAGGTGTAATAAGTTGTTTAGACATTACTTGTCCCATAACAGTTGTTACAGATAATAACTGACCTTTATTAGTTTGTTTGGTAACTGATGTTAATTCCATTCCCTGAACTGTAGCATTTGCAGTTGTGAAAAGAGTTTTTACAGTTTTCACTTTTGCTTCTCCTCCAATTGCTTTAATATAATTGTCTAAAACAGACTTTGCTGTAACACCAGCTGGAATTGGTTTGTTTACTTCCGGCTTTGCAACAGGGTTACCGAATTTGTCGTAATAGTTTACTTTGTAAGGTAATTTTTCAAGACCTGGTAATACGTCACTTGCTTTACCAACAACTAAGATTCTAAGATTTTCAGCAAGGAAATATTTATTAGCTGCATTTTTGATATCCTGTACCGTTACTGCATTGATGTTTTTAATGTAGTTTTCGTAGAAATCTGCAGGTAAATTCTGTGTTTTTGTTCTTAATGCAAATGAAGCAATAGTACCTGGTTTTTGTGTTTCCATTACGAAACTACCGATGTATTTTGCTTTTGCTAATTTTAATTCATCTTCATTCACAGGCTCTGTTCTGATTTTGTGAATCTCTTTCATGAATTCAACTACCGCACTGTCAGTTACCGCATTTCTTACCGAAGCAGAAGATCTGAATTTAGAAGTATACTTTCCTGAACCAACGGAAGAATAAGCACCATACGTCCAACCGTGAGCTTCACGCAGATTTAAGAACAAACGTCCTTCACCACCGCCACCAAGAATCTGGTTAGCCATTAATGCAGCAAAATAATCTTTGTCTGTCATTCTTAATTCTACAGCGTTTACTAAAGCGATTTCTGACTGTACAGCATTTGGCATGTCAACGAAATCAATCTGTGTTTTTCCAATATTTTTAGTAACCGGATATTGTTGTTTTGGAGCAGATGCTTTTTTCCAGTTTCCAAATAACTTCTCAACTGATTTCTTTACTTTTTTAAAGTCAACATCACCAATAACTACTAAATAAGCTTGTTCCGGAACGAAATAAGACGAATAGTTGTCTTTTACATCCTGTAGTGTAACATTGTTTAATGTTTGTTCTGTAACGTATTCTCCGTTTGGATGATTGATACCGAACAATAAAGCATTTTCAACTCTTGAAGCGACAGCAGAAACACTTTTCTCACTTGATTTTAATCCTTCAATAGATTGTGCTTTTGCTTTGTCAAATTCTTCCTGAGAGAATAAAGGATTTAAGGCACCATCAGCCATAATTTCAAGAATACGATCAGCATATTTAGACAATCCGCTTCCTGAAGCACCGGTATTCCAGAAGTTAATATTGGCTCCTAAAAAGTCAATTTCTTCATTGAATGCTTCTTTAGAAATCTTTTTTGTTCCGTTACCAACAACAGCACTTGTTAAAGATGAAACACCTGCTTTTTTTCCTTCTACATAAGGTGGTGTGTCAATAGTTAACATATAGCTTACACGAGGTAATTTATGGTCTTCTACTACCAATACTTTCAAGCCGTTCTTTAAAGTAAATTCCTGTGGTTTAGACACATGAACTGTTGGAGCCGGTCCTGGTTGTGGTTGTGGTCTTTTAATCTGAGCTTCCGAGCTTAATGAAAGCATTAAAGCTGTTGCTATAATAAATATTTTTTTCATTGTCTTTAATAGTCTTAGTTTGCAGCCTCTTCTTTAACAGGAACATAATCTAAAAGTAAACGTGAGTTTGGTTGTAAATACTTTTTCGCTACTTCTCTGATTTCTTCTCTTGTAATAGAACGATAGATATTGATTTCTTCATTGATCAGGTTGATATCACCATACAATAAATAGTATGTTGCTAAGTTTTCAGCCAAACTTTCTAAATCTGAGTTACTGTTTACATAGCTGTTTTCAAACTCATTTTGTAATTTTTGGTAATCTCTTTCAGAAATTAAATTGGTTTGTAAATCTTTGATTTCAGCATCAATCTCAGCCTGAATCTGATCACGTGTGAAACCTTGCATTGGAATACCAAGTATTATATACATACCGTAGTCTTCCTGACCCTGGCTGAATGCTGCAACCTGTAGCGCCATTTTCTTGTCATCAACAATTTTTTTGTGTAAACGGGAAGATTTTCCTCCTGACAAAATAGATGAAATCATATCCAATACGCGGGCATCTCTTGTTTTGTTAGATGGGGTTCTGTATGCTGTGATATACATTGGTAATTGGATGTTCGGATCCTGATATTCAGCAACGATTGGTTTTGTAATCGGATCTTCCTGAATATTTACACGTTCCACTTTAGCACCTTTTTTGATGTTGCCAAAATATTTCTGAACAAGATCTTTCGTTTGTTTGTAGTCGATATCTCCGGCAATAACTAAAACAGCATTGTTTGGAACATAGAATTTTTTATTGAAAGCTTTAAATTCCTCTAAAGTAGCAGCATCTAAGTGCTCCATAGATCCGATTGGTGCCCAACGGTAAGGGTGTTTTTTAAATAAGTTACGTTTTACCTCTGTAAACATATTTCCATAAGGCTGATTGTCTACACGTAAACGCTTTTCTTCTTTAACAACTTCGTTCTGTGTATCAACACCGATCTGATTAATAACTGGCTGCAATAAACGGTCAGATTCCATCCAAATCGCTAATTCCAAGTTGTTTGAAGGGAAAACTTCGTAATAATATGTTCTGTCGTCAGAAGTGTTTGCGTTATTTTGTCCGCCGTTTGCGGTTACTATCTTGAACCATTCACCTCTTTGAATGTTTTCAGTTCCTTCAAATAATAAGTGTTCGAAAAAGTGAGCAAAACCTGTACGTTCCGGGTTTTCATCTTTTGCACCAACGTGGTACATTACTGAAGTAACCACTACCGGAGCAGATTTGTCTTGATGTAAAACAACATGCAAGCCATTGTCTAGTGTGTACTCTTCAAACTCAACTTTTTGTGCAGATACAGCATTTCCTAAGAATAATGCTATTGCTAAAGCTGTTAAAGATTTTTTCATAATTTTAAACTATATTTATATGATTTTTAAATAAGTCGCAATTTCGTCATTTTGTTACAGTTTTCCCAGATATTTTTTATTGATATATAAATCAATCAGTTGGAAATCAAAAAATAACGTATTTGCGTGTAAATATCAAAAAATAATTCTATATTTGCATCCTTAAAAATAATCTTATTAATTTTATTGTTATGTACGCAATCGTAGAGATAGCAGGGCAACAATTCAAAGTTAGCAAAGACCAAAAAGTGTATGTTCACAGATTGGCTGCAGAAGAAGGTTCAAATGTTACATTTGACAAAGTATTCTTAGTAGACAACGAAGGAGCAATTACTTTAGGCGCCCCAGCTATAACAGGAGCTTCAGTAGGAGCGAAAGTTTTAAAACACCTTAAAGGTGACAAAGTAATCGTTTTCAAGAAAAAAAGAAGAAAAGGTTACAAAAAGAAAAACGGTCACAGACAGTCTTTAACTCAAATCGTAATTGAGGGAATCACTATCTAATCTGTAGTAAAAAGTATTAACAATTTAAAACCAAAACATCATGGCTCACAAGAAAGGTGTCGGTAGTTCGAAGAATGGTAGAGAATCAGAATCGAAACGTTTAGGCGTTAAGATTTATGGTGGACAAGCTGCTATTGCTGGTAATATCATTGTAAGACAAAGAGGTTCTAAGCATAATCCAGGTGAAAACGTTTACATGGGTAAAGATCATACTTTACATGCAAAAGTTGATGGAATTGTTCAGTTCGCAAAAAAGAAAGATAACAAATCTTTCGTTTCTGTTGTTCCGTTCGAGGCTTAATCAGAACTTACTGAAAAAATTAAAAAAGCGATTGAATTTTCAATCGCTTTTTTTTATACCCGTTAATCAAGTGATGGTTTACTTTACTTTGATTGCCTGATAAAGATCAAGGGCTTTTCCATCTGTAAGCATTGATACAAATTTACAGATATTCATCAGTCGTTCGTAAAGGTTTTCAGACTCAATATGATACTGTTCGGGCAACATCTTTAAAATGAGACTGTCATAATGGGTCAGAGTGCCATCGTGTTCGTTGTTCACTGCAGTAGAAAACTTATCCAATAAGGTGTGCAATACCTGATATCCGACCAGTTCTTTCTGAATCACTTCTTTACTTTCATATACGTTTGAAATACTGATGTTTATGATATCTTTCATTTGAGCCACATAACTGCATTTGTCTGTTAGAGAATGCCCAAAAGTGCCTTCGAGAATACTTTCTTCATTTTCCATGAAAACAGTGACTACATCGCTTATAAGACTGCCAATAGCCAATGCTCTGAGATAGCTCACTCTTTCTGCTTTGGTTTTGAGCTGCGCATATTTTGCAGAATTGATGTTGTTCTGTACAATCTTTATAAGGAATTCCAATGCGTGTTCTTCCGGAATCCATCCCAGATTGATACCGTCTTCAAAGTCAATAATGGTATAACAAATGTCGTCTGCTGCCTCTACAATATAGGCCAACGGGTGCCTGTGATAACGAATGTCATCACCTTCTTTTTTTATAAGACCTAATTCTGTTACTACATCTAAAAAAGCTTCCTTATCTCTTTGGAAAAAGCCAAACTTTTTATCGCTGATCTCAAGAGTTGGTTTTTTAGGAAGACTTTCTTTAGGGTATTTCATAAAAGCACCTAATGTGGCATATGAAATACGTAATCCGCCTTCGGATCCCGGCCTTGACGCTGTCAGTACATTAAATCCGTTAGCATTTCCTTCAAAATCAATCAGGTCCTGCCATTCTTTTGGTTGCAGATCCAGACGGTACCGTTCGCCGTTTCCATGTTTAAAATAATCACCAATTGCTTTTTCTCCGGAATGTCCGAAAGGAGGGTTGCCAATGTCATGAGATAGACAAGCGGCAGCAACAATAGCACCAAAATCATTTATGGTATACCCCAATTCTGTAAGAGAAGGATATTTTGCTAATACCTGTTCACCTACAAGCCTTCCTAAGGAACGGCCAACCACAGAAACTTCCAGACTATGGGTAAGCCTTGTGTGTACGAAATCTGTTTTTGAAAGCGGAATTACCTGTGTCTTGTCCTGCAGGCTTCTAAAAGCATTGGAAAATATAATACGATCATAATCGACCTCAAAACCGACTCTCGATTCTTTTTCTTCTTTTCTTATTCTTGATTTTGTATCTCCCTGTTTTTTTAGAGATAAAAGCTGAATCCAGTTCATATATCTGTGTTCTGTAGTATTATTGAATGGGTGTTTCTTTTAATGCTTCACGAATTATATTTTGTTTTACAGAGGCAAAAATATGATTCTTTACTTCTGCAAATGACGGGAAGTATTTTCTTTCCAGAGTTCTGTATTTTAAAGGGTATTTTGATAGCATCTGATCATAATAGGCATCGATCACCTCTGTGTCAGGTGCTGTAAATTCCAGATGCATCTCAAATCTGCGTTTCAATGCTTCGTCAATCATTTGGATTTGATTGGTTGCGGCTATGAGTACCGATTTTTGAGGAAAGTTATCGATTAGTTGCAGAATAGCATTTACAACCCGTTTCATTTCAGAATTGTCTTTATTATCATAATCGCGTATTTGTCCTAAAGAATCAAATTCATCAAAAAATAAAATAATACCTTCGTATTGAGATTCTTTAAAAAGACTTTCTATGTTTTTGGCTGTTTCTCCGAGTTTAGAAGAAACAATAGTAGCCAGATTTACTACAACCAGTTTTTTGTTTAACTGTTTTGCAAGAGCTTTTGCTGTCATCGTCTTACCACAGCCGGTAGCGCCATATAGTAATAGTTTATTGGCAACAGGTAATTGATAATGAAGTAATTTGTCTTTAAATTGCTGCTCCTGTAAAAAGGCTTGTATCTGATCCGCTGCATTTCTGTTGAATACAACATCTTCTAAACGTATATCTGATCGGTCGATATAATAAAAAGAGCTCATTTATTTTTCTTTTTTGAGATAGGAATTACTGTATTTTTTAAGACCTGCGTTAGACATAATAAAGGCACAAACCATAAATATAAATGCCAGTAAAAAGGGTGCTCCGGGAAATAAAAAGGGAGCTCCATCATGTGTAAAATAGTAGAACAGATTGGTCATCATCAACGGACCGAAAATAGCGGTGGCACTATTTAGACTTGCGAGTGTGCCCTGAATCTGACCTTGCTCAGTAGCCGGAATATGTTCGGTAATTTCTGATTGCAATGCCGGGCCTGCAATGCCACCGAGACAATATGGTATCAGGAATACAAACATCATCCATCCTTCTTTTGCAAAGGCAAACAGGAAAAAACCGGTTCCATACATTACAATACCTATGAGGATGCTTTTGGCATTTCCTATTTTAGGATTCAGCCAGCGGATAAGTACTCCTTGTACTAATCCGAAGAGGAGACCCACAACACCTAAAGAGATACCAACCATTTTTTCATCCCAGTCAAAACGATACATGGTATAAAAACTCCAGTTTCCGTTTACTGCATGACTTGCCGTATACATACAGAATATTGCTACGATAAGACCGATGATTTGAGGATATCTTTTCAGGCGCATAATTGCTCCGACGGGGTTTGCTGATTTCCAGTCAAATCCGCGTCTTTTTTCTTTTGGTAGGGATTCCGGCAGTAAAAAATAGCCGTATAGAAAATTAATAAAGCAAAGGATGGCAGCGGCATAGAATGGCACCCGTGCGCCATAATGCCCTAAAAGACCACCTATAAGCGGACCAATAATAAAACCGATACCAAAAGCAGCGCCAATAAGGCCGAAATTTTTAGCTCTGTTCTCTGAATTGCTTACATCAGCTATATAGGCTGCAGCGGTTGAGATGCTGGCTCCGGTGATGCCTGCAACAATACGTCCTACAAATATCAGGAATATGGTTGGTGCTATGGCGAGTAAGATGTAATCAAATGCAAATGCGAGCAGCGATAGCAGAAGAATTGGTCTTCTTCCGTATTTATCGCTTAAGTTGCCTACCATAGGGGCAAAAATAAATTGGGTAAAGGCATACGCAAATGCCAGCCATCCGCCAATACGGGCGGCTTCTGTAATGTCTGCATGAATTAATTCTTTTAGCAGTTTAGGAATTACCGGAATGATAATTCCGATACCAATAATGTCTAATAAGATGGTTATGAATATAAAACCAACAGCAGCCGTTTTTTTACTGGCACTCATATCTATTTCTTTATGACGGCAAAGCTACGAAATTTAAAGATGTGTTGTTTTTGTTTGTTTGTACCGTGTTGTTTTTTGAAGTAAATAGTATAATGCCTTAAAGCAAAAAACCACTCTGAGTAAGAGTGGTTTTTTTTTAGTTTGCCAAGATGTTAATCTTGTTATCCTTTAATTCGAGCGTTCCTGAACTGATTGGCAGATAATAAGAATTATTGTCAATTTTTTCAAATTTGTTTTCGAATTGTGGTTCTATATGTATGTTGCTGCCTACAATTTTTACTCTACCTTCTACTAATAGAGAAACAATCGGGGCATGGTTATTCAACATTTGAAACTCTCCGTCAACTCCGGGAACAGAAACTGAAGTTACAGTTCCTTTGAATAGGACAGCCTCTGGTGAAACGATTTCTAAAATCATGTGTTTGTTTTTTGGATTAAACTTCCGCTAACATTTTCTGTCCAGCTTCGATTGCCTCTTCAATGGTTCCTTTTAAGTTGAATGCTGCTTCCGGTAAGTGATCCAGTTCACCATCAATAATCATGTTGAATCCTTTGATGGTATCTTTGATATCTACCAATACACCTGGTATACCTGTAAACTGCTCAGCAACGTGGAATGGTTGTGATAAGAAACGTTGTACACGACGTGCTCTTGATACAGCCAGTTTATCACTTTCTGATAACTCTTCCATACCTAAGATCGCAATGATGTCCTGTAACTCTTTATATTTCTGTAAAATTTCTTTTACTCTTTGGGCACATGCGTAATGTTCTTTTCCTAAAATTTCAGGTGTTAAGATACGTGATGTTGAATCTAATGGATCTACCGCAGGATAGATACCAAGCTCAGCAATTTTACGTGACAATACGGTTGTAGCATCTAAATGGGCAAATGTTGTAGCAGGTGCCGGATCTGTTAAGTCATCCGCAGGTACATATACTGCCTGTACAGAAGTAATAGAACCTGTTTTTGTCGAAGTAATACGTTCCTGCATTGCTCCCATCTCTGTAGCTAATGTTGGTTGGTATCCTACCGCAGATGGCATACGACCTAATAACGCAGATACTTCAGAACCAGCTTGTGTAAAACGGAAGATGTTATCAACGAAGAATAATACGTCTTTTCCTTGTCCGTCTCCAGCTCCGTCACGGAAGTATTCCGCAATCGTTAATCCTGATAAAGCTACACGAGCACGAGCACCAGGTGGCTCATTCATTTGTCCGAATACGAATGTTGCTTTCGATTCTCTCATTCCAGGTTTATCAACTTTAGCTAAATCCCAACCTCCATTTTCCATAGAGTGCATGAAATCATCACCATATTTAATAATTCCTGATTCCAACATTTCACGTAATAAATCGTTTCCTTCACGGGTTCTTTCTCCAACTCCTGCGAAAACTGATAAACCACCGTGACCTTTGGCGATATTGTTAATTAATTCCTGAATCAATACTGTTTTACCTACTCCGGCACCACCAAATAAACCGATTTTTCCTCCTTTTGCATAAGGCTCGATCAAGTCAATTACTTTGATTCCGGTGAATAATACTTCAGATGAAGTAGAAAGGTCTTCAAATTTTGGAGCCTGACGGTGAATTGGTAATCCGTTTTCTCCTGTTTTTGGTAAATCACCTAAACCATCAATTGCATCTCCGATTACATTAAATAAACGTCCGAATACATCTTTTCCGATTGGCATTTGAATTGGAGTACCCAAAGCAACTACCTCATGTCCGCGGCTCAATCCGTCTGTAGAGTCCATCGAAATGGTACGTACAGTGTCCTGACCAACATGTGATTGTACTTCTAATACTAATTTTGAACCATCTTTTTTAGTGATTTCTAATGAATCATAAATTTTCGGAAGTTCGGCATTTGTAGTGTTGAAAACTACGTCTACTACTGGCCCGATAACTTGTGCAACTTTTCCTGTAACTTTAGACATTGCTCTATGTATTTATTTAACAGATATTTATAGCTAATAAAAAGGAGACCCTTTTCAGAGTGCAAAGATAATTTTTTTTGATAGAAATTAAAGCCTTTTGTTTTTTATTTTTATACAAAAAAAGCGAATTTTTAAAAATTCGCTTTTTGATTTATTCTACAGTAACCGATTTGGCTAAATTTCTTGGCTGATCTACGTTACACTCTCTCATTACAGCTATATGATATGATAATAATTGTAAAGGAATTGTTGCAATAATAGAGGTTAAGGCTTCAGTAGATTGTGGCATTTCAATTACATGATCTGCTAATTTTCTTACCTGCACATCTCCTTTGGATACCAGGGCAATGATTTTTCCGCTGCGTGCTTTAATTTCCTGTATATTACTCACTACTTTGTCATAGTGATTTTGATTCGGAGCAATAACAATGACCGGCATTTGCTCATCAATAAGTGCAATTGGTCCGTGTTTCATTTCTGCAGCAGGGTAACCTTCAGCATGTATATAAGAAATTTCTTTTAATTTCAGAGCGCCTTCCAAAGCAACCGGATAATTAAAACCACGTCCAAGGTACAAGCAGTTGTTTGAATCTTTATATACCTCAGCGATTTTAATAATTTCACTGTCTGCTAATAAAGCTTCTTTTACTTTTTCCGGTATAAGTTCTAATTCTACAAGATTTCTCAAATATTCAGAATGCGAAAGGGTTCCTTTTTCTTTTGCTAAACGCAAAGCAATCAATGCCAATACTGTAATCTGTGTGGTAAATGCTTTGGTAGAAGCAACTCCGATTTCTGGTCCTGCATGGGTGTAAGCACCTGCATGAGTTTCTCTGGCGATAGAAGAGCCTACCACATTACATACTCCGAAAACAAAAGCGCCTTTTTCTTTGGCTAATTTGATAGCTGCTAAGGTATCTGCTGTCTCTCCGGATTGAGAAATAGCGATGATCACATCATCTTCATTGATGATTGGGTTACGGTATCTGAATTCTGAAGCATATTCAACTTCTACAGGTATACGTGCAAACTCTTCAATCATGTATTCAGCTACGAGACCTGCATGCCATGAAGTACCACAAGCGACAATTACAATACGTTTTGCTCTTGTGAATTTTTCCAGATTGTCTTCAACACCTGCCATTCGGATGATTCCTTTATCTGACAGCAATCTTCCTCTGAAAGTGTCTTTGATAACATCAGGTTGTTCATGTATTTCTTTTAACATGAAATGCTCGAATCCGCCTTTTTCAATCTGCTCAAGATTTAACTGAAGTTCTTGAATATAAGGACTTACAAGTTGATCATCTTTTATTTTTCGGATTTTAACGGGTTTGTTTAACCGTATGATGGCCATTTCTTCATCTTCCAGATAAATGGCATTATTGGTATATTCGATAAATGGAGATGCATCTGAAGCGATGAAAAATTCATTTTCACCCAAACCGATTGCAAGTGGACTTCCTAAACGGGCAGCCACAATCTCGTTTGGTTTTTTCAAATCCATCACACAGATAGCATAAGCGCCCACTACCTGATTTAAGGCTACCTGAACGGCTTTTCCTAATTTTAAGTTTTTGCTTTTCTGAATTTCTTCAATTAAGTTCACTAAAACTTCAGTATCGGTGTCAGATTTGAACGTATATCCTCTGTTGATTAATTCAATTTTCAGAGGCTCGTAGTTTTCAATGATACCGTTGTGTATGATTACCAACTCTCCTGAATTGGAATAGTGAGGGTGTGAATTGACGTCATTAGGTACACCGTGGGTTGCCCAACGTGTGTGTCCCATTCCCATCGTGCCTTTATTATCTATCTCCTTCGATGCTTTTTCTTCTAAATCAGAAACTTTTCCTTTAGTTTTTGATAATTTAAATTCATCATCATTGTATAGTACGATTCCGGCACTGTCATAACCTCTGTACTCTAAACGCTTTAATCCTTTGATTATAATTGGATACGCTTCTCTATGTCCGATATATCCTACAATTCCACACATATATTATTAATTGTTTTCTTTGGTGTAATAAATTTCTAACTTGATTCTCTTAGCTGTGTCAGGGTGATTTGCACCATACAAAACACTACCGAAAGGAAATGCTGCCGAAAGGGTCGGGATTTTTTTCGGAAATGTGTTTTTATCTTTTAAAAGTGTAAAATTACCTTGTGTAATATCATCAACAACTGCCAGACCAAGTTTCACGTTAGTTGAATCTTTTCTGATGAGATTGTTGATGTGCGATGTGATTCTGAAACGGTATTTGGTAACGTTGTCAGTTGTGTTTTTGTCTAATATTCCGTTATAAACTTTTTTAGCCGGATTGGTAGAAGTATCAGCTGTGTAATCTATCAATGCTTTGTTATTGGTAAGATCGTATAAAAACAAACGGTACGGATCTGTTCCTGCTGCGTTCGCCATTGTAGCGTTGTCAACATACACAGTTAGTACAGCCTGATTGATCAGCCAGTTTTTTGATTTGATATATTCCAGCTCATCGGCAATGTTGTTATTGTTGGCATCTTCACCAAACAGATTGATTTCTGCAATAGAGCCTTCAGTACCTCTGATCCATAGTTTCTGATCGTTATTATTGGTCAGTTGATTTTGATAAGTCTGACTGTTTACTGTTTCAAAAAGATTGACTGTAGTGGCATTTCTTGTGTTTCCGCTTGAAGCTGAGTGTCCTAAATTAAATGTAAGAGTTTTTCTCTCGCGCGTAGTTTCTCCGTCGTTATTGGTTTTGTCCTGCTTATAAATAAATACAAGAGTTCCTTCAGAAACTGCGAGTTGGGCTAATGCACTTTGGTTATAAAGATCCTCTACATTGAAGTACAAGCCTCTGAAGAATTCTTTTAGTACATTATTATTCAGAATTCCTTTATAGGTATTATTCGCAAAAAAGCGATTTTGGAAATAGGTTTTGTCCAAATCGAGCCACATACCCGGTTTTTTTCGCTCCTTGATGACAGGGTTTCCGTTGGCATCTTTAATAATTTCTCCCTGACTGTTGTATTTGTATAATCTGATTTCTGATTTATCAATTACAAAATCAGAGTTCTGAGCCGTATTGGTTGAATTGTTAATTATATTCGTCCCGTTCAATCCCTTTTTATTGCTGTCAAAAGTGTTTTTCTGATCAGAAAAGTATTGTTGTGCTTCTAAACCTTCTCCGGGATTGACATCTCTCAGAAAATAACCGTTTTCATATACATTTAATGAAAACTTACCGGTTCCGTATACATTGGTCAGATTATAAGTGGCGTTTCCGTCAGAATCGGTTTCAGCAACAGTACTTGTATAAGGGATATATACATATACAGAATCTAATACAGGATTGTTTCCGATTTCAGAAAGTTCTGTACCCTTTATCATTTCTATTTGTGTCACAAAATGAGCTGTTGTTTTACCGAAAACACCGTTCTGGAAAACACCAAAGGTATTATAAGGTAAGTTACGGGAATTAAAAACGCCGGTTTTTACCATTTTTGATTCCACATTGGCAACCTCATATTTGTCAAAACCAAACTCATCTTCTCCGAAAATTTCGGAACCGACTTCAGTAAAATCTTTATCACAAGAAGTGAACGTCAATGTTGATACAGTTAACAGGAGTGCTGCATAAAATCCTTTCTTCATAAATATGCGTTGACTTATAAAACTTTATTTTTATAAAAGTCCAAATAAACTTCAGACATTTTTTCTTTAGCGGTGAAAGGTAAGAAAGGTTTTTTCGAACTTTCTATATAATTTGTTAAAAGTGGAGAAGCTTCTTCTGAAGATATGATTACACCATCAGAGTTGTTGATGGCATTGATCATAATGTTTTCGAATGTAGCATCTTTCAACATTTCAATTGATTGTTCATCAAAACCGTCAAAAGCTACTTTTTCAAACATATTGTCCGATAAAACACCGTCAAAACTGCTTTTAAATATTGAAGTGACAATTTTTGTATCTGCAAATATGCTGTCGTCTTTGTAATATTGTTTCATATATAAAGGCAGGAGAGAAGCAAGCCATCCGTGAACATGGATGATGTCGGGTACCCAATTGAGTTTTTTTACTGTTTCAATTACGCCTTTAGTGAAGAAGATGGCACGTTCGTCATTATCTTCAAATAATTTAGCATCCTCATCGACAAAGGTGCATTTTCTTTTAAAATACTCGTCGTTATCGATAAAATAGACCTGAATTCGTTCCTTTGGTATAGAGGCAACCTTAATAATTAAAGGCATATCCATATCATTGACCACTAAGTTCATACCTGATAAGCGAATTACCTCATGGAGTTGGTGCCTCCTTTCATTAATGCTTCCGTAGCGAGGCATGAAGATACGAATCTGTCCGCCTATATCATTAATCATTTTTGGAGCATCAAATGATGCCTGAGATACTTCATTTTCGGGTAAATAGGGTACTACTTCTGATGATACGAATAATATCCTCTTGTCTTTCATCATTGAATTCTATTTTTTTAATTAAAATGTTTCTAAAAACAAGCAAAATTACAAAAAAATAACGACTTATTTATCTAAAACACTAATTTTGCACTCTTTGAAATGAAACAAAATGTTGGTTTACACAAAACAGAATGATTTGAAAAAGCACTTAGAGCCTTTGATTGACAGTCGTCAAACAATTGGATTAGTGCCAACTATGGGAGCTATTCATCAGGGACACTTATCGTTGATGCAGCAGGCATTGGAAGAAAATGACACGGTTGTGGTAAGTATTTTTGTCAATCCTACCCAATTCAACAATGCAGATGATCTGAAAAAATATCCGAGAACTTTAGAAAAAGACATCGCTTTTATAGAAACGCTTTCCGATAAAATAATCATTTTTGCACCTTCGGTAGATGATATTTATGAAGGAGAAACCATTGCTCAGGAGTTTGAATATGACGGACTCGAAAACCAGATGGAAGGTGTCAATCGTCCCGGGCATTTTAACGGAGTCGGTACCATTGTAAAAAAGTTGTTTGAAATAGTTTGGCCAACTAGGGCATATTTTGGAGAAAAAGATTTTCAGCAACTTCAGATCATTCGAAAAATGGTTCAGAAATTTCGACTGCCTGTGCAGATTGTAGGTTGTCCTATTTTTAGACAGGAAGATGGTTTGGCACGAAGTTCGAGAAATGAATTACTGTCTGCTGAAGCAAAACAGGAAGCCACACTTATCTATAAAATATTAAAGCAGGCTCGGGAAATGTTTCCTGAATCATCACTCGAAAATGTCCGTGAATTTGTGACAGAAGAATTTAAAAAACACCCTAACTTTGCATTGGAGTATTTTGAAATTGCAGATGAAGAAACATTGGTTCATGCAATAGAAAAAAAAGCCGGGAAAAAATACCGTGGCTTTGTGGTGGCTCATATAGATAACGTAAGATTAATAGACAACATTTTATTAAATTAATTACCTTTGCCTTATGCAAATAGAAGTTT
This sequence comes from Flavobacterium sp., assembly GCA_032096595.1. Classification (GTDB taxonomy): domain Bacteria; phylum Bacteroidota; class Bacteroidia; order Flavobacteriales; family Flavobacteriaceae; genus Flavobacterium. Next base: position 28,533 of record DAMCXY010000002.1, on the reverse strand, counting down.
TAAAATCAAAAATCCACCGTGTAAAAGTTACCGGGGCTGATTTAAATTATATAGGAAGTATTACAATTGATGTTGAATTGATGGAAGCTTCCAATATTATTGAAGGAGAAAAGGTTTCGATTGTGAACATCAATAATGGAGAACGTTTTGATACGTATGCTATTCCGGGACCAAGAAAAAGCGGTGAAATTACGCTGAACGGACCGGCGGCAAGAAGAGTGCATAAAGACGATATCATCATTGTGATTACCTATGCTTTGATGGATTTTGAAGAAGCAAAAACATTTAAACCGTGGATTATCTTTCCAAATGAAAAAGACAATTCGCTTACTTAACACTTGAAAACGAAAATTAAAAAAATAGTAAACATCCTACTCCCACTTTTGTTGGGAGTTTTTTTCGTTTACTATGCATACATACAATTTACTCCTGAGCAGCTTACAGAAATGAAAAGTTACTTTTCTCATGTCAATTATCAGTACATTGTTCTTGCTACCTTTTTTTCTGTAATAGGATTGGTTTCGCGTGCATACCGATGGAAATATGCTCTTAATTATTTGGGGTATCAGTCCTCATTCAACAATAACATGATGGCGGTTTGTGTGGGTTATCTGATGAATCTTACCATACCAAGATCAGGTGAATTATCAAGAGCAGTGGTGTTGCAGAAATACGAAAAAATTCCTTTTGACAAAGGTTTCGGAACGATTATAGCGGAGCGTGTTATTGATCTGATTTTTTTATTAGTGTTTGTTCTTATAGCTGTTTCTCTGCAATACCATCAATTAAAAGATTTTTTGTCAGAGAAAATTCCTTTACAAAATCTTGTGTTGTCTGGGTTTGTTCTTTTAGTCTTAATGATGGCAGGAATTTATCTTGTATTTTATTCTGACTGGTCTTTTTTTAAATTTATCAGACAAAAGATTCAGGGTTTGATAGAAGGGGTGCTGAGTATTTTCAAGATGCCGCATCGCTTACCATTTTTATTGCATACGGTTATCATTTGGATTTCTTATATCCTGACCTTTTATTATGGTACTTTTATTCTGCAGGAAACCGTAGGCATTTCTTTTGGAGTTGTCATGGTCACTTTTGTTGTGGGTAGCGTTGCCATGACTTTTACGAGTGGCGGATTCGGAGCTTTTCCTCTTATGATTTCCCAGATCATGGTTTTATATGGAATATCGGTAACGGTGGGTACTTCTTTCGGTTGGATTCTGTGGATTTTACAAACCGTATTTACGATTATCACAGGGGCAATTTCTTTTCTTTTATTGCCCGTTTTGAATAAAAATAAATAACCTTCTCAAATAAATAACCGTATAGAGTATTGCTTAAAAATGTTGTATTTTTGACTATAACTTAGTTAGTATGGCAAAAGTAAAAACAGCTTTTTTTTGTTCGTCTTGTGGTACACAATTCTCCAAATGGCAGGGACAGTGTTCAGCTTGTAAACAGTGGAATACTATTGTAGAAGAAGTCATTCAGAAAGAAGAAAAAGTTTCGTGGCAGACAAAATCTTCTACGGGAGTACGCAAAGCATCCAAACCTTTGTTGATTAACGAAATTGACAGTACACGGGAAATTCGACTCAATACGCTGGATGGAGAGCTAAATCGTGTTTTAGGGGGCGGACTTGTTCCGGGATCGATGATTCTTTTAGGAGGAGAACCGGGAATTGGTAAAAGTACCTTATTGCTGCAATTATCCTTAAAACTTCCGTACAAAGTATTATATGTTTCCGGAGAAGAAAGTCAGAAACAGATAAAAATGCGTGCCGAAAGAGTCAATCCTAATAATACTACGTGCTATATACTTACCGAAACCAATACTCAGAATATTTTCAGACAAATTGAAGAGATTGATCCGGAAGTACTTATTATAGATTCTATACAAACCCTGCATACAGATTATATTGAGGCATCTGCCGGGAGTGTTTCACAAATTAAAGAAACTACCGCAGAGCTGATTAAATTTGCCAAGGAAACCAATACACCGGTAATTCTCATAGGTCATATTACTAAAGATGGTAATATTGCCGGACCAAAGATTCTGGAACACATGGTAGATACGGTATTGCAATTTGAAGGAGATCGAAACCATGTATACCGAATTTTAAGAGCCTTAAAAAACAGGTTTGGATCTACTGCCGAACTGGGTATTTATGAGATGCTGGGCAATGGTTTACGGGAAGTCGCCAATCCTTCAGAAATTTTATTGTCTCATCGTGAAGAAGAGCTTTCCGGTACAGCCATAGCTTCTACGCTTGAGGGTATGCGTCCGTTAATGATAGAAGTTCAGGCGCTGGTAAGCACGGCTGTTTATGGAACTCCGCAAAGAAGTGCTACGGGATATAATCTCAAACGCCTCAACATGATTTTGGCTGTACTTGAAAAAAGGGCAGGATTCAGACTTGGAGCTAAAGATGTTTTCTTAAATATTACAGGAGGGATATCGGTAGATGATCCTGCGATAGATTTGGCAGTTGTAGCGTCGATACTTTCCTCTAATGAAGATATCCCTGTTCCGAAGGATTTTTGTTTTGCGGGAGAAGTTGGGCTTTCAGGAGAAATACGACCTGTAAACCGGGTTGATCAACGCATTCAGGAAGCTGAGAAATTGGGCTTTGCCACTATTTTCGTTTCTAAATATAATAAAATAACCTATAAATCAAAGGCTATAAAAGTGGCGCTGGTTTCCAAAATAGAAGACATTGCCGCTTATCTTGTTGGATAAATTTGCTGTTAATTTAATTGAAATGCTATGAATAAATTAATGATTACCATTACCGCTTTATTAATGACTATAGTGTCATTTGCTCAGAAACCTTTATTTACAAAAGCCTCCATAGAATCAGCCCGCGTATACTATAATGGGGCTGAACTTGTGCAAACTACATCTTTAAATCTGCCTAAAGGTATGTCTGAAGTAGTGGTAACGAATGTAGCTAATTTTCTGAATGAAAATTCCATACAGGTAGGAGCTCCTGCAAAAGTGACGATAATGTCAGTACAATTTACCAATGCTTACATTCAGGAATATGATACAGCTGAAAATACGACTCTTTTAAAACCCGTGAGAGACAGTATCAAATTATTGGAAAAAGAACTTCAACAACTTTTAAACACTAAAGCAACCGAACAGATGACCTTACAGCTGCTTGATAAAAACCAAGCTGTAGGAGGGACTAATGGATTTACAGTTGCAGAATTGTCTAAATTGGTGGAGTACTATAAAGTAAAACGAACTGAAACCAGTAATAATATTGACAAGCTCAGTGAAAAGGAAATTGTTCTAAAAAATAAACTGCAGCGTCTTAACAGCAGGCTTACAATCAATCAGGACAAGGAAGAAAGACAAAGTCAGGGAAAACTTATTTTACAGATCATGAATGATGCTGCGGGAAATATTCCTCTGCAGATTACCTATTTGACGCATAATGCACGATGGGCACCCTTTTATGATCTTCGGGTAGAAAAGGTCAACAGTCCAATAAAAATGATGTATAAAGCTGAGGTAGCTCAAAACACTGGAGTAGATTGGCGCAATGTAAAATTGTCATTGACCAGTGGAAATGCAAATCAAAATAATCAGGCTCCGGTATTGTCGCCATGGTTTTTAGACTATTATGAAAATTATGCGGTAGCTGCTGATGTTGATAGCTATGCAAGCGAGGCAGTTGTTTATGAATCGGCTTCCAAAAGGGTATCTAGCAGACCTAATGCGAGTTTTATACAATCCTTACAAGGGCAGGTGCCAGGTCTTGCAATAACAAACAGTACAATGGATAATTTTACGGCATTAAATGAAAGTCAGCTCAATATTTCTTTTGATATTGATCTTCCCTATACCGTGTTGGCCAATGGCAAAAAGCACAGTGTAGCCTTAAAAGATTTTGAAATTCCTGCAACTTATAACTATTACTCGGCACCGGTTTCTGATCTTAATGCTTACTTAATGACTTCTATCCGGGATTACGGAAATTACAATTTATTGGAAGGAGAAGCGAATGTTATTTTTGAAGGATTGTACGTTGGTAAGACAGTAATCCGTCCGAATAACACGGAAGAAGAAATGAAACTGATTATGGGCAAAGATGGTAAAATTGCTATTACCCGCACGCTGATAACGGACAAATCGGGTACAAAAACACTATCATCCCGTAAAATACAGAATTTTGTTTATGAAATAAGTGTTCGTAATAATAAAAAAGAATCAGTTGAAATAAAGCTTGAGGATTTGTATCCAATAAGCTCTAATAAAGATATAGAAATTGAGTTGACAGAAAAAGACGGCGCTACTGTTGATGCTGAAAAAGGATTGCTGACATGGAAATTGAATGTAAAACCAAATGAAACTAAAAAGGTACGTTTTGGCTATCAGATTAAGTCTTCAAAGGACAAAGTAGTTTCTTATTAATGCTATTTAAAGAACCAGGGAGTAAACATTATTATTCAGAAAAATAAATCTGCTTTTTTGCTTGACAAAAAATTATTGAATATGTAAGTAAAAGAGAAGAATGTTATTTGCTTTATAATTATCGTATAAAGTTAAGCATACTTATTGCTGAATTCATATTACGTCTAAAGGTCTCATTTTTAAGTGATATATCTTGTTTTTCTCATCGTTTTTTGGTAAATTCAGAGAGTAATTCATAATAAACGAATATGATCTCTGATGACCTCAAAAATCATGGATTTAGCATTAATTCTCTAAAAAAACTGGTAGACATACATCAGGGTAAATTACCACCTACTTCGTTAGACTATTTTGTGATTTTATGGATAATTAATGATACTACGCTTATACTTGAAAAAGAGGCTTTAAGCGTAGAAAAAAATGATTTGGTGTATATCGGTCCCGGAAAAAGAGTTGAACTCGTAAATGTTGAGAAAAGTGATATGTATGTGGTTACCTTTTCAGCATCCTTTTATGAGAAATCTGCAAAGGATACTTTTATTCTCAATTCAGAATTGTTCTTTGGGTATGAAGATGAAATATACGTAACAAAAGCTATTGGCAGCGCAGAAGATTTTAAAAGTCTCATCGTAGAAAGGCTTGCTATGTATAAAATTAAAGCGAATGACCTTTATCTGGCTGTTGCTCATAACTGTATTGAGTCACTTCTTTTAGATGGTCTTCTTGATCTTCAGACGAAAAACGGAATAGGACGCAGAGATTATTCCAGTCTTAAGATAGTCAACCAATTTAAAGTATTGCTTCAGAAAAATTATAAGATAGACCGCAGAGTTTCCTTTTATGCTGATTTACTCCATATTACTCCCAGGAGATTGTCTGAGATGTCAGAAGAAATACTGGGGATAAGTGCCAAACAGGTAATCATTGATAAGGTTTTAAAAGAAGGGTTACTCATGCTGAAACATACACCCCTTACCATTACTGAAGTCATGTATGAGTTGGGTTTTAAGGATGAGGGAAATTTTAGTGCCTTTTTCAAAACACATACCGGCAGCAATCCGAAAGAACTCAGGCTTATGGAACCAGAACTCAATTAAAAAGCGGAAGAAAATTTTTCATGTTTTCTTCCGCTTTTTAAATTATAACAAATCTCCAGTTACTTTACTACATATCCTAAAACTTCATAATAGCGCAGAATCCTGTCTGTTGGAATTTTTATAGGTTCATAAATCAGATTACCATCTGCCGAACGGTCTTCATTTGAACTATAAGCAACTATTGTATTAGCTTCATCAGCTTTTTGTATGCGTTTGATGAAGAAACCATCAACCGTGAGAACAGCGTAGTTGTGACCCCACACTATCGCTTTGGAGTCATCAATTTCTTTTAGGGCAAGTACACATCCGTTGGGATATTCTTTCATGTGATTGCCATAATATTTGAATGTAGCGGTCGCAGCAGGAAACCAGTCTCCTGTATTAATAAAGGCTACAGGAGAAATATTTTTAAAATGCTCATCTTGTGAGGTGACTTTTTTACTTTCTCCGGTCTTATGAATAGTATCATAAAGAGGAACAAGAGGGCTCTTTTTATATTCTATAGGAATATCATCTGTAAGAAGATATGTTTTATCATCGTTCTCATATAAACCTGAAAACAGCCAATCGTAACTTATTTCGAGTTTCGTGTGAAGCTTTACAATAAAGTCAAGTTTAGGAAGTGTTTTGCTTCTGTAATTTCGGATGTTAGCTTCACTCGTGTCCATAAACTCAGCGAATTTCGAATTATTTCCTTTAAATTCTTTTAAGGCAATAGCATTGATTTTCTGATTTATGTAATTCATAAATAAATTATTTATTCTGTTTTTCGAAAAATCATTCGAATTAAATTTGTTTTTTCGAATTATGTTTCGATATTTGTTATATCACGTGAAACAAAGGTATAATAAATCACATAAGTTTGTTATGAAATTAGAACAAATAAAGAACAAAATTCGATATGGTGATTACATCACGCTTTCAGAAATGCTAAATACAACTGCAGACTCAGCTAAGATGAGAATCCGTAGAAATGATAAGATAGCTATGGAAGCATTGATAGAAATCATCAGAAGCAGGGAAAGACTTATTAGAAGTTATAAAAAGAAAAGTAAATAAAAGTAAAAGGCCTTTTGCTTTATGGATAAGATGAAAAAGATTGATGAGGAAAATTTATTTTATAAATCAATTACACATGGACACTATTTATCAGATTACCGAGCAATTAAAAGAAGATGGCTTCAGTATAAACTATATAAAAAACTTAATTACGAGAAATCAGGGTAATACCTATTTTAATACACTTGATTATTTTAATATCTTTTGGTTTCCAAATTCTTCTGTATTTGTTGTAGAAGGTATTGAATATTCGATTGAAGCCAATAGCTTTGTATTTATCGGTCCCGGAAAAAATATTTGTTTTGGAAAATTTGCACATAAAGAAAAAACGGTCGGATTTACATTTTCTTCCACTTTTTATGAAAAATCAGCCAATGACAGTTTTTTTCTTAATTCAGAATTATTTTTTACTTCAGATTCCAATGTTTTTATTCTTCAATCTATAAGGTCCCGAGAACAGATAAAACAGTTTATTGTAGAACGTTTAACATTCTATAAAGAGAAAGATCACGGATTGTATATATCTGTGGCACATAATTCTATAGAGAGTATCATTTTAGACGGTTTGCTTATTCTCGAATCTACACACAGAATACAGACCAATAAGCACACTTATATTGAAATAGTCAATAGGTTTCGCGTGTTACTGCAACAACACTATAAGACGGAACGAACGGTTGGTTTCTATGCAAAACAATTAAATGTGCCGCCCAGAAGGCTGAGCCTCATGGCGGAGGAATTATTGGGGAAGTCTGCCAAGCAGATGATCAGTGAAAAGGTAATCAATGAGAGTATTCGCATTTTGCGCTATACACATCTTACCATTGCAGAAATAACCTATGAGTTGGGCTTTACAGATGAAGGTAATTTCAGTTCCTTTATAAAAAAACATACGGGTAAAAAACCCAAAGAAATAAGGTTGGAGCATTCCGAAGAAATGAAAAAAGAAAAATCCTTAAAAAACCATTTCTAAGAAGATTTTTATCCTGACGAAGCCCTCTTTTAGAAAATAAATGTGTCAGAAATAATTTTTTCTGGCCTATCTGGCTGTTTTATAACCATAAACGACTCTGTTTTTTATCTTAAAAAAAACTAAAAAAACCTAACGCTTGTTAAGGAAAATATCCTACATTTACTATAGTTCACAACTATTAAAAACAGTTGAAAACTACTAAAAAAATACAGTATGATAAGGAAATTCTTTACAATAGGAGCTTTGGCAGGATTTTGTATGGCAGTAAATGCACAAAGCAAAGGAGGCGTTGTTTTAAATGTAAAATTACACCCTATACAGACACTGGTAGTCAATAAATCACAAAATGAAGTGAATCTGAACTACGTTACAAAAGAAGATTATGCAGGTGGTGTTACAAGTAAGCAGACAGACCATCTTACCATATACAGTACAAGCGGTTTTCAGGTAAAAGTTAAAAGTAATGTTCAGCTTAGCGGTACTCAGCAAAATATAGCATCCAATACGATTTCAGTTACTCCATCAGCAGGATCAAAGCCATTGCCAAATGCTAATTATATCAGCAGGAAGCTATCTTCTGAAGAACAATCTATTATTTTAAGTACTACAGGCGGAACCGATAGAAATTTTACAATTGATTACAGTGGGGCGGGTGGTGATGCTTATATCAACTATTATAACAGCTCTGAAAATACTTCTGTATACACTACAGAGGTTCTTTATACCATAATTGCGCAATAACCAAAATATCTTATTTCTTTTCTGGGTTCAATGACTAAAAAAGTAAGTGCTTAAAAGTAAAAATAGGCACTTTTTTTATTTCTTCTTTTTTCTTTTTAAAAAAACGCTGCTACGATTGGGCCGCATATTATAAAAAGTTATCAAAAAATACTTTTTTCTCTCTTTTTTCCCTTCCGTTTTTTACATCTTTACATTGCTTTAAAACGCACAAGTTGGTACAATAGGTTTTTATTAGCTGTTATATCCTCTATAATTGGGTTGATAACGTTTAAAAGAGTTTGATTTTTATAAGATAGAATGACTTTATATTCGCTTAATTGTTTTTTTTTGTCTTTCTTTAATTGTTTGTTTTTTAGATGTTTATTTTGTTTTTTAAGGGTAATATTCGGACATTTTGTGATTTTTGCAAAAACAACAAATTTTACGCTTATTTTCACAAATAATAACGAATAAAGCGCTGTAAATTTGCCATCCTTTCAAGAAACAAAGAAGGATTTATTGGTACAAAAATTAAATAAAAAATGACAAATTAAAAACATTTTTTTACAAGAAAAGAAGTAACAACAGCTTCTAATTTTGTCCCGTAAAAACAACAACATTTATAACACTTTTATAATTAACAATGAAAACAACAATTTTTACATCTTTAGGGATGTTGTTAACGCTGGCTGCTCAAGCACAAACTAACACTAGTAATGTAACGCTTAATGTTCGTTTAAATCCTATTCAAACATTAGTAGTTAATCCATCAGCTGAGCATAAGACAGTAAATCTTGATTATATTACAGAAGCGGATTATGCTAACGGTGTGAGTCAGGCGAGAGAAAATCACTTAACAGTATATAGTACAGGTGGTTTTCAGGTTAAAGTAAATAGTGCTGGTTCTGCCTTAGAAAACCAAAACGGAGCAGGTGCTAATGGGCACATTCAGGCAAATACAATTCAGATTGTACCTTCTGCCGGATCAAGTGCTATCAATGGTGCTCAGTACACAAGTCAGTCTTTGGCAAATGAACAAAAAACAATCGTTTCAAGTACAACGGGTGGTGTTGATAAAACATTCAATATCCAGTACAAAGGAGCAGGAGCAGAAACTTATTTAAACTACTATGTTGCAGGTCAAAATCCAACGGTATATACTACTCAGGTAACTTATACAATTGTTGCACAATAAATAATAGCATATACAAGCGAAAGTGCTGCATGCTATGCAGCACTTTTTATTTTGTGTAAATAATTGACAACGGAATGAAAAATCAGTTTTTTTTCTTTTTTGTACTTTTTGCCTGTTGGTCATCCCTTCAGGCACAAACAGGTATTTCAGTATCACCTCCAAGGTTATATTTTGAATTGAATCCGGGACAGAGCGGTACTGATAAGTTGGTAATAACAAATGTGAGCCAATCCAATACATTGGATCTTGCTGTAAGTTTGGGAGACTGGGAATACAACCAAATGGGAGAAAATATGATGTATCCTGCAGAAACACTTGATACCTCATGTGCCAGTTGGGTAAACGTGAAAAAAGAGGATAGTTATTTTTCTTTAAAACCAGGAGAAAAAAAAGAAATAGAAGTAACGGTTACAACACCTAATCTATTGAAATCAACAGTTCCGGTACATACCTCTATGTTGTATGTAACTCAGATGAATCCTATTGATGATGTAGACAGTAAAGGAGCCAATATGAAAGTAAGTGTGCGTTCCGGAATCAAATTGTTTCACCGGACTACAGATCCGCGCATTAAAAAAATTGAGATTCAGAATATGGTCTTCAATAAGCAGTCTAAGAAAATAGAACTTTATTTTGAAAATAACGGGAATGTCTGGACGGACGGCACGATCTATCTGGATTTGCTCAATACGAAAACGGGAAAAAAGCAAAGCTTAAACCATATGGTTTTTTATAGCATGCCGGGTAATAAACGAGAGGTGATCATAGACTTACCGGATGATTTACAAACGGGTAAGTATGTAGGAACTGTATTGATTGATCATGGGGATGAAAACAGCATTGAAGTTGCAGAATTATCTTTTGATTATGAATAAGCTACTTGTATATATTGTATTGATTCTTGGTTTTTCTGTCAAAGGATTTTCTCAGCTAAACTTCGGAATCATGAGCAGTAATAATTATGTTGGGGTATACTCTTACAATGGAGTGACCTCAACCAATGCCTATGTTCTTCGTTTTCAGTATTCAGGGACTAACCTGAACATTCCTTACTGGAAAACATCTGTACGTTTGTTGCAACCCATCATATCTACCGATGGTACAAAACAATTTCCGGCAAATAAACTGGCTTTTCAGATTACGAATACTACCGGGCAGGCACAGGCTCCCAATACAATACCGACTGTTTCACAAATAGGAGCACCCTTAAGTGTATCGTTACAACAGGGACAGGAAACATTTTTGGTTCCGCAGTCAAATGCTGCTTTAAAAAATACTACTCCGTACAATTCGTATTATGATTTTCAGATGAATTATAATCTGATCATTGAGGGGGGTAATTATCTTACTGCACTGCAGGGAGGTTACACACAAAAAACCTATATCGTTTCTCTTGAATTTAAAGCTTATGGTACCAACAATGAAGTGTTGGGAGTTGAACAGCGAAATTATACCATAGATGTATTTAAACTCAATAATGTACCTGTAGAAAACAAACTTTCTATTCAGGTAAGAAGCGGTTCAAACGCTTTACTGGATGTAAAAACACTTTCTGATTACGTGAATGGTGTAAGTGTGATCTATCCTCAGGGCTTATCAATTATTGCAGATGCAGATTATCAGTTGCATGTAAAATCGATACAGGCCAATTTTATTTCCAATACAGGTAATACACTGCCATTAAATACAGTAAGACTGGATCTTATTCCTGCCTCAGGCAATAATGCAAATGTTTTCCCTGTATGGCTGAGTGCCGGTTCTCAAAAAATTGCTACAGGCTTGCAGAGCAAAGGAAGTCCGGTATATTATGATATCAGATATGCTACCAAACCCAATGATGTGACACTCATTGAATCAAAAATGGAAGAATACAGCACTACATTACAATACGAAATAACCCCTCAATAACATCTTCTACCTCAAAGATATGCGTCATTTTCTAAACCAAAAAATAGTTTTTATTTTTTGGATGCTATTCATTACTTTCGGTGCCTTTTCACAAGGTATTCATGGGATTGATATGCAGATAGACAGCGAACTAAATGAAGATAAGAAGAATCTGATAAATGCCGTAGTCGCTTTTTCTAATGATACAAAAGAAAACTTTACAGGATATTTACAGATAGTAACACCGGAAGGCTTTAAAAATATTTCCGGAAGTATGATAGATGTTGAAATTCTGTCGGGAGACCGTTTTTTTACTCCTGTAAAAATACTACAGCAGGGTATTGCTCTGGCAGGTGAGTCAGATATTGAATTCCGATTACTTGATCAAAATAAAACGGTTGTACTAACAAAAAAATTAGAACATAAAGTTGCGGAAAATAATAATCTGAGATTGGCTTCCGAGGCGCCCATAGTGTATATAAATAATCCTAATGATTCATTGGTTTTACGCGCTGTGGTGAGCAATCTCGGAAACAAAAGACAGGAGGTAACAGTGGTTTTTAATATACCTGGGCTTGTAGGTGAAAATAATTTTTTTGAACAAAAAGGATTTGTAGAAATTCAAAAAGATACCGTTTTTACCTTTAGTTTTATTCCACCACCTTCACTTTTACAACAAACACAGTTTACAGTAAATGTATCAGCAATGAGAGGTGTAGGAAAAGAATTGTTTGGTAATTTTTCTGTGAATGTACAAAATGTATCTTCTACACAGCGTTACAATAATATTCAGTCCAATACCCTGAACTATTATTATCAAAAAAACAGTCTCTCAGCCAGCTACCGCAAAATAGGGAAAAATACAGATGCCTATCAGCTCATCGGATCTGGAGATATTGATTTGTCGGCAGGTTATTTATCTGTAAAAGGTAATATTTATAAAAGTAATAATCAGCCGGAACCTATTGTAACAAATACGTATGTAGCGTATAAATTGGATAACGCTGAGGTGAAAATAGGAAATATCAGTGAGCCGCTTGAGTTATCGCTGTTCGGAAGAGGAGCTCAGGTAATGATTAGTGATGAAGATGAGAATAAAAGTCTGCAGATTGGTTTTGTCGATCAGAATTATAACCTATTTGGTAAAGAAGCTATTACACAAAACGGCTATGGTATTTATGCCAGAGGAATGATAGGAGAGTCCAATAGTAGAAAAAATACGATGGGAACCTATATTTTTAAAGACGATCCTTTTGAAAGAGTAAAACATAATATTTTCAGTACAGAAGTACAGCGATCCCTGAATAAGGGATGGAATATAAACCTGAGACTTCATGGAGCGTTAAGCGATTATTATCAGGCAAACATCACAAAACCTTCTTTTGCCACAGAAGCACAATATTACGGAAGCCTGAAAGAGATGAAGCTTACCGGAAATTATTATTTCAGTACAGACTATTTTCCTGGTAACAGGAGAGGAATGTTGCAGATACAGCAGAATATTCAGCAAAAGCTCAGTAACGGATCGACAGTATATACCAATATTTCTCTTGCAAATTTTTCTCCAAGATCCTATGCATATAAAATGCAGCTTGAGTCAAAAAACATCCGTATTGATGCGGGGATGACCTTAGCAAGGTATAAAAATACCGGAATTTCTATTGGATATCAAAACCAGTATGAAACGTCTAACAGTTATACCAATTTTATTCAGGATTCAGGGTCAGAAAACAATTTGTCCATGAACGCGCACCGATTGATTGAAAATCTGAGCTGGATTAGTGGTAATCAGAAACATTCTGTATTTATAGGATTGGAAAATGGATTGGTAAAATATCCTTACAGCAATAAATTTGAGTTACAGTTGAAAGCCAATGCAACTTATACGTATCAGTGGCTTAATCTGAATGCGACTTATCAGTCAGGTAGCTACTTTTTGTCAGAATATGTATCAGCCATACAGCAGGCAAAAACATTTGAGCGTTTGATGGTCTCAGCTGCGGTGAATAAAAATTTTTTACAGAACAAGCTTTTTGTTAATTCAGGGTTCGGATATATAAATGACTTTTTATCAGGAGAAACACCTTCAGGTTTTTTAAACCTTAAATACAGTCCGTCACAAAAATATTTCCTTTATGTTAATTCATCCTGGTACCGTTATAAAATGACAGGAATTTCTTCGGCAATCAATGCAAATGATATTTTTACAATTGAAGCCGGAATAACAGTCAACTTCCAGACCAAACAGGTTTCTAAAGGTAAAAAGAGTCGTATACAGGCCTTGGTGTATTATGATAAAAACACTAATAATATATATGATGAAGGCGATGAGGTAGCTTCCGATTATTTTATCACGATGAACAATACTTCATTTAAAACGGATAAGAATGGAGAGTTTGTATATTCTTCAGTACCTTTCGGAACTTATAAAATAAAGCCGACGACACAGGGAGGCTGGTTTACTACAGAGAGAAAGTATCAGGTAGATACTTACCATACCAATTTTGAAATACCATTACATCAAAGCGGTACCGTTTCAGGAAAAATAAAGTATGATTATGATCCTAAAAAGGTGCTTGATTTTGATCCTAAAACGGGAGGGATTGTTATAAATATTTTCCAAAACGGAGTGTTTGTTCAAAAAGCAGCAACAGATGATTTTGGAAATTTTACAACCTTTTTACAAACGGGTACTTATGAAGTAATTCTGAGTGAAAACTCTTTATTGCCAAATACATACTGTGATAAGACAACGCATAATATAACAGTTGAAGCCGGAAAGATAACAACAGTGCCTGCTTTTGTAATAGGAGTTAAAGAAAGAAAGATGAACATAAAGCGTTTTGGAAGCTGATGACATATCATGCTATAATGGTTTTTAGAAAAAGAAGTTCTTCAACAAACAATTAAAAGCAAAAAAAAGCGTTTCGATTAATATCTTTTATTACAGTGAAAAAACAAATGTCTTATTTTTTGAAAATTACCTGTTGCCTAATCTGTATCTATCATTACACAGCTTACAGTCAGCATACGCTGAATCCGGATATTGATTCTGTTTACGTATTCAGAGAAGAACCGTTTAATGAAGTCGTTTCAGATACAATTGTTCAACATCACTTACAAAACGATACGACATTCTATTTTAAAAAAACACCTAATTCATTGAGAATTCTTGATGCTTCACTTTATTCAATTTCCGGTCCTGTAACGAGATGGGATAAAAAGGATTGGCTGAAAGCCGGAGGAGTTGTCGCCGGAGGGGTAGCTTTATCCTTGTTGGACAAACCGGTTAAAAACTTCTTTAATAAAAATCAAACAAAATTCTCTAATAACATAAGTGATTTTGGATATCATTACGGCAAACCCTATACCGCTGCAATTGCAGTAAGCGGTTTCTATCTTTCAGGAGTACTATTCAAGAATGAATGGGCAAGAGAAACCTCTTATGTGTTGGCGTCTTCCTATATATCCAGCGGTGTTATTCAGGCTTTTCTAAAGGCAGCTGTGGGCAGAGCAAGACCTAATACCGGACTTGATCCGTACCATTTCAGACCTTTTGATGGTAATGCCTCTTTTAGTTCTTTTCCTTCAGGGCATACACAGATTGCACTCGTTACTTCTATGGTATTGGCAAGGCGCGTAGAAAATCCCGTCCTCAAAACATTGTTTTATTCGGCTGCGGGTGTGACTATGGTAAGCAGAATGTATAATAATGCCCATTGGTTTACAGATGTGGCTTTAGGCGGTGCGATTATATGGTTTTGTACAGATACCATCATAAAGAGAATGGAAGAAACCAAACACGCCAGACTCTATAAAAAAGATAAACAGATTAAATGGAATCTGCTTCCGGGTTATAACGGTTTTACGATAATCGGAACCTTTTAAAATAAAAAATGACATCTGTAAGATGTCATTTTTTATTTTTAATTACTCAGTACGTATCTTACATTGATTGAGGTGTATTTGTTTTCAGAATCTGCCGTTTTCTTGTATTTGATTAATCCGTCTTTACTGATTTCCAAAATCTCAATTTCACTTTTATCATACCACGTAAGTTGATATTCCAGATCAGACTTTCTCAATTCTATAGAGTTGGCTCTGCCTGAACTACTGATTACTGAGCTTCCGTAATATTGATTGTAGTATTTATATAAATCAAATGTCTGTATTTCATCATTGTCCGGAACTTCCAATCGTACATTAGGTACAATTACAAAATTGTTTTTGCGAAGCTTTTCTTTTCTAAGCATATCATCATTAGATGCCTTAAGCTTGGTTTCAATCCACTCTTTATAGGTACCTTTGTAGCCTTTTTTAATTTCTTCCTTATATACTTCTTCACCGTCTTTACCTATTACAAATTCTACCCATTCTGAGAAAGTACCATAAAATCCGTTTTTCAACGCCAATTCATAAGGAGAATAGCCTGCATCTGAATTTAGTTCCTGCATCCAGTTCATAACCAGGGTAGTTGTTTTTTCCTGTTTTTCGATATCAGGATCAACGTTGGAGCCCCATAAAGAACGTAACCATTCTTTCTCATCACCTTTAAAACCTTTTTCTACAGCCATTTCGTAAGCTGTTTTTCCTCCCTTGCTGTTTACCTCTTCAATCCATTCCGTTACACTGCCCTCAAAACCTTTTTCTACAGCTTCTTCATACGCGTTTAACGGAGCCTTGTTTTCCTTTTGCGAAACTTCCTTTACTTGTTTTTTGAGGTCAGTGACAGTATCGTTAGCAATAACTGTATTCTGAACAACAGTTGCCTCGTCAGGAGCTACAGTTGTTTTTACAGTTGTTTCCACAATGTCCAGAACATCCAGCAATGGGCTGGCTTCTTCTGAAGCAACTGCTGCTTCCTCTTTTTGTGTTTTTGGTTCTTCAGCTTTCGGTGCTTCTGATTTTACTGTTTCTTCATATTGTAGAGTAGGAGCCAAAGGGCTGTCGATCATTTTGGTGCTATAGATTAGCGATTCCGGTTTTTGTTTCCAGTTCAGATAATCTTTTTTGTTTATTTCATAAGGTTTTATTGCCTCAATAGGGTAGGTGTATACAGTGCCGAAAATATCCTGAATTTTCAATTCTGATCGGGCAGCCTTAATATTAAATAATAGGGGGGATGCAGTATCAGAGTTAAAAATGTTTTTGGCATTCATAATATAAAACCATTGATCTTCAATCCACAGATAATAGCCATTATGAATAAAGTCATTGGTTACAGACTCAGTAAAGTTATATCCGAAATCCACCTCTTTGCCTGCAAATAACTTATCGGCAGAAGTAATCTGTAATGCATGGACCTTGTAAAATTGTTCATTAGTCTGAGCTTCAGCAAAAAAGCCACTAAAAAATAAAACAATTAATAATCTCTTAAGCATAGTTTCTTTATTACGTTTAAGCTACAAAGGTAAATAAAAGCGTAATTAATTTGCAATTAATATTTTATAAGGTATTTTTACTTTAAAATCCTAAAATAAAATGAATAAAGAACAAGGTACAATTACCGTTTTGGTAAAAGAATCGATTGCTTATATAACTTTTTATCATCCGGCAGGTAACTCGTTTCCTGGTATTTTATTAAAAGATCTTGCAGATACCATTACCAGCCTGAATAAGAATCGTGAGGTAACACTCATTGTTTTGAAAAGTGAAGGAAACAAAACGTTTTGTGCAGGAGCGTCTTTTGATGAATTACTGGCTGTTGACAATCTTGAAAAAGGGGCTGTTTTTTTTAACGGATTTGCAAATGTTATCAACGCTATGCGGACGTCTGATAAAATCATAATTGGACGTATTCAGGGCAAAGCAGTTGGCGGTGGTGTAGGTTTAGCAGCCGCTTGTGATTATGTTTTTGCAACTGAAGAAGCCTCAGTAAAATTATCTGAACTGGCTATCGGTATTGGTCCTTTTGTAATAGAACCTGCTGTTTCGAGAAAAATAGGAATTCCGGCAACGAGCGAAATGACCTTAAACGCAACAGAATGGAAAACTGCAGCATGGGCAAAAGAAAACAAATTATATAATGAAGTCTTTGGCTCAGTAGTAGAGATGGATGAAGCATTAGACCAATGGATACAGCGCCTTGCTTCTTACAATCCTGAAGCTTTGTATGAAATGAAAAAAGTATTGTGGCAGGATACAGATCACTGGGAAACACTTTTGCCGGAAAGAGCAAAAATATCCGGTAGGTTGGTTTTATCTGAATTTACGGTAAATGCTTTGAAACAGTTTAAAAATAAATAAAAATGAAATCGCTTTTAAAGCGATTTTTTTATTTTAAAACACCCTCTTGTAATAAAATTAGTAATTTTGCTAAAATTTTTAATACCATGAGTTATATCAGAATTACCAAGCAGTTTACATTTGAAACAGGACATGCACTATACGGTTATGACGGAAAATGTAGAAATGTACACGGACATAGTTATAAATTATCAGTAACTGTTATTGGTAAACCGATTACAGACACATCGAATGTTAAATACGGAATGGTCATTGATTTTTCTGATTTAAAGAAAATTGTGGTAGAAGAAATTGTGAATGTATTTGATCATGCAACGGTATTCAATAAAAATACGCCTCATGTAGAATTGGCAAAAGAGCTTGAAGAACGAGGACATCATGTGATTTTAGTTGATTACCAGCCAACAAGCGAAAATATGGTCATTGATTTTGCTGAAAAAATCAAAAACAGATTACCGGAAAACATCTCTTTATATTCGTTGCGTCTGCAGGAAACAGAAAGTTCCTATGCAGAGTGGTATCAGTCAGACAACAACTAAATGATAAAACTTTCCATCCCTTCTCATCAAAAAGTTTTCTTTGCCTCA
The DNA here is from genome assembly GCA_032096595.1 of Flavobacterium sp. Lineage (GTDB taxonomy): Bacteria > Bacteroidota > Bacteroidia > Flavobacteriales > Flavobacteriaceae > Flavobacterium. The sequence goes on along the minus strand of DAMCXY010000002.1, from coordinate 10,350 downwards.
GATCAGCATTTGGGAGCACCTACTGCGGCATTGAGTATGCCCAGAGAAAAGAAGTTCTTACAGTGGTTGCATCAGATTGAATCAGAAGCCGGAGCCTTGATATTGCTCGGAGATCTGTTTGATTTCTGGTTTGAATACAAAACAGTAGTACCAAAAGGGTTTGTAAGAATTTTGGGAAAACTGGCACAGATGCGCGACAACGGATTGCCTATTTACTTTTTTGTAGGCAACCATGATCTGTGGATGAGCGATTACTTTGAAAAGGAATTGGGAATTCCGGTTTTTTATAAACCCCAGATTTTTGAAATTAACGGCAGGGTGAAATTATTCATTGCCCATGGTGATGGATTGGGTCCCGGAGATAAAGGCTATAAACGCATGAAAAAAGTGTTTACGAATCCTTTTTCTAAATGGCTTTTTCGTTGGCTGCACCCTGATTTTGGTGTGAAGTTAGCCCAATATCTTTCAGTCAAAAACAAATTAATCTCCGGAGATGAAGATGCACGTTTTTTGGGAGAAGATAAAGAATGGCTAATCTTATATGCCAAGAAAAAACTTCAGGAAACACCTTGTGATTACTATATTTTCGGACATCGCCATCTGCCTATGAAATTAGCCATAGGAGAAAATGCCCATTACGTAAATTTAGGAGACTGGATTTCTTATTTTACTTTTGGTGTATTGGAAGGAGAAGAATTGGACTTATTTGTTTATTCGGAACATTCCATTTCGGATCGTTTTCATCCAAAATCCAGTCATGGTGCTTAAAGTGATCCCATTTTACTTCTGTTAAATCTACCTCCGGATCAATCAGTCTTTTTCCCGTACGATTATTGATAGAAACATTACTGCTTCCTACATATACAGCCACATCTCTGCCTTCTTTCGCAAAATGTTGTTGTATGAATTGTGCCATCTGCCAGATCATATCGGGTGTATTAAGACGCATGTTCTGCTTTTCAGACAATAATTCCATATTGTCAAACGCCAGCCGTTCTTTTGTCTTTTTATCAAAAACTCTGAAATGAGCAACTCCTGTACGGGATCTCAGCATCATTCTCCAGCTCAGACGGTGTCCTTCTTCAGTCCATAATACATCACCTTTAATAAGCCAGTGTCTGAAAGGCAGTAAGGTTTGTAAAGCCAGATAAGGTACAAAAAAGCCAAAAAATATTCCTCTGTATTCGTTATAGTTTACAGTTGCCAATTCCGGGGTTAATACCGGTTTTTTTCTTAACAGATAGCGTTTAATGTCTTCAGGTTTGAAAAAAAAGATACTAAAACACAAGGCAAAATAAGGAAATACACCAATACCCAGTGTGATGGAATTAAACAGATGGAAACAAAAAGAAGCGATGATCGCAAACCATCTTGTTCTGCGCCAAAGTAGAGCAGGAATAATAAGCCCGTCGAAAGCGATACCCGAATAGGCAATGAAATAATGAAACTTTTGGGAATGAAAAAGAGGTTTTATGAAATCAGGAGACTTCATGGCTATAAACATGTTCTCAGTAACAGTAGCATTCAGCCAATCCGGGTAAAATTTAGCAATAGTAGCAAAAATATAGACACAGGAAATCTGAAAAATAAACATCAATGAAATCCATTGTGGCATTGCATAAGCCTTTATTTCCGGATGCTTTTTTACATCCAGAGAGGCATACCGGTTGGCGGGTAAAAAACACATGATCACACAGATCAGCCACATAAGATAGTAATGATTGTTATAAGAAGTTTTTTGCATGAAATATACGCTGCCCCATATTAAAGTAAGTGCAACAATGCTCCAACGGTATTTATAGCCAAGTGTAACACCCAGAGCGGCTATTGCCATCAATACAAAATGTACATACATATAATTACCCATGAGCGGTAATAACCATTCAAATCCAATAAATGTAAAGTTAAGCTGAGGTGATACAAGATTACTGGTAACCCATCCTGTCAGTAAGGCACCGATGCTTTCAAATAAAAATACAATTCCAAAAAAAATACGGAAGATGATTAATACGGAATTATCAATAGGTTTGAATAATTTCTGAATCACAGGTCAAGTTTTTTTATAGGGGTTAATTTCTGTATTTTATAGTTTTGTTTAGGAGCATCCTGATTCCACTTAGGATCATTTTCACTTAGGATCCAATCGTGATGGCGAAAATGACTCCACGGTACGGCAGTTAAATCCACTGTGGGATCAATAAGTCGTTTTGCAGGTCTTCTGTTGATGGTTACATTGCTTCTGGCTGCATAAACAGATACGTCTATTCCTTGTTTTTTATAATATTCCTTTATAAACTGAGCCATTTGCCAAATAACATCCGGTGTGTTGAGCTTGAGTATCTGATAATCAGTAAGCAATTCTTTATTTTTAAACGAAATTTGTTGCCCTGTTGCTTTATCAATTACTTTGTATCGTGTAGTTCCTAAGCGGTAATTCAGCATTACACGCCAGCTTAGCCGATCTCCTTCAGTGGTCCACATGACAGGACCTTCTATTGCCAAATGTCTCACCGGAAGCAGTAGTTGTAACAGCACATAAGGAACAATTACAACATAAAATAGAATGTGATAGTCTTTGAAATGATATTTTTTGAGTTCTTCTGTTAAGACAGGCTTCTTTCTTAAAAAGAATTTCCGGATTTCTTCCGGCTTAAAAAAGAATACGGTAAAAGCCAAAGAAAGAAAAGGAAAAATTCCAATCCCGAGAAAATAGGCATTAAACATATGAAAGAATACCGCTGCAAATACAGCCAGCCATCGCGTTCTTCTCCATAACATAGCAGGTATGATAAGTGCATCAAACAGAATGCCCAGATAAGACATCAATTGATGAAACCATGGCGTGTTGAGCTTCGGACTCAATTTGTTGTATACTTTTCTTCCTGAAAAAAGCTGATCGATAAAACTTCCGTCGAGCCATTCGGGATTGAATTTGCAGAAGCTGGCAAAAATATAAACGCATGCGATCTGTAAGATAAATAAAAAGGAAATCCATTGTGGCATAGCATAGGCCTTTATTTCCGGATTTATTTTTGCATCTGCAGAGGCATATTTGTCAGCCGGCATAAAACACATGATAATACAAATGAGCCATATCAGATAGTAGTGGTGACGATAATCGGTTTTCTGCATAAAATAAATACAGCTCCAGCCAATGGTTAATAACACAGTGCTCCATCGGTATTTAAAACCAATGGCAACAAAAAGAGCGGCTATCATCATTAAAACGTAATGAACGTACAGGTAGTCATTCTTTAAAAAATTAAGCCATTCAAATCCGATGAAAGTAAAGTTGACTTTAGGCTTTAATAAATAAGCATTGATTCTGTTTTCATTAAAGGTACGTATGCATTCAATAAAAACGATCAGACCAAAAAAGATTCGGAAAACAATCAGAGGAGCGTTGTCTACGGCTTTAAATAAACTTTTGAGCATGCTTTATTTTTTTTCTGGTAACGGATAATGCAATTTCTGAATTTTCATCGGAACTACTGTCGGCGGTTTTTCATCAATATGCTTTCTATCCCTTATCCATTCATTATGTCCGAAATAATTCCATTTGGTTGCTGCTAAATCAACGGAAGGATCTATCATCTGCTGGGTATTCTTTCCATTAACGGATACACTGCTTCTTATGGCATAAACAGCGACATCTTTACCCTGTTTTGCAAAGTGATCTCTAATATGATGTGCCATCTGGAAAGCAATATCCGGATGGGCTAATTTTTTGTTCTGAAAATCTGTAATAAGTTCATTGTTCCTGAAATGAAGAACTTCATTCGTTTTTTTATCGACTACTTTATAACGTACATTTCCGGAGCGGTATCTCAGCATCAGCCTCCAGCTAAGACGGTGTCCTTCCTCAGTCCATAAAACATCTCCCTTGATAGCGTAGTGTCTTACAGGGAGTAAGGTCTGAACTACAATATATGGGGCAAAGAAAGACCAGAAAAGAGTTCGGTATTCTTTATAATTGATTTGGGCAAGTTCGTCTGTCAGAACCGGTTTGTTTCTTAGAAAAAACTTACGGATGTCTTCCGGTTTAAAAAAGAAAATACTGAACGATAAACTGAAATAGGGAAAAGTTCCCAAACCGTGTAAATATGAGTTGGAGAGATGGAATATAAGTGAGGCAATAATGGCAATCCAGCGAGTCTTACGCCATAACAAAGCAGGGATGACCAGTCCGTCAAAGATGATTCCTGCATAGGCTGTAAAAAGAAATAGTTTTTGAGAAGAGAATGCCTCCTTTAAAAAAGGAAAAGGTTCTCTGCCATTATAAATGGCTTTAGTAATGGTTCCGTCCAGCCAGTCCGGATAAAACTTGGCTATGGTAGCATAAAAGTAAACACATGAAATCTGAAAAATCAGCAGCCATGAAATCCATTGAGGCATGGCATAGGCTTTTATTTCAGGTCGCAATCTGGCATCTACAGATGCATAAGTATGAGCTGGCAGAAAACACATAATAATAGAAATCAGCCACAGGAGATAGTGGTAGTTGTTGTAGTCTGTTTTCTGAATCAGATAGATACAGGCCCAACCTAAGGTTAAAAGAATGATATTGAGCCGGTATTTAAATCCTATAAAAACAAAAAAGGCCAATACCATCATGATACCAAAGAGCACATAAGAATAAGTACCCATCAAATGGTTTAACCATTCAAAACCGAAAAAAGTAAAGTTGTAAGAAGGCTTTATCAATGTCCGTTTTACCCAACCTGACTTTAGCAGGTAATAAAGTTCATACAGAAAGATAAAACCAAAAATCAGCCGGAAAACAATTAACGGGGCATTGTCAATTGGTCTGAAAAGTTTATGAACGAAGTTTTTCAAAGTAGTGGATAGTTTTTAGGCGGTCTTTTTCAATATTCTCTTTTAGTTCTTCAAGAGATGAAAATTTCATTTCGTCTCTTATCTTGTCTAAGATACTAATTTTAAGTTTTTTTCCGTATAAATTCCCTTCGAAATTCAGGAAATTAACCTCAATTGTACGTGGATTTGTTCCTATGGTGGGGTTTGTTCCTATATTCATCATTCCCTTTACTATTTCGCCGTTTATGATGGACGAAACAATATATACACCATTATGTGGTACCAGTTTATAATCTTCTTCTAATACAATATTTGCTGTAGGAAAACCGATTGTTCTGCCTATTTTCTTACCTTCCACAACAGTACCTTCAAGGCTATAAGCATAGCCAAGGTATTCATTGGCGAGAGCAATGTTACCTTCTTCAAGAGCTTTTCTGATTTTGGTAGAGCTGACCGATATATGATCGATTTCTTTAGCTAAAATCTGTTCTACCTCAAAACCATATTTTTGTCCGAATTTAATAAGATCGTTAATATCTGCCGAACGGTTTTTTCCAAAGCGGTGGTCATATCCGATGATTATTTTCTGAATATTGAACTGCTCAACCAATATCTTTTTTACGAATTCTTCCGCTGACAAAGAAGCAAATTCTTTGCTAAAAGGATGAATCACGAGATGATCAACACCAAAATGTTCTAATAAAACTGTTTTTTCGTGTATGGTATTAAGTAATTGTATGGATGCAGAAGTATCTAATACCATTCTTGGATGAGGAAAAAAAGTCAGCACCAAGCTTTCTGCTCCGGTTTCATGACTTTGCCGCGTAAGTTTTTTCAGTATGGATTGATGTCCGAGATGTACTCCGTCAAAGGTGCCTAAGGTAACAATTGTTTTTTTGTCAGAATAAAATTCTGATATGGCGTTAAATACTTTCAACTGTTTTTTTATTTACAAATTTAATTATATATTTAATATATAGGGGTCTATTTGCAGGACAAATAGTAAATGTATAGTTGCTATCTTGCAAAAAAGATTGTTTGAACCGGCTTTTGACCATACCTTTTTTCTGATTTACCATCCATGATTTATTTCGTTTTCTAATCATTGCTTCTGTAATGTTTTTTTATAATTATATTGAACAATCTGATATTTTTTATAAATCGTATTTGACTAAATACTATGATATTTAACAGTATATCAAATTCAGAATATGAAAAAAATAATAACTTTACTCTCTTAAAAAAAGATAAAAAATGAATTTTAGAATGCTCTTTGGCTTGGTTCTTTTATTGTTTAATGTGTTTATTTCCACAGCGCAAAACAATTTTTGGACGAAAACCGATAAATTAAAAGACAGGGATATTCCTTTAATGGATAGAACTCATTTTCCTGATCAGTTTCAATTGTATGCAGTTAACTATACGGCACTTAAAGAAAAATTGCTTGCTGCACCAGATGAATTTACACAAAATACAGCGGAGGTAATTATTAAATTACCCAATGCAGAAGGAGACTTGGTAGATTATAAAGTTTACAGTTCTCCCGTAATGGAAGAAGAACTTCAGGATAAATATCCTGAAATAAAAACGTATAAAGCAATTGAAGCCAAAACGGCTCAGGCAACTGTGCGAATTTCTGTAACACCGGATTTTGGAATGCATATTATGGGGTCAGATGTTAAAGGCACTACGTTTTATGTAGACACTTATACAAAAGATTTGCAAAACTATATCCTGTATAAAAGAAAAGATATTAGTGCTGATCTTTCAGAATTTTCATGTCTTGTAAGCGAAAATACCGCTCCGCAGTATGAAACCAATAGTGTGATGGATATTCAGAGCAACGATAATAAGTTCCGTTCCTACAGATTGGCTATGGCATGTACTGTTGAGTTTGCAGCTTTTCATATTGCTGCTGCGGGACAAACTAATGGTACGGATACACAAAAAAAACAGGCTGTATTAAGTGCTATGATTGTAACAGTAAACCGATTGAATTCTATATATGAAAGAGATATGTCGGTACGTTTGACGCTTGTAGCCAATAATGATGCTATTATTTTTGTTTCATCAGATAATTTCAACAATAATAATCCGAATATCTTAATTGATCAGAGTCAGCAGGTAATCGATGCTACAATTACCAATAGCAATTATGATATCGGTCATACAGTAAGTACCGGAGCAGGCGGTTTGGCTGGTTTAGGTGTTATCTGTATTACTGGATCAAAAGCACAGGGTGTTACCGGGCAGAGTAATCCTGTAGGTGATCCGTTTGATATTGATTATGTAGCGCACGAAGTAGGACACCAGTTTGGGGCTGAGCATACTTTTAACAGTAATACAGGTTCATGCAACGGAAACAGAAGTTTCACTGCATCTGCAGAGCCGGGTAGTGGAAGTACTATCATGGCGTATGCCGGTTTGTGCGGAGATCATAATTTGCAGAATAATTCAGATGCTTACTTTCATTATTACAGCATTTCAGAAATGACGGCACGTGTAAAAGCTACATCCTGTGCTGCAATTATCAGTTCTTCTAATCCGACACCAGTAGTTGATGCAGGAAATAATTATACCATACCTTACGGAACTCCTTTTAAGCTTACAGCGACAGGTACAGATAGTAACAATCCGAATAGTTTAACCTACGGATGGGAACAGACAGATACGCAATGGTCAACACAGCCACCAACTGCTAATAATACTACAGGGCCTAATTTCAGATCATTTACTCCAACAAGTAGTCCGGTACGTTATTTCCCGGCTTACGCAACAGTTCTTGCCGGATCTTCTTCTGCCAATGGTGTTGTGTCTACACAATGGGAGCGTCTGCCAATGGTTCCAAGAACAATGAATTTTGGTGTTTCTTTGAGAGATAATAATACAATTAACGGAGGACAGGTTTCTCAGGATAATATGAAGGTTACCTTTGCAAATACCGGTCCTTTCCTGATCACTTATCCGAATAATTTAACAAACACTCCGACAGAAGAATGGCAGCAAAACCAAACCTATACAGTTACATGGAATGTTGCCGGTACTACAGGGAATGGAATCAATACCTCAAATGTAAATATTTCGTTCTCTTTGGACAACGGGCAGACCTTTATTCCATTGGTTGAGAATACCCCTAATGATGGTAGTCAGTCTGTTACATTGCCTCCTGTAGAATTTACATCCAATAATGCTTATGTAAAAATTGAGCCTGTAGGAAATATTTACTATACGCTTTCTAAAAAGATGACCATTATCGGAGATGGAGTAAGTTCAAATGATCAATTTGAATTTGATAACTTCCGCTTGTATCCTAATCCTTCGAGTGATGTCGTTAACATTCATTTTGATTTAAGTACTATGACCAACATAGTATTTGAGCTGTATGATTTAAACGGCAGATTGGTATATAAAGATGTTTTAAATAATTCAAACAATGTAGCCTATAGCTTGCCAATGAATCAATTTTCGAGCGGTATGTATCTATTGAAAATTAATGATGGTAATCACAGCGTAGTCAAAAAGATTGTGAGAAAATAATTGAAAATAAATTAGGATAAAAAACCGTTACAACTGTAACGGTTTTTTTTATTTACAAGCCCTTGTGGTTAATCGTTTTTTTGTTGTAATTTCTGTTACTTTTTCGTAACATATTAAAAATATTTTACCTTTTGTTTTGTTTTTTTAAAATATATTCATCATTTTTACAAAATGTTAACACGAGGTCAGTACATTTTTCTACCTATCTGCCTTCCCTTACCTGATACCATGAAAAAGTATTTTTACTGTATGCTGCTGCTGAGCAGCCTTGGCACCCTATATGCGCAAAGCGGAAATCAGAACTACGTCAAAGAAACCATCTACCGAAGACCAGCCGATATCAATGGTATATATGTTCTTAATAGTAATCAGCATTATATCACCACCACCTATACCGATGGTCTGGGACGTCCGATACAACGGATACAGGAAGGTATGTCACCGGATGAAAGCAAAAAGATTGTCACGCATATCGAATATGAAAAAAACATCGGACAAACGCGCCAATACCTGCCGTTTACTGAAACAGGTAAAATCGAAATAGGTACTGTTGAACTTCCGTTTACCTTATATAACTCCGACTACGTAGAAAATGCGAAACAAAAAACACATACGTTCTACAGCAGCCAGAAATACGAATACACTCCGAATCCGTACAGTGAAAACCGTCTGGAACGCGCCCCTGCACAGCGGGTATTAGAAAGCTCCGCTCCGGGACGAGACTGGCATATGGAACTGGGAGAGCACACCATTAAATACAGCTATGACTTTAACGACAAAAACAAAGAAACGGTATACCAACTCCATATTGAGACCTATTGGGATGATAGTTCGGGCTTATACCACAATAAAATAAGAGATCTGGGCACCTATGCGCACAACAGTCTGCACAAAACCATTGTCAAAAATGAAAACTGGAAACCCGAAGACGGTCTGGACAACACCACTGAAGAATTCAAACGCGTAGACGGCAAAGTGGTGCTTAAACGCACCTACAACAAACAAGATCCGCATGATACCTACTATGTGTACGACCGTTTTGGCAACCTGGCGTATGTCTTGTCCCCTGAGGGAGAAAGCAAACTGGATCAGGACCAGTTTGACCGGTTGGGCTATCAGTACCTGTACGACCATAAAAACCGTCTGGCCGCAAAAAAACTACCCGGAAAAGAGTGGGAATACATCGTGTATGACAAAGCAGACCGCATTGTAATGACCGGACCGGTACACAACCCGTTCGGAGAAGAAGAATCGGGCTGGCTGGTCAGCAAATACGACATATTTAACCGTGTGGTCTATACCGGATTTCACATAGCCAAAATTTCTTTTGAAAGCCGTAAAGACCTTCAGGACATCATCAACAGTCAGGATCCGATCAACGAACATAAAACCACCTCGGGCAGTATCGACAACCAGACGGTATGGTACAGCAACGACCTGTATCCAAATGATCTGAGACTGCTTACGGTCAACTACTATGACGACTATGCGTTTCCGGATGCTCCGACACAATTTCCCATAGTTCAGGGCACGGCAACACAAACGGCGGTAAAAGGACTGACAACAGGCAGCTGGACACGCATCCTGCAAAGTTCCAACGACTATGCTGCCGACCGCAGCTACACCCTCTATGATGTACGCTACCGTCCATTGCGTGTATTTACGCAAAACTATTTGGGAGGCTTTACCCAAAACGACCATACCTACAGCTTTACAGGTCAGGTACTGAGCACCATCACCACCCATCAACGCACAGCATCAGCAGCACCGCTCACCATAGCAGATATCTATACCTATGACAACAGAGACCGACTGCTGAGCCACAGCCAGTCAGTCAATGGAGCAGCAGCACAGCGTATCGCAGAAAACAGCTATGACGAACTCGGCGCTTTGTCACTGAAAAAAGTAGGCGGACTGCTCACAGCCTCCGAACCGCTGCAACGCGTAAGCCATACCTACAACATCCGGGGCTGGCTCAAACAAATCAACCCGTCGTAT
>DAMCXY010000001.1:496388-508821 GCA_032096595.1 Flavobacterium sp. | reverse complement strand
CCGGTTTAGTAAATGGAGATACTAACGCCATCATCACAGGTAATCTTACAAGAGCAGTAGGTGAAGCAGTGGGGACCTATGCGATTCTACAGGGAACATTAGACGCTGCCAATTATACCATTAATTATACCGGAGCTGATCTTATTATCATTGATGTATTCATGGTAAGTGCATTTACACAATCTGATATTACCTGCCATGGAGGTAACGACGGATCTGCTTCTGTAACAGTAATCGGAGGAGCTCAGCCATACACCTATTTATGGACACCTTCGGGAGGTACGGCTGCTATAGCAACCGGTTTAACAGCAGGGAACTATACCGTAACCATTACCGATGCAAATGGTGCAGTAATCACAAAAGATTTTACACTTACAGCACCACCGATAGTGTCGCCACCGACAGCAGATACGCTTCAGAAGTTCTGTGTTTCCGGAAATCTTACCATTAGTGATCTTCAGGTACAGGGTACTCAGGTAAAATGGTATGCAAGCGCAAATGCCCTGACAGAACTTCCTCATACAACTATTTTAGTAACGGGAACTACTTATTATGCTTCGCAAACCATCAACGGTTGTGAAAGTTCACAACGAAAAGCAGTAACCGTAGTGCTGAATTCTACAAATGCCCCGGTTGTAAATCCGTTTACGCTATGTGAATCTGCAACAGTAGCCGATTTACATCTTGTAACACCAACCGGCGTATCCTATACATGGTACACAACACCAACCGGAGGTACTGCACTTACACAAGATACAGTTCTTACAACCGGAACCTATTATGTAGAAAAAATACAGCAGGGATGTGTTTCACAACGGGCAGCAGTAGCAGTGAGCATTCTGGACAGACCCGCATCACCTACAGGATCAACCATTCAAAGCTTTACAGTTGAGAGTATCGGAGAAGCAACGGTTGCCGATTTGGTAATGGATCAGAACAATATTGTATGGTATATTACTTATGAAGATGCCATGACAGGTACTAATCCACTGGTGGCGATAATGCCTTTAGTAGATGGACAAACTTATTATGCGGTGATTTTGGGTACAAACGGATGTCCGAGTTTACCTACAGCAGTAACAGTTGATATTACATTATCTACAGATGAATTTGACAAATCAGGTTTGAAGTATTATCCTAACCCAACCAGCGATATTCTCATCATTGAATACAAAAACAGTATTGATCGGGTAACAGTATACAACCTGTTAGGTCAGAAAATACTGACTCAGGAAGCCAACAGCAAAGACGTTCAGTTAAACATGAGCGCACTGGCTAACGGAAGTTATATGATTGAGATACGTTCTAAAAAACAAACACAGTTTATTAAAGTAGTTAAAAAATAACCTTTTTACTATTCTCATTTCAAAGACCTGTCGAAACCGACAGGTCTTTTTTATAAATCCAAATCGTCAATTTGAGTTAAATTCAGGCAAATTTTGTATCGTAAAGTGTATGATTTATAGCATCAACTCCATTTAAAATTCTGAAAAGAACTTCAGAGCGGAGGGGTATAAAATGAATATAAACACTTTATTGGATAGATGGGGAGTTATATGGCCCATAGTTTCTTCTTGTTTATTTACAATCATATTCTACTTTTATACTCTTTTCAGTCTATCATTTATTTAATCAATCCGATAGTTTATACAAACAATCCAAAATTTGCCAGAGGAAAAAAAATGTAAGACTTTTGCAAAGTGAAATTCGCTACCCTTATATTATCATTATTCATGCTTTTCAAGCCCATACTTCCGGTTGCGGAATATGTGGTACTCTATGATTATATAAGAAACGAACTCTGTGTAAATAAAGACAAACCTGAACTGAAGTGTAATGGTAAATGCCATCTGAAAAAAGAAATGGCTAAGGCATCTGATTCGGAGAATAGTAAAGAAAAACACCGATTTTCTTCAGCTGAAAACCAGATTGCTGTCTATCACCAAGTTATCTACTACCCTAATCCGATATTCTTTTTACAGGAATTATCCAAAAAAATACTTTTTGGATATAATAGTATCTACACGTTTTCTTTTTCTGAATTAATCTTCAGACCTCCTGTTGTTTACTCATCTTATTCTTTTATTTTTTTATCATAATCAGGTAGTATGTACCCGATATGCATTGCTATGCTTTATTTATAGCGCAGAATGCAATATGTTATTCCTGATGAATAAAAGACAGAATCTTTCTACAGATCGATTCACAGCGATGAATATCAATGTAATAATAACATTGCGATAAGCTACGCAGTCAAATACAGGCTATCGTATTACCAAATGTTTTGCAATTGATATTTACTCGTATCATGTTGATCTGTTGTTTATCAACATTTATTTAATTAAAAATGAAAATATTTCATCTTTTTGTAGCAGCAATAGGTTTGGCTGTCACAACTTCGTGCACACTTGATAAAACGGATTTTGAAGCCGAAATCAATAAAGATGTCACAGAGTTTTTTGAATTTAAAGAAGTTACTTCCTTTAACAGTGGTCCCTACAAAATAAGTATTGAAGCACTCAATGGAACTTTATATAAAGGGTATAATGAGATTCGTGTAAGAATTTTTGACAATCAGTCTCAGATGCTGAATACTTCGGAGTTAACTTTTCTTCCTTTACATACTGGTTCCGATAACATTGCCACATCATGTCCTCACCGACGCCAACTGATTTATGAAGAAGAGGGTAATTATTATTCCGGATATGTAGTATTTACAAGTATCAGTAATGCGATGGAAAACTGGAATGTATACATCACTTTTACAGATCAGTATCAAACGCATAACGAAAAACAGTTTGTAACTGTCAAAAACCAAACGAATATGAATTTGAATATGACAACATTTACAGGCAATGACGGAGTAGAATACTGTATTGCATTAGTGGCTCCTCAAAAGCCTAAAGTGGCAGAAAATGAATTGATAGCAGGTATTTATAAATACAACCAGTCAGTTACAACTATAGAAAACTATCCTGACCCTTCACAATTTTCGTATGCTGAAGCAAGTGATTATACCCTGCTTATAGATCCGAGAATGCCAGAACCCTCAATGGGAAATCACTCATCGCCTAATAATGTAAACTTAACCCAGCACAATGACGGATTATACCATGGGGTAGTCAATTATACCATGACAGGGAACTGGACATTGAATTTTATTATGATGGACCCTAACGGACAGGTAATAAAAGGTACTCAGGTTCCTTCAGATTTTACACCGGGTATTGAAGGAGCGAAAAGCGAACTTTTTATCGATATTTTATTCTGATATGAAGAAATTTTTTACCCTACTGATATTTTTTTTGGGAGTGTATGTATATGCTCAAAATGTAGAACATGATAGTCTGTCTACTGTGTTAGAAGAAATAGAAATACATACGGTAATCAAAAAGAAAATAGAAACCGAGATGAAAATGGTGGTTTCTGTTGATGAATTTCTTGCTTCTTCCGATCAGATCAGTTTTATCAAACGAGGTGCTTATGCATGGGAACCATTACTTAATAACATGAGTACGGAACGCTCTATTGTTACTATTGATGGAATGCATATTTTCGGAGCATGTACAGATAAAATGGATCCGGTAACCTCGTATGTTGAAAGTAATAATTTATCAGCAATAGACATCAAGTCCGGGCAGGAAGGAGGAATGCATGGGGCAACTGTAGCCGGCAGCATTGACATGAAAAGAAAAACAACGGCATTCAGTGAAGGCAAGCAATGGAATGGTGGTTATCAATCCGGATTTGAATTTAACAACAAGCAGTTTTTCAACCTCGGAAATGCATCATATACCAGCAATAGATTTGTGGCTGACGCAAGTATTGGTCATCGAAAAGCGGAGAATTATTCAGATGGTAATAGTGAAGAAGTCAATCATTCTCAATTTGAAAAATTCAATACCTCATTAGCAATGTCCTATAAGACAGGTCCGCTGTCCGCTGTGCGGGTTGATGCTATTTTTGATGTGGCAAAGAATGTTGGATATCCGGCACTTCCAATGGATCTTTGGTTGTCAAGAGCGCTCATAACTTCTGTTTCTTATAAACAATTATTTGAAAAGGGGCTCGTCAGAGCCTGGGATACCAAAGTCTATTTTAATACAGTAGAGCATTATATGGATGATACCAAACGGCCCGAAAATCTGGTACATATGGATATGCCGGGATGGAGTACTACCTATGGACTAATCTCAAAAATTGACCTGAAAAAAGATAATTATGGTTCTGAAATTCAACTTAATGCTTACGACAACCTGTCGATAGCAGAAATGCGTATGTATCCGCAGGACAGAAGCAAACGTACCATGTTTGCATATAGCTGGCCATGGGTTACTACCCGTTATGCAGGACTTTCCATGAATAATTCATTAGAAATTTCTGAAAAAAGCCATCTAAATTTCGGTGGTTCTTTAGGAGTCAATTATAACCGTTCCAGATATGCAGACTTTAACTGGATTTTTCATCCGGGAGCTCCTCAGGAGAAAACCCGGTTTCTGCCGAGTTTGTATGCAGGTTACAATGCTGAGGTTCATTTGTTTCATTTCTCTGTCGGAGGCGGATATGGTCATCGTGCACCCTCAGTTTCTGAAGGGTATGGTTATTACATCTACAATAGTTTTGACCGATACGATTATATCGGAAATCCGGATTTAAAAAATGAAATTTCCTATGAAATTAATGCGAGTGCAGGCTTTAAAAATGACAGATGGAGTGTTGAGACAAAAGCCAATTACTTTTATATCAAAGACTATATCATCGGAAGAATTTTAAGCATGGGAAGTCCAATGAATTATCAGTCGGTTGGTGTGAAAGGCTATACTTCACTGGAATATGCGACACTTTTTAATTTTTCACTCCAGGCAACCTATGATATTTTGGAACATCTGCATTGGAAGGGAACATTGACTTATGCGCGTGGTAAAGACCATAAAGGAGGAAATCTGCCTTTTATTCGTCCGTTGAGTTATCAGGCTTCTCTTCAATACCATTACAGAGATTTTAGTTTTCAGACCTCTGTGAACGGTGATGGGAAACAAATTAATTACAGTCCTGAATACGGAGAAGATTCAACAGCTTCTTATATCATTTGGAATTTATCAGCCGATTATACGTTTTATGTCCAGAATTTCAGGACTGTATTTCAGGCAGGTGCAGAAAATTTACTGAACCGATATTACAGTACTTATGCCGATTGGGGCAATATTCCAAGAATGGGACGTAATGTTTTTATGTCCTTAAAAATCAATTTTAACTAAAAAATAAATACAAATACATTAAATTTTAAAACCATGAAAAATCTAAAAAAATACCTTTTGTCAGCTCTTGTTTGCTTCATTTTTATATCGTGTAACAGTGATGATGCTCCCGTAGCCAATAATGTGACTTTGTCATTTAAAAACACCTTTGGTAATACCGAAATCATTTTGGGAGGAGCGGCATCTGCTTCAGCAACTGTAAACACTTCTGATGCGGGACAAGTGCATCATTTCTCAGAATTAAAATACGTAATCAGTAACATTCGCCTTGTAAAAGCCGATGGTACCGAAGTACCTTATCATGTTAATGATTTAGACAAAGGAGCCATGATTATTGACCAGTCACAAGCGGCTTCTTTACAGTATATAATGCGTAATATACCATCCGGAGAATATCGACAAATCAAATTCGGATTAGGGGTTAGAAGCGACATCAATACGTTGGATCAGGTACGGTTTCCGAAATTCTATGCAGCAGCCGGAGCCAATGATACAGAAATGATGTGGGAGTGGGGAACAGGCTACCGATTTACTAAAATAGAAGGGTTTTATGATGGAGATCATAAGCCAATGTCGATTCATACCGGAAGTACGGTTGAGGGTACCAACGGGGATCCGTCAACCTATACGCAAGGTGTAGATGCTTACAGAAATATTGTATTAGACCTGCCACAAAATGCAATAGTAGGAAGCAAAGCACCAAGAATTGCAATAAAAGCAGACTTCCATCAATTGTTGAGCGGTAAAGCCAATTCCATTACCTTATCAACAGGAGAGGGGATGGATGATAATGCAACGCCTAATATTCACACAGCTGTTCAAATGATAAAATTTGTAGATAATTTGGGAGGAAACGGTACAACTGATAGCAAAGGTATGTTTTCAATTCTTAACGTCGAAAATTAATTCAGTGAATGAGCCGTCCATCATGGGCGGCTCTGTTAATAGCTACTCTATATACATACTAATGAATGTTTTTTTTAAAATATTGCCTCTTTTATTAATATTAATATCTTGTACCAGTGATGATTATGAGCAAGTCTCTTATGAAAACCCTGAATTGATATTTACGGTTCCTGCAGGTTTCCCACAGCTGAATGCTTCAGTGTATACAAACAAACCTACAAAATATGGTGTGATATTGGGAGAAAAACTGTTTCATGAAAAACGTTTTAGTGCAGACAATACTGTTTCCTGTGCCAGTTGCCATATTCAGGCATCTGCTTTTGCAGACCATCACGCACAGGCTGTTGGTATCCAAAACAGAATTGGGCTTCGGAATACACCGCCTATTCAAAATCTTGCTTTTATGCGGTTTTATAATTGGGATGGCAGTAAACTGAGTTTAGAAAATCAGTCGATTGTGCCTATTATTACACATGAAGAAATGGATTCATCTATTCTCGAAGTCATCGGTAAGCTTCAAACCGACCTTACCTATAGAGTTCTTTTTCAAAAAGCATTCGGAGACGACCAGATTACTCCTGAACGCATTTATAAAAGCATTGCTCAATACGAATACACCTTAATTTCTGCTGAGAGTAAATACGATAAAATAAAAAGAAATGAAGGTTTCTTCTTTACGCAAAGTGAAGCGAAAGGATATGAGGTTTTTCAGCAAAAATGTATAAGCTGCCACAGTACAGAATTATTTACCGATCAGACTTTTAGAAACATTGGTTTTCCTGTAAATACAAATTCTAATGAAGCAGGAAGAGCACGGGTTACCGGTAATCCCGAAGAGTATATGAGTTTTAGAGTACCGTCATTGCGCAATGTAGAATTTACCGCACCTTATGGTAGCTTCGGACAGTTTGCCACACTAAGAGAAGTCCTCGATTATTTCGATAACGGAGTTATAGCAGCGGATAATTTAGATCCTATATTAAAAAATAACAACAATAGAATTCCACTTACTGAAGAAGAAAAAGAAGCTCTTATTTACTTTATGAAAACACTAAGTGATTTGAAATTTACAGGACAATAGAATTTTAAAATATTTTTTCACATCTTGTACAGCGGGCATTTGTTACTAACATCTGCCCGTTGTATTTTAAAACACTTCTTCTTTTTTACGGAAGTTTTACTTTGAAAATTTTGTAAGGCAGACTTGCTCTGTCTTTGCCTTCATTCCATTGTGGTAGACGGTTTACCTGCGCACAAGAAAAATATAAATATCCGTCTGTACCAATTCCCAATGAATCGGGCCATATCAATTCTTCATCCTGTATCAGCGTATGTAACTCACCTTCAGGCGTAAGATATTTTATAGAATAGTCCATAGAAGAAGTCAGATAAATATTCCCTTTTTTATCTGCAACCATTCCGTGGCATACAGAGGTTTTTCCCATATTTTCCACATAACCAGACAATTTTTCAGCAGATAAGTTATGATCTGCCAGATAGCGGGTCTCAATCCGATACAAATAAAGCGTATTTATCGGGCGGTAATAAAAATATTTATTGTCTTTTGTAAGAGCAATACCATTGACATTGGACTGAAACGGGTTACCATTTTTATCCCTCATCTCTTTACCTTCATAAGAGAGTACAAAATCTTTTTCCGCTACTGTTGAGGGATCATTTTGCAATACTATTCTTGTTTTTCCTGTTTTTAGATCGAGAATAACGATAGCACTTTGACCGGGATCCGATAAGTAAGCCAATGCTTTTTCTGTATCAACCCGGACGTCATTTAAAGCTGATTTTGAGCGGTCTAAATCTTCAAAAAGATATGCTTTTTTAACCCTATTGGTCTTAAGCTCAATTTGTAAAAGCTTGAATTTACCCTCCTTATCCTCCTTTTTGTCTTCTCCGAAAACAGAATTTTTAGAAGCAGGCTTAGAGTCCAATATCCATAAATAGTCATCGGTATCAACATAAATATCCTGAACATTTACAAAATGCTCTGTTTCATTTCCTTCTGTACTATTCCACTTCATATCCGGATAAGCGATCTGTCTGCCCGAAGTGATTTCCGCCAGTCCGTATTTATACGGCTCTTTGTTAGGAAATGAGACAAATAGCCTGTTATCACCGGAAACACTCACACCTATAGGCTGATGAGCTCCCGTTTCTGCTACTGTAATGAGACCTTCTGTGTTTTTTATATTATTTTGAGCTTCCATCATAAAAGTACCTATAAAGCATATGAATGTCGTTACTGCATTTAATCTCATGGCGTCTATTTTATCATTTCATAAATTTATACATTAAAGATGAAAACTGAGCTGTAAAACTGCGTTTATAAAAATATTTCATATATATTCCTTATTTTTGACGACATGTTTTAAGGGGTGCCATGATCTGGTTATCAGTGGCTGAGAACAGACCCTTTGGATTTTAATGGGTTCAAACACCTGATCAGGATAATGCCTGCGTAGGGAAAAAACAAAAATTATGATAACAGACTGGATCACCCTTTTTTCAGAACAACTTAGAAATACCTCTTATTTAGAATGGTTTGCCGTGCTTTTCAGTTCATTGCAGGTCGTTTTTGCCCAAAAAAACAGCATCCTTACCTATCCGTTTGGTATTCTCGGTACCTTACTCAGTATTTTCCTTCTATTTGAAGTAGCATTATATGCTGAGTCTTTCTTAAATCTCTATTATTTTATCATGAGCATATACGGATGGTTGAACTGGAGTAAAAACAAAACAGGATTTTCACTTCCTGTCACACATGCTGGAAAACAGGATTGGTTATATACGGGTTGCATAGTTGTAGTGGGTTGGCTGGTTCTATATCTCATTTTAAGCCGTTTTACAACATCTGATGTACCGGTTTGGGATGCAATCGTATCTTCATTTGCCTGGGCAGGTATGTGGCTCATGGCCAAACGCAAAGTTGAAAACTGGATATTACTAAATATTTCCAATTTTATTGCTGTTCCATTATTATTTCACAAAGAAATATTTATTTATGCCTTATTAACAATATTTCTTTTCATTGTAGCCTGTTTTGGCTATTTTTCATGGAAAAAACAAGTACAATTAGCAAAATAGAATTATAAAAGCAAGTCCTTTTAAGTTGTTTGTTTTTTAACATTTGTGATTAAAAAACTTTACAAAATGTTAATATATTTTGCAGTAATAACAATTTTAGATTTATAATGTTATATTTGTTTTCCTTATAAAAACACTTTAGAATACTACAACAACAAATTAGCAACAAATAATTAGTAATAGTATGTTTAAATATTTTGCATCCGAAGTATTTAAAGAAATCCATTTTGAACATGATTTTCGTCTCAAATATGCGATTTCTAACTACGGAAGAATGGTAAGCTATCGTGATAAAATTGAAAACGGAAAAGTTTTAAAAGGAAGCTTTACAGAAGGGTTTAGGGTGTTCAAATACCGCTCAAAGGAAGGAGAAAAAATAAAATACCACAATCGCTTTTTTTATAAGTTAGTGGCGGAGTATTTTTTAGAAAAACCAAAAGAAGATGAAGTTCATCTGATTCACAAAGATCATAATATACAAAATGATCACTACGAAAATTTGGAATGGGTAACAAAGGAAGTTTATTATAAACACCAGCAAAGCAATCCAAAATTTATAGAAAACATTGAAAAATTAAGACAGTATAATAAAATTGACCGCTTGACCAAAGATGGTAAAAAACTAACCATTACGGAGGTTATCCGTTTAAAGAAGCGGTTGGCGGATCCGAACCGAAAAACCAGAATGAAAATGCTGGCCAAACAATTCGGAATTTCCGAGATGCAGGTTTACCGTATTAAAAACGGAGAAAACTGGGGACATATCAAAATATAATAAGCAAAATGGCAATAAATACATTATTGCCATTTTATTTATATTCTGCATAGCAGTATGTAAATTTCTTCAGACTAAAATCAGAAAGTCTGATTTGCTGAGTGTGTTTTTTGATAGCTGCTATTTCAATAGAAAAAGATTTTTTGAAAATAGATCCTCCGGTTATTAAAGTATGGTATTCACCGTTTTCACCACACACATCACATGAAGGAGATAATGTATCTATTAAATTTTTAGTAAGTTTTTTGCCGACATAAGAGCAGGGCAATACGGATTCGTTAGTTACAATAATGACTGTTTCGAGTTCTGAATTAAAAAAAAGTTTCATAACGTTTTCAGATGTTAAACCGCCTAAAGGAAAAATAAGTTCCATACCCAGCGGATCAAAAAGTACTTTTCTATACGGCAGTACTTCCTCCACATTAAGATCACCAAATACAAAAGCTGTAACACCCTGTTTTTGAAAAAAAACAATTGTTTTTTGCATGTTACTGTTATAATCTGTGAGATCATTTTGTGTAAGCATTACAAAGTGAATAGGAATTTCTAAAGCATCTGCCTGTTTTTTCAGAATTGATTTAGGAATAAAATGCACACTCGAAGCTTGCGTTTCTTCGTAAAGGGTAGTCAATAAACAAACCACTTCATAAAGAGGATTTTCTAAAATAAGTTTCAAACTTAATGCAGCATCTTTTCCGCCGCTCCAGCTGACCACAACTTTTTTTTTCGTCATAAATGAAAAAATAAAACAGTTTACTACAGATGAATATAATTTACACTTACTTTACAGTAAAAATAATATAACAAAATAAGTAACTGTAAAGTTGCGTTATTTTATGTAAATAAAATAGAAAATTATGAAGAGACTTCTCATTGCACTAAAATATACAGCGTATCTTATACTGGGGTTTGTTGCCTTACTGCTTATCTATATTTTTTGTGAATTTCTCTTATCAAGAAGTACAGTGAATGAGATACCGTCAGCAGAAGAAAAAACCATAACCATGTACTTGCAGTCCAATGGCGTACATACTGATTTAGTATTTCCGGTACACCATCCACAAATAAACTGGAGTACTGTTTTTTCTTATGAAAATACAGTAGGCAAACAAACGGATTTCAGATATGTAGGCATCGGCTGGGGTGACAAAGGCTTTTATTTAAATACACCGGAATGGGCTGATCTTACCATTTCTACTGCTTTGGTAGCGGCAACCGGTATGGGAGAAACAGCATTACATGTAACGTACCAAAAAAACATACACGAAGACGAATTGACAAAAAAAGTATTGATTACCGAAACGCAATACAAGAAGATGATTGAGTTTATCATGAGTTCGATTGATATGGATGCTTCGGGACAACCAATTTATATAAAAACAGATGCACAGTATGGGAAAAATGATGCTTTCTACGAAGCGAAAGGTTCCTATAGTATCTTTTATACCTGTAATACCTGGACAAATAAAGCCATGAAAATAGGTGGATTAAAATCAAGCAGATGGGTAGCTTTTGACAAAGGAATTCTTTATCAGCATCATGAATCAATAAAAAAATAAAGAATAATTTAGAACATTAATACAATATAATAAATATTTTTGTTCCTTCATTGCACTAAATCATTACGTATGCGTTTAATCAGTATTCTATTACTCTTTACAATAGTTCTAAATCCCTTTCAGATACTGAATGCCAAAGATCCTATTGCTATTTTTAGAGAAGATAAAACCCCTCTCATCATTATCAATGGTTACTATGTAAAGTATTCAGAATACTTAAAATTAAAACCGGAATACATAGAAAAAATCATTACCCTTGAAGGGGAAGAGGCCATCGCTTTATTTGGAGAAAAAGCAAAAGACGGAGCTATTGTAGTGACGTTAGTCAGTAAATACAGAGGCGCCATTTCTTCACAAGATAAGGCAGATGCTGAAAAAATAGCTTTGGCTGAAAACATCAGTAAAAAAAAGCAGGAAGAAGAAGCGAGATTGAAAGCAGAACAGGCTAAGAAAGAAGAAGAAGCGCGGTTAAAAGCAGAGCAGGCAAAGAAAGAAGAAGAAGCGAGATTAAAAGCAGAACAGGCTAAGAAAGACGAAGAAGCGAGATTGAAAGCAGAACAGGCTAAGAAAGAAGAAGAAGCCCGACTAAAAGCAGAACAGGCTAAAAAAGATGAAGAAGCGCGGTTAAAAGCAGAGCAGGCTAAGAAAGACGAAGAAGCGAGATTAAAAGCAGAGCAGGCTAAGAAAGACGAAGAAGCGAGATTAAAAGCAGAGCAGGCTAAGAAAGACGAAGAAGCGAGGTTAAAAGCAGAGCAGGCAAAGAAAGAAGAAGCCAGACTAAAAGCAGAACAGGCTAAAAAAGACGAAGAAGCGAGATTAAAAGCAGAACAGGCTAA
>DAMCXY010000001.1:0-496288 GCA_032096595.1 Flavobacterium sp. | reverse complement strand
AAGAAGAAGCAAGGCTAAAAGCAGAACAGGCTAAGAAAGAAGAAGAAGCAAGGCTAAAAGCAGAACAGGCTAAGAAAGAAGAAGAAGCAAGGCTAAAAGCAGAACAGGCTAAAAAAGAAGAAGAAGCCCGACTAAAAGCAGAGCAGGCTAAGAAAGACGAAGAAGCAAGGCTAAAAGCAGAGCAGGCTAAAAAAGAAGAGGAAGCAAGGCTAAAAGCAGAGCAAGCTAAAAAAGAAGAGGAAGCGAGATTAAAAGCAGAGCAAGCTAAAAAAGACGAGGAAGCGAGATTAAAAGCAGAGCAAGCCAAGAAAGACGAGGAAGCGAGACGAAAAGCAGAACAGGCTAAAAAAGAAGAGGAAGCAAGGCTAAAAGCAGAACAGGCTAAAAAAGACGAAGAAGCGAGATTAAAAGCAGAACAGGCTAAAAAAGACGAAGAAGCGAGATTAAAAGCAGAAAAGGCTAAAAAAGACGAGGAAGCGAGATTAAAAGCTGAACAGGCCAAGAAAGAAGAAGAAGCAAGGCTGAAAGCAGAACAGGCTAAAAAAGAAGAAGAAGCAAGGCTAAAAGCAGAGCAGGCTAAGAAAGACGAGGAAGCAAAGTTAAAGGCGGAAATAAAAGCAAAAGCTGAGCAACAAAAGCAAAAAGAAGAGGAAGCGAGAAAAGCCAGTCAGGAAGCATTGGAAAAGGCTAAAAAAGAAGCTGAAGCACAAAAGAATAAAGCAAATCTGGATATGGATATGAGCATCAACTTCAGAAACGAACTTCAACAAGATTTTTTACGTTCCATCCGTAATGAGAAAGTAAAAAAAGTGATTGTTGATGGCAAAGAAGTAACCAAACAGGAGGCACTTAAAATAAGTATATTTGATGTAGATACCTCTATTACTACTTATAACAGTGACAAAACGGAAGGAGTACTTGAAATACGGATGTCTAAATCTTCCAGAAAATAATATAAAAACAAAAAGGCTGCATTATTATGCAGCCTTTTTTATTTCTTCAATTAAAAATTGATTATTTTACTTTCATTCGATTGTCGTTAGAATCCCGATCAATCAATTTGTTGTAAGGATCTACACCCACTTCAACCGGTTTTTTATCTACGATGATAGAAACTTTATTATCAATTTTATTGATTTTATATTTCTTGTTATACAATTCATCATCAATTTCAAAAGCCCCTTGTCTTTTCTTTTCTCCGAAGACACCAACTTCAATATAGTCATTCATCGGATAAGAATGTATGGTTTCCCTGTCATTTTTATACGTCAGCGTATTTCCCTGTTCATCTTTATAAATGGATTCACCTTTAGGAGTAGAACGATATTTCGAAACTAAAAATTCAATATCTACCTGATATTTTCCGTTAGATAATTTTTTAGTAGAAACACTTTTAATCTTATTGTCATACAGTGTAATGGTTTCAAACATATCCTTAATTAAATATTGCAGAGAATCAGGTGTTGCACGTCTGATATGGTCAACAAATTCGATAGAGTTCGTATAAGGAGCTTCCTGAAAAGCCACTTCATTCACATACCCTTTCAGAATGTTATTAAAGTTTTTCTCTCCTAAATAATCACTCATCGCATACAATACAAGTGAACCTTTGTTGTAATGTATATACTGCTGATTTTCATTATACATCAACGGATTTTCTTCTTTCCATTCTCTGGTTCTTCCGGTCAGATAATCGTTTAATGCATCTTTAAGGAATTTTCTCATCTGGAATTTTCCGTATTTATGTTCCAACACTTTTAAAGAACTGTACTCTGAAAGCGATTCAGACATTAAGGTAGCTCCTTTAACATTTGCTCCGATTACCTGATGTGCCCACCATTGATGTGCCACCTCATGAGAAATAACGGAGAAAGGATAATCTACCGCATCCGGATTGTCTTCATCTACCTGTGCAATAAAACCGATGGCTTCAGAAAATGGAATAGTATTGGCAAAAGATTGTGCAAATGATCCCATTGTATTTGGAAACTCAATAATACGTACCTGCTTGTGCTGGTAAGGACTGAAATTTTCAGAGTAATAAGCCAAAGAACGTTTCATCGCTTCCATCATTCTGTCCAGATTATATTCATGTCCTTTCAGATAATAAATCTCAAGATTAATATCTTTCCATTTATCTCTTTTTACCTCATAACGGGCAGAATTAAAGGCATAGAAATTCAACATTTTTGAATCCATTTTATAATGGTAATACTTTCTTCCATCCTTAACCCATTCTTTCTGAAGATATCCAGGTGCAATAGCAATCTGGTCTTCATCAGTACTCACTGTTGTTTCAAAAGTAATCCAGTCAGCTTCTTCAGAGATATACGTATTTTTACGGGCATTCATATCATCTGTTGCTGCCATGCGTTCTTTAGGCTTGAGATTGTATTTTTTACGCACATCATTGTCACTCAATTCACCGTTTTCAGAATAACCGAAAGAAGGGAACATACTATTATTGATAAAGGTTCCGTTTTCAATAACCGGCGAGCGGTCGTTCAGGAATGTATTTGGCAAATTCTGTACTTTGAAATGAACAGCTATACTATCACCCGGCAAAAGCGTTTTCTCTAACTTATAAATATCAAAATTAAGAACTGTATCTTTTGATACCAGTTTGTTTGGTATATCAAAAGTAATAGAGCGTAAGTTTTTCTGGTAATTTACCAGTAGTGTATCGATAGGCTTGTCAGATTTGTTAACCATGATATACTGTACTTCTGCATTGTAATTTCTTTCTTTTGGAAATAAATTCATATCCACTTTTACATCCACAATACGCGGTTGCGGATATGTTTCATATTTCTTGTATTTTCTTTCCCAGTCCACCTGCTGTAATTCATAATCCTGACTTGAATAATGAGGCTGTAAAATGTTATCATTATAATAGATAGCATATCCCAGACCAATGAAACCAATCAGACTGATAAATGCAGGAACCATGATAGGTGCTTTCATTCTTTTAAAAGCTATTTTTATACGCTCTTTTGCTCCGGCAAGAATACCTCTTCTCCATAGTAAAAGAGTGATGGCATATAAAACACCTGCAAACAATAACCAGTACAGTTTATAGATAAAATAGTCTCTGACTACTCCATATCCGTTCATATCGGAGTAATAGTATCCGGGATCTGAATTGAAGTGGAAAATTGCCTGTTCAATTCCGATCTTGCTCAAACTGCTTAAAATAAACAGAGAAACAAGAATAACGAAGAATCCGATCAAATAGTTTTTGAAAAAAGACTGAATAAACAGCGAGTAAATAATGACAATAATCATATCAACCATCATAAAGATGTAAAACTCCTGTAAGTAATGCAATAATTCAAAATTATAGTATCCGTAATAAATCTGTATAGCAATACTGGCCAGAATTGTAATGAAAAATACGACTACTGTCATTTTAACCAATGCCAGAAATTTGGATAATAACAGCGTCCAGTTAGGAATCGGTGTAGAATCTATAAGAAGATTCATCCTGCTTGTAACTCCGTTTTGAATCAGTACGCCTGCAAACAGATAGATAAGTAAGGAGTTAAAAAATATGGCATTTCCTCCGAATGCTTCGATGATCTTCCAGGTAACCGGATAGGTATTTGTTCCATAAATCAGTCCTAATGTAAAGCCTGAAATCACAATGAAAATAGCTAAAATAATCATGATGGTAATAAATACCCAGTTTTTAGTAATGACAAGAAAATCAAAATTGGAAAGACTCCATGCATTCTTCAGATTCTGTCCAAAGGAATAATTATGAGTTACTTTTGATAAATTGATTTTTATGATACTGCCGAAATTGTTCTTCACCAATCGGCTTCCTTTTTTCTTACGTTTAATCGTAAGCGGAGAATGGGAGAAACTAAATGAAAAATAAAGCGCTGTAAGAACTAATAACGATACACCCATCCAGATCAGTCGGTTATAGAGAATCACACCGCTGAGAGGAATGCTTTTCGTGTTTTGTTCTTCAATAGTCCAGTATTTGGTTACATACATCAGAGCTTCACTACCAAAAGGTTCAATCAGTGCTGTTATGTATTTGTCATCGTAATCTTTCGTTACATTGGAAATAAGCCCTTTGATGATAAAGACAACAATCACAAAAATAAACCCGATATACACATTTCGTGTCAGCGTAACCAGTGCAAATATGATACTTCCTACCAAAAGAATGTTGGGTACCACAAACAGAATGTACGTTTGAAAATAAGCCCATAAATTGACAGGTCCTAAAAGATTTTGATTTGCAAAAGGCAAAACAGAAGCTAACAGAAATCCTAATCCTACTGAAAATGTAATGAGTATGGTAATAAATAACCCACTCAGAAACTTACCAATCAGATAATCAAACTTGGTGTAAGGATAAGAATATAAAACGGTATGCACATTGTATTTAAAATCCCGGTACACGGTAGCACCGATAATCGTAGGCACAATAAAATACACCAGTTGCGATATAGCACCGATAAAACCATTGATACTCAAAGGAGAGTTCATAACTGTATTAGATGCGGTAGTAGTCGATAAACTGTCAAAATATCCGAGCGCACTTGCCATGATCGCAAAAGAGATGGCGAAGAATATTGCCATATACAGGTAAAAAGATAGGTTCCTGAACCATCTTTTAAATTCAAAAGAAAAAATGGTTCCTAACATTACAGACGATCGTTTTTAAGTGTAACAAAATAAACATCTTCCAACTGTGGTTTTGCCATCACAAATGTTTCATTAGGCTGTGTTTCACTGTACACACGGATATTAAGTGTATTATCCTGATTAAAGTTTGAAGAGATGATATTAAAATCTCTGGCAAAATCATCAAGCTCACTTCTTTCGATGATGCGCATCCATATTTTACCGTCCAGTTGTGCTTCAGCGTCAGTTGGCGTACCTCTGTACAAAATTTTTCCGCCATTCAGAATTCCGATTTCTCTACATAATTCTCTTACATCATCAACAATGTGTGTAGAAAAAATAACCGTATGATTGGCTCCTATTTCACGTAATACATTCAGGAAACGGTGACGTTCTGCCGGATCCAGTCCTGCTGTAGGTTCATCCACAATAATCAGTTTAGGATTGTTTAGTAGCAATTGCGCAATCCCGAAACGCTGTTTCATACCGCCGGAATAACCGCTTACACTTTTATTTCTTACATCCCAAAGATTGGTTACTTCCAATACTTCTTTGATGATTTTTTTACGGTCTTCTTTAGAGGAGATTCCTTTTAACTGAGCAAAATAGTTTAGCAGTCGTTCTGCCGACATATTTGGATATACTCCGAATTCCTGTGGCAGATATCCTAATACCTTTCTCAAAGCCATCGGATTCTTTAATACATTAATATCCCCGAAATGAATTTCTCCGGAGTCAGGTGACTGAAGCGTAGAAATCGTTCTCATCAAAGATGATTTACCGGCTCCGTTAGGTCCCAATAGACCAAACATCCCAGCTCCGATTTCTAAATCAACATTGTCAAGTGCCATCACTCCATTCTTATAGGTTTTTGTCAACCCGCTTATTTTTAGTTTCATAATTATGATTTTTTATTATAGGTAGCTAATTTTTAATAAACGTTACAGCAAAGCTGTTTTTATTTTCAAAATCCCTGATTTTCTCAAAGTTTTCCTAAAAAAAACAGTTAAATTTTGATTTGTGATATATTCTTCTAAATTTGGGATATTACGAATTTAAAAAGTAACAAAATGATTATTATTAAAAAATGGGATGCACAAACGTCCCTGTCGAAAACAGCCCAAGCCAATGCAGTCAACTTTCTTTATGAAAACCTGCAGCAGTACGGAGATCCTAAACAAGATATTGAAAAAGCAGTAATGTATGCTTTGAATCAGACTGAAAGAGAGACTTCCGGATTTGTATTGGTAGCCACTATCGATGAAGAAATAGTCGGTGTTACAGTGGTGAATGAAACGGGAATGAAAGATTATATTCCGGAAAATATCTTAGTATATATTGCTACGCATCAGGACTATAGAGGGAAAGGAATCGGTATGAGTCTCATGCAGAATGCTATTGAATCAAGTGAAGGCAATATTGCCTTGCATGTAGAACCTGACAATCCGGCAAGAAAATTATATGAAAAATTAGGATTTACCAATAAGTATCTTGAAATGAGATATATAAAATAAAGTTATGGCATATATCACATTAGATAAACAAAAACTAAAGAACAATTTTGAAGTATTAAATGATTTTTTTGATAAGCAGGGTATTCACTGGTCTATTGTGACCAAAATCTTGTGCGGAAATAAAAAGTATCTTGAAGTGTTACTGGATCTGGGCGTTACGAACTGTTCCGATTCAAGAACTTCTAACTTAAAGATCATCAAAAGCATCAATCCCAATGCCCGTACACTTTATATAAAACCACCGGCAAAAGGCGTGATAGAAGAAGTTGTACAATATGCAGATGTAAGTCTTAACTCCGATATCACTACCATAAAAATGCTGTCGGAGGAAGCGAAGAAACAGCAAAAAATCCATCAGGTGATTATCATGATTGATTTGGGAGAATTACGTGAGGGGGTTATGAGAGAAGACTTTATCCAGTTTTATGAAGATATTTTTGAACTCGATCATATTGAAGTGATCGGTTTGGGAACTAATTTATCCTGTTTATACGGAATATTGCCCAATGCTGATAAACTCATTCAATTGAGTCTGTATAAGCAGCTTGTAGAAGAAAAATTCAATAAAAAAATAGCATTTATTTCCGGAGGCTCTTCTGTAACCATACCCTTGATTGAACAGAATATTTTGCCGAAAGGAATCAACCATTTCCGAATTGGTGAAACCTTATTCATGGGAACCAATGTGTATAATAATACCAGTTATGCTACGTTAAAACAGCGTGTTTTTAAACTCTATGCAGAAATTATTGAGTTGTATGAGAAACCCATTGTACCTTCAGGTGAAATGGGAACCAATCTGGAAGGTGAAACCATTACTTTTGATCAGGATGATATCGGAAAAACCTCTAACCGGGCACTTATTGATATCGGAATACTGGATATCGATGTCAATCATCTTGAAACTACAGATGAGACCATCAAAATTGCTGGAGCAACATCAGATATGATTGTACTTGATCTTGGTGAAAACAATCATGAGTATCAGGTAGGAAGCGTTGTAGAATTTACCATGGACTATATGGGAATTGTGAGAATCATGAATTCCAAATATATTGAAAAACGAGTGGTTTAAATAAAAAGAGAGGGGCTTACCCTCTCTTTTTTGTTTTTGAGGATTGATTAAGAGATCGTTTTATGGTTTTTTAGTTCTCAAAAAAAAACAGTTGTAATATTTTAATTACAACTGTTTTATTATTAATGAAGATCAAGTGTTATTTAATAAACTCAATCTGTTTTTCTTCTTCGCGGTTGACATTATCAAAAAAGCCTTGTTCATTCATCCACTCATCACTGTATATTTTATTCATATAACGTGATCCGTGATCCGGAAATATAATGATGACATTACTGTTTTCATCAAATTCGCCTTCTTCAGCAAACTGTTTGGCAGCCTGAAAAGCAGCTCCGGAGGTGTATCCTACAAATAAACCTTCTGTTTTAGATATCTTTCGTGCCATATGAGCGGCATCTTCATCAGATACTTTTATAAACTTATCAATCACATCAAAGTCGGTTGCAGTAGGGATGAGGTTTTTACCCATTCCTTCAATTCTGTAAGGATAAATTTCAGAAGGATCCAGTTCGTGGGTTTCGTGAAATTTTTTTAATACAGAGCCAAATGCATCAACTCCCAGTATTTTGATATTCGGATTTTGTTCTTTAAGATAGCGTGCAGTACCTGAGATGGTACCTCCTGTTCCGGAACAGGCAATCAGATGGGTAATCTTGCCATTGGTCTGATTCCAAATTTCAGGACCGGTGGTTTTATAGTGTGCATCAATGTTTAAATCGTTGAAATATTGATTGATGTAAACTGATCCGGCAGTTTCTTCGTGAAGACGTTTCGCAACAGAATAATAGGATCTTGGGTCATCTGCTGATACATTTGCCGGACAAACATATACCTTAGCTCCCATAGCTCTCAGCATATCAATTTTGTCTGAGGATGATTTAGAAGTAACTGCTAAAACACATTCATATCCTTTAATAATGCTGACCATTGCAATGCTGAATCCTGTATTACCAGATGTTGTTTCAACAATGACATTTCCGGGTTTCAGAATGCCTTGTCTTTCAGCTTCTTCAATAATATGATAAGCAATTCTGTCTTTTGATGAGTGCCCCGGATTAAAAGCTTCTACTTTCGCGTAAAAATTACCTTTTAAACCTTCTGATACTTTGTTAATTTTAACTAATGGAGTGTTTCCGATCAGGTCTAAAATATCATGAGCTTGAATCTCTTCTTTCATAATTATTATTTTAAAAGAGAAGTTTTTTCATTCCCTTACAACTTGACAAAATTAATAAATTTTTTTTTTACTATTCGTTTATTCCTTCTAAATCTAACAAAAAGCTATATTCTTTTGCTACTTCCTTTAAGGCCTCAAAACGTCCGGATGCCCCACCGTGTCCTGCTTCCATGTTAGTGTCGAGAAATAATAAATTTTTATTTGTCCGCAAAGCCCTTAATTTAGCAATCCATTTTGCGGGTTCCCAATATTGAACCTGGGAATCATGTAAACCTGTTGATATATAGAGGTTTGGGTATTCTTTAGCGGTTACATTATCATAAGGAGAATAGGATTTCATATAATCATAATACACCGGATCATTCGGATTTCCCCATTCATCATATTCACCTGTGGTCAGCGGGATAGAATCATCGAGCATAGTAGTAACCACATCAACAAAAGGTACCTGAGCAATAATACCGTTATAAAGCTCAGGTTGCATATTCATAATCGCTCCCATCAGTAAACCTCCTGCAGAACCACCTTCTGCGTACAGATGTTT
Source organism: Flavobacterium sp. (assembly GCA_032096595.1). GTDB lineage: Bacteria > Bacteroidota > Bacteroidia > Flavobacteriales > Flavobacteriaceae > Flavobacterium. The sequence continues at coordinate 487,337 of DAMCXY010000001.1, read as the reverse complement.
TGCAGAGGTGTATTTCTGTTCAATTAAAAATTTTGAACAATCGATAAAGTCAGTAAAGGTATTTTTCTTTTGAAGTAGTTTTCCTTCTTCATACCAATATCTTCCCAATTCTTCTCCTCCGCGGATATGAGCAATAACATAGATAAAGCCCCTGTTTAATAAACTAAGACGTATGCTTGAAAAATAAGGATCCATCGTAGAACCGTATGATCCGTAAGCATATAAAAGCAGTGGATTTTCTCCGTTTTTTTCTATTCCCTTTTTGTATACAACAGACATGGGTATTTTCGTTCCGTCAGCAGCTGTAGCCCAAAGGCGTTCTTCAGTATAATTACCTTTATCAAAATCACCTAAAACAGGTTGTTCTTTTTTAACCTCCTTTGTACGTGTATCCATATTGAAATCGATTACTGAGGCCGGGGTTTTCATGGATTGATAACTATAACGCAATATATCAGTATCAAAATCTACATTCGTAGTGGTGTATGCGGTATAAGTTTCACTATCAAAAGGTAAGTAATACGCATTTTCCGGCTGTTGCCATGGTTGTATTTTTATGTGAGTTAAACCATTTGTCCGTTCAGAAATTACTAAATAGTCTTTAAAAATATCAATACCTTCCAAAAGTGTTTCTTCTCTGTGTGCAATGACAGTCTTCCAGTTTTCTTTACCGGTAGCATCTTCCGTTGTGTGCATCAGTTGAAAGTTCGTCGCTTTATCTTTATTTGTGAGAATATAAAAGCTATTGCCATAATGAGAAATACTATACTCCAGACCTCTTGTTCTCTTCTGAAAAATACTAAACCTACCACTAGGATTGGTCGCTTCGAGAATTCTATATTCCGTTGTAAGCGTACTGTCAGAGCCGATAATCAGATATTTTTTTGATTTGGAGCGATAGATATAAGTACTGAACGTTTCATCTTTCTCGGTGTAAATAAGAACATCTTCTTGAGTAGCAGTCCCCAGACAATGTTTTAAGATCTGATCAGGCCGTAATGTTTGTTCGTCTTTTCTGGAATAAAAAAGGGATTTATTATCTGCTGCCCAGGTAGAACTTCCGGTTGTTTTTTCAATTTTTACAGGTAAAATAATTCCGGTTTCCAGATCTTTTATCTGTAGGGTATATTCTCTTCTGGAAACAGTATCGACTCCAAAAGCGGCATATCGGTTATCATCACTGATGTTAATACCCGATAGATGAAAATAAGCAAAACCTTCCGCCATTACATTACAATCAAACATGATTTCTTCAGGAGCATCAAGAGATCCTTTTTTGCGCGAATAAATAGGGTAATCTTTACCTGTTTCAAAACGTGTAATATAATAATAACCGTTGTAGAGATAGGGTACTGAAGCATCGTCTTCTTTGATGCGCGATTTCATTTCTTCAAATAATGCCTGCTGCAATTGTTTGGTATGTGCAGTACATTTTTCATAATAGGCATTTTCTGCATTCAGGTAATCGATTACTTCCGGATTCTCTCTCTCATTCATCCAAAAATAATTATCAGTCCGGATGTCTCCGTGTTTTTCTAAACGCACAGGTTTAATAGCCGCAATAGGCTCATTTATTTCATATATATCTGGTTTCATTTTTCAAAAAAATATAGTAACATGCAAAAATAGTACAATTCCATAAGATAGGAAGGTGCATTTTCAATTTAAAAGAGTTTGAAAATCATTTCAATTTGATATTTTTGTAACCATTAACAATTTAATACATAATAGAATGTTTGGCGATTTAATGGGTATGATGGGCAAATTACAGGAAGCTCAGAAAAAAGTAGAAGAAACTAAAAAACGTTTAGATACGGTTTTGATAGATGAAAACAGTTCCGACAATCTTCTGCAGGTTACGGTAACGGCAAACAGCAAAATAAGAACAATCAATATTGACGATCGCTTGCTTGAAGATAAAGAGCAATTGGAAGATTATCTTATTCTTACTCTAAACAAAGCCTTGGAAAAGGCAGCTAAAATCAATGAAACAGAATTAGCAGTTGCTGCGAAAGACGGAATGCCTAACATTCCGGGAATGGATTTATTCAAATAATAGATGAAAAAAATTTTTATATTACTGCTTACCACATCTTTTATTATAGCCTGTAATAAAAAATCAGGAGATGATAACCTTAAAATTGTAGGTAATATCGAAGGATTGAGTCAGGGAAAACTCTATCTGCAAACGGTTAAAGACAGTGCTTTGGTCACACTTGACAGTATGATTATTAAGGGAAATTCTCATTTTGAAACTTCTTTACACATAGAAGAACCTCAGGTAATGTATCTTTCTCTTGACAGAGGAACTTCTTTGTCAGAAGATAATTACATACTGTTTTTTGCAGAACCCGGAGAGTTAAAAATCAGCTCTACCTTATCTCACTTTTTTGCAGATGCTAAAATAGAAGGCTCAGAAAATCAGAAATTATATCAAAATTATCTGGATACCAAAAAGAAAATCCTTACTGCAAAAAATGACTTGATACGGGCACAGGTTCTGGCCGATAAAAACAATCAGGAAGCTGCCTCTGACAGTTTACTGACGCTCATCGGAAAAACGGATAAACGCATGTATCTGAATGCCGTAAACTTCTCTGTTAAAAACAAGGACAAGGCAGTAGCTGCTTATATTGCATTGACAGAAGTAGCGCCTCTGAGTCATGTATATCTCGATACCATTTCCAATGCATTGACTCCGGAAGTGAAAAAAAGTTTATACGGTAAAATACTAACTGATTATATAGAGGAAGTTAAAAGCATCAATCAATAATAAAGCATGCAATTATCAGTTATTATTCTAAACTATAATGTTTCTCATTTTTTACAAACCTGTATTAAAAGTGTTCAAAGAGCCATTAGTGCTATAGAGGCAGAAATTATAGTAGTAGATAATGCTTCTTCAGATGACTCTGTAGAAATGATGCATGCTGTTTTTCCTGAAATCACTTTTATTGCCAATAAAGAAAATGCGGGGTTTCCAAAAGGGAATAATATGGGGGTAGACCTTGCCCGTGGAAAATATATTTGTATTCTTAATCCCGATACTATAGTTGGAGAGCATACTTTTACTCATATGATAGCTTTCGCTGACTCAAAAAAACAAGCAGGTATTATCGGATGTAAAATGATAGATGGTTCAGGACATTTTTTACCGGAATCAAAGAGAAGCGTACCCACTCCGTGGGTAGCTTTTACAAAAGTTACGGGTTTATATAAAATATTTCCGCATTCAGGCGCTTTTAATCGTTACTATGCACAGCATCTGAAAGAAAATGAATCCGGTAAAGTGGATATACTTGCCGGCGCCTTTATGTTTATGGAACGGGAACTTTACATCAAAGTTGGCGGTTTTGACGAACAGTGCTTTATGTATTCTGATGATATCGATTTATCATACACGGTTTTAAAGCAGCAAAAGGAAAATTTTTATTTTTCGGATGTTTCCATTATCCATTTCAAAGGTGAGAGTACCTTAAAAGATAATACTTACATGAGGCGTTTCAAAGATGCCATGCATTTTTTCTACAGCAAACACTTCTCAGCCTCTTTTCTTTTTAATATGATGATGGAAGCTGGAATTCTACTATTTGCTTTCAAGAAAAAAACGGAAAAAGGAATCAAAAAGAAAAAGCCACAACATTATGTACTGGTGTCTCAGAATAAGGAATTGGTAACTATTTTAGAAAAAAAACTTTTAAAAAAGCCGGAAAGAATTAATTTTGTAAAAGAGGTTCCTCAAATTCTGGAGAAATATCAGAATCAATCCGTCGAAATTCTATATGATGCGGATCATAATAGTTATGAGGAATATATTAATTTATTAGAAACATATCAAAATACTGGTATAAGTTTTAAAATAAAACCTCATTATGCTTCCTTTTTTATAGGAAGTGATGATAAAAATGGAAGAGGCGAGGTAATTAAATTTAGTGCCTTAAGTTAAAAAATAATTAGTGAAAGTCAGAAATAGTATTATTTTTGTAAAAAAAATCGTAAAACACAACCTCAGATTAAATATATGGCAAAGTTTGAATTGAAATTACCTAAGATGGGAGAGTCTGTTGCAGAAGCAACAATTACAAATTGGGTAAAAAATGTAGGTGATACTGTTGAACAAGATGAAACAGTTGTTGAAATTGCAACTGACAAAGTAGACAGTGAAGTTCCTTCTGAAGTTTCAGGAACCATTGTAGAAATTCTTTTTAATACAGATGATGTCGTTCAGGTAGGTCAGGTTATTGCAATTATTGAAACAGAAGGCGGTGATGCAGTTTCTGCACCGGCTGTAACACAAGATACCACAGCATCTGTTGCACAGATCGAAAAATCTGTTGAGGTTGCAAAAGAAACAGTAAATACTGATTTTTCAGCCTCAGAAAAATTCTTCTCTCCTTTGGTGAAAAATATTGCTAAAGAAGAAGGTATTTCAATAGAAGAATTAGACAACATAAACGGAACAGGAAAAGAAGGAAGGGTTACGAAAACCGATATCTTGGAATACGTAAAAAATAGAGGTACACAACCGGCAACTGCAAAAACAGCGCCGGCAGCACCTTCAGCACCAGCTGTTAAAGAAACTCCGGTTGCAGCTAAAGCGGCACCGGTATCTGTAAACGGACAGGATGAGATCGTGGAAATGGACCGTATGAGAAAAATGATAGCACATCATATGGTACAATCCGTTCAGACTTCTGCTCATGTACAGTCTTTTATTGAAGTAGATGTAACCAATATCGTGAAATGGAGAGATAAAGTAAAAGGAGCCTTTGAAAAAAGAGAAGGAGAGAAACTTACTTTTACGCCAATCTTTATGGAAGCAGTTGCAAAAGCCTTAAAAGATTTTCCTATGATGAACATTTCAGTTGATGGTGATACTATCATAAAACGAAAAAACATCAATTTAGGAATGGCTGCAGCATTGCCAAACGGAAATCTTATTGTACCGGTTATCCGAAATGCAGACCAACTCAATCTGGTAGGTATGGCAAAAGCAGTAAACGATTTGGCAAACAGAGCGAGAAATGGTAAACTAAAACCAGATGATACACAAGGTGGCACTTATACAGTAACTAATGTGGGAACTTTTGGTTCTGTATTTGGAACTCCGATAATCAATCAGCCTCAGGTAGGTATTTTAGCCTTAGGAGCTATAAGAAAAGTACCTGCGGTGATAGAAACACCTGAAGGAGATTTCATCGGAATTCGTCAGAAAATGTTCTTGTCACATTCTTATGACCACCGTGTAGTAGACGGTTCTTTAGGAGGACAATTTGTACAACGTGTAGCTAACTATCTCGAAGCATTTGATGCTAACAGAGATTTTTAATACAAAAATGCTGAAAAATTTTTTTCAGCCTTTTTTATTTTAATCTATAAATACGTTTATTAAAGCCACTTTTTGCAGTGGCTTTTTTTTGCTTTTAAATTATATCTCTTTGTTTTTTTCTATCATCTTTTTGTGTTTAGATAAATATTCTATTTTTTGTAAATTTAAATTTGTTTTTTAGATTATTTATTTACTAAATTTGCATTTAAATATAAAATAATCATGATTTTGTTTCAGTTGTTTCTTGATGAGGTAATGATGACTGTATTAATGTGCAGTTCTATGGCTCTATGGATATAAGGGAAGGAATCTTGTGAAATCGTATAAGATGCTTCTGATATTTCAGAAGCATTTTTAATATAAAAAAGAATGATTGAATTAAAGAATGTATCAAAAACGTATGGTAAAGGTCAGCTGCGGCTACAAGCTTTATCAGATATCAGCTTTCAATTACAGAAGGGAGAAATTCTAGGAATTATTGGGAGATCGGGTGCGGGTAAAAGTACTCTTATCCGTTGTGTAAACCTTTTGGAAATACCTGATCAGGGGCAGGTAATCATAAATAATACGGATATAACGGGCTTAAAAGGAAAAAAACTTGAAGAGCAACGTAAGAAAATAGGTATGATTTTTCAACATTTTAATCTGCTGACTTCCAGAACTATTTTTGATAACATAGCCTTGCCGATGGAACTGGCGGGAAAATCAAAAAAAGAGATACGTGAGAAAGTGGAAGAATTACTCGAACTGGTAGGAATTGCTGATAAGGCCCGACAATACCCTGCAAATCTTTCCGGAGGACAAAAACAACGGGTGGCTATAGCACGTGCTTTGGCAAATGATCCTCATTTGTTGCTATGTGATGAAGCAACGAGTGCTCTGGATCCGGCAACTACAAAATCTATTTTGGAGTTATTACAACGGATTAATGAACGTTTAAAAATTACAATTCTCATCATCACACATGAAATGGAGGTGGTTAAATCAATCTGTCATTCAGTAGCCATTATTGATAAGGGAAAATTAATGGTAAAAGGTACTGTACAGGAAATCCTTTCTGATCAGAATCATCCGGTAATAGCTGCTTTTTTACCGGAAGAAAAAGACATACAACTGCCAACGGACATTGCAAAAACAATAAAAGCAACCTATACAGAAGAGGGATCTGCTGTTGTAGAAATAAAAATGCCAGAGAATGGTACAATAACCTGGATAGCAGATGTAGCTTCTTTATTTAATGTAAAAGTACGGATTATTAAATCTGCTGTTGAGTCTTTTGGAACTCTTACAACGGGCTATTTGATTGCTTTGTTTGAGGGAGATAATCTTCAGATTGAACAGGCATTACACTACTTAAATGAAAAAAAGATTAATATAAAACTAAAAGGATATGCTTCAAGGTAATTTTTTATTATTGTTTAATGGTTTGCTGGAAACGATAATCATGACTTTTGTTTCAGGCTTTTTCGGTTTTTTATTAGGACTTCCTCTTGGGCTTTTTCTTTTTTTAACCCGAGAAGGACAATTGCTCGAAAACAAGTTGTACCATCAGATATTAGCAATTTTTGTTAATGTTTTTCGCTCCATACCTTTTATTATACTCATTGTTTGGATGATTCCCTTTACACGTTTACTCGTAGGCACTTCTATTGGAATGACAGCCGCTTTGGTGCCATTAAGCATAGGAGCTGCTCCTTTTATTGCCCGTCTGATTGAAAACAGTCTTTTAGAAATACCGGAAGGTCTTATCGAAGCGGTGCGTTCGATGGGAGCAAATCCAATGCAGATCATCACTAAAGTATTACTACCCGAGGCTTTACCCTCAATCATCAATACAATTTCTATTACTCTTATTACACTCGTAGGATATTCTGCTATGGGGGGGGCTGTCGGAGCCGGTGGATTGGGACAAATCGGTTATCAATATGGATACATAGGTTATGATACTTTTATCATGAATGCCGTTTTATTGCTGCTTGTTTTGTTGGTTTTTATCATACAATGGACAGGTGACTACTTATCAAAAAAATACAATCATCGCTAAATACAGATACTATGAAAACACATTATTTATCAGGACTGCTCATAGCAGCCTTGCTTTTAACAGGATGTACGACCAAAAATGATAAATCTGATCCTGATTTTATAAGGGTAGGGATTACATCCGGTCCTGAAAAAGATATTGCTGAAGCAGCAAAAAAAGTTGCAAAAGAAAAATATCATTTAGAAGTAGAGTTGGTAGCATTTAATGATTATGTGATACCGAACGAAGCTTTAGAAAAAGGAGACATTGATGTCAATGTTTTTCAGCATGTTCCTTATTTAAAAGAACAGTCTAAACAACGCGGATATCAATTGAGTGTAGTAGGCAACACTTTTGTATACCCCATAGTAGGGTATTCAAAAAAGATAAAAAATATAGCTGAACTACAGCAGGGAAATACGGTAGCCATTCCGAATGATCCTACAAACGGAGCCCGTGCTTTGTTGCTGTTGGAAAAATATAAACTATTGAAATTGCGTCCAACAGGTGAAATACTGCCACGTGTTACAGATATTATAGAAAATCCAAAGCAACTCAGAATTGTAGAAATTGAAGCTCCACAGCTTCCGCGAGTTTTAGACGACAAAGAGGTTGTGATCGCTGTTATCAATAACAATTTTGCAGCGCAAGCCGGATTAGATACCAAAGAATTTGGATTGTTTACAGAAGATAAAGATTCTCCTTATGTGAATGTAATTGTTTCCAGAAAAGATAATAAAGAAGAAGACAAGGTCAAAAGATTTGTAAAAGCGTACCAATCTGAAGAAGTGGTAAAAACTGCACGTTTGGTTTTTAAAGATGGAGCAGTCAGAGGCTGGTAAATGAAATCGATTTGAATTCTCCTCACTGTGCAGTTTATCTTGAGAAATATAGTTATTTTTACAGGCAAATAAAAACAGTACTTTTTAACAACTTGCCTATGAAAATTTTAGTATTGGATAATTATGACTCTTTTGTCTATAATCTTGTACACGCACTGGAAGAACTCTCTGATGCAGAAATTACAGTAGCAAAAAATGATGAAATCGAGCTGGAAGAAGTACGTTTTTTTGATAAAATATTACTTTCTCCGGGACCAGGATTGCCTGAACAGGCAGGAATCATGCCACAGCTTCTGCAAAAATATGCCCCTTCAAAAAGTATTCTCGGTGTATGTTTAGGACATCAGGCAATTGCCCAAAATTTTAAGGCAGAACTTTTTAATCTTGAAGAGCCACTACATGGGGTTGCGACAACAATGCAGATTGTAAAAGAAGATTATCTCTTTGATAGACTGCCACAAAAAATAGAAATTGGTCATTATCACTCCTGGGTTGCCAGATTTGAGAATAATGACCAGTTAAAAGTATTAGCTTATGATCAAGCGGGTAATATAATGGCATTAAAACATCGAGAATATGATGTTCGCGGGGTTCAGTTTCATCCGGAATCCATTCTTACTCCATCGGGAAAAGAAATACTCAGAAACTGGGTACTGCATAAAGTCTAATTCATACTATCTCTCAGTTTATATACCTGACTGATACGAAGTACATTTTCATTTTTTACATTTTCCATCAATTCTTTTAAATCAACGCGGTTAATCTGGTTAATTTTATTAGAAATGGAATCTGTAAATTTGTTATTGGATTCGATATAAGTATTGATAAAAATCTTATCAAAATTTGCTACATCAGAAGTTGTAAGCTTGAAGAGATTGTTGTTTTTTCCGGTAGAAATAACGGTATCTAATTTATAATTATATTTTTCTGCATATTCTTTTATAGCATTAATCATTTTTTGTCCGGAAACAACTTCTTCCTGTGCAAATTTTTTAAGTACATCACTTCTGGTTTTTTCATTAGCGATTTTAAAAGATTCTACATCGTATAAATAATAATCCATCATGTGGTCCAGATTGGAAGCGATGAGTTTTTGTTCATCCGGACTCAATAAACTGATATCATTTTCTGTAACTTCTCTCGGTGGGGGAGTATCTCTCTTTTTACAAGAAGAAAAACCAATGACTAAGCTCATAGTGCCTATACATATGGAAAATAGACGTTTAGAAATTTTCATAGTTTTTTAATTTTAATGATTGGATTATAAATTTAATAAAAAAAAGGAATCATTTGTTTTTTTGTTAAATTATTTTTATATATAAACGGAAGCTTTTTTGTAATTTTTGTATTGCTATTAAACAACTGCATATCGTGTTATTTTAATAATTATAGGTTACAGAAGTTTTATTAAGTATAAATTAAGACGACTTATAAATATTCTTTTTAAATTTGCATTGTATAAAACAAAAGAGGAAAAATTTGACTGATTGCAACCTCATTAAAAAATGCTAAAGCAGCTTACTTCAATTTAGGTTGTTTTCTTTTTAATGCGCTTGTGACGGTCTTAAAAATTAAATAAATTATGGCCTATTATTTTACTTCAGAGTCAGTTAGTGAAGGACATCCCGACAAAATTGCAGATCAGATTTCTGATGCATTAATCGATAATTTTATGGCATTTGATCCTGATTCAAAAGTTGCTTGTGAAACATTGGTAACAACCGGTCAGGTAGTATTGGCAGGAGAAGTGAACTCTAAAACATATTTAGATGTACAGCAGATTACAAGAAATGTGATCAAAAAAATCGGATATACGAAAAGTGAATACATGTTTGATGCGAACTCATGTGGTATATTGTCTGCGATTCATGAACAATCTCAGGACATTAACCAGGGAGTTGACAAATCCAATAAAGAAGAACAGGGAGCAGGAGATCAGGGGATTATGTTTGGATATGCTACTTCAGAAACCGATGATTTTATGCCTTTAGCATTAGATTTATCTCACAAATTATTACAGGAACTCGCTGAAATAAGAAGAGAAAATTCTGAAATAACTTATTTGAGACCGGATGCGAAATCACAGGTAACTTTAGAGTACGGTGATGATAATAAACCAAAACGTGTAGTTACCATTGTACTTTCTACACAACATGATGATTTTATTAGACCGGAAAACAGTACTGTTGAAGAGAAAAAACGTGTTGAAAAGTTAATGCAGAATAAAATCAAAGAAGATATCAAGGTCATTCTGATTCCACGATTATTAGAAAAATATCCGCAGTATAAGCAATACTTTGAACAGCCGATTACCTACCATATCAATCCAACCGGTGTTTTCATCATTGGAGGTCCGCACGGAGATACAGGGCTTACAGGTAGAAAAATTATTGTAGATACCTATGGTGGTAAAGGAGCGCATGGTGGTGGAGCTTTTTCCGGAAAAGATCCGAGTAAAGTAGATCGTTCGGCAGCCTATGCAACACGTCATATTGCTAAAAATATTGTAGCGGCAGGTATTGCAGAAGAAGTACTGGTACAGGTATCTTATGCGATCGGAATTGCTGAACCAATGGGAGTTTATGTAAACACTTACGGAACGGCAAAAGTAAATTTCTCTGATGCAGAGATTGCTGAAAAGATTCAGAAACTGTTTGATTTACGACCTTATTTCATAGAAGAGAATCTAAAATTGCGCCAGCCAATCTACACGGAAACAGCAGCATATGGACATATGGGACGTAAAAATGAAATTGTAAAGAAAACATTCGTAAGTCCTTCAGGAGAAGTAAAAGAGGTAGAAGTAGAACTCTTTACCTGGGAAAAATTAGACAAAGTAGCTCTTCTTAAAGAAGCCTTTAATTAATAATTTTCTTACAATAAGAAATATCATAATATAAGTGGTTGATGATTATTCAGCCACTTTTATTTTTGTTTGAAAAAAATGACTATTTTAGATATAAGATAAAAAAGACTATTTTATAATGACTCAAAAAGTAATAGTTGGAAGTGAAGAATGGTGTTCTTTCCCTGACCTAAAAATTCCAGCGATAAAAGTACGTGTTGATTCCGGAGCAAAGACTTCCGCTTTACATGCCGAGCAGATTACACCTTTTGAAAAAGAGGGTGAAAAATGGGTACGCTTTATTGTCAATCCTATTCAGAATAATCAGAAATCGGTAATAAAATGCGAAGCAAAAATTATTGATCGCAGAGTTGTTAAAAGCTCCAGTGGATATAGAGAGTCACGCTTTGTAATTAAAACTAATATTTCTTTAGGGTCCTTTGACTGGGAGATTGAAGTAACACTTACCAATCGGGATTCTATGGGATTTCGTATGCTTTTAGGACGTGAGGCAATGAGCGGAAAGATCATTGTTGATCCGGAAGAGCGATATAAGCTGGGCGAAGTCAGTAATGAAATGATTAAAGAGTATTACCAGCTAACCAATCACGGAAAACAAGGATTGCGAATAGGTTTACTGGCAAGTAATCCGGAATTGTATTCCAACAAGCGTATTTTGGAAGCAGGAGAATTGAGAGGACATGAAATGCATTTTCTCAATATAAAACACTGCTATATGAAACTGGATGCTACACAGCCGGAAATCCATTATCGCGGTGGCAGGGTTCTTAATGATTTTGATGCAGTAATTCCAAGAATACGCCCGAGTATGACGTATTATGGTTGTGCACTGACACGTCACTTCGAATCCTTAAAAATATTCAGCTTAAATAATTCAGCAGCAATTACACAGTCCAGAGATAAATTGTTCTCACTGCAATTATTGCTTAACAACGGAGTAGAAATTCCTACCACTGGCTTTGCGAACTCTCCTCTTGATACCAATGATCTTATCAATATGGTTGGTGGCTCGCCTTTAATCATAAAGCTTCTTGAAGGTACACAAGGAAAAGGAGTGGTACTGGCAGAAACAAAAAAAGCTGCTGAGTCGGTTATCAATGCATTTAAAAGTTTGAATGCTAATATTTTGGTACAGGAATTCATCAAAGAAGCTAATGGAAAAGATCTGCGTCTTTTTGTGGTTGACGGAAAAGTAGTTGCTGCGATGCAGCGGGAAGCTTTACCGGGAGAATTCAGAGCTAATATTCATCTTGGCGGTACAGCTTCAGTAGTAAAAGTAACTGCGGAAGAAAAGAGAATTGCTATCAGAGCTGCAAAAGCAATGAATCTGAAAGTTGCCGGGGTAGATATTATCCGATCGGTTAAAGGGCCTTTATTACTTGAAGTTAATTCGTCACCCGGATTAGAAGGAATAGAGGGCGCTACCGGAAAAGACATTGCAGGTGAGATGATTAAGGCAATAGAGAAAAATTTTAAATATAAAATGGATTAAAAAATATAGATTGGTATCGTTTTTGACTAAACGTTAGAAATAAAAATAAAAAGAATATGAAAAAATTAATCATGCTATGTTTAACCATAGTAGCAACTCAAACAATCAGTGCTCAGATGCAAAATCAACCTAACACAATCAATGTTGTCGGAGAAGGAAAAATGTCAGTAGTTCCTGATCAGGCTATAATAACTATTGGAGCAGAAACAAAAGACAAAGATTCTGCAAAGGCCAAAAAAACAAATGATGATATTATTGCGAAAGTAATAAGTGTTCTTAAAAAATCTGGTGTAAACGAAAAAGATTATAAAACACAACAGGTGTCTTTATATAAAACCAGAGATTATAATTCTAAACAGGATTATTTCGTAGCGAGTCAGTCTATTCAAATCAATTTAAAAGATTTATCAAAATATGAAAGTTTGATGCTTTCTATGATTGATGCAGGTGCCAATAATATCAACGGAGTAGAGTTCAAATCGTCTAAAGTTGCCGATTATGAAACAGAAATCCGAAAAAAAGCTGTAGATAACGCAAAGAAAAAAGCAGGCGATTTCGCGGTAGCTTTAAACCAAAAAGTAGGAAAAGCAGTAATGATTTCTGATAACTCTCAAACGGTATATCCGAGAATGTATGCGATGAAAGCACAAATGATGAGCGATTCAGCAGAGTCTATGCAGCAAACATTAGCTATCGGAGAAATTGAAATTACAGCTTCTGTATCTATTTCTTTTGAATTATTGTAAAGAACAGTTAATATATTATATAAAAAAACGGATTCAATTTGAATCCGTTTTTTTATATCCCTATTTCTATTTGAAAGCGGATGTACCAGTTTCGTTCATGGGAGCCGTCAAAATAATTTAAATCATCAATAGTGAATTCGGTTTGTAGCTTAAAGGCATGTTCCCAGATGTATTTGGTAAGACCAATGCTGTATTGTTTTGCATCCGGTACCTGTATCTTATACAAATCGTCATGTACATTTTGAGTAGAAACACGACCAATAATCTCATAGTTGGAAGGGAAAGTATAACTTACCTGATAATCCATTCCGTGTCCGGCAAAAACATAAGACATGGCTTCCTTTCCATCAGCATCGAATCCGTACGTAATAGGTTTCTTTGTCATTCTGTTCATATAAGAATACATCGCTGCCCAACCGTTATATTTGAATACAGCATCGATAAAAGTAGATTGTAAATCTTTTTGTTCAAACAGAAGGTTTCCCTGCTGTCCACGGTCATACTGGCTATCGTTATTTTGATGAAATACCCCTGAAATCATAAATTTAGGTGTTTTTTCCCTTGCGATATCCCCTTCAAAATAATCTCCGCCCTTTGTAAAAACACCGAGTGGCAATAGCTCTAACTTTCCGGTCAGTGCCACATTGGTATCTTTACCATCCCAGTTTCTCCCATTTCCGGTAGTAATGGCTGTTTTTACATTCCATGAAAATTTGTCTTTTAATTCGTTAAGATAATATACCTGAAAACCAAAATCACGGTCAATATTAAATTTGGCATTATTGATAGATCTGTCAGTCAATTGAAGTGAACCGGATGAATTGACACGTTGTCTGTTTCCCGGTATTTTTGTCTGCCCAAAAATAATATTCCAATGTCTGTTAGCGCGGTAACTCACTGCCGCATCTCTTATGATATTCAGATTTTCTCCTTCTTCTATAGCTCCCACATCACCCGGAGCAAAAGACAATTGTAATGCATATTGAAATCTCGGATCTCCAACATATCCGTCTAAGCGCAAACGAAGACGTCTGATTTGTGCTTCATAATTGGATTCACCTTCTTCATAATCAAAATAGGTAACCCTGTTTTGCATACGGAACCGTATATTTAATTGAAAAAGACTATCAGCAGATGTCATTCCTAATCCTTTTCCGTAACTGTAATAAGGTAAGGCGGCTAATTTGAATTCTTGCGATTTGTGAATATCATCCTGGGAGTATAGTAATCCTGATGTTAATAACAGTAACGAGGATAATAATAATCTTTTCATGTAGATTTAATAATTTTACGCAAAACTAATCTTATTTTTGTACCACATTAAAGTTACTATATTAATAAATCATTAACAAAAGATTATGGAATCTAATTATATAGCCTATCATTTTACAGTTGAACCCAAAGAACCAGGTACTGAAATATTGATTGCCGAATTAGGAGAAAAGACCTTTGAGAGCTTTGTGGAAACAGAAAAAGGAGTGTCAGCATTTGTTCAGGAAGCTTTGTGGACAGCTGATATTTTAGATGATATTTATATTTTGGGTTCTGAAGAATTTACAATTTCTTATACAAAAGAAAATATTGAGCAGGTAAATTGGAATGAAGAATGGGAGAAAAATTTTGAGCCTATTGATGTAGATGGTATATGCTATATCAGAGCACCCTTTCACCCAACTCAAAATGCTAAGTATGAGATTGTGATAGAGCCTAAAATGAGTTTTGGTACCGGACATCATGAAACAACTTATATGATGATGAAGCATTTGCTCAACATGGAGGTAAAGGATATGGAAGTCCTCGATATGGGATGCGGAACGGCTATATTGGCTATTTTGGCATTGATGAAAGGAGCGAAACATGCTGATGCGATTGATATTGACAACTGGTGTTATCTGAACTCAATTGAGAATGCACAACGGAATAACATCGGCAATATTGACGTGTATGAAGGAGATGCGGGTTTACTTACGAAAGAGAAGATATATGATTTGGTTATCGCAAATATCAATAGAAATATTCTGTTAAACGATATGGCTGCTTATGTAAAAACGATGAAAGATGAAGCTATCATTTTATTTAGCGGTTTTTACACAGAAGATATACCTTCTATCACCGAAGAAGCAGAAAAGAATGGACTGGTTTTTGTGGATCAGTTAGAACGAAATAATTGGGTTTCATTAAAATTTAAAAAGCATTAAAATAATGAGTACTAAAGAAAAAGTATTAGAAGAGGTATCAATTGAAGAGTTATTGAATAATAATAATGAAATCATATTATACAATGATGATGTGAATACTTTTGATCATGTAATTGATACTTTGATGCGTGTTTGTGATCATGAAGCATTGCAGGCCGAACAATGCGCCTTATTAGTACACTACAAGGGAAAATGTGGGGTAAAATCCGGTTCTATGAAAGAATTGGAGCCCATTTGTTCCGCTTTGCTGGATGCAGGGCTAAGTGCAGAAATTGAATAGTTGCAGATGATACATAAAAAACCTTCTTATTTAAGAAGGTTTTTTTTATGTATTATTAATTGATTGAGTAGAAGTGATTGGATTGGTATGGTATATTGAAAAGGATTGTTTTTTAGTTAATGATTTCTTTTTGTATGTTTGTCAATCAAAATATCATATTTTTATGATTAAGATCATGCGTATGAATGAATGCCTGATATTTAATAATAAAATACATTAACAAAAGCAATTATGAAAAAACTATTACTTTTATTTTTTATACCTTTTATTTTTAGTTGTACAGATGAACCGGAAAATAATATAAAAGGAGAAGCAAAACTAATGGAACAGCATTTATATATAAAACCATTTCCAAATGAAAATGGAAAATATGAAAGTGAGCTTTATGCAATGGTTGGTGCTCATGGAAAAAATGAAATATTAGTACATGTAGATTTTACTGTTAAAGGACATGGGGTTATCAGTAGTAAATCTGCTAAACTCAAATATAATCCCATAGGATTAGACTATTCTACTAATAAGTATTTTGTCAAATTAGAAACAGAAGAACAGTTAGAAAATAGTTCTCTTCTAAAAGTTGAAGTGGTTCTTGATTAGAGAAAGTATATTCATTAAAATAATAACTTATTTTATTTCCTCATCGAATAGATGAGGATTTTTTTATTTAAAATTTTATACATTTAACGAAAGATATGATTTATGGAAAGCCTGTTCAATATTATATTTCGTTCCGTTGCTGTATATATTTTTATGCTCATTGCCATAAGACTGAGCGGAAAGAAAGAATTATCCCAGCTCAATACATCAGATGTTGTTCTTATTCTTTTGATAAGTAATGCTGTACAGAATGCGATGGTTGGTCCTGATACTTCTTTAATGGGAGGCATTGTTGCTGCGGCAGTTTTATTTCTCTTGAATTTTATATTAAAAAAAATCTTATTTAAAAATGAGCATCTTAGACTGTTACTTAATCAGAAGCCTGAAATTCTTATTCACAATGGAAAAATTGATTTTAAAACTGTAGCACGTTTAGATATTACTCAAGATGAACTATTGGAAGCTATGCGCGAGCATGGAGTCGAACGTTTTAAAGAAGTTAAACTAGCGATGTTAGAAATAGATGGTAATATCAGTATTATCTCAGGCAATAAAGAATTAAAACAGACCCATTATAAGCGAAAACATCAACATAAAAATCTGACTGTAAATTAAATAAATAATCATATTTTTTGAATTAAAATACTTTTAAAAAGTCTTTTTTGTATTTTTAATTTATATTGTTAACACTTTTTCTGCTTTTTTTTTTAAAAAAAATGGTAACTTAGAAACGAATCATTTTTAAAAATCAATGCTATGAAAAAGTTAATGATGATGGGCTCATTGTCCGTGAGCTGTTTTATGTTTTTTTCCTGTATGTCATGTAATAACAATGACAATGGCAGTGAACAAATACCCGTTGGAGACCCTGTAGAAACACAACCTCCCAATACTGCATATAGTCCTGCATTTCCCGGTCAGACCCGCACAGGAAGTGTAAAAACGACTACTGCTCTGCAGATAGAAGAACTCGCTTCAGATCTTGGAAAACCATGGGGTATTATCAATTTACCCGACGGGCGTTTATTAATTACCGAGAAATCGGGGTATTTGCTTTTATATACTGCTGACGGAGAACGTATTCATAAGATTGAAGGATTACCTGCAGTTGATGACGCAGGTCAGGGAGGTTTGCTGGATGTAGCAATTGATCCTGATTTCAATTCCAACAAAATGATATACTGGACTTTTTCTGAGCCATTCGGAGAGGGAAATCTAACGTCAGTAGCCAAAGGAAGACTTTCTGCTGATGAGCAAAATATTGAAAACCCACAGGTAATTTATCGTGCTGAACCATCCTATAACGGAAGTTTACATTATGGAGGAAGATTACTTTTTGATGAAACAGGACATTTGTTTGTGAGCACAGGAGAGCGATCAGATTTGGTAACACGACCTCAGGCCCAAGATCTCAATTCTGCTTTAGGAAAAATTGTACGAATTACAAAAGAGGGTAATGCAGCGGCAGGAAATCCATTTGCAAATCAATCCGGTGCAAGACCGGAAATATATTCTTACGGGCATAGAAATGTACAGGGGTTAGCCATACACCCGGTAACCAAAGATTTATGGGAAGCTGAATTCGGAGCAAAAGGAGGCGATGAAATAAACAGAATTGCTATCGGTAAAAATTATGGATGGCCGGTTATCAGTTATGGACTTGAATATAGCGGAGAAAAAATCGGAGAAGGAATCACTCAGATGGAAGGAATGGAACAGCCGGTGTATTACTGGGATCCTTCAGTATCACCAAGCGGGATAGATTTCTATACAGGTACACAAATAGCCGAATGGAAAAATAATTTATTTTTAGGAGCATTAAGTGGCACTCATATTATCCGTATCGTGATTCAGAATAACAAAGTAGTTGGAGAAGAACGTCTATTGGCAGATAAGGGAGAACGTTTCAGAGATGTTTTGGGAACGCATCCAAACCAATCATTGTATGCTATTACAGATAGCGGGAAACTGTTTCGTATTTCAAAACAATAAGTAAAATCCAAAAGGATACTATAAAAAAAACCTCCGATGCATCACCGGAGGTTTTTTATGATCTTATTTCTGATTTTCAATCCATTTTCTTGCATTGACAAAAGCTTCCAGCCATGGAGTAACTTCATCTTGTCTGCCTTCCGGATAATTAGCCCAGTTCCATTGAAAAGTTGAACGTTCAATATGCGGCATTGTTACTAAATGTCTTCCGGTTTTGTCACACATCATAGCGGTATTATATTTAGAGCCATTCGGGTTAGCCGGATAGCCTTCATATGCATACTTGGCAACAATATGGTATTCTTTTTCTGCATTAGGTAAATTGAATTTTCCTTCACCATGAGAAATCCATACTCCGAGAGTACTGCCTGCTAAAGTAGAAAGCATGATAGAATTGTTTTCTTGAATCTTTACAGACACAAAATTAGATTCATGCTTCTGACTTGTGTTATGTAGCATTTTTCCATGAACCTCATGATCAGGATTGATCAGTTCCAATTCCATAAATAATTGGCAACCGTTACAGATTCCAACTGAAAGCGTATCCGGTCGGGAAAAGAAGTTTTCCAATGCTTTTTTTGCTTTTTCGTTGTATAAAAATGCTCCTGCCCAACCTTTTGCAGAACCCAGAACATCAGAATTGGAGAATCCGCCTACTGCTCCAATGAATTGGATATCTTCCAGAGTTTCTCTTCCCGAAATCAAATCCGTCATGTGAACGTCTTTAACATCAAAACCAGCCAGATACATAGCATTGGCCATTTCACGTTCTGAATTGGATCCTTTTTCACGGATGATAGCTGCTTTCGGACGTTTGTTATGGACATTCAATGCAGGTTTTTTTCCGTTGAAATGAGAAGGGAAAATGAAATCTAAAGGTTGATTTTTATAATTGGTATAACGTTCTTGAGCCATTCCGTTTTTAGATTGTTTTGCATCTAAAAGGAAAGAGGTTTTATACCAGATATCTCTTGTTTCAACGATTGGGAAACTAAAATGATCCTCATTATTTTTAATAGTGACATCAGAGCCTTCTGTGACATTTCCTATTTTTACAGCTTCAATTCCTTTTTCTGCAAGTATGTTTTCAAAGGCTGCATCATTTTTTGCCTGTAAAACAACTGCTATATTTTCGTTAAAAAGTGCTTTTACCGTATCGCTTTCTTTTAATCCTGACACATCATAATTGGCTGCAAGATTCACATCAGCAAAACAAAGCTCTAATAGTGTAGTTATGAGTCCCCCTGATCCGATATCATGCCCTGCAGCGATCTCATCAGCCATTATTAACTGTTGAATAGCATTAAAAGCATTTTTAAAATATTCGGCATCTGTAATAGTTGGCACTTCATTTCCTATTTTATTAAGAATTTGTGCAAAAGAAGAACCTCCTAATTTAAAAGAATCTTTAGATAAATTGATATAATAAACAGATCCTGCATTTTTCTTCAATACCGGTTCAACCACTTTATTGATATCGGTACAGTTTCCGGCAGCAGAAATAATTACTGTACCCGGAGCAATCACATCCCCATTCGGATATTTCTGTTTCATAGAAAGAGAATCTTTTCCGGTAGGTATATTGATACCAAGGGATATGGCAAAATCTGAACATGCTTTTACAGCTTCATACAAGCGGGCATCTTCTCCCTCATTATTACAGGCCCACATCCAGTTGGCTGATAAGGAAACTCCAGTAAGGCCATCTTTTATCGGAGCAAATACAATATTAGACAAGGCTTCTGCAATTGCATTTCGCGATCCTGCAGCAGGATCAATAAGTGCTGCTATTGGAGCATGGCCTACAGTAGTAGCAATACCTTCTGTTGAAGTATAATCTAACGCCATTACTCCAACATTGTTTAATGGCAATTGTAGTGGGCCGGCACACTGCTGTTTCGCTACACGTCCTCCCACACATCGGTCAACTTTATTGGTAAGCCAGTCTTTTGACGCTACTGCTTCTAATTGTAGTACCTGATTCAGATAATCAGGTATAGAAGCAGTAGTATAATGTAAGTCACTATAACTTCTTTTAACTGTTACATCTTTCATGATCGTCTTCGGAGACGACCCGAAGAAATCTTCCAAAGCAAAATCCATAGGTTTCAGTCCTGTAGTTTTTGATTCAAAAGTAAAACAGTGATCTGCTGTGACATCACCTACGGTATACATAGGGGAACGCTCACGATCTGCAACTTTCTGTAAAGTAGCAATATCTTTTTCTCCGATTACCAATCCCATACGTTCCTGAGATTCGTTTCCGATTATTTCTTTGGCTGATAGGGTAGGATCTCCTACAGGCAGCTTGTCTAAATCAATTAGTCCGCCTGTTTCTTCTACCAATTCAGATAGACAGTTTAAATGCCCTCCGGCTCCGTGATCGTGAATAGACACAATAGGATTGTGTTCTGATTCCACCAAACCACGTATTGCATTAGCGACTCTTTTCTGCATTTCAGGATTGGAACGCTGAATGGCATTCAATTCAATTCCTGAACCGAATGCACCGGTCTCAGCTGAGGAAACCGCAGCACCACCCATACCGATACGATAATTTTCACCTCCAAGAATTACTACTTTATCCCCTGATGTAGGTGTTTGTTTTTTAGCCTGTTCTAATTTTCCGTATCCGATACCGCCTGCCTGCATGATCACTTTGTCATATCCGATTTTTCGGTCTGATTCTTCATGTTCAAATGTCAGAACCGATCCTGTAATGAGCGGCTGACCGAATTTATTTCCAAAATCCGAAGCACCGTTCGAAGCTTTGATCAGAATATCCATAGGAGTCTGATAAAGCCATTCGCGTTCTTCCATCGCCTTTTCCCATGGACGCTCTTCGTTTAAACGGGAGTAAGATGTCATATAGATAGCAGTACCTGCTAAAGGCAATGACCCCTGACCACCTGCAAGACGATCGCGAATTTCTCCCCCTGATCCCGTAGCAGCTCCTGCAAAAGGTTCTACTGTAGTAGGGAAATTATGGGTTTCTGCTTTTAATGAAATTACAGAATCAAATAAGGTTTCTTGATAGAAGTCTGGTTTATCAGCAGATTTGGGAGCAAATTGAGTAACTTTAGGTCCTTTAACAAAAGCTACATTGTCTTTATAAGCAGAAACGATTCCGTTAGGATGCGTTTCAGATGTTTTTTTGATAAGTTTGAATAAAGAACTTGGTTTTGTTTCTCCATCAATGATAAACGTACCATTGAATATTTTATGGCGACAATGTTCTGAATTGGCTTGTGAGAAAGCAAATACTTCAGAATCAGTTAATTTACGGTTAAGTTTAACAGCTAAATTATTCAGATAGTCAACTTCTTCATCATTTAGGGAAAGTCCTTCCTGTTTGTTGTATGCAGCGATATCATCAATTTCCAAAACAGATTCCGGTTTGATATCAATGGTGTACATTTCTTGTGTTAGCGCCTCATATTTTTGAGAAATCATCGGGTCAAACTCAATAAAATCAGCTGTAACCTTCTCAAATTCTTCTATGCGGATAATGCCTTCAATACCCATATTCTGAGTAATCTCTACTGCATTAGTACTCCATGGTGTTATCATGGCTGCTCTCGGACCAATATAATAATCATTCAGGGTTAGTTGTTCGATTTTTACAGCATTTCCAAAGAGCCAGTTTAATTTTGAAATGTCTTCATTAGATAATTCTGTTTCCGATTGAACCCCATAGGTAAGGTTCGCCTGGTTCACGAAGAAATGGATCATTTTTGTGTATGTGTTAGTTGTGTGTTGTGTTTCAATATGCAAAAATAACGCATTTTTTTCAAATTAAAAATTATTCTTCCGGTTGTGCTACATGTTGATAAGCACCCAGATCCGGAGCGTTGATTCTTGAATTACCCACGATATCTGCAGGAACCTGTTGTGCGTAAATTGTATTTCCAACACCAATCAGCGCTGTTGCCAGGTCTGTAATCATCATTTGATTCTTTGTAGTATTGTAAAAATAAGGTCTGTATTCCTGGTTATTTCGCGCAATCAGACAATTGTTGAAATAAGTAGTATTGTTAAAAGCATACGGAAACTGACCAAAAACGGTATTATTATAATCAATGAATTTGATAAGAGTATTTTCAAATTTGATATTAAAATTGTTGGTTCCATTGCTTTTCATAATCAAAGATTCATTAGTAGAACCATATATGATACAGTTTTGAAATAATGCTTTTTGAATTGCGAATTCTGAAGAGCCATCATAATTGTCAATGGCAACGGTTGTTTGGTTCGGACGATTCCAATAATTAGCAAAAGTAGAATGGATAAAGTGATAACTACCTCCATACGATAAATTCAATGCAGCAGAACCACAGTTGTTTGTTACCACATTCGTCCCTTTGATATTTGCTGCAACTCCTAAAATTCCAAACTCGGCACAATTATAAATCTGTACATTATGAAGATTTACCGTTCCGTTATTTTTATTGATGAATAAACCTCTGTTGGCATTTTTAATCGTAGTATTTTCAAATTGTCCTTTACTCCCTACGGAAAGCCATATCATATCCCATTGTCCTGTGATGTTTTCAAATGATGGCTCCAAACGATCTCCCTGAAATACAATCCGATTATCAAGAGTTCCCATTGAATTAATAGTAGCAGTATTAGAGATGATAAGTCCTGAATCTGCATGAAAATGTACTTGAGTTCCGGGTTGTATCTGTAAGGTCTTATTTGGTGCTACAGCTGCATAGCCATAAATCACATAGGGCTTGTTAGCAGTCCATATTAGTTCATTGCCGTTTACAGGATCATTTTCATCAAGATAAAAACCATACACCTCACTGTCATTGATAGGAAGCGTTTCTGTAGTTCCGTTATCAAATTTTTGCGGATATAGAAAAACGGCATCTTTTACCAAAGTAACCAGTTCAACTTTTTGTTGTTTAGTTCCTGCCTGAAACAGAATCTGATCTGTATACAGATATTCATTTAAATTGGTTTGTTGCTGAATATTTACAGTAGTTTCCACAAAAATATACATGCTGTCTTTGGCAAGCAGTTCGATATTGTTAAATACTTTACCGGGAATTCCGTCAACCATCAGACGGTAATTAGAATTTTCTCCTTTCCCTAATTGTAAAGAAGGGATTTTGATGTCTTTATTGGACGTATTATATACCTTTAGCGTATAGGTGCTGGAACCGATATTACTGAATACCGTATCAAGGTATACTGTGTCTTTGGAAAACCGGAGTTCACTTCCGTTAGAAGGTTCAAATTCGAAATCTTTTCTACAAGATGTAAACAAAATTCCTATGAGAATAATAAAAAACAGACTGATTGGAAATGATTTCATTTTTTACGCGTATGAGTTGATGAAAATACTTTTGTTATAAACGAAAAAATCAGGATAAAATTTTATCTACCCAATGATTTAAGGTATAATTGTTCAATATTTGTTGAGGCACCTTTTCATGTGGATGTTCCAAAAACTTTTTAGGGATGGTAAACACATCGGTGTTTTCAATTACAAAGATATTATTTGGATTGTAAAAATCATATTCTTTGATGTTTATATTATTGGTAATGAGTTTTTTATTTAGGGCAAGTGCATCAAATACTCTAAAACTTAATCCGTCCTGATCTTTTCTCAATAGATCAATAAGAATTTCAGCATCAGCCATCTTTTCTTTTACAGTATTAAGACACAGATTCTTTTTAAAGCACAAAATTTTTCTATGTAATTTTAAATCTTTTTTGGTAACTACAATGAATTCGAAATTGTGAATACCATAGCTTTCCATCTGTAAAGCAATTTTTTGTAAAATAAGCTCTCTTTGTCTGGATTTAGAGATGATTACGAAGGCTTTGTTATTTGGATTTTTATTTTCTTCGAAATCCAGATAAATAAAATTTGGCAGATGAATAAGATCTGTATGTTCTTTTACATCCTTATCATCAAAAGAGAAGGTTTTATTGAAAATATTTTTATAATCTTTTGGCAGTGGAACTCTTTTTAGGGAGTCATAGTTATGACCGATAAGCTTTTGAGTTTTTTCTTTCATAAAATCGAAAACCTGATCATTGAACTCTCCCGGATTGATAACGAGTATAGTATCCTGTAGTGACAGATTTTGAATTTTTTTGATAATTTGTTCTGTTCTGTATTCTTTTTTTATGTTTTTACCACCAATTGTTTTGCGTAAAAAGTTATGAATACGATCCAGAAAAGAAGTGTATTTATAATTGATTTCTATACAATTAATAAACGTTATATCATGTCCTTTTTCAATTAATGCTTTCTCTATATGTTTCCCATATCCCCATAAATCGTGTGAAATAAGCGTAATTTTCATTTCTATTTTTGATATATTTGTTTGTAAAAATAATATTATAAATTTAATTGATGTCGATTTAATGAAAATACTGCACATTTCGGGAGCAAAATCATGGGGAGGTAATGAACAACAATTGCTGAATACGGTGGTAGAGCTGAACAAGCAAGATACCGTGAATTATATTTTCGGAATGAGAGACAGTATTTTGGAACAGAGATGTAAAGAAATCGGTTTGCATTTTATCGATAGTCAATTAAAAAAAATATCAGATTTCAAAAATGTATCTTTTTTACAGAGGTTGCTGAAAAAACACAATTTTGATGTCGTTCATTTACATACGAGTGATGCTTTGACATTATTTGCGTATTTTTCTTTTTTACATAAAACAACAGCCAAAGTGTTTTTTAGTAAAAAAGGCATCGGAGCAAGCAGCAGTTTTTTGAGCAGGATAAAATATAATCTTTCATCTATTTGCAAGATTATCTGTGTTTCTTCTTTGGTTAAAAAAGATTTTGAAAAAATGATACAACCGAAGAACAGACATAAATTACTGGTTTTACCTGATAATGTCAACAGTGCTATCATACATCAAACAAAACCGTTTTTGCTGAAGGAAAAATACCAGATTGCTGCTGATCAATTCCTGATAGGTTCTATTGCCAATCATACAAAGGCAAAAGATTTGTTTACTATGGTTGATGTTGTGCATGAATTGATTGTAAACCGTGCTAAAACACATATCCGGTGTATTCAGATAGGAGGCTTTACCAAACTAACTCCCGAGATTAGAGCGTATGCAGAAAAGAAAGGAGTGTCTGATGCGATCATTTTTACAGATAGTATTGCCAATGCTTCGGTTTTTTGTGATGAAATGAATGTTTTTCTTGTGACATCAGAAAGAGAAGGTGGTCCCTCGTCTGCTTTGGAGGCAATGCTTTTTAAAGTTCCTGTTGTTTCTACTCAGGTAGGGCTGATGGATGAAATCATACAGTCCGGTGAAAATGGTTATTTAGCGCCCGTAAAAGGAGTACAGCAACTTGCGGATGGAGTTGAATATTTTATGGAAAATAAAGAGGCAGGGCATTCGTTCGGAGAGAAAAATTATGAAATGATTATACAAGAGTTCAACTCTGAGAAAATTACAGAAGAATTAATAAAAATATATAAATCACTTTGTTAATGAAAACAGCATTATTAATATCGACATATAATTGGCCGGAGGCTTTGGAATTAGTTTTGAACAGTGTGGAAAAACAAAGTGTTTTACCAGATGAAATTCTTATTGCTGATGACGGGTCTGATAACTATACAAAAGAGGTAATCGAAAAATTTGTCATTCGTTCAAAAGTACCTGTACTCCACATATGGCAGGAAGATGAGGGATTCAGAAAAGCGAAGATTTTAAATAAAGCGGTTTCAAGAAGTACGGCTGATTATATTATCCAGATTGACGGTGACGTTATCTTACATCCCTATTTTATTGAAGACCATAAAAATAGGGCAGAAGAAAATTGTTATTTATATGGTTCGCGTGTAAATATACTGCCTCAGGCAGTGGCTCGCATTTTAGGTGGCAAGCTCATCGGTTTTCATTTCTTTTCCAGTGAAATAAAGAATAGAAGCCGTACACTGCACATACCATTTTTTGCAAAGTTTTATAAAAAGCACAAAGGTATATCCCGAAAATACCGTGGCTGTAATACGTCATACTGGAAAAAGGATTTTATGAAAATTAATGGTTATAATGAAGCATTCGAAGGCTGGGGCAGGGAAGATTCTGATTTTGCAATACGTTTGGGCAATGCAGGCGTTTTTGCAAAAAGGCTCAAATTTGCAGGCATTGTATTTCATATTTATCACAAAGTAAGTTCTAAAGGGCATGTAGATAAAAACAATCAGTTACAAGACAATAGTATTCATCAAAAAATGACCCGTTGTGAGCAGGGAGTGCATCAATATTTAAATAATTAAAACAAATATATCCGGCAATGATAATCAGTATCTTTGTCCAAAAGGAACTCTATGAAATTAATAATAGCGCCAAACGCTGCAATTACTGAAGCTCAGGTCAAAAATATAGTTACCCATTTTGATGAAACAGGAACATTACTGGTAAAAGGTAAACGGAATACTATTAAAATATTTCGTTTGGAGGACATTGAAGTCAATGTAAAGAGTTTTAAGAAGCCACACTGGTTCAACAGTATTGTATATGCCTATTTTAGAAAATCTAAAGCGAGACGTTCCTATGAGTATGCCAATTATCTGATCGAAAAGAATATTGGAACTCCCAAGCCACTTGCTTTTGTAGAATTCAACTCTTTTTCAGGTTTAGATAAGAGTTATTATTTATGTGAGCATATATATGCAGATCTTACATTCAGAGAGTTAGTGGAAATCCCCGATTTTCCAGATCATGAAAACATTCTAAGACAATTTACCCGGTTTTCATTTTCATTACATGAAAATGGAGTAGAGTTTAAAGACCATTCTCCGGGTAACACGCTGATTAAGAAAGTGCCGGATAATGAGAGCTATCGTTTTTTTCTGGTAGATCTGAACAGAATGAATTTTCACGACTTAATGCCGTTTGAACTTCGTATGAAAAATCTTTCACGATTGACTCCTAAAAAGGGAATGGTAGAGATTATGGCTAATGAGTATGCTAAATTTTATAAGGATAAATCCGAAACAGAGATTTTTGAGAAAATGTGGGCGGAAACAGAGCAATTTCAATACAAGTTCCACCGTAAACAGGGCTTAAAGAAAAAGCTTAAATTCTGGAAGAGATAGTGTCGTGTCTTTTTTTAGATCGTTTTTCTATCTCTGCGTAGCGTACATATACACTATAGGACATGAGGTAGCACAGAATAAATCCTTTATAACCATCCAATATTCCCAATCTTAGTAAATATTTACTTAAAAAGGTATAGACAGGGTGGGAGTATTTTAAGAATAAGTTAGGTTTTTCCCCTTTTTCAATTTTTTCGAGAGCTTTTAATGTACCATAACGGTACATTTTCTTTTTATAAGAAGTATAATTTTCGTAGGAATAATGTGTCAGATGGTTTTGTAAAACGTTGAAAGTACCTCTGAATTGAATTTTTTCATGTACAAACCCCTGATAATGTACCTGATCATTCTTGTAAAAAAGGCGGATATTTTTATCGCTTTGTAGACCACAGAAAAATACCGGTTTGTTGTTAAAGTAAAACCTGCGTTTAAAATAGTAAGCTTTAGTACGGTCATTGTTATTGACGGTATCAATAATTTCTTCTTTAAGGGCTTCCGAAATTCGCTCATCTGCATCTAAAAACAGGATCCAGTTATCTTCAACATATTCCAGTGCCTTGTTTCTTTGTGCGCTGTAATTTTCAAACTGATTTTCATAGAATCTTATTTGTGGATATTGCTGTACAATTTCTTTACTATTGTCTGTACTGCAAGAATCTACAATAACTATTTCATCGAGAAACGAGAGATTCTCTACAAGAGCCGGAATATTTTTCTCTTCATTACGCGTTATGATCAACCCGATTAATTTATGAGTGAGTGTTTTATTCATTTCTTGTTTCAGAGTTAATGTTTTTATAGTAAAGGGATACTATTTACGTTTATAATGCGTCTAAGAAGACTTTTAGTTTTGGCAGAATCAAATTCGGTGTAAATTTAAGATAATAATCTGCAAATTCACGTTTTAATTCTTTGGTTTTTTTATTGTCAAATAGTTCCGGTTTTTCATCGCTGAGGTGTACAGATGTGTGGTTTTTACCATCTTCGAATGTTGCCCATACCTTTTTCTCAATCCATGGGGAGAAAATGATAAATGATTTTTTTCCAAGCGCTTTTGCCATATTTATTGCTCCTCCGTCATTACCGATAATAGCATCGCATTGATCCATGATGGCAATAAAGTTTCTGAGGTCATTTCCCAACAAATCAAAGTAGATTTTACTTTGTGCTGTTTCAGTACACATATCCCATATCTTCTTTGCATCCGGGAGTTGTTTTGGAAAATAGTTGAATAAAATATTTACATCATAGTTTTCTCCGATATAATTAATCAGTTCAGCCATATATTCGAGCGGATAGGTTTTGGTTATATCGCTCCCCAGAAGGCTTATCATCAGTGTTTTTTTGTTCCGGTTGATACCAAATGAATCAAATAATTCAATTGCATTTGTCTTTTCTGTTGAAGAAAGGTATATTTTTGGGAAAACTTCTTTTTCAATGGATAAGTTTAACGGATCTAAAAGGGATAAACGATGTTCAATAGCCAATCCTAAATTCGTTTGTGGTAAAGCGGCTTTTATAACATTATCTGTATAAAGAAAAGTACGTCCTGTTTTTTTATAGGAAATTTTTCGTTTAGAGTTGTTGAGTCCTACAAGAATCCAGCTTTGCAGTTTGGAATAAGCGTCTATAACCAGATCATATTGTTCTTTTCGGAGTTTTATCGCTAACTTAATCAATTCAAACAGACTTTTCTCCTGTTTTCGAGTAAATAAGATAAGATTACTTATAGCAGGATTTCCCTGTAATACCAGACAGGTACTTTCATTTACAAGATAGTCAATCTGTGCATCAGGATATGCTTTTCTCAGATTTTCGCAGATCAGACTGCTCAATAAAACGTCTCCAATCATTTTTTGCTGGATCACTAAAATTTTCATTGAAAAAAATATCCTTAGTTATGGATACAAACCTATAAAAAAAATACGACTTATTATTTGAAAAAATAAAATTGCTGCCGTTGCGTTTTTACAGATGACCTGATTTGTTGAAAAAAGCATATTCTGAATTCAGAATATGCTTTTAATAGTGTGTTCTATACAGCTACATTGTAATCTCTCAATGCATCATTTAGAGATGTTTTTAAGTCTGTTGAGGCTTTTCTTTGACCAATAATAAGGGCACAAGGTACCTGATATTCTCCTGCCGGAAATTTTTTTGTATAAGAACCGGGAATTACTACGGAACGTTCCGGAACATACCCTTTAATTTCTACGGGTTTTTCTCCTGATACATCAATGATTTTAGTAGAAGCGGTCAATACTACATTTGCTCCTAAAACAGCTTCTTTACCAACGCGAACTCCTTCAACTACAATACAACGTGAACCGATAAAAGCATTATCTTCTATAATGACTGGAGCTGCCTGTAACGGTTCAAGAACACCGCCAATGCCTACACCTCCGGAAAGGTGTACGTTTTTACCGATTTGTGCACAGCTACCTACCGTTGCCCAGGTATCTACCATCGTACCTTCGTCTACATAAGCTCCGATGTTTACATAAGAAGGCATAAGGATTACTCCAGATGAGATATAAGCACCATGTCTGGCAACAGCATTGGGTACTACACGGATCCCTTTTGCAGCAAAATCTCTCTTTAAAGGCATCTTATCATGGTATTCAAAAATACCGGCTTCTAAAGTTTCCATTTTTTGAATAGGAAAATAGAGTACAACTGCTTTTTTTACCCATTCATTTATTTGCCAGTCACTTCCGTTTGGTTCTGCTACGCGTAGTTGTCCGGCATCTATTAAATCAATGATTTCTCTGATTGCTTTTTGTGTCTGGGTATCTTGAAGCAGGCTTCTGTCTTCCCATGCTTTTTCTATAATTGCTTTTAAATCGTTCATTAAAAAGGTTTTTTACAAATATATTAATTATGTTTTGCTTGGTTGTGTTTTGAACAAACGGTTTCATAAAAAAAACCTACCGAATAGGTAGGTTTTTATGTTATTAAGTAAGATAAACTGGTTTTACAAACGTTTATTTAATTTTGTTAACGATAGCTGTGAAAGCTTCAGGGTGGTTTAAAGCTAAATCGGCTAAAACTTTACGGTTTAATTCGATATTGTTTGCTTTAATTTTTCCCATGAATTGAGAATATGACATTCCGTGTAAACGTGCTCCAGCGTTGATACGCATGATCCATAATGAACGGAAGTTTCTTTTCTTTTGTTTTCTGTCACGGTATGCATAAGACATTGCTTTTTCTACCGCGTTTTTAGCTACTGTCCAAACGTTTTTACGTCTTCCGAAGAAACCTTTGGCTTGCTTCAAAATTCTTTTTCTTCTTGCTCTTGAAGCAACTGAATTTACTGATTTTGGCATAATTGTTGAATTTTTGTAGTAGGGCGAATGCGAGGCATTACTTGTGATTTAAATTTTTTATCAGCCCACTCCAGGGTTATTAAATTGTTTTAACCGAAAGAACGATTACATTAATCTTAATTGTTCTTTAACGCTTCTCTCATCTGCTTTATGTACTAAAGTAGAGTGAGTTAAAGCTAACTTACGCTTTTTCGTTTTTTTCGTCAAAATGTGACTTTTAAAAGCGTGTTTTCTTTTAATTTTTCCAGAGCCAGTCACTTGAAAGCGTTTCTTAGCACTAGATTTTGTTTTCATTTTAGGCATTTGTTCCTAGGTATTTATGTTATCTTACTTAACAATATTATTTACTATTTTTTCTTTTTCGGAGCAATATACATGGTCATTCTTTTACCTTCCAGTACAGGCATGGATTCTACTTTTCCGTATTCTTCCAGGTCTTGTGCCAAACGTAAAAGCAAAATTTGTCCTTGCTCTTTATAAATAATCGAGCGGCCTTTAAAAAATACAAATGCTTTCAATTTTGAACCATCAGACAAAAACTTTACAGCATTTTTCTTTTTGAATTCATAATCGTGTTCATCAGTTTGCGGGCCGAAGCGAATTTCTTTAACAGTTACCTGAGTTGATTTCGATTTTAATTCTTTTTCACGCTTTTTTTGCTCGTAAAGGAATTTCTTATAATCGATAATCTTACAAACAGGCGGTTCTGCATTTGGTGAAATTTCAACCAAATCTAAACCTAACTCATCAGCCATTTGAAGTGCCTGAGCAAGTTTATATACTCCAGTTTCTACATTATCGCCTACAAGACGTACTTCTGGAACTCGAATTGCATTATTAATTTTGTGCAAATCTTTTTTTTCAACCCGAGGTGTATATCCTCTTCTTTTATTATTTAATGCTATGGTGTTAAAGTATTATGCTTGTTTCCAAGCGGTTAAACTAAAATGACTTTATTGTTTTGTTAATCTCTTCCTGGATAACGGTAACAAAATCTTCTATTTTCATAGTTGTATTTGATTTTCCCGAGTCACCATGTTTTCGTACAGAAACAGTTCCGTTTTTCTCCTCATCTTCTCCAATGATCAGCATAAACGGGTATTTTTGAACTTCTGCCTCTCTGATTTTTTTACCAATCGTCTCATTTCGATTGTCAATCACAGCGCGAATTTCGTTATTTTCCAGCAAAGTTAAAACTTTTTTTGCATAATTTTCATATTTCTCACTCAAAGACAATACAATAGCTTGTTCCGGCATCAGCCAAAGCGGGAAATTACCACCTGTATGTTCCAGTAAAATAGCGATAAAACGCTCCATGGAACCAAATGGTGCTCTGTGGATCATAACCGGACGGTGCAATTTATCATCAGAACCTTTGTAAGTCAAATCAAATCGTTCCGGTAAGTTATAATCTACCTGTATAGTTCCCAACTGCCAGCTTCTTCCCAAGGCATCTTTTACCATAAAGTCTAACTTAGGTCCGTAAAAAGCAGCTTCTCCACTCTCAATTACATAGTTAAGACCTTTGTCTTTTGCTGCACTGATGATAGCATTCTCTGCTTTTTCCCAGTTTTCAACAGAGCCAATGTATTTATCCGGATTGTTTAAATCTCTTACAGATACCTGTGCGGTGAAGTTTTCGAATCCTAAAGAACCAAAAACATATAGTACCAAATCGATTACTTTTTTGAATTCCTCATCTAATTGCTCCGGTGTACAGAATATATGTGCATCATCCTGTGTAAACCCGCGAACACGTGTTAACCCATGTAATTCACCTGATTGCTCATAGCGGTAAACAGTACCGAATTCTGCATAACGTTTTGGTAAATCTTTATAAGACCATGGGCGAGCGTTATATATTTCACAGTGGTGAGGGCAGTTCATCGGTTTTAAAAGGAATTCTTCACCTTCCACGGGTGTGTGTATCGGTTGAAAGCTATCAGCACCGTATTTCGCATAATGACCGGAAGTAACATATAATTCTTTATGCCCAATATGAGGTGTTACTACTTGTTCATATCCTGCCTTTTTCTGTGCTTTTCTTAAAAATTGTTCCAAACGGTCGCGTAATGCAGCTCCTTTTGGTAACCACAAAGGCAATCCCTGACCTACACGTTGTGAAAAATGGAAAAGATCAAGCTCTTTTCCTAATTTTCTGTGATCACGTTTTTTAGCTTCTTCCAAAAGAGCCAGATATTCTGTAAGATCTTTTTGTTTTGGAAAAGAAATACCATAAACACGTGTCAGTTGTTTGTTTTTTTCATCCCCACGCCAATAAGCTCCGGCAATGTTTAATATTTTCATTGCTTTAATGATCCCTGTATTAGGAATATGTCCTCCGCGACACAAATCAGTAAAAGTAGCATGGTCACAAAAGGTGATCGTACCATCTTCTAAATTTTCAATCAGTTCTGTTTTGTACGGATTGTTTTTATATAAAGCCAATGCTTCCGCTTTGGTAGCTGAACGCATTTTGAAATCATGTTTTTCTTTGGAAATTGCTAATACGCGGTCTTCAATTTCTTTGAAATCAGCATCACTGATTTTGCGGTCTCCAAAATCTACATCATAGTAAAATCCATTGTCTATAGCAGGACCAATCGTTAAATTAATTCCCGGATATAACTCTTCCAAGGCTTGTGCCATAACATGTGAGGTTGAATGCCAGAACGCTTTTTTTCCTTCTGCATCATTCCATGTGTATAATACCAAACTTCCATCGGTTGTCAAAGGTGTCGTCGTTTCAATGGTAGTACCATTAAAACTTGCTGAAATTACATTTCTCGCTAAACCTTCGCTTATGCTTAAAGCGACATCGTGTGGAGTTGCTCCTGAAGCAAACTCTTTTACGGAACCGTCTGGTAGAGTTATTTTTATCATCTTAAAAATTAAAATATGTTTGCAAATATAGAAGTTTCACTTTTCAGGAGCAAAAATTGTTCTGGCTTTTATATGTTTTTTAATAGATTTTACGTTATTTCGTCATAAATATTATTTACCTTGATTTTTAAAGTAGTTCCATACCAATCATCTTACCATTCTTTATGGAATGAATTTGTTGCAAAAGCTAAAAATGCTACTTTTTTATTTGACCGTGATTTTATGGAATATCATAATGACCGGTTTGATGATTTTTCTTTGATGGTATATAAAGAGGAAGTGCTGATTGCTGTTTTGCCTGCCAACAAAAATGAAGTTGGTGTTTATTCGCATCAGGGACTTACGTATGGCGGCATAGTGGTTAAAAACGGCATTCGAATGCCAGATTTTACAGCTGCTTTCAGAGCTATTCTTGTTTATCTTAATTCACAGGGTATACAGGAGCTAATGATAAAAGAAATACCTTCATTTTATACGGAGCAGTTTTCGGATGAAATGAAATATCTTGCTTTTATAATGAAGGCAGAAGTTATCCGGAAAGATGTGTGTTCAGTCATCAGACTCGACAGACCTTTTGCAGTGTCAAAATCTGTAAAAAGAGATATAAATAATGCTCAGAGAAGAGGCTTGGAGATTGAAAGGGAAGGAGATATGGACGTTTTTTGGAAAAATATTCTGGAACCCAATCTGATGCGGAAGTTCGGAAAGAAACCTGTACATTCTATAGAAGAAATACAACTTTTAAAAAAACGATTCCCAAATAATATTTTTCAGTTCAATGTACTCGAAGATCAGAAAGTAATTGCGGGAACTACTCTATTCGTAACAAATCGGGTAGTACACGCTCAATACATCAGCATTGATCATGAAGTGGAAACAACCGGAATACTTGATTTTCTTTATTCGGCTCTTATTGAAGAATATTCAAATGATAAACTGTACTTTGATTTTGGAATTTCAAATGAAAAGGAAGGGCGCAACATCAATCAGGGATTGTTGTTTTGGAAAGAAAAATTCGGAGCACAAATTGTTGTTCAGGAATTTATTAAGTTTGATTGTAATAATTATCATCTCTTAGATACTATTTTTATATGATTCCCTACTTAGATCTTCATAAGATAAATGAGCCTTATCAGGAACCATTTCTCAACAGACTTGAAGGCTTTTTCAAAAAGTCTCGTTATATACTCGGTGAAGAACTCAGTTCTTTTGAAAAGAAATTTGCTACATATTGTGGTGTAAATCATTGTATGGGAGTAGGAAACGGACTTGAAGCACTTACGTTAATATTTAATGCGTATAAAATTCTTGGCAAGCTCAAAGATGGAGATGAAGTTCTTGTACCGGCAAATACGTATATTGCCAGTATTTTATCGATTATTAATGCGGGGCTGAAACCGGTTTTGGTAGAAACTAATTTCAATAATTATAACCTCACATTTGATGCCGTTCAGGGAGCTATGACACAGTCTGTAAAAGCGATTTTGATGGTGCATCTTTATGGACAGGTGACTGATGCGGAACGTATCGTTAATTTTGCAAAAGAATACGGTCTTTTGCTTATCGAAGATGCAGCTCAGGCACACGGAGCAGTTTTTGGAAACAAAAAAGCCGGTGCTATAGGAAATGCTGCCGGATTCAGTTTTTATCCGGGTAAAAATTTAGGCTGTCTCGGAGATGGAGGAGCGGTGACAACCGATGACCATGATTTGGCAAATTGTATTACTGCATTGAGAAATTATGGATCAGAAATGAAGTATCACAATATTTATAAAGGAATCAACTCCCGATTAGATGATATTCAGGCTATATTTCTCTCTTTAAAGCTTCCGGATCTTGATTTTGATAATGAAAAAAGGAGAGGTATTGCTAAAAAGTATCTCAAAGAAATTGTAAACCCGAAAGTGATGCTTCCTTCCTATGATGGTACTGAAAATCATGTATTTCATTTATTTGTGGTTCGTACAGAAGATCGGGAAGCTTTTCAGCTGTTTTTACTCGAAAGGGGCATTCAGACATTGGTTCATTACCCAATAGCACCACATAAGCAACAAGCGTTTTCAGAATATGCTTCTTTAGAACTTCCGATAACCGAGCTGATTCATGAGCAGGTTGTAAGCTTGCCGCTTTATCCGATGATGACCAGCGAACAGATTGAAAAAGTTATAGCGGTAGTGAACGAATACTGATTTTTATGGATATTTTTATAAAATCATTTAACCGCCCTTTTTTACTTGACAGATGTATTGCAAGTATTTATCACTATGCGGTCAACTTTACCCGTATTGTGGTTATGGATGACGGAACTCCGCAAATTTATATCGAAAAGCTTAAAAATAAATATCCTGAGGTATGTTTTGAATTTTCAGTAAATTATGCTGAAAAATCTGCTGATATTCTGGCAGGCAGATATCCAAAAAAAGAAATACCCGCTGCTCTCTGGAAAGAGTGTATTGAAAAAGGAACTCCTTATTTTATTTTATTAGAAGATGATATGTGGTTTACAGATTTTATTGATCTTAAAATAGTACATCAAAATCTTTCTGAGCAACATATGTCGATGGTGAAATTTATGTGGCTTGATAATAACAAACTCATTTCACCGTTTATTATTCAGCAGGAATCCACCTTTTGGATTACAGCGCCAAAACTCACTACTTATAAAGCGATACATTTTAAAAGATTCTTTATTGAAAATAAGTATAAAGTATACTCAATAGCGAAACGTTTGGGGATTAACTGTGATGATTTACTGTTGGCTTATTATCAGATATATATTGTCGCAGGCGGCGCATTTTCAAAAGATTATTACAGTGCCTGCTGGAGTCAAAAACAAAAAACGGTTAATGAACTCTCTCAGATACATCAATTACTGAAAGCACGTAAAAAAATAGAGTTAAAGGTTGGACATTCGTTCAATGAAATTATAAAAGCATCTTATAAAACAACTGCTTCTTCACAGAATAAAGAACATTTGAAAAATGAATTTGATGTATATCAGCTCAATGCGTTATTAAATAAAGCGTGGTATGCGGATGAAATGTATGAATTAAAAGACTTTCAGAATGATATACCGGATGCATGGATTGAAAAAGTTTTGTTGCACTATACTTCAGATCAGCATTTATATTTTTTCTGGAAAGAATGGTATAAAAAATTTAAACAAACCTATGAAGAAATTGGTTGCAGCATAGTAAATGATAAATAATAAATCCCATAACATATTATTCAAATCCATGAGCCTGTTTGGTACCACTCAGGTATTGCGCATGATTTGTAAGGTGGTTGCTGTGAAATGCGCCTCTGTGTTTTTGGGACCTGTGGGTATTGGAATTATCGGACTTGTAGACAATACGTTGGGTCTTATAACACAGGGGTCTTCTTTTGGAATGTCAGTAATAGGTACAAAAGCCATTGCGCAAAACAAAGATGATGCTTCTAAAACGGCTCAAATTGCAAAGCTACAACTCATCTGGATGATGGCGGCTGGTGTTTTGGCCGCTCTTATAAGTATCGTATTTGCAGAAAAACTCAGTATGTTAACCTTTGGAGATGATTCTTATACGAAGTACTTCAGATTGCTTTCTCTTTATTTTATCTTCCAGGCGATAGTAAATGCTGCCACAGTCATCATGCAGGGATTGAATGAAATAAAAAAACTTATTAACTATCAGTTGATGAGTTTAGGGTTTATAACGCTCAGTACGATAAGTTGTTACTATTTTTTAGGTATTGAAGGTATTGTTCCGTCTTTTTTATTGAGCTCGTTTATTTCGCTTGTTGTTCATCTGTCTTTTCTGAGAAAGTTAGGATTGACAAATGTGAAATTATCTAAAGCACAGATAAGTGATTATGGAAAAAAACTCATTTCTTCGGGAATCTTGTTAGCTCTAA
The DNA here is from genome assembly GCA_032096595.1 of Flavobacterium sp. Classification (GTDB taxonomy): domain Bacteria; phylum Bacteroidota; class Bacteroidia; order Flavobacteriales; family Flavobacteriaceae; genus Flavobacterium. Next base: position 449,768 of record DAMCXY010000001.1, on the reverse strand, counting down.
ATGGAGTATTTGGGTTGGTATGTTTCTATATTTTACGGCAATATCTGTTGTATACAAGTGATGACATAGCTATTTTAGGGTACTATGAAACAGCTAACATTTATCTGCTGTCTTATTTCGGAGTGATTTTTACTTCATTGGCAGCTGATTTTTTTCCGAGACTTTCTTCAAAGATGGCTGTTTCGGAAGATGTGAATGAATTGGTAAATGCTCAGATACAGTTGGGATTGCTTGTAGCAACTCCCTTGGTTTTGATTATGTACTGTATGGCTCCCTATATCATTATTTTATTATCTTCAGCAGCTTTTTTACCGGTTCAGGAAATTCTTCTTTTTGGTTTATTATCCATTATCTGTAAAACAATTAATTATCCGATGGGATATATGGTATTGGGTAAAGGAGATACACGGCATTATTTTATACAAAATATTGTAAGTGATGCTTTGATTTTAGGTTTTACCTATTTTTTATTTAAAGAGTTTCAGCTTATAGGTATTGGCATGGCTGTATTTTTACAATACATGTTTTTTTCTTTTTATATTTATTACTTTGTAAAAAAGAAATATGGTTTTGTATTAGATAAGGCATCAAAAACAATAATAGTAATCAGCGTTTTATTTACTTTTTCAGTTGTTATCTGCCAGTTTACTGAGAATGCTGTTTCAAAAGTTTTGCAGTATATTGTTGCTGCTATGGGAATTATTTATTGCCTGCATAGGCTGATAAAAGTGACAAATGTTTTACATTGGATAAAAAAATCAAAAGGTGAGTAAATTACATTTAAAGATCAACTCAAAAATACGTTTTATTTTATCAGTCAATTGGTATAAGACGCTTTATATCAATTTTAAAAAATTACCGTTTAAAGAAGCTTTAAAATTACCTGTAATCGTATTTGGACGTTTAAAAATAACGAGTCTTGAAGGCAACTTTATCTTTAAGACACCTGTTCAATTCGGACTTGTCGGTTTAGGGCAGAAATACGAAATATTCACTAAAAGTAAAGGTACTGCCGAATTACATTTGTTGGGTGATTTGGAATTTCATGGTCGTGTACAATTAGGAATTGATTTTAAGTTATTTGTACACCGCCAGGCAAAAGTGATGTTCGGAAATATCAATTCATTTGCTACGGATACAAGAATTATTGCTTACAAAAAAATACAATTTGGAAATTTTGTTCAGTTCGGATCAGAATGCCAGATCATAGATACTAATTTTCATTATATAAAAAATACCGACACTAATGAAGTGTATGAGAGAGAGAGTGATATAGTGGTGGGGAATTATAATTTTATCGGTGCCCGTAGTACTTTATCCGGAAAAACGGTAACCCCTGATTATTGTATGGTAGCCTCTCACTCGCTGTGTAATAAAAATTATTGTAAATTTGGCAGTCATATTATTATCGGAGGTATTCCTGCAAAATTACTTAAAGAACACGTTACCAGAGACTGGCATACGGAAGAAAAAGAATTGGAAACCTATTTAACCCTTACATTTTAATGAGAAGTAAATTAATCGATTTACCTAAAATAGAAGATCCACGCGGAAACTTATCCGTTATTGAAAAGGATGTTATTCCTTTTAGTGTCAAAAGAGTTTACTTTCTGTATGATGTTCCCAGTGGTGCTGAAAGAGGAGGACATTCCCACAAAATTCAGGAAGAATTTATCATTCCGGTATCGGGCAGTTTTGACGTTATTCTCAATGAAAATGGTAAAGAAGAAGTGTTTACACTGAATAAGCCCAACCGCGGATTATATGTTGCCAATAATACCTGGAGAGAATTAAGAAATTTTTCATCAGGAGCTGTTTGTCTGGTTGTTTCTTCCGGAGAATTTGACGAAAATGATTATATCCGGGATTTTGATTTGTTTAAAAAGAGCTTATAGCGATTCAAGCATTCCAGATTTTGTAATGGCATTTTATTTTTAGCAGCGCATATTGAAAAGCAATACCCCATTTGTATGCGTGTAAACTTTTATCAAGTGAATAATTGACTCGTTTCAAAAGATTTTTATGTTCTTCTGAGTTTCTGTTCATCTTCAATGCTTTTTTTAAAATTAAAAGGTTTGAATGGTCCATTTTATCTGAAAAAGAGGATTTAATATGAAATTGTGAGCCTTGAGAATTAATAACTCTTCTTTTGCAAATCAGAGGACGGTCAATAAAAACAATATTATACTTTCTTGAAGCCCGTAGCCAATAATCTAAATCTTCAAAAGCAAGATTCTCGTCATAGCCACCCAAAATATCAAAAATTTGTCGGTTCAGCATAGCGCTTACAGAACAAAAAGTTTTTCCGGAATTAAGAATAGTTGTATAACTTGTGTGATGTAAAACCTTATCGTTTACAAATTTATTTTCATCTACTTCAAAGAAATAAGAGAGAAAGTTTCCTTCTTCACTAATATTGACCGCATTACCAAATACAATGGCTGTTTCTGAGATATTGCTTTCATTATAAGTTTGAATCTGTCTTTCAATACAGTCGGGAAGCAATACATCGTCACAGGCAAGGTCAATCAAAAAACTTCCTTTTGCATATGTAACTGCTTTATTAAACGTTTTAGTAAGCCCTAAGTTGGTGGTGTTTTTTATAAAATTAATAGAAACCGATTTCTCTAAAAGATATTTTTCAATTACATTTACAGACATATCAGTACTAAAATCATCGATAAGTATGATTTCAATATTTTTATAGGTCTGATTAAGAACAGAGTCAATTGTTTTAATGACAAAAGCTTCATGATTATAGCAAAGACAGATAACGGTAACCAATGGATCTGATTCCATATAGAAAATATTTTGCTCAAATGTATTCAATCAATGACTAAGTTACAAAAAAAATACAAGATTGCTTTGGTAGCGTACAGGTTAGGTGGTGGTGGTTCAGAGCGGGTAATGGCTAATCTGTCTAAATATTTTGATGCCTGTGGTATAGATGTACATATTGTGACAGTAATTGATGAGGTCGGATACGATTTTAAAGGGACTGTTTTCTCTACACAGCAATACAAGTCTAATGAGGGCTGGTTTGGCCGTTTTACACGCTTAAAAGCTTTATTCGTTTATTTTAGAAAAAACAAATTTGATTATATAATAGATTTTAGATTTCGTACCAAAAGGTTTCAGGAATTGCTAATAGCAAGATGGGTGTATAATGCACCTGTGATTCTAACGATCCACAGTTCTGCTATTGATCACTATATCCCCATAAATAGAAGATGGGCGGATGCTATTTATAAAAAAGCTTTTTCAATTATCACGATAACGGAATTCATTCATCGAAAACTACAGAAAGAATATAATTTTAATAATCTGCGGCTCATCTATAATCCGGTTGATTTCGAAAAAGTATTTCACTATATGGAGCAACCAATTGATATAAGAAATCCTTTTATTCTTATTGTTGCACAAATGGAAAATCGGATCAAACAAATTGATCATTTAATAAAGGCATATTCCGCTTCCTGTAAGAAATGGCCTGTAGTTATTTGCGGAGAAGGCGTTTTGATGGATGAATATAAAGAATTAGCACAGCAACTGGGATGTGATAATAAGGTGTATTTTACAGGGTTTCAATCCAACCCATATGCGTATATGCGACAGGCAAAATTTTTAGTATTATGTAGTGCATTTGAAGGGCTGCCTAATGTACTGATAGAATGTCTGGCTTGTGAAACTCCTGTTGTATCTTATGATTGTATCTCTGGACCTGACGAAATTATTCAACATGAATACAATGGTTTGCTTGTTGAAAATCAGAATATAACGGCTCTTACCCAATCGATGGATCGTATGATGACTGAAGAAAAACTTTTAGCATATTGTAAAAAAAATGCCAAGATATCTGTACAAAAATTCGATTTACAAGCTATTGGAAAACAATGGATAGAATTAATGAATATGTCATGAAAACATTACTGTATTTTGTTTCAAAAATAACGGATTCCGGAGGTGTATCACGGGTCTTATCTTTGAAAGTAAACTTTCTTGCAGATGTTTTGGGCTATAAAGTACACATCATATCTACTAATGATACCCGGCAACTTCCTTTTTTTAGTTTTTCAGACAAAGTAAAGATTCATTTTTCTGAAATAAAGGTAAATGGATTTATGAGTTTGTTACAGTTAAAAAAGGAAAGTAAAAAGAAGATAAATGAGATTCAGCCTGATATTGTCTTGGTAACTGACAATGGTATAAAAGGACTCTTTATAAGGGAATGGGTACCCGATTCGATTCCTTGTATATATGAGCTTCATGCAAGTCCCAAACATTTTTATAAAACAGGATATCAAGGAATAAAAAAATATATGAATAATTTTTTTATTGATAAATATTTGTCGAAGTATCAGAGGGTAGTAGTTTTAAGAGATGAATTTGTTTTGCCGGATATAAATCTTTCTAAGCAATTAGTTATTCCAAATCCGTTATCGTTTTATGTGGAAAATGATAATGCATTAAATCATAAAAAAGCAATAGCAGTTGGGCGTCTGATATCCTTAAAGGGCTATGATCGCTTGTTAAGTGGCTGGAAGAAAATTACAGATAAACATCCTGAGTATGTATTAGAGATATATGGAGAAGCATCGGAAGAATATGATATACATGAAGTAATAGCATCTTATAATCTGCAAAAAAACGTATATGTTTTTCCACCTACAGCACAAATCAAAGAAAAATACTTAGAGGCAAATTTTTTATTACATGGCTCTTTTTCAGAATCTTTCGGAATGGTTTTTTTAGAAGCTATGCAATGTTGTCTGCCAATAGTATACTATAACGATATTGGTAATGGTGATTTTTTAAATAAAAGAAATAGCTTCGGAGTTGCAAACGAAGCGGAGTTTGTGGAAGCTGCTGATACTCTAATAAAAAATAGCATTCTGAGAAAAGAAATGGGGCAGAATGCTAAGCAGACCTCAGATCTCTATAAATTAGAAATTATTATGTCTTATTGGGATGCTTTATTCAGAGAAATAAAATAGCCTAAGCGATATAAATCATAAACCCATAATTTAGGGTGTTTCCCTTTCAAGTTTTTTCTAAATCTATTCTCAAACAATGTATAAAAAAAGTTAGGTATGCATAGCAGTCTTTTTTTCTTTAATGAAGCATAAACCCGGGTAATCAAAGCATAGTTGACCGGTATGTAATCATGATTCAATAAAAATGACAAGCCGATCAATGATTCTTCCGTTTTCTTTAAGAAAAGTTCACTGTTTTCAATTCCATAGTGAATAACTACGTTATCAATGTGCATGACCGTAATTTTATTGACCATCAGATCATAAGAAAAAAGCATATCTTCATATCTTAAATTTGGTATTTCTTCATTAAAATGCACTCTTTTGAATACTTGTTTTTGAATCAAAAAATTCAAGGTTAAAAAACTTAGATAGATGTTTTTTTCTCTGTCTTTCAATGACAAAGCTTCGCGTTCATTTCCGTATATCCAGCGCAATAGTTTTTTTGCTTCCGGTTTGTTTTTCTGATATATAATTCCACCATAAATCACTTCAGCTTTATTCTTGCTTAATTCTGTCAGATAATTTTTTATAAAATCTTTTTTATCCGGAAAAACATCAGCATCTAAGAAAAGAAGCCATGGAAAAGAGGCATTCTCCGCTAACAGGTTTCTTATAGCACTTCTCCCGATATTTTTATTGAGAATTTTATAGGAACAATAATCCAGAGTATTTATAGCATTATTTTCATCCTGAAACGTATCTGATGCGTCATCATATACAATGATTTCAAATACGACACCTTCTTTTGTACATTGCTCATGAATTTCAGAAACCAGAGCGTAAACATTATAATTATAGGTTGGGATTAAAATAGAGATCATTTTTTTACAAGGAGAATTGTTTCTGTATTGATACCTAAATGGGGTATGGGTTGTTGTTCGATAGATGTAACTTTAAAACCGGATTTTTCCAGACGTTCCGTCAGACCTTTGACAGAATATACGCGTACATGATCTTCCTGACCAAAAGCTTTTAATCTTTCTTCTTCAGAGACTATAGTATAATCTTCATAGATATCACCTTCTTTAAAAGGGGTTTGTATGAGCCCGATTCCCTCTTTTTTAAGCACTCTATATAATTCATTGATGGCTTTTTCATCATTAGAAATATGTTCAAGAATATGGAAACACATAATCAAATCGAAGCTATTGGCTTCTTTTTCAATTTTAGTAATATCAAAATGGTAGTCTGCTATAAATTCGTTTTCGAAATCTGAAGAGTAATATTCAATCCCTGTATGCTTTTTTAAATTTCTATAAATAATACGAGGGGGTGAGAAATCAAGTATGGTACCTTTTATCAGGTGCTTTTCTTTTAGTATTTGCCACAATAGTCTTGTCCTGCTTCTACTTCCACAAGCCGGGCATAGAAGGTCATCAGTAATCGGAATGAATTTTTTTAACCGGGCATTACAAGCGTTACAATGATAATTGTTTCCTTTATATTTTAAATAAATAAGTTTTCTAAATAAAAATTCATTCCTGTATAAAATGCTTTTTGGAATTAACTTTTTAGTTATTTTTTTAAAAAATATATACACTTACACCGTTTTTTGTACTACTTCAAATATTTTTCCACTTTCACATTTGAGTGTTTTAGCAGGATATTTGAGCAATAAAGCATAGTCATGAGTCGCCATTAAAATGGTTCTTCCGTTTTGATTAATTTTTTGAAGTACTTCCATTACCTCTACACTTGTTTGCGGATCGAGATTTCCTGTAGGCTCATCTGCAAGAATCAGCTCAGGATCATTCAATAATGCTCTGGCAATGGCTACACGCTGTTGCTCACCACCTGATATCTGATGTGGCATTTTTTGGCTATGGTTTAGCATACCTACACGTTCCAGAACCTCTTCAATTCGGGTTCTGATTTCTGCTTCATTTTTCCAACCCGTTGCTTTGAGTACAAAGCGCAGATTGTTGTAGATATTACGATCGGGTAATAATTTGAAATCCTGAAATACAATACCTATTTTTCTTCTTAAAAAAGGAATCTGATGTTCTTTTAAGGTTCTAAGATCAAAATCTACAATATGTCCTTCTCCGTTAGTCAGATATAAATCGGCATACAAGGTTTTCATAAAGCTACTTTTTCCTGAACCTGTTTTTCCGATAAGGTAGATGAATTCTCCTTTTTTGACTTCTAATGAAACATTAGATAAAACCGGATTATTTTCCTGATAGATAGTAACGCCTTGTAATGCTAAAATTGTATTTGACATTTTGTAGAAATTTTATGTAAAAATAGCAAGTTATTTTCTTTTTTTGAAAACAATACGATAAAAACATTTTTTATGATGAGAATTTGAATAGGAATAAGCAATAGGTTGAGTTTTAAAATGGATTTTTTCGAATAAAAAAAAGTAATAATATTTCACAAACCACGTTATTACCTACATATATTTGATATATTTGAAGTTAAAAAAAATTGACAATGCGTAAATTAAATAATTTATTTTATTTATCCCTTGCTTTGGGTTCCTTGCACGCAAATGCACAACAATCTGCGATTTATACAGATGCAAATGCAAAGTTTGAAAGAGCCGTGGCTTTATATAACGAACAACAATACGGTATTGCACAAATTCTCTTTGATGAAGTACGCATCAAAAATACAAATGATGAGATTCAGGCAGAATGTGCTTATTATATTGCCAATTGTGCCATTCGTCTCGGGCAGGACGGAGCAGAAGAAAAAATAAATCAATTTGTCTACAATTATCCGACAAGCTCCAAGCAGGCACAGGCATATGTAGATATTAGCGATTACTATTTCAAAAAAGGAATGTATGCAGAGTCCTTGCAATATTCCAGTAAGATCAATGAAAATATTTTGGCTCCTGCAGTAAGAGAAAGAGTCAAATTTCAAACGGCTTATGCTACTTTTGATGCTAAAAATTATAATAAAGCAAAAGTTTTATTTACTGAAATCAAAGACTCCGAAGAATACGGACATCAGGCAAAATACTATCTTGGATATATTTCTTATTCTAAAGATGAATACTCTCAGGCAAAAGAATACTTTGGTGAAGTAGCAGATAAGGAAAAGTATAATGAAAAGATGGGCTATTTCAAATCGGATATGAATTTTAAATCCGGAAATTTTGAACAAGCCATTAAAGATGCAAAATCACAATTACCGAAAGCAACGGAAGAAGAGCAATCAGAACTTTCTAAAATAATAGGAGAGAGCTATTTCAATCTACAGCAATATGATGAAGCTTTACCGTATCTCTTAGCATATAGAGGGAAAAACGGCCGTTGGAACAATACTGATTTCTACCAGTTGGGGTATACGTATTACCAACAAAAACAATATAACAAAGCCATAGCGGAATTCAATAAAATCATCGGAGGCTCAGATGCAGTAGCACAGAATGCCTATTACCATTTGGGAGAGAGTTATCTGAAGTCTGATATGAAGACCGAGGCATTAAATGCTTTCAAAAATGCTTCTGAGATGAGTTTTAATACTAAAATTCAGGAAGATGCTTATGTAAACTATGCTAAATTGAGTTATGAAATCGGAAACCCTTATGTGAGCGTTCCTGAGATTCTGACTTCGTTTCTTGCAAAATATCCGAATACCGCTTATAAAGAAGAAATTAATGACCTGCTTATTGATTCTTATATAACTTCGAAAAATTATAAAGAAGCATTGGCATTACTGGAAAAAAACAGAACGCCTTCTAATAAACTCGCCTATCAGAAAGTAACTTTTTACCGCGGAGTAGAATTATACGGAGAAGGTAAATACAGCCAGGCACTTGATTTCTTTAATAAATCTATAGCTGAACGTCAGGACAATCGATTCGTATCACGAGCTACTTATTGGAGGGGCGAAGCTGAATATGCACTTAATCGTTTTTCCGATGCGTATAATACTTTCAAAACTTTTTCAGGGTTACCACAGGCAGAAAAAACACCGGAGGCGAAAACACTTAATTATAGTTTAGGGTACGCAGCTTTTAAACTAAAAAATTACACCAATGCCGCTCAACATTTTGATGCTTATACAAAAACAGCTTCTGACGGAGCTAAAAAGAATGATGCCTATCTGAGAATGGCTGATAGCTATTTTGTAGATGGTAAATACTGGCCGGCTATGGAAGCATATAATAAAGTAATTGACTCAAAGACCGCAGATGTTGATTATGCCTTATATCAAAAAGCTATTTCTTACGGATTTGTAGGTCGTACAGATACCAAAATTCAGGATTTAAATAAATTCATCACTTCCTATCCGCAGTCATCGTATGCAGATGATGCCCTTTATGAATTAGGAAATACCTATGCCAACGAAAATAAAAACAGTGAAGCGATCACAGCTTTTAATAAACTGATTGCTACCTATCCTTCCAGTTCATATGTTTCAAAAGCAATGTTACGTCAGGGGTTGATTTATTACAATGGCAAAGACAATACAAAAGCGTTAGAGCGTTATAAAAAAGTTGTTGCAGAATATCCGGGTTCGCCTGATGCAGTCGAAGCAGTGCAAAGTGCGCGTCTGATTTATGTTGATTCAGGTAATACAGCCGAATTTGCTGCCTGGGTTAAAAACCTTGATTTTGTTGATATTTCCAATACGGATCTCGACAATGATTCTTTCGAAGCTGCAGAAAAACAGTTTGTACAGAATAATAATAAGCAGGCAATTTCAGGATTCAACGAGTATCTTAAAACGTATCCTACAGGGTTAAATGCTTTAAAAGCGCATTTCAATCTCGGAGAATTATATGTTTCTGATAATCAGAATAAGAATGCGATCCCGCATTATGAATTTGTATTAAGTAAATCGCAAAGTGAATATACAGAAGCATCGCTCATGCGATTAGCTACCATCTATCTTTCTGAAAAGAATAATGAGAAAGCAACTTCTTTATTAAAACAATTAGAAAAAGGAGCCAGTTATGATCAGAATAAATTATTTGCGCAGTCTAATCTGATGCGTATCTATTACGATAGTGATGATTACACATCAGCAGTAGCCTATGCTGATAAAGTATTGGCAAACAGTAAATCAGACAAACGCATGAAAGCAGATGCTCAGGTAATAGTTGCCAGAGCTGCTTTTGCTGCAGGTGATGTAACCAAAGCGAGAAAAGCCTACGCTGATTTACAAAAATCTTCGAGCGGAGAATTGGCTGCTGAAGCAATTTATTATGATGCTTATTTCAAAAATTCAGATAAAAAATACAGTGAATCAAACGCAGTGATACAAAAACTGGCAAAAGATTATTCCGGCTATAAATATTTCGGAGCAAAAGGACTGATTGTAATGGCAAAAAACTTTTACGGATTAAAGGATAGCTATCAGGCTACTTATGTGTTAGAAAATGTAATTTCGAATTTTACTTCTTATTCAGATGTTGTAGCTGAGGCAAAAGCAGAACTGGCAAAAATTAAATCCGAAGAATCAAAACGTAATTCCTCCGTAAAATAATAAAGATCGTAGAATGAAAAAGTCTCTATATACAAGCGCTGCATTTGTGATGTTATTTTCCGGAATTGCAAATGCTCAGGAAAAAAATAAAGAAAATATCGGAACCGAAAGAGTAACGCTCGTATCTCCGTATCAGGCTTCAGTAAATGATGCCTTTAAAATAAAAGATCTTCCTTCGTTAGATGATGAAGATAACAATCAGAAAAAACCAATAAAATATACTATTTTTTCATTTCCGGTAGCCTCAACTTTTGCTCCTGACAAGGGAGAAGCTGCTACTGTAGATAATGATACTCTAAACCGTTTTTATAACAATTATGCCATGCTGAGTTATGGAAATTATGGCACTTTTAACGGAGAACTCGGTATTGTAGAAAAACTGGATAACAATATGTATGTAGGTGGAATTTTAAGCCATCTATCCTCATCAGGCGGTATCAAAGACATTGATCTGGATGATAAATATGCTAAAACAGGTTTAGATTTAACACTTGGGAGTAAAAATACAGATAATAACTGGAATTTGAATTTTGGAGTAAATCGCAACCAGTTCAACTGGTATGGATTGGCAAAAGATGAATATAATTTTTCAGGTATAAATCTTGCGGATATTGATGTGAAAAACGAATATACCAATATACATGCTGCCGGTAAATTTGAGAATAATGTCGGGGTTTTTGAATCGGTTGATGTGCTGTATAAGTACTTCTGGGACAAGTTTGATGCCAAGGAAAACAGATTCTATATTAAGCCTAAATTCAATATTGAACTCGAAAATCAAACCATTAATGTCGTATTAAATGCAGATTATCTGAATACCACATTTGGAACTAGTGCTGTAAACGGTAATGCTGACAAATATTCTTTTCTAGGATTATCTGTTGAGCCAAGCATTCGTTTTGACGGAGATAACTATAATATACAGCTAGGAGCTGGTGTCGGATCTATTATCGGTAAATCTAACGGAGACAGTGAAAATACCGTATTAATTTATCCGAAGGTAAAGGCTAATATAGATCTGGTCAAAGATATTGTTATTGCTTATGCCGGAGCTGACGGTGGTTTTACACAGAATTCATATGCAGATATTTCGGAAGTCAATCCGTTTATCGCTCCTGTTTTTGAAATTCGCCCTACGCGCCAGTTATATGATTTGTATGCCGGTCTGAAAGGTAAGTTATACCATAATGCTTCTTATAATATCCGTTTATCATACAAATCTGAAGAAGATAAAATGATGTTTGTTTCTAATCCTATGAATTATGCTCTGTCAAACAGAGAAGGATACCAGTATGGAAATTCTTTTAAGACAACCTATGATCTGGTAAATACTTTCAGTGCTTTTGGAGAAATAAATCTTGATTTTTCTGAAAATGTAACCATTGCTTTTTCAGGGGAGTATAACAAATATAAGATGGATGTTTTGGGAGAAGCATATAACCTTCCGGATGCCCGCATTGGTGGTAAAATACATATCGACTTCAATAAACAATGGTTTGCCGGAACGCAGATTTATTATGTAGGTCAACGCTTTGATCTGTCCGGATTCAGCAACAATGGAGTTGATTTCGTAAACACTACAGTAGAACTCAAAAGTTATGCAGATGTAAATGCGTATGTAGGATACAGACCTACAGACAAATGGACCGCTTTTATCAAAGGAAATAATTTATTTGACCAGAAATACCAACAGTGGAAAAGTTATCAGGTACAGGGAATACAGGTAATGCTGGGGGCTATGTATAAATTTGATTTCTAAAAAATAATATATATCATAATAAAAGACCCAATTATAGGGTCTTTTTTTTTAATTATTGTAACAATGGATACATTCAAACAACGATTGGTTTCTTTGCATCAGCAATTACTTCAGGACAAAATAGATGCGTTTCAGGATATGATTGCCGGTTTGGCCTCTGATGCACAAAATGATGCTAAAAGTTCTGCCGGAGATAAACACGAAACCGCTCTTTCTATGATGCATTTAGAACAGGAAAAGCTCAATCATAAACTGGCAGAATATAACCTACAGAAACAAAAACTTCAGAAGATTGATATTAATATGCTTTCTGAAACAGTTGTTTTGGGAAGTCTTGTGCAGACAAACGGCTTGTTGATTTTTATCAGTGAAGCATTACCCAAAGTTGTGATTGACGGCTCAAACGTTTTTGCCGTCTCAGTACACTCTCCTTTAGGAAGCCAGTTGATGGGTAAAAAACTGCACGACAAGGTTTCGGTTAATGAGGTAATCTATACAATAGAAAATATTCTTTAAAAACGCTTAAATACGTTGTTTAATGCGTTTTAAGAGTTGCAGAAGAAGCTTATTTTTTGTATATTTGCTTGTTAAAGCAAGAAAAATATAGTTTTATTATAAATTATGAGTGAAGAAGTAAAAAAGAATACTTATTCTGCCGACAGTATACAGGCATTAGAAGGGATGGAGCACGTAAGAATGCGTCCGTCGATGTATATTGGAGACGTTGGTGTCAGAGGTTTACACCATTTGGTTTATGAGGTAGTTGATAACTCAATTGATGAAGCATTAGCAGGATATTGTGATTCTATTCAGGTAATCATTAATCAAGATAATTCTGTAACGGTTCAGGATAACGGACGTGGTATTCCAGTAGATTTACACAAAAAAGAAGGTGTTTCTGCTCTTGAAGTAGTCATGACCAAAATCGGAGCCGGAGGTAAGTTTGATAAAGACTCGTATAAAGTTTCGGGTGGACTTCACGGTGTTGGTGTTTCTGTTGTAAATGCTCTTTCAGACCATTTAAGAGCTGAAGTACACCGTGATGGTAAAATCTGGGAGCAGGAATATGCGAGAGGTAAAGCAGAATACCCTGCAAGACCTATCGGTGAAACGGCGATAACCGGAACTAAAGTCACTTTCAAGCCGGATGGTACTATTTTTACCCAAACATTAGAGTATTCTTATGATACGTTGGCAGCTCGATTACGAGAACTGTCTTATTTGAATAAAGGAATTACCATTACCCTTACAGATCTTAGGGTAATTGATGAAAACGGACAGGCAAAAGCAGAGACTTTTCATTCAAAAGAAGGATTGAAAGAATATGTGAAATTTCTGGACGGAAACCGTGTGCCAATCATCAGCCACGTCATCAGTATGGAAAATGAAAAAGGAGAAATTCCGGTTGAAGTAGCCCTGATCTACAACGACAGTTATTCAGAAAATATTTTTTCTTATGTAAATAATATCAATACACATGAAGGAGGAACGCATCTTCAGGGATTCCGTATGGGATTGACCCGTACCCTGAAAAAATATGCAGATGCTTCCGGATTATTAGATAAATTAAAGTTCGAAATCAGTGGAGATGACTTCCGTGAAGGGCTTACAGCTATTGTATCTGTTAAAGTAATGGAGCCTCAGTTTGAGGGACAAACCAAAACCAAATTAGGAAACAGAGAAGTTGTTTCTCCTGTATCACAGGCAGTTTCTGAAATGCTGGAAAACTATCTGGAAGAAAATCCAAATGACGCAAAAACCATAGTACAAAAAGTAATCTTAGCCGCTCAGGCACGCCACGCAGCTAAGAAAGCACGGGAAATGGTTCAACGCAAAACCGTTATGACGGGAGGAGGTTTACCTGGTAAATTGTCGGATTGTTCTGAACAGAACCCTGAAAAATGTGAGATTTTCTTTGTCGAGGGAGATTCTGCAGGTGGAACTGCAAAACAAGGTCGTGATAGAAATTTTCAGGCAATTATGCCGCTTAGAGGTAAGATACTTAACGTTGAGAAAGCGATGCACCACAAAGTTTTTGAAAACGAAGAAATCAAAAATATCTTTACCGCTTTGGGAGTAACGATCGGAACCGAAGAAGACAGTAAAGCTCTTAATCTCGAAAAATTACGTTATCACAAAGTAGTCATCATGTGTGATGCCGATGTCGATGGTAGCCATATCGCTACTTTAATCCTTACGTTCTTTTTCCGTTATATGCGTGAATTAATAGAAAAAGGATATGTGTACATTGCTACACCGCCATTATACCTTGTTAAAAAAGGAACCAAAAAAGAATATGCTTGGAATGAAGAAGAGCGTATAGTTTTATTGGAACAGATGGGCGGAGGAGCAAACGTACAGCGTTATAAAGGTTTAGGAGAGATGAATGCTGAACAGTTATGGGAAACAACCATGAATCCGGAGCACAGAACAATGCGTCAGATTACTATTGACAGTTTACCTGAAGCAGATCGTGTATTCTCCATGTTAATGGGAGATGAAGTTCCGCCACGTAGAGATTTTATCGAGAAAAATGCAACATACGCGCGAATAGATGCCTAATCGTGAATCAAGATAAAAAAGTCCCATGAGTTTTTCTCATGGGACTTTTTTTATAGGCACATTTTACTGTTATATTTTGTCCTTTTATTATATTCAACTGCTTGAAAAAGTTGTAATCAACAACAGAAAATTCATACTATATTACTCAATTTTCTTTTTTTTCTGTTCCCCGATTATGGCTTATGTTATTTTAATGCCTCAAAAGATGTTATATTTCTTAATAAAATCAAAAATATAATGATTTATTTTATTGGTTAATCTTTATTGAAGTTTTATATTTGTCCGTTTATTAGAAAAAAGCCTCTCGCTATTGGTCTAATAAGCAAATAAATAAATTAATTAATTTTTAGTAATAATGCAGAATAAAGGACTCGTAAAGTTTATTGCAATTATTTTTGCGCTGGTATGTATTTATCAACTTTCATTCACCTTTGTTACGAATCATTATGAGAAAAAAGCAAAGGAATTTGCTCAGGGAGACCTTACAAAAGAGGCTCATTTTCTTGATTCTATAGCAAATGAAGAAGTTTATTTAGGACATACTTTTCATGAAGTTAGAGAAAAACAACTTCAAAAAGGTCTGGATCTTGAAGGAGGAGTAAACGTAATGTTGCAAATCTCCGTTAAAGACGTTTTAAAGGGATTGTCAAACAACTCTACCAATGCTGTCTTTAACCAGGCTTTAGCAGAAACAGAAAAAAACAGATTAGGAAATCAAACGTATCTGGATGCGTTTTATGTAACATTTGACAAATTATCAAACGGAAAAGTAAAATTAGCATCTGCAGAAATTTTTGCTAACAGAAACTTACCGGAAGTTACTACAGGAATGTCTGATTCTGATGTAAAGAAAGTTTTAAATGCTAAAGTAAAAGAATCAATCGAAAGTGCTTATCGTGTATTGGGTAAACGTATCGATAAGTTTGGAGTTGTATCTCCTACTATTCAGATGGTGGGTGAATCCGGACGTATTTTGGTAGAATTACCGGGAGCAAAAGATATTGATCGCGTAAAAAGTTTATTACAAAGTACAGCTCAGCTTGAATTTTGGGAAACCTATAAACTTGATGAGATCGGAAACTTTCTTTTGGCGGCTAACGAATCTTTAAAAAATTCTGAGAAAGCTGCAAAGACAGAAACTACAGCAACAAATGATACCGTTAAAAAGGCAGAAACCTCTGATGTAGATAAATTATTGACCGGTGTTTCTAAAGATTCTACTAATCAGAAAAAAGAAGACGCAGGTCCATTATTAAGTTTGATTCAGGCTCCTGGAATGCAGGGATCACCTGTATTGGGATATTTTAATGTATCGGATACTGCAAAAGTAAATTCTTATTTAAAGCGACCTGAAATCCGCAATTTATTAAGTGGACAATTGAGATATACTCGTTTTGCTTGGGGTAAATTGAAAAAAGGTTCTAATCTTACTGAGCTATATGCTTTAAGAGGAAATGCTCAAAATATTGCTCCGTTATCAGGAAATGTAGTAACTGGGGCAAGAGATGAATTTGATCAGATGGGAAAACCGGCTGTGTCAATGTCTATGAATACGAAAGGAGCAAAAGATTGGGAAGAGCTTACTGGAAGAGCTTTTACACAAAAAACTAATATTGCAATTGTTTTAGATAATATTGTTTATTCAGCTCCAGGAGTTTCTACAGGACCTATTTCAGGAGGTAACTCTTCTATTACAGGAGATTTTACTGTAGCAGAAACCAAAGATTTAGCAAACATCTTAAAGGCAGGTAAATTACCGGCTTCAGCAGATATTGTTTCTTCAGAAATTGTTGGACCTTCATTAGGGCAACAAGCAATTGACAATGGTATTATTTCTGCTATTGCAGGTTTATTGATTGTTGGTTTGTGGATGGTATTTTACTATGGTAGAGCAGGATGGTATGCTAATATCGCTTTGGTAATCAACTTACTATTTTTGTTTGGTATTCTTGTAAGTTTCGGTTCTGTATTAACATTACCGGGTATTGCAGGTATTGTACTGACAATGGGTACGGCAGTAGATGCCAATATCATTATCTATGAAAGAGCTAAAGAAGAACTCAGAGCAGGAAATACACTCTCTCATGCCATTTCATCTTCTTACAGCTGGCATGGAGCTATGCGTGCTATTGTTGATGCTAACGTAACACACATCCTTACAGGTATTATTTTATTTATCTTTGGAACAGGACCGATCAAAGGTTTCGCAACTACTTTGTTATTCGGTATTTTTACCTCTTTATTTACAGCGATCTTTATTGCACGTATTTTCTTAGACCGAGATCTTAAAAATAACAAAATCGTTAATTTCTGTACCAGCATTACCAAAAACTGGTTTACCAATTTCCATTTTGACTTTATCAAAATGAAAAAGGTTACTTACTTTATTTCTGCTATCATTGTAATCGGATCTTTTGCTTCATTTGCAGTAAATGGATTAGATGAAGGAGTAGATTTTGTTGGTGGTAGAACATTCCAGGTGCGTTTCGATAAACCTGTAAATCCATCTGAAATTTCAGAAAAATTAGGAAATACATTTGGTGTAAATGTTGAGACCAAACAGTTTGGTAACAACAAACAAATGAGAATTGTTACAAAATATAAAATTGACAGCGAAAGTTCAAAAGTTGATGAAGAAGTAAACAAAATGCTTTATGAAGGATTGAAAGGGTTTTATACAAATAATATCTCGTATGAAGACTTTATAAGACCTTCATCTACTTCAGAAATGTTAGGGGTGGTACAGGCATCAAAAGTTAACCCTACTGTATCTAATGATATCAAAACAGATTCATTCTGGGCGGTTATCGGATCTATGGCAGTAGTATTCCTTTACCTGTTTATTTCATTCAGAAAATGGCAGTATTCATTAGGAGCGATTGCTTCAGTTGCTCACGACGTAATATTTGTATTGGGTACTTATTCCCTGTTGTATAAATTTATGCCATTCCACATGGAAATGGATCAACACTTTATTGCGGCGATTCTTACTGTTATTGGTTATTCCATGAATGATACCGTAATTGTATTTGACCGTGTAAGAGAATTCTTATTAGGTAAAACAAAAGGAGATTTTAATCAGATTGTAAATGATTCGGTTAATACTACCTTATCAAGAACGATCAATACTTCTTTGACATTGATTTTGGTATTATTGATTATGTTTATTTTCGGTGGAGACTCTATCCGAGGATTTATATTTGCCATGTTAATCGGTATCATCGTAGGTACATATTCATCTTTATTCCTGGCAACACCAATTCTGGTAGATACAATGCCTAAAAAAGATAAATTAGAAATTGAAAGATTGCATTTAGAAGCCAACGGTGGTATCGTTGATGCTGAAGAAAGTAAATAATATCTTTTATATATTATAACAAAACCCCGGAATTTCGTTTTCCGGGGTTTTTTATTTCTGGCTATCTGTACGATTATTTATAATAAGAGCATTATGCTTGATAGAAGATAATTAAATAAAAAAACAGTCCTGAATATACTTTTCAGGACTGTTTTATAGTAGAAATATTGTTTTGGATTAAAAGTTCGGACTTAAGTTATACTTCTTGTAGAAGTTATCCAATACATTTACAACTTCATCTGATGAATCTACAATTTTTATCAGGTTCATATCGTGTTCTGAGATATTACTGTATTTTTCCAGTAATACTTTTTGTACCCATTCAAACAAACCACTCCAAAATTCAGATCCTACTAAAATAATCGGGAATTTTCCTATTTTTTTAGTTTGGATAAGCGTTATCGCTTCAAACAATTCATCGAGTGTACCAAAACCTCCGGGCATTACGATAAATCCCTGTGAATATTTTACAAACATCACTTTTCGCACGAAAAAGTAATCGAATTGCAGGTTTTTGTCATGATCTATATAAGGGTTAAAATGCTGTTCGAATGGCAGATCAATATTAAGACCCACAGACGTTCCTTTTCCTAAATGAGCTCCTTTGTTACCGGCTTCCATGATTCCTGGTCCACCACCTGTAATAACACCATATCCTGCTTTACTTACTTTAAATGCAATCTCTTCAGCTAACAGATAATACTTATCATCATGTTTGGTTCTCGCTGATCCGAAAATAGATACACAAGGACCAATACGTCCCATTTTTTCATATCCGTTTACGAATTCTGACATGATTTTGAAAATAGCCCATGAATCGTTTGATTTTATTTCATTCCACGATTTTTGTTCTAAGCTTTTTTTAATTTTAATATCGTCTTCGTTAAAATTTTCACTCATTTCTTTTCTATTTTAATTCTTTCAGCAAAAATTTTGCTGTATAACTTTTCTTGTTTTTTGCTACTTCTTCAGGTGTACCTTTTGCTACGACCTGCCCGCCGTTTTTACCGCCTTCATAGCCGATGTCAATAATGTAATCCGCAATTTTGATGACGTCCATATTGTGCTCGATGATGAGAACCGTATTGCCTTTGTCTACCAGTCTTTGAATGACATCCATCAATACGCGTATATCTTCAAAGTGCAGACCGGTGGTTGGTTCATCTAAAATGTAAAAGGTATTTCCCGTATCTTTTTTGGAAAGTTCAGAAGATAACTTTATTCTTTGAGCTTCACCTCCTGAGAGGGTGGTGCTTTGTTGTCCTAAAGTGATATAACCCAAACCAACATCCTGTATGGTTTTTATTTTTCTGTAAATTTTAGGAATATTTTCGAAAAAAACAACTGCTTCGTCAATTGTCATGTCCAAAACATCGGCAATTGATTTTCCTTTGTATCGAATTTCAAGTGTTTCACGATTGAATCTTTTGCCCTGACATGTTTCACACTCTACGTATACATCAGGTAAAAAGCCCATTTCAATGGTTCTCAGACCAGATCCTTCACAGGTTTCACAACGTCCTCCTTTTACATTAAAACTAAAGCGTCCGGGTTTGTATCCGCGGATAGCTGCCTCAGGTGTTTTTGTAAACAGATTTCTTATCTCTGAAAATACCTCGGTGTACGTTGCCGGATTGGAACGTGGTGTACGCCCAATCGGACTCTGATCGATACCGATTACTTTGTCTATATGTTCAAGTCCGGTAATTTTTTTAAACGGCTGTGGTTTTTTTACCGCATTGAAAAAGTGTTCATTTAGAATTGGATATAGGGTTTCATTGATAAGTGTGGATTTTCCGCTTCCGGATACTCCTGTAACACAAATTAAAGTACCTAAAGGAAACGAAACGTTCACATTTTTAAGGTTATTTCCGGTAGCTCCCGTTAATTCTATCTTTTTTCCATTGCCTTTTCTTCTTTCGGAAGGAATGGCTATTTCTAATGTACCGTTGAGATATTGAGCAGTAATCGTCTTCTCTTTTAATAATTCAGCAGGTGTGCCGGCACTGATGATCTGTCCACCATTGATACCCGCTTTAGGACCGATATCAATCACATAATCTGCTCTTTCAATCATGTCTTTATCATGCTCTACCACCAAAACAGAATTTCCTAAATCGCGTAATTGTTCCAGCGAATGGATAAGTTTTTCATTATCACGCTGATGTAAACCAATACTTGGCTCGTCCAGAATGTATAAAACGCCCACTAACTGGGAACCGATTTGTGTCGCGAGACGGATACGCTGTGCTTCTCCTCCGGACAGGGATTTTGAACTTCTGTTCAAGCTTAGGTAATTCAGACCTACATCGAGTAGAAAAGATAATCTTGTTGTAATTTCTTTAATAATTTCTCTACCGATTGTTTTTTGTTTTTCGGATAAGTCTTCTTCAATATTTTTAAACCAGTTGTGTAGCTGATCTATATCCATACTTACCAGATCAGCAATATTGCGGTCATTTATTTTGAAATAAAGTGATTCTTTTCTCAAACGACTGCCATTACAGGAAGGACAGGTAATTTCGTCCATAAAATCTTTCGCCCATCTTTTGATGCTTGTAGATTCGCTCTCTTCAAACTGATTTTTTATAAAGTTGGCTATGCCCTCAAAATCAATTTTATATTCTTTTGTTATTCCTAATACTTTGGATGCCACAGAGAAACTTTCTTTACCGCCATTGATGATCATATCAAAGGCTTCTGCCGGAATATTGCGGATCGGATCACTGAGCTTAAAGTCAAATTTTTGTGCAATTATTTCAAGCTGTTTGAAAATCCAGCTGCTTTTCTGTTCTCCGATAGGAGCAATACCTCCCGATTTTATTGATAAGTCCCGGTTAGGTATTATTTTATCAATGTTTATTTCATTGATGGTTCCCAATCCGTTACAAACGGGGCAGGCGCCTTTTGGCGAATTAAATGAAAAATTGTTGGGTTCCGGATTTGGGTATGAAATTCCTGAACTCGGGCACATGAGATTACGGCTGAAAAAGCGTACATCTTCAGTTTCGTTTTCAAGAACCATCATAATGCCGTCACCGTGATGCATTGCGGTTCGTATGCTTTCTGACAAACGTTGATCCGTTGCTTCTGATTCATCAATAGCCATACGGTCAATGACTATTTCTATATCATGTGTTTTATAGCGGTCCAGTTTCATACCTGAAACCAAATCTCTTATTTCTCCGTCTACACGTACTTTTACAAATCCCTGTTTTGCTATTTGCTCAAACAGTTCACGATAATGCCCTTTTCTGGAACGGATAACAGGGGATAGTATGTTGATGCGTTTTTCCAGAAATTGTTCCTTGATGCGTTTCTGAATCTGCTCATCGGAATAGCTGACCATTTTTTCTCCTGTTTCGTAACTGAAAGCATCCGATGCTCTGGCGTATAATAAACGGATAAAGTCATAAATCTCGGTTACAGTTCCAACTGTTGAACGCGGACTTTTGTTGGTCGTTTTTTGTTCAATTGCTATAACAGGTGATAAACCATCTATCTTATCTACATCAGGACGCTCCAGACCACCTAAAAACTGTCGTGCATAAGATGCAAATGTTTCAATATAGCGACGCTGACCTTCAGCGTAGATGGTGTCAAATGCCAGCGATGATTTTCCTGAACCCGAAAGTCCGGTAATCACTACGAGTTTCTCACGGGGAATAGTTACGTCAATATTTTTTAAGTTGTGAACACGAGCTCCTAAAACTTCAATTTTATCCTCTGAATTTTGCATACAAAAATGTAAAACGCAAATATACGATTTTCAAAAATCTTAGATAGCTAAATGTTTTTTAAACTTTTAGAATTTGTATGAATGGAGTAATCCGATTGGTGCCAACTTCATAGAGTATCTTTTCGAAAATGGCAATAAGGATTATTCGATACGCAGGTTTTTCAGGTTTTCTCTGTAAACTTCCAGAATATGTGCTTTTTCAATATATCCCACCAGTTTATTGTCTTGTGTAAGCAGTATATATTCTAAGTGCTGTTCATCCATCAGTGCGATAACATTTCCTGTATTGTCAGAAAGAGAAGCGGTTACAGCAGGCTGCATTATTTCAGATAACGTGGTGTATTTCAATTGAAAATCACTGAATATGATATTTCTGATCTTGTTAAAGTCAATAACACCTACTATCTGTTGCTCATGGTCGATAACCGGTATAAACGTCTGTTCCGTTGCAGAAAAAATGGCTTTTATATCCATAAGGGAAGCCGTAGTATCTACCGTTTTTATCTCTTTAGAATATACATTGTGCAATTCAATTCTGTTGAGCAGGTTTTTATCTTTATCCGATGTAAAAACGATTCCTTTATCTGCAATGGTAAATATATCCATCGAATATTTTTCATAGCGTTTGGAAATAGCAAAACTAATGGAAGATACAATCATCAACGGAACGATAAGTCCATAACCTCCAGTAATCTCTGCAATAAGAAAGATAGCTGTCAGAGGAGCATGAAACAAGCCACTGAGTACGCCTGCCATACCCACCACAGTAAAATTGCTGATAGAGAGTTCTTTCAGTCCGCTGAGTGTGATAAGTTTGGATATGATATAGCCAAGATAAGATCCTACAAATAGGGATGGAGCAAAATTTCCTCCGTTTCCTCCACTACCCAATGTCAATCCTGTAGCAATGGATTTGATGAGCATGGTCATAGTAACAAAGCCTAAAATAATCCATTGATTTTTTTTAAACTTGTCTAAGAGAGAATTATCCAGGATATGTCCTGCTTTATCATTGGCCAGTGCTTTTATTCCCTCATATCCTTCTCCGAAAAGAGTAGGGAAGAGGAAGATAAGAATGGCAAGAAGTCCGGCACCGATGAGCGCTTTTTTATAAGGATTATTATTTACATTGCTGATTACGTGCTCCGTTTTTCGGAACATCCGGGCGTGATATATAGAGAAAAAACCTGCCAGAATTCCTAAGAGCACATAATATATAGTATTGGAATAGTCAAAACTCAACTGTTGTTTAAAAGACATTAATACTTCTTCTTTTAAAGTGGCATTTGCAAAAATAGTTCCGGTAGCAGAAGAAATCATAATGGGTATAAAGGCAGAAACGCTCATATCGGCAAGAATAACTTCAATTGCAAACAATACACCCGCTATCGGTGCATTAAATGCAGTGGAAATACCTGCTGCTACACCACAGGCAAGTAGTAACGTACGATCTTTATAATTTAAGCGGTAATTCTGTGCGTAATTAGAACCAAATGCAGCTCCGGTAATGGTAATTGGGGACTCTAATCCTGCAGATCCTCCCATACCAACGGTGAGTGAGCTGGTAATGATTTGCGCATACATTTGCTTTCGGGGCATAATACCCGATTTTTTTGCTACGGCAATCATAATCTGTGAAGTTCCCTTTTCGATACTTCCATCTAAAAACTTCCGTATTACCAGCACTGTTAAGAGAATACCTATAATAGGTAAAATACTGTTGAGATAGGGAAGTTTTAAAAAACCGTCAATATAGTGTACGAGTTTAAATACACTATGTGCAAAAGTTTTTAGAATGATTACAGCTACGGCAGAAGAAATACCTACAATTACACAGGATAAATAAATGAATTGCCTGTCAGATAATACAGATTTAAGCAGGTATAAAATACCCTCCATATACCGGAAGGTTCGTTTGGCATAATATTTTATTCCTTTTTTATCTGTTTTTTTCATACAGCAAAAGTATTGAGTTTACTTTACAATGGCACTACTCTTCAATAGAAAAATCAGTAATGATTTGTTGTTTTTTATCTTTTGTAAACTGGCGAAGTTCATTAAAAAAAATAAAGAACTCATCTTCAAAAAGGGTATGATGCTTTTTTAAATCTGCAACAGCCGCTTTCATGTTGGCGTTCTTGCCGAAACGTTGATCCATCTGTCCTAAAATACGCTCCAGCTCCTCTATATCCTGATAATTATAAAGCCAGTCATATTTTATCATATAGGGCATCATATTGCGGGTTTTATCGTTGAGTTCATTTTCATGTTTTTTTAGTATTTCATAAAAATTGTGAGAGAACTCTTTCAGAGGAATGTCGCTGAACAGCTGCCAGTTTTTTGCCAAAAAATAATCGTAAAACATATCTACTATGATTCCTGAAAAGTGATTGAATTTTGGAACCAGACGATGTTTAGAAGTTCTGAAAATTTCATGGAAATCTGTAAAACTATCAATTTCGCGATGAAGGAGCACACCGATCTGAATATCAGCGTGGAATTTTTGATAATCTCTGCCACGGATTCCGTCTCCCATAAAATTTCCGATTTTTATCCGATCATTATCCCCTGATAAAAAGATGTGTGCTAAAAAGTTCATAATACGAATATACTGATTTTTTAAAGCTTTTTTTACTCAGACTGTTTAATTAAACGAAGGTTTGATATATTTGCATATAACCTAAAAATAATATGACGTTAATAAAATCTATATCAGGAATAAGAGGAACGATTGGCGGGCAGACCGGAGATAATCTTACACCGGTTGATGCCGTGAAATTTGCATCGGCATACGGAACTTTTTTAAAACAACAGTTTACTAAAGATCGCCTAAAAGTAGTGATTGGAAGAGATGCCCGTATTTCAGGGCCTATGATACATAATCTGGTTGTCAATACCCTTATCGGATTGGGAATTGATGTATTGGATCTTGGATTGTCAACAACTCCTACAGTTGAAGTAGCGGTTGCTATGGAAAAAGCTGATGGCGGTATTATTCTTACTGCTTCTCACAATCCAAAACAATGGAATGCTCTAAAGTTATTAAATGCAAAAGGGGAGTTTTTGAGCGGAGCTGACGGAGCTGAGATTTTAAAGATTGCTGAAGAGGAGTCTTTTGTTTTTGCTGAAGTGGATGATCTGGGAACCATTACGTACAATACGGATTATATGGACCGACACATTAATGAAGTTTTAAATTTAAAACTTGTAGATGTAGAATCGGTTAAGAAAAGAAACTTTAAAGTGGTTGTTGACGGTGTCAACTCCAGTGGTGGAATTGTTATTCCTTCGCTGTTGAAAAGAATGGGAGTAGAGGTAGTAGAGCTGTACTGTGAGCCAACAGGGCATTTTCCTCATAACCCGGAACCCTTGAAAGAGCATTTAAAGGATATCTGTGCGTTGGTTGTGAAAGAAAAAGCTGATTTTGGAATTGTTGTAGATCCGGATGTAGATCGTCTGGCTTTCATTTCTGAAGACGGAGAAATGTTTGGTGAAGAATATACGCTTGTGGCAGTTGCTGATTATGTATTAAGCAAAACACCCGGTAACACTGTTTCTAATATGTCTTCATCAAGAGCATTAAGAGATATTACTCAAAAATATAATGGCATATATGAAGCTTCTGCTGTTGGAGAAGTGAATGTGGTTGAGCTTATGAAAAAAAACAATGCCATCATTGGAGGGGAAGGTAACGGAGGAATTATTTATCCGGAAACGCATTATGGTAGAGATGCCCTTGTTGGAGTGGCGCTCTTTTTGACGCATCTGTCTCAGCAGGATCAGTCGGTTGCTTCTTTAAGAGCATCTTATCCGCAGTATTATATGAGTAAAAATAAGATTGAACTCACTCCTGAAATTGATGTTGATCTGATTTTAGAGAAGATGAAAGCCCAATATGCGCACGAAGAAATTTCAACTATTGATGGCGTTAAAATTGATTTCGCAGAAGAATGGGCACATTTAAGAAAATCTAATACGGAGCCGATCATACGGATATATACCGAGGCTAAAACTCAGAAAAAAGCAGATGATCTCGCGTTGCGGATTATAGAAGAAATAAAAGAAATTATTAAATAAAAAAAGAAGCGTTTAATCAAACGCTTCTTTTTTGTTTTGGTGTTTCCATCTTTTATGCGTCCAGAAATAATATTCGGGTTGCTCTTTAATCTGCGCTTCTACAAGATCTAAAAATGTCCGGGTAATTTTATACTTTTCTACTCCTTTTGGATTATCTGTTATGGGAATGAAAGTTGCTTCATAATATCCTCTTTTAATCTTTTGTACTTTTATGTAAAGAATATTCAGATCGAGTTTTTTTGCTATGGCTTCAGCACCCATATGTACCGGAACTTCTACTCCCATAAAAGGTTCCCAATGAAGTCCTTTTCTTAAGTTTGGCGTCTGATCACTAAGAAAAAGATAAGTACCCTGAAGACCCTTTCCCTGATTGCTTTTTATGGCAAGCGTTGTTTCGCGTGTGCTGATTAAAGCTGCATCAAACCGGGCGCGGATATCGTGTGTCAGTTTATCAAAGTGCTTATTTGCCAGCTTTTTATAAATTCCAAATCCTTTGAAAGAAATGTATTTTCCTAAAATAACCATCCATTCCCAATTGGCATAATGTGGCAACATCAATACAATACTTTTTCCTTTTTTTTCAAATTCTTTTACTACCTCAATATTGGTGAATTTATAGCGCTTCTTAATTTCATTTTCAGAAATGGTCAGGGTTTTTACCATTTCAAGAAACATATCGCACATATGACTGTAGAATTTTTTTTCTATCTGTTTACGTTCTTTGTCTGTTAAGTAGGGTAATGCCAATGCCAGGTTATATCGAACAGCTTTTACACGGTATCTGATGATTCTGTAAAGGATAAAACAAATAATATCCGATAATAAATAGAGAATAGGGAAAGGCAGGATGGAGATCATCCATAAAAAAATATATACGAATACATAAGCTATATAACCCATTATTTTTTTATGCAAATATAATTTATTAAAGACTACCTATGGTAGTGCTTTGCAGGATATTTATTATATTGCTCATCAAAACTGAAAAATGAATTTACTGTTAATCGCTATTTTTGCAGCCGTAGGTATCGTAAGTTTTAAAGGCTTTAATGATCCTGCCTTTTTTGATAAATATAAATTCAACATTGCCCGTATTCAAAACGGAGAAAAATACCGGTTGTTGACTTCCGGATTTTTACATGCTGATATTGCACATTTATTTTTTAACCTCCTTACGCTTTACTTTTTTGCTCCTGTTGTCATCAATTATTTTGGTGACGGTATATTTATACTTATTTATATGGTGAGTTTACTTGCCGGAAATCTGTTTACACTCAAAATCCATGAGAGTCAACCATATTACTCCGCTATCGGTGCTTCCGGAGCCATTATGGGGGTTTTATATGCTGCTATTCTTATCAATCCGACAATGAGTTTATACCTGTTTTTTATTCCCATTCCGATTCCCGCTTATATTGTTGGAGTAGGCTATTTGTTGTATTCTATTTACGGAATGAAAAGACAAAATGATCTGATTGGACATACAGCCCATTTAGGAGGTGCTCTGGCAGGACTTTTTGTTACAATATTGTACGATTATCAATTAATTGTCGCGAATGTTATGATAACTTTATTATTATTCATTCCTATCATATTATTAATTGTAATGCTTAAAAAGCGATAAAAATTGATATATCCTCTTTGGTTTCTTGATGTTTTAATTTTTTTTTATTAAAATACGTATTTAGTTGTGGAATAATTTACTATTTTAGAACAAAATTTTATTTAACTATTATCAATAAAATAACACAAATGCTAAAAAAACTATTCTACCAACTATTTTGCTGTATTATTTTTCTTTTCTGTTACGCGGCAAGCGCACAATATACTACCAAGCATTATATTGCACCTGCTCCCTGGCAATACTGGAGTAATTCGAATGAAATTGTCATAGGAACGCTTAGTACCACTCCGGTACAGGTTACCTTAAGAAAAAGTGACGGAACACTGATTACAGATGCATTAACAGTGGTTGTGAATGCACCTATATCATATCGATTTGTAGGTTCTTCTTTTATTCAGAGAAATGAAGTCAATCAGTTGTATAATGACAGAGGGCTTATTGTGGAAGCAACAGCTCCTGTACTGGTAAATTTACGTAATATTGATTCGGACACGGGTGCGAATTCCGTTACCTATATCAAAGGAAATGCTTCTTTAGTGAGTTTTGGTGATGAAGGAAAAGGCTTGGAGTTCAGAGTAGGGTATTATAGAATCAGTACGATGGGATTAACCAATACGGCACCGGTTTATTCTGTTATGGCTACTGAAAATGGAACAACTGTAAATTTACCAGCTGGACCGGTAACTTTGAATGAAGGACAGAGCCGGTTGTTTTTTGCGAACATAGGTTATTTGGTTACTGCAGATAAACCAGTGGTGATGAATACCGGAAACTGGGGAGATACTCCGTGGACAGCGACTCCGCCTTCTAACGGTCAGGATGGTACTTTTGATCAGATAGCTCCTGTGCATGTTTTGGGAACTCAGTACCTTGTAGTAAGAGGTTCAGGAGATGTGACCACGGCTACACAACAAAGTCTAAATTATGGTGGTGAACAAACTACAATTGTTACCACAGAAGACAACACTTCTATTGTTATTACTAATTTTACACAAACAGGTGCTTTTGTAAATACTACAACTCAAGTGGTACCATTGGCAGGAGGAAATTATACTTTCTACCATGGAAATGCCATCAATCAATACTCTTCTTCATTGATTGTTTCTGACAAGAGGGTTATTGTTTATTCCGGAACTGCTGTAGGAGCCGAGACAGATATTTCTACTGTACTTCCGATCGGAGGTTGTTCGGGGATTACAAACATACAAACTAAAAAATTTATCAGTTACAACAATACCAACCTTCCGTATTTTGGTTTTACTGTAATTGAGCATCCGACAGAACCGGTTCTTCTAAACGGTGCCAATCTGGAAACTCTTACAGGAACACCACGTATTCAGTTAGGAACAACGCCTTTTTATATGCTAACGTTTCAAAATACCAATGTGGGCAATCCGGCTGATTTGATTCTTACTTCAGATATGCCTTTGACTACGAGTATTGTACAGTCTGGTGATGGTTTTTCAATGGCAGCTTTCTTTTCTGCATTTGGGCAGGCTGCAATTGCTCCCGTACTTGTTACAACAAATGATGATTGTACAGTGACCATTGAAGCAGAAAGCGGAGATGATATCTTAGAATATGAATGGTTTAAAGACGGGGTTTCAGTAGCTGTAACTGATGATAATGTTTATGAGGCTTTGGCATCAGGAAATTACACTGTGAGTATCCGTAAAAATTGCGGATGGTCTAATCAGTCATTACCGACTTTTGTTGAAGTAGAACCTTGTAGCGATCTTTCAATAGAAAAAACAATTAAAGATCAGACATTAAATCAGGTTACTTTTGTGATTACTGTTAAAAACAATGATTTGAATTTTACAGATAATGCTGTAGTAGTAAATGATGTATTGCCAAGCGGTTATACGTATGTAAGTTATACAGCTACTCAGGGAACTTATGATAATGTATCTGGAAACTGGTCTGTAGGAACGTTAGCTCCGGGTGATAGCGCAACGATAGAAATACTGGTAAATATCAATGAAAACGGTGTTTATTTAAATACAGCAAACGTAACCGGAGAAAATATCGATAAAAATCCTGATAATAATACTGATACCGCCATCATAGAGTTAGGCCGTCTCAAATTGACCAAAAGAGCTGAAAAACCAATATACTATCAAGTAGGGGACGTTATTAATTATGAATTGACTCTTACGAATACTGGTACAGCTGCCGTTCAGAACATCAATATTACAGATCCTAATGCTGATCCGGGTTCTATAATTCCTGATTATGTGGCTTTACTAATGCCTAATCAATCGATAACTGCTTCTGCAAAACATACTATTACAGTAACCGATTTTCTGGCAGGAGAGGTGAGTAATCAGGCTTTGGCGAATTCTTCAACTCCGGTAGGTGATGTAGGAACGGTTTCTGATGATCCTGACACTCCTTTTATAAATGACCCTACGATAGTAAAAATTGAGAGAACAGCTGATCTGGATGGAAATAAGAATGATGGTGTTTTGTATTATGAAAATGAAAAAGATTTAAATTATGTGATTGTTGTTAAGAACAACGGACCAAGTTCTGCTGTTGATGTGGTAGTGAGCGATCCAATGCCGGCAGGAATTACTGAAATGAGTTGGCAAAGTAGCAGAAGTACCAGCGGCACTGGTAATCTGTATGATGTGATCCCAATTATGAAAGTTGGAGAAACGGTTACCTATAATGTAAAATTAACCGTTCCAAAATCTTTTAAAGGGGATTTGGTCAATATTGTTGACATCAGTTCAGAATCTAATGAAGATCCAGTACCAAACTGTACTGCTTGTGTGGATATTGACCGACAAACCGTAGTAATACCAAAAGGAATTTCTCCTAATGGCGATGGTCTGAATGATTTCCTTGACTTAAAAGCGTTCCACGTAGCCAAAATAACGATTCACAACCGATACGGAAAAGAAGTATATTCCCGTTCTCCATATAGCCAGGAATGGAATGGTCAGAATAGTAATGGAGATCCATTACCTGACGGAACTTATTTCTACCATATCATTGTAGACGGAGGATTTATTTATACCGGATATATTCAACTGACACGAGAAGTGAAATAATATAAATAAGTTATTAAAAAAGCCCCTGAGAATAATTTCAGGGGCTTTTTTATATGTTTTTATTGATAAACAATTAAAGAAAAAGAGGCATATAGCTTTTTATGGATTACCATTACTTTTTCAGTTTATTGATCATGAACTGAAAGACAACAGAAAGAATAATTACAAGTAAGGTACCGATCAGATTGAGCCATAAATAGCTCACTACGTTTAAAAAGTAAATAACGATAACCGTTAGCTGTGTAATAACGCCGGCCCAAAATGTTGCCTGAGCTTTGCTGTATTTTATAAAAAAAGCAATAAGAAAAAGACCTAAAACAGTACCGTAAAATATGGAACCTATAATGTTAACCAATTGGATGAGGTTGTCAAATAAGCTGATGAAGCAAGCTGTGACAATACAGACAATCCCCCAAAAGATTACCAGTAATTTGGTTACTTTTAAATAGTGTGCTTCTGATTTGTTTTTAAAATTAGCTTTATATAAATCAATGGCAGAAGTTGAAGCTACAGCATATAAACCTGATGCTGATGAAGACATGGCTGCTGAAAATATAACGGCTAAAAGCAAACCGATCAATCCCTGTGGAAGGTAGTTTAGTATGAAATAAATAAAAACATAATCTTTATCGTTGGTTTCCGCTCCTTTCTGAGATTTTGAAATCAGCGTGCGTGCCTCTTTTCTTAACTCCTTTTCATGTTCATTGATAGAGACCATTTTTTCTTCTAAAATAGGATTGTTATATCCAAGATTGAGTTGCCCCGTATAGAGCAGTGTTATTTCCTCTTTTTCTGCAAATAGCTGATCCATTTCGGTTTCTAATTTTTCATAGTCTTGTTTGTAGGCACTGTGTTTGACATTTTGAACATTGATTGGATTGAAGTGGAGCGGAGCCTTATTGAATTGGAAAAATATAAAAACCATGACACCTACCAAGAGGATGAAGAATTGCATGGGTACTTTCAGAAGTCCGTTCATAATCATTCCCATCTGTGTTTCTTTTACTGATTTTCCTGATAAATAACGACCTACCTGTGATTGATCGGTACCGAAATAGGCAAGCATCAGAAAGAATCCTCCTGTAAGACCATTCCATATAGTATAACGTTCGGCAGGATCAAATGAAAAATTCAACAAATTCATTTTTCCGTTGGCTGCGGCTACTCCCAAAGCATTATTGAACGTCATTTCCGTTGGAAAACGGTATAAAATAAGAAAAAAGGTTAAAAACATTCCCAGCATAATGATGAAAGCCTGCTGTTTTTGTGTGATATTAAGAGCCTTTGTTCCACCGAAATAGGTGTAAAAAATAATGGTTATCCCAATTGAAATGGTTATAAAGGTTAAATTCCAGTTCAGAATTGACGATAAGATGATGGCCGGGGCATATATTGTTAATCCTGTTCCTACACTTCTTTGAATAAGGAAAATAACAGAGGCCAAGGTTCTCGTTTTTAAATCAAAACGGGACTCCAGAAATTCATAGGCAGTATATACTTTCAATCTGTGATAGACGGGAATAAAAGCAATACAGATGACTACCATTGCTATTGGAAGTCCGAAATAGAATTGAACGAATCCCATTCCATCATGGTAAGCCTGTCCCGGAGTAGATAAAAAAGTAATGGCACTTGCCTGAGTAGCCATAACAGATAAGCCCACTGTCCACCAGTTGGTCTGCTGGTTGGCAAGAATATATTCTTCTACATTTTTACTCCCTCTTGTTTTTATTGTTCCATAGATGACTATAAACAATATTGTACAACCTAAAATGATCCAATCGATAAGTCCCATACTATGATGCGTATAATTGCATTAAAAAATAAAAGAACACGATATAAAATACATTTACGAGCAATACAATGCTATAGCTTTTACGCCATTGATATTTTTTGAGATTATTTTTCATCCTTATTTAACGCAATTAGATTAGCTAATATTTTATAGGCTCCGGGTACTCCTTCCGGTATTTGTCTGAAAAGGCTTAAACCTGTGTAGGTATAGTATCCTTTTCCATATTTTGCGATCAGAAGCCCACCATTCGTAGTAGGCTCATCAAAATCATGTGATTCAAAGACCGGTACAAAATGGTTACGGTCAAAATCATTTGCATAATACAATCCCTGTTCCTGAATCCAGCCTTTAAAATCTTCTTTACTGATTTCATTGGGATAATGCAATACTTTATGATCGGGTTTCAGAAAATGTATTTCTGC
Organism: Flavobacterium sp.; assembly: GCA_032096595.1. GTDB lineage: Bacteria > Bacteroidota > Bacteroidia > Flavobacteriales > Flavobacteriaceae > Flavobacterium. The sequence continues at coordinate 416,892 of DAMCXY010000001.1, read as the reverse complement.
GTCTTCATCCGTGATACGGTCTTTGGAAAGTATCAGTTTATACGGTGCAATTTCATCTGTTACCAAACTGTGATTGGTATTGTATTGTACAATAACATTTCCTCCGTTTTCAGCATATTGAAATAATTCCTTGTTTTTAAATTTTAATTCATTCAAGGTATTAAAAGCTCTGATCCCCAGTAGTACAGCATCATATCCGGCTAAGTTTTTAGCGGTAATTTCAGAAATGTTTAGTAATGTTACTTCGTATCCCAGATTGACTAAACCTTCCGGTATTTTATCTCCGGCTCCCATTATATAACCTACTTTTTTTCCTTTTGTTGCTACTTTGATATTTTTGACGACTGTTTTAGCTTGTGATAAAATGACCTGAGTAGGGATATGATTATGAGCTACAAGGGTTACCTCTTCAGTAAAAGTATCTGTTTCCGTTCTGAAAATCAACTTCAGAGGGGTTTCAGAATTTTGTTCTGATGGTTTAATTTTAAAGCTGACTCTCTCCGTCTTCAAAGCTTCCGGGATATGAACCGGTATCGATTTTATTTTTCCGTCAGCAGCATTCTCATAGACAAGTTCCAAAGTTCCTTTTATATTTTTACGAAATGATTTGAGTAGAGCTGTAATCTCGATTTCATCCTTGTTTCTGGAGAGGTATATTTCTTTTTCAAAACGTAAAGATACATCAGGCAGTACCAACACATTGTCATATATTTCTCCTTTAACTTCATCCTTATATTTATAAACCAAAGGATAGTTGTAGCTGAGAATAATATCTTTTACTTTAATCTGAAATGAAGCCGAGAGTTCGTTATGACTATCAAATTGGTTGTAAAAGGATTTTTTAGCATCAATAAGCCATTCAGCATTAGAATACGGTATAGTTGAAGGTATTTTCGTTGTAAAGTAATCTAACAGAAGCTGGTTTGGTAGCAGTGGAGTATGCATTTCTTTTTTAAAGCTGTTGTTTAAAATGCTTATTTCCTTAATTTCCATGGGATATTTACTTCTATTGATGACCTCATATTTGAAAACAGCATCAAAACCAGGAGTGATAATCTGGTCTTCACTTGAGATTTCTAAAAAAAGTCCTGCACAAAGTGCAATACATTTCTGTACTTCTGCCATCTTCTGCGTTTTCCACATGCTGTTATCCAATGCATTGATCATTTTATAGATTTCTACAAGGGCATCAATATTTTTAGAGGGGTCTTTAAAATTAAAGTTTGACAATAGCTGGGAAACTTTTTTACCAATTGGTTCTCCGTTTTTTACCCGCTTCCAGGTGATATTGATTCCTTCAAATAGATTTTGCTGATTTTGCAATTTAGGACCTTTTATCAGTTCAAGATATTCAATGTCTTCCCCTCTCGCAGACATATCTCCAAACCCCTGAGATTGATGCTGGCTTCTGCTGAGAGCGGCTATTTCCTGATTAGATCTTCCAAGATTAGGATAGTAAAAGCCTGTTTGTAATGGAATATAAGAAGATTTATCAGCTTTTTTGAATTGTTCCTTTCCTCCGAAAAACCACCAGGAGGCATTAAAAAAAAGTCGTTGAGGCTGCCAGAGTGAGAGTTTTTTCAGTTGATCCGGAAATACATTTTTATCGTTTGCTTTTTCGAAAATCTGTTCTGAAAGTTGTGCTGATGCTGTATGGTGCCCATGGGTAGTCCCTTCAGTTCTGTGGTCAAAACGATTAATAATAATATCCGGTTGCAATTTGCGAACCAGATAAATCATTTCTTCCGTAATTTGGTTTTTATTCCATTTTTCATAGGCTTCTTTAGGTAATTTTGAAAAACCAAAGTCATTGGCTGAGGAAAAATACTGTACCCCTCCATCTATTTTGCGTGCATTTAAAAGTTCCTGAGTACGTATTACACCTAAGACATTTCCCAGTTCATTGCTTATGAGGTTTTGCCCACCGTTACCACGGGTAAGCGATAGATAGGCTGTTTCTGCTTTCACTTCATTTGACAGATACGTAATAAGTCTGGTGTTTTCGTCATCAGGATGAGCTGCAATATATAAAGCAGAAGCTAAAACATTTATTTTTTCTACTTCCTGGTATATTTCTGATGCGCTATACGTTTTGCTTTTTTGCGCCTGAATAAGGTTTGAAAAACAAATAAGGCAAAGTAGGGATAAAGAGATTTTGGGCATAGTACTGTTTTTATACTTCTTCAAGAATTACAATTGATTTCTGTAAAAACAAATTGTTTGGGAAAGATATTTTTTCTCCTTCTTCCGTGACGAGGATGGTGTGAAAAGCTTTTATATCAATTATTTCTGCTTCTGTCGGAAAATCTTTATCCTGTATTTTGATTCTGTCACCGATTTTGTAGGGAAAAGAAAAGAACATGATAATACCTGCGGTTATATTGCTGAGTATGGACCACTGAGCAAATAGCGCTACTCCGATAAATGCAAGTATTGAGGTCAGTGATGTCATTACACGACCTGTGTCTACACCCCATATAAGAAGGATTATAGTTCCAAAAATGATGTAAATAAGAATGTCAATATATTTGATAATCATATTTTTTCTCTTATCAGCTTTATGAGAAATATGAGAAAAACTATTTACAATCTTCTGCGCAATAAATTTTACCAGTGTGCCTAACAATATTGTAAGGACACTAAAAATAATCTGTTTGTAATAGTCTGAAAGATCAAAGTTCATTTCGTAAAACATTATTGAATAAAATCTGATAAATTTGTGTATAATTTTTCCATAGGCATTCCTACCACATTGGTATAAGAACCTTCAATTTTTTGAATTGCCACGAGACCAATCCACTCCTGTATGCCATAAGCTCCTGCTTTATCATAAGGTTTGTAGTTGTCAATATAATACGTGATTTCTTCATCGTTAAGGTTTGAGAAGGTAACCCGTGTAGTATCGTTGAAGATTTTGGTTTTTACCGCATCTTTAAGACATACCGAACTGATTACCAAATGGGTTTTCCCACTCAGACTTTTAAGCATTTCAAAAGCTTCTTCAAAGTTTTCAGGTTTTCCTAAAGCTTTGTCATCATTCCAGACAATGGTATCACAGGCTATAATAATTTCGTTTTTATGCAGTTCAGTGAAAAAATCGGCTTTCATTTTTGCAATGTGGTCCGTAATCGCTTCCTTTTGAAAACTGTCGGGATATGATTCGTCTACGTTTGAAGGTTTTACTTCAAACGGTATGTTTAAATCCGATAAGAACTGTTTTCGCCTTGGAGAATTAGAAGCTAATATGATTTTTTTGTGGACCAGTAATTCGTTTAATAACATTTCTATTTTAAATTAAACAATAAAACTACAATAGAAAATATCGTTAACCAAATTATTATTGTTAGAATATTATTCGTAAGACTGTAATCTTTTGCTGTTTTTGCATTCCACAGTTTTACGAGTAAAAAGAGGTATGGCAGTATGATTGCAATTGCTATATAGATGCTCAACAGCGGCAATTGCGGGTAATAGTATAAAGCAAAAGCGATGAGTAAAACCAATGGAATCAGACCTAATAAAGTAGTTCTTACAGAGCCTTTTTTACGTCCGTGCAGGGTGGCCAGTGTCTTCTTATTATTTCTAAGATCCAGATTCATAAATTTGAGATCCAGCAGAATGGTTTTGATAAAATAGAGAAAGAATAACAGTATGCCAAACCGTGTTGTAATTTCAAACAATAAATTATTTGTGTTTTCAGCACTTGTCTGCAACGGATTTAGGGTTGGCATGAGATCGGTAATAATTTCTATAAAACTGGCAAATGTAATCAGTAAGGAAAAAATGATGTTGTTCAGCAGAATGATTTTTCTCCATTGGGTAGTGTAGAGATAAATAATGGCTGCAACTCCCATAAAAAAGCCAAAGTAAGCAGTTTTATCTATAGCACTTGAAACAAAAAAGCTTATTCCTATTCCAAGGATGTTGACTCCAAGGTACAGATAATAAGCTTTATCTATGTTTTTGTGTATTTTTCGCCAAGGTTGTTCTTCCTGTATAATAATTCCATACAAGATCAAACCTCCTGAAGCGATGAATCCGATAGAAAGTAAATAAAGTAAAAATTGAACATCTGTCAGAGCAATTTCACTTGCTATTTGTTTAAACAGGCCAAATCTGAGTAAGAGTACCGTTACGACGATTTGTAGAACAATTTGTAGCTGGTCTTTTCTTAATACTTTCATATGTTTCGGTTTTATGTTAGTCAAACTTCGCGTCGAAATGTTCAAGCCATTTGCCCTGAACTTTCATCACTTGTTCTATAACATCTCTAACCGAGCCTTTACCACCGTTGATATGAGAAATATACTTACAGATTTTTTTAATTTCAGGGGAAGCGTCCTGCGGGCATGTAGGTAATCCTACTTCCTGCATTACCCAAAAATCGGGTATATCATCTCCCATGTATAAAACCTGATGCGGCGAAATGTTATAGATATCAATATATTCTTTATAAACGTCTACTTTATTGTGCACTCCTAAATGAATGTCTGTAATTCCTAAATTTCTCAACCGGGTTCGTACTCCGTCATTATTTCCTCCTGAAATTATGCACACCTGGTATCCGTTTTCTACGGCTGCTTTCATGGCATAGCCATCTCTAATATTCATGTTTCTTAATAATTCTCCCGTTTCGGTTACATGAATAGTTCCGTCGGTAAGAACGCCATCAACATCAAAAATAAAAGTAGTGATGTCGTTCATTAATTCTTTATAGCTTTTAGACATTATAATTTTGAATAGATTCTGTGAGTGTTAAATATAAGTTTTTTAAGTCAATGTTTTCATCCAGAAAAGCCAGATGTTTTTCAATTGTTTTGCTGTCTTTTCTCACAGCAGGTCCTGTTTGTGCATCGATAGGCTTCACGCTTACTATTTTGTCAGCTGTTTCTTTAATCAAAGGTTGTAGAATCTGGAAAGGAATGTTATGTTCATCACAGATTTTATTTCCTAAGACATACATATGATTGACAAAATTATTGACAAAAACGGCAGATACATGAATGCTTTTACGCTGTACTGATGAAATCTGATAGACATGATCAGAAAACTGTTCAGCAATGTATTTAATGGTTTCAAAATCATCATCCGTATCAGCTTCCAAGCACATGGGAATTGTTTTAAAATCAACTTCCTTGTTTTTTGAAAACGTTTGTAACGGATAAAATACACCTCTTCTGTTTTTTGCATTCAGTACCTCTATTGGAGCTGTACCGGAAGTGTGAACTACCAATCGGTTTTCAAAAGGAAGCCGGTCAGAAAGTTCACCGATAGCATCATCAGAAACAGCGATAATATACAGATCAGCCTCTTGCAATTGATTCAAATCTGTTATGATCTTAGAAACATCTAATCCCGAAAGGATAATTTTTTCCGGGCTTCTGGCATAAATTTGTTGTAAATTTAAAGAATGGGAGTTTTGCACATATCGTATGAGGTGATGTGCTACATTTCCAGACCCTAAGATTGTAATATCTTTCATAAAGTCAAAATTACTTTATTTGTCAAATAACTACAACACTATTTAATATAATGGCTAAAATTTATTATTTGTGTTAAATATAATTAAAAAAAATGAAAAAAGACATTCAAAATATAGAAGATGTAAAATTATTAGTGAATACTTTTTATGAAAAAGTTCAGCATGATGATTTAATCGGAACCATTTTTAATGAGAAGCTGGAAGACAGATGGCCGGAGCACCTTGAAAAGATGTATCAATTCTGGCAAACAATATTACTGGATGAACATACATATTCCGGAAGACCTTTTCCTCCACATGCCCATTTACCAGTAGAGGAAAAGCATTTTGCACGCTGGAAGCAATTGTTTTACAAAGTAGTGGACAGTCTTTTTGAAGGACCTGTTGCGGAAGAAGCTAAAAGGAGAGCTGATAAAATGGCCATTATGTTCCTTTCTAAAATAACTTATTTCAGAGATAGCGGACTTTCACCCATTGTATAACCCTAAAATGAAGTTATGAAAATATTCAATAGCTGTCTTCCAAATAGGAAGTTTACTATCTGATTTGAAAAAATATAAACAAAAAGCCACTAAATAGTGGCTTTTGTATTAATAATCTAAAAAGTAATTATTTTTTAGATTTTCTTAATGTGAGTAAATAAAATATAGAGAATAAGTATGGCACAAAAATTATTAAGATAAGCCAAATTATATCATCTCTATTTTTTTTCTTGAGAAAAAAATATAATGTAAGTATGGTTAATAATACATATATTAGTATCAACCAAAACAGGAAGTCTAATTTAATAAAGAAAGATAATACCATATTTTAAATTTTACCAACAACCTCCTGTGCCATTGTTTGTACCATCACAGCAATAGACCATGGTTGCAAAGTGGAACATCAAATGAGTACTTCTATATGGTTTTTCATCAATATTCCAACAACCATTTAAACTACGATCATTATATGCTTTACAAATTCCATCTTCCAAATCTGCTAAGGCTCCGGCAGGTGTTAAGCTCCATCCTGTTATAGACAATTGCTTATCTGATCCACATCGTTTAGATAATGTTTGGAGTTGATTAGTTTCATTGTTACTATTATCAATTAATGTTCCATCTTTAAGTTCTGAAAAAACCATTAACAAAATAAAGGTATCTAAATCTAATTGTTTTAAATCATTAATGTCAAGTTTATTGTTTGATGATTTTTCGTTTACTAAATATAATTTATTATTTTCCCTTGTTAAGAAAAGATTAGAAATCTTAGATGAATAAAACTTATTGTCCTGAATTGTAAAGTTATAGTCAGACAATTTAAATTGTTCTCCTTCAAAATAATTTAGTTTTGAATTGTTTGAAATTAGTTTGTAATTAATAGAATTATTTTCTTCACTGATTGATAGTTCATCAACCCCCATAATACTCATTATCCCACTTGTTTTAAATGCACCTTTCGGAAGTACAATTTCTGAAGAAATATTCTTATCTTCTTGAATGTCTGATTTTTCTTCACAAGATTGAAGAAAAATTATGGCTAATACTAAATAAAATAATCTTTTCATAATAAAAAAATTATGGTTTATATAACAGTAAATATAAATAAATTCACTTAAAAGCCAAAGGAGTTTATGATATGAATATTATTTATCACAGCAGAAGTCAAAAGCCGGAATTAGAAAAAGAACTCCACGCTATGTATGTAGATTTTGATGAATTGGTATGTGAAAGTGATGTTATATCAGTGCACAGTAATCTTTCTGAAGAGACAGAAGGTATTTTTGACAGTGAAGTATTCCGGAAAATGAAAAATTCGGCTATTTTTATCAATACAGCAAGAGGTGGCATTCACAATGAAAAAGATCTGATAACTGCCTTAAAGCAACAACAGATATGGGGAGCAGGATTAGATGTTACAGATCCGGAGCCCATGCAGCCTGATAATCCTTTACTAAAAATGAGAAATGTAGCCGTATTACCCCACATAGGATCTGCTACTACAGAAACCAGAGAAGCTATGGCAATCATGGCTGCAGAAAATTTAATTGCAATTGCTGAAGGAAAGAAAATGCCTCAGCAGATTATTCCTGACTAATGCTTTTTGAGTAATGAATTATAATCAGAATGAAGGAAACTGTTAATAAAATTATTGTTTCAGGATCCATAATAATAAAAGGCAATGTATACATTGCCTTTTATGATCTGAAATAAATCGTTTTAGTTTTTATAGAAACCATTTGGTCCTATTGCTCCTGTTGAAAACTGCTTTAACAAAGCACCGTTTAGGTCATAAATGCTTACAACACCGTTATCTGTAAAACCTTTGGCATCTGCACTGTAAACCTTATTATCAATAACATTAAATCCGTAGAAGGTAGAGAAACCATTTTCTTCAACCGATAACACTTTTGTTTCAGGAAAACTTGTCAGTTGCAAACTCGTTTTATAAACATTATTAGCACTTACAAAATAGAAGTTGTTATTGTCTATAACCGCATATCTCGCTGAAGTAACCGCATTAGAAGAAACTGTTTTAGAAACTGTTAATCCGGAGATCATGTGAATTTCAGACTTGGTAGCATCAGAAGTTACCGCATATACATTGCCTGAAGCATTATCAACAGCAAGTCCGTTCGAAGCATATTCAAAAGTAAGATCCGTAACATTCACATTGTCACTTAAAGAAATCACTTCTACTACTTTTTGCGAAGCATAGCTGTTGCTTTGTACATATACATAATTGTTGTTTGCTACAATGTATTCCGGATCAGCATCTAACTCTACTGAAGTGATAAACTGATAATTGTCTGCATTGTAAATTGTTACTTTTTTTGAAGCACTGTTGGTAACATATATCTTACTGTTTTTTACAACAATGCGTCTTGGTAAGGATAGCTCCTGAGTGATCTGAGCTACTTTTTGGAATGTATAGCGATTTACTACTTCTATCGTGTTCGAATTATTAACTACGATAAAAGCAAAGTCTTTATAAAAAGCCAATGACTGAGCAACATCTCCTATGAATTCACTATTGTTTGCTGTAGAGAAAATGTTGTTGTGCTGTACGCTTAAATCATTTGAAATATAAGAAGCATTAGCATTGCTGGACTGGAAATTCCCTTCGTTCAGAATAATCACTCCATTGGAATACGGTTTATCTCCCGTAGGAATACCGGTATTTACATTATCATCACTGCTACAAGAATATAGAAGTGCTACTAAACTAATTGATAATAAAACTTTTTTCATTTTTTTTAAAATTTTAAGATGTATTGAATTGTATAATTTCTTCCGGGCATTGGTCTGTTCAATGTATTTTCATACATTTTATCAGATGCATTTTTTATTTCAAAAGCAAACATTTGCTCATTCTTTTTTCCGAAATGGTAACTGAGCTGCGTATTAAAAAGGGTATAAGGGTCTATTGCAGAGTTTTCATCATTACTGGTGGTGGTATATACTTTACCGTTCATAAGCCCCTGTAGTTGTAAGCTTAGATTTTTATAGCGATACTGTATACTACCTGTTATTTTATGAAAAGGCACATAGATCAATTGTTTTTCAGTTTCATTGTCTCTTGAATCTGTGTAAGCATATGTACCCTGAACATTAATATGATGGCTGCCAAAATGAAGGCGATATGCTGAAAATAATTCCACTCCTTTTACAGTTACTTTATTCGTATTGGAAGCTTGCCAGTATCCTTCATTAGTGGGCAGCCAGCGAATCATATCATCAATGAAGATGGCATATACATTTGCAGAAAACTGCCAGTTTTTCCAGTTTATTTCCTGAGAAAGATCAGCCTGATAACTGCTTTCAGGTTTCAGATTTTTATTTCCTCCGGGTTCCCAGTAAATATCGTTGAATGTAGGAATTCTGTAATTTTTGGAACCGTTTAGTTTGATCGTGTAATTTTCTATGGGGGATATATAAAAACCGGCAGAGTAGAGCAGAGGGTTTTCATAGGCTTTTGTAAACTCTTTTTTAATTCCGAGTTCATATCCGCTTTTCGTACTCAATGTATGTTTTAACAGCAGACCTGAAGATAAAATTTCCTGTTGCGCCTGAGCAAATCCGGATCCATTACCTTTACCTTTATTGTGTTGATAATCCATCAATAGGGAAACAATGATTTTTTCAGTGAGCTTGTAATCCAGATCATATTTAATGATGTAGCTGTTTACCTCTCCACCTGAATGACGATCAGAAGGCAGATAGTCAAAGTAACGGTAGTTTTCATTGATATAGGCCAGCCTTACAATACTGTTTGTTTTTTGTGTAGTTGCTTTCCACTGCAACAGATTTCGTGCAGATTGATTTTGATATTTTGTCTTTATCTGATTGACCGAAATCAGAGAAAAATGGCGTTCATCATCGTAGATATGAGAGAAAAAACGTATGTCATGGGTACGATTGATACGGTAGCCGATTGAAGTGTTAATACTATTATTCCAATATTGGCCGTTCAGGTTTTTACGTTTTTGTTTCTCAATATCAAAATCATTATCACTTTCGTTTCTGTTGATGTTGATTTGAGTACTCCATTTATCATTTCCTGCAGAAAGATTATAATTGACGCGATAAGTATTGTAACTTCCGTAGGTTAGTTGCAATTCATTATCAAAATGATTACTGAATTTAAGTTCATTATTGAGATGAATCGTTCCTCCGATGGCACCAGAGCCGTATAAAACGCTTCCTCCTCCTGGCTTTATGCTGATATCATTATATTCTTTATAGGAAATAGAATTGAAGTCGGTTTGCCCTAATAAAAGAGAATTTATGCGCAACCCGTTCCATACAACGGATGTTTGCTGTGCTGTTGTTCCCCTGAAAGAGGGAGATGAAACCATTCCAAAACCATTTTCTTTAAAATAAATAGAGGAGTTAAAAAGCAATAAATCTGTAAGAGAGCCATTACTTGTCTTTACTACCGTGTCATTTATTTTACGTATTGTCTGTGACAGGTTATGCGTTCTTAATTTATCATCTGTAATGATAAGTTCTTCAAGTTCTGTATGCTGATTGTTTTCCTGTGCATAAGTATGGCATGCCAAAATGGAAAACAATAATGAAACGGACCATTTTTTATTCATCGATATTACCTTTTTTCCCGAAGGTCTTTTTTAATGGTTATATTTTAGGCAGGTCTCCTGGCTTTGCTACTTGTTTGCCTTCCCAATTGCTTAGTGGCGTTATCAGACAAGTATCTTACATATATAAGAAAATGCTTACAGTTGCGGGTACAGCACAGGATTTGAATACGATCTCACCTGTTTCCCTATTATCAAAAATGAGTTTTTGACCTAAAAGTTGATGCAAATGTAAGGCATAATTACTCACCGACAAATAATAATTAAAAAATGATCTTTGGCAGTAAATGGTAAAATAAGCTACATTTGTAAAAAAATACTACGGAATGACTTCAAAAATTTTAAAATTAACGGTATTTCTATCTCTATTCGTTTTCATCTCTTGTAAGAAAGAAACTGAAAAGACTACTGTTTCAGCAGTAAAAAATTCAGTTGAGTATGCCAAAGGATTTCAACTTTATGAATACCCTGATTTTACGGTTTTAAAAGTAACGCAGCCATGGCAAGATGCAAAAGAAACGTTTACTTACGTATTGGCAAAGGATCTCTCAAAAATTCCGGACAGTTTAAAAAATGAGGTCAGTATTCAGATTCCGGTAAAAACAGCTGTAGTCACCTCCACTACACACATTCCTTCACTCGTTGCTTTGGGTGAAAGTGAAGCATTGGTTGGTTTTCCTCATTTGGAATACATTTCATCTGAAGTCATACGCAAAAATATTAATGCTGGTAAAATAAAGGAATTGAATGATAATGAGAGTGTTAATCTGGAGTTGACAATTGATTTGAATCCCGAGGTAATTGTAGCGCACAGTATGGAAGCCAACAATCAAAAAATCAAAAGTCTGGAAAACGCAGGTCTGAAAGTACTTTTAAACGGAGACTGGATAGAAACCACTCCTTTAGGCAAAGCAGAATGGATAAAATTCTTCGGAGTTTTGTTTGATAAGAATCAGGAAGCTAATGTTTATTTTAATTCCATTGTTACCGATTACAATCAGGCAAAAGAACTTGTAAAAGATGTGAAAGAATTACCTGTTGTTTTCAGCGGATCCATGTATCAGGATGTATGGTATGCTCCACAGGGAGAAAGCTGGATGGCCTATTTTATTAAAGATGCCAAAGGACAGTATATCTGGGCAGATACCAAAGGAACCGGAAGTTTGTCACTGTCATTTGAAACCGTTTTAGACAAAGCACAAAATGCCGAGATATGGATTGGTCCGGGGCAGTTTACTTCTTATGAGGAGTTAAAGAATAATAATAAACACTATACGGAATTTAGTGCCTATAAAAACAGAAAAGTGTTTACTTATAGTGCTAAAAAAGGACCAACAGGTGGTGTGATTTTTTATGAAGAAGCTCCAAACCGTCCTGATCTGATTCTTAAAGACCTGATTTTTATTCTGCATCCGGAGAAATTACCTGAATATACACCTTATTTTATAGAGGCATTACAATAAATGAGACTGATAAACCAGCATAAATTTCTTTTTTGTGTACTCGGCGCAATGCTGGTGGTGGCTTTTGTAGTGAATCTCAGTATGGGCTCCCTTCATATTCCCTTTTCTCAAATTATTGATATTCTTTTGGGTAAAGGAGCTGAAAAAGTAAGTTGGGAATATATTATACTCAATTATAGACTTCCTAAAGCATTAACTGCCATAATGGTAGGTCTTTCTTTGTCGGTTTGCGGTATGCTTATGCAGACACTTTTTCGCAATCCAATGGCAGAATCGTATGTATTAGGACTTAGTTCCGGAGCCAGTCTCGGAGTAGCCATAATTATTTTAGGAGCTGGTTTTTTACCTTTATTTATAAAACAATATCTTGTTTCTGCCTATGCAGTAGTCATTGCTTCCGTAATGGGAAGTCTTATTGTACTTATTGTTGTGTTGTTGGTTTCAAGAAAAGTAAAAGACAGTATGACGTTGCTTATCATAGGTCTTATGTTTGCCAGTTTTACCGGAGCAATTGTTGGTGTATTATCCTATTTTTCTACAGCAGAAGAGCTTCAAAAGTATACCTTTTGGGCATTGGGTAGTTTAGGCAATCAGTCATGGAGCAACATCGCCATTCTTTTCGGTAGTATTTTAACCGGAGCTATACTGAGCTTTCTGAGTTTAAAGACACTTAATGCCTTATTGCTGGGTGAAAATTATGCACGTAGTATGGGAATCAATATTAAAAAATCAAGATATATCATCATTATTGCTACAGGAATACTATCGGGTGCGTGTACTGCTTTTGTTGGTCCTGTTGCTTTTGTAGGATTGGCAGTTCCTCATATCAGTCGTATGCTTTTTAAAACCAGTAATCATTTTATATTGTTTTTTGCGAACTGTTTTTTAGGTGCTTTGGTATTGCTGATATGTGACAGTCTGTGTCAGCTTCCGGGTGAAGCTTTCTTATTGCCTATTAACGCTGTGACATCAATGGCTGGAGCTCCTGTAGTTATCTGGCTTCTTATCAATAGAAAAAGCATACGCGTATAAATATTGTATAAAAAATAGGCACAGAATGTATATTGAATTATATTTGCAAATTGTAATTTACATCTATGAAATTCGACCTTTTAAAGAAAGATCCCTTATCAAAAGCGCGTGCCGGATCTATTACTACAGATCACGGAATTATTGAAACTCCTATTTTTATGCCGGTGGGAACAGTGGCATCGGTAAAAGGAGTTCATCAAAGAGAATTAAAAGATGATATCAATCCTGATATTATTCTTGGAAATACCTACCATTTATATTTAAGACCTAAAACAGAAATCCTTGAAAAGGCCGGAGGTCTGCATAAATTTATGAATTGGGATAGAAATATTCTTACCGATTCAGGAGGTTTTCAGGTATATTCGCTTTCAGGACGTCGTAAGATTAAGGAAGAAGGCGTGAAATTTAAATCACATATTGATGGATCCCACCATTTCTTTTCTCCTGAAAATGTAATGGAAATCCAGCGTACTATCGGAGCCGATATTATCATGGCATTTGATGAATGTACTCCTTATCCTTGTGATTACCGTTATGCAAAACGTTCCATGCACATGACCCACCGCTGGTTAGACAGATGTGTTAGCCATCTGGAAAAAGTGCCTGCTAAATATGGTTTTGAGCAAACTTTGTTTCCTATTGTTCAGGGGTCAACATACAAAGACCTCAGAGCACAATCGGCTGAATATATTGCCGGTGTAGGTGCGGCAGGTAATGCCATCGGAGGTTTGTCTGTAGGAGAACCTGCAGAGGAAATGTATGCAATGACAGAAGTAGTAACGGCAATTTTACCGGAAGACAAACCGAGATATTTAATGGGAGTAGGGACACCTATAAACATTTTAGAGAATATTGCTCTTGGAATTGATATGTTTGATTGCGTGATGCCTACCAGAAATGCGCGAAACGGAATGTTGTTTACTGCCAATGGTACCATCAACATCAAAAATAAAAAATGGGAAGATGATTTCTCACCTATTGACGAAATGGGACATACATGGGTAGATTTGGATTATTCCAAAGCCTATTTACGCCATTTATTTGTTGCAGATGAATATTTGGGTAAACAAATTGCAACCATACATAATTTAGGTTTTTATATGTGGCTTGTCCGAGAGGCAAGAACACAGATTTTAGCCGGAACATTTTATGCATGGAAAGAAAAAATGGTTAAACAAATGGCAACACGTTTATAATTCCGGATGAAAATCATTGATTGGTACATATTAAAGCGCTATCTGGGCACTTTTACAGTAATGATCTTACTGTTTATACCTATTGGTATTGTGATTGATATTTCTGAGAAAATCAACAAAATCTTAGAAAACAACATTGCACTAAAACATGTACTGAACTACTATTTGGATTTTACCATCTATTTTGCCAATATGCTGTTTCCGATATTTCTGTTTATTTCTGTCATCTGGTTTACATCAAAATTGGCCAACAATACAGAAATTGTTGCAATATTAAGTTCAGGTATTTCGTATTTTCGTTTTTTGCGGCCGTATATAGTTGGTGCTACTATTATCTCGATTTTTGCTTTAATAATGGGAGTTTTTGTAGTGCCAAAAGCCAGTCTCGGATATAATGATTTTCGGTATAAATATTTAAAAAGAACCGAGATACGGGCAACACAAAATGTATATAAACAGATTAGTGAAAACGAATACATTTATGTAAGCAATTTCAATTATAATGACAAAACAGGGTTTAATTTTACTCTGGAAAAGTTTGATAAAACGGTTTTACAATACAAAATTAAAGCTACGCGTATCATTTATAATGAAGACACGAAAGATTATACTTTGATGAACTATGAGAAACGTACCGTCGGAGCTCTGGATGATAAGATAGAAAAGACAGATCGGAAAGTAATTGATTTCGATTTTGAAATTGATGATTTGACGCCTACTATATACGCGGCAGAGACCATGTCGTTGAAAGAATTAAATAAATTTATTGAAAAGGAAACCCTTCGGGGATCTTCAAATATCAATGCCTACCTGGTTGTTAAATACCGTAAATACAGTATTCCGGTATCGGCATTTATCCTCACCATTATCGCTGTTGCAGTATCTTCTATGAAACGAAGAGGAGGAATGGGAATCAATCTTGCATTGGGGATTGCACTTGCGTTTATCTACATCTTTTTTGATAAAATTTTCGGAACACTTGCAGAAGCTTCGAGTATGAATCCGTTGCTGGCAGTATGGATACCCAATGTCGCTTTCGGAATTTTAGCCGTTTATTTATTGAATAATGCCAAAAGATAATTTTAAAAATCAACTACATCTCCATTTTATTGTTTTAATCTGGGGATTTACGGCTATTTTGGGAGAATTAATTTCTCTGAGCGCATTGCCACTGGTATGGACACGGATACTTATTGCTGTTACATGTGTACTGCTTTTTCTAAAGATAACGGGCAGATCTCTAAAATACTCTGTTAAAACCATAGCCTTATTTATGGTGTGTGGGTTTGTGATTGCCATACATTGGTTCACTTTTTTTTATGCTATTAAAATATCCAATATATCCATAACTCTGGCATGTATTTCTACCGGAGCTTTTTTTACATCGATTTTGGAGCCTATTTTTTATAAAAGAAAAGTGATCTGGTATGAAGTATTTTTGGGTTGTATGGTAGTTTCGGGGTTATTACTGATTTTTAGCTTTGAAACCCAATACGTAGAAGGTATTATTGTAGCGCTTACATCAGCTGCTTTATCCGCTTCTTTTTCCATTATCAACGGAAAATTGGCTAAAAAATACGATTCACTACCACTTAGTTTTTATGAATTATTGGGGGGATTGGTTTTTCTGACAGGGTGTATGTTTTTTATCGGAGGTTTTTCTGAGCAGAATTTCAGTTTTCAAGGGTATGACTGGCTATGGCTTCTTTTGTTAGGATCTGTTTGTACGGCCTATCCATTTATCGCTACTATAAACATCATGCGATATCTTTCTCCCTATACCGTCATGCTGAGCATCAATCTTGAGCCGATATACGGCATCATTCTCGCAGTAATTATTTTTAAAGATCAGGAAAAGATGACACCTGCATTTTACTTAGGTGCTATGATAATATTATCCACTGTTTTACTGAATGCATATTTTAAAAATCGCAAAAAAGTACAGATTATTTAATGAAACCTTTATATTTGTACCCTGCAAATAAAATTAAACGATACAAAAATGGAATATTTAGATTTTGAACTTCCAATCAAAGAGTTGACAGAACAGTTAGATAAATGTTCGCTAATCGGACAGGAATCTGATGTCGATGTGTCTGATACTTGTAAGAATATCGAAAAAAAGCTTGAACAAACTAAAAAAGACATATACGGAAATTTAACGGCATGGCAGCGCGTGCAATTATCACGTCATCCAAACCGTCCGTACACCATGGATTATATCAAAGCACTATGCGGAGATACATTTTTAGAGCTTTTTGGTGACAGAGGAGTAAAAGACGACAAAGCAATGGTAGGTGGATTGGGGAAAATCGGAGATCAGTCGTTTATGTTTATTGGTCAGCAAAAAGGATTTAATACCAAAACGCGCCAGTACAGAAATTTTGGTATGGCCAACCCGGAAGGATACAGAAAAGCTTTACGCTTGATGCGTATGGCAGAAAAATTCGGAATTCCGGTGGTTACGCTTGTCGATACTCCAGGTGCTTATCCTGGACTTGAAGCTGAAGAAAGAGGACAAGGTGAGGCAATTGCCCGTAATATTCTTGAAATGTTTAACCTACAGGTGCCGATTATCACTGTAATTGTTGGAGAAGGTGCTTCTGGAGGTGCTTTGGGAATAGGAGTGGGGGACCGTGTATTTATGTTAGAAAATACCTGGTATTCTGTAATTTCACCTGAATCCTGTTCTTCTATCTTATGGAGAAGTTGGGAATATAAAGAAACAGCAGCAGAAGCTTTAAAACTAACTTCTATCGATATGAAGAAAAATAAACTCATAGACGATATTATTCAGGAACCATTAGGCGGAGCACATTATGATCGTGAAAAAACGTTTGAATCGGTTCGCAAAACTATTGTTAAAGCATATAGCGAATTAAGTAAAAAAGATATTGACAAACTCATAGAAGAACGTATTGAAAAATATACCTCAATGGGTGAGTTTAAAGAATAATTCTGTTAAACTTTAGAAAACTTAAATCCGCTTTTCAAGCGGATTTTTTTATGGAACCGATCGGTTTCTATAATGCGTTCATTTTCACTACTTATTAACAATAAGGCAAGTTTTATTAACAAAAATTAGTGCATAACTTAACAGCCCAACTTCATAAAAATGGAGTAAATTCGCAATATGGAAAAGCAACACGTAACATTAACTTCAAATAAAAATAACGTAAATAACATTATTTCGTTAGAGAAAGGAAAACTCCCTCCACAAGCTGTAGACCTGGAAGAAGCTGTGTTGGGTGCAATGATGATTGATAAAAAGGGAATTGATGAGGTAATTGACATATTGTCTCCGGATGCTTTTTATAAGGAAGCACACCGTCATATATTTGAGGCTATTGATCAATTATTTGTTGGAAATCAACCAATTGACTTATTAACAGTTTCTACACAGTTAAGAAAAAACGGAAAACTGGATCTTGTTGGAGGTGATTTTTATCTGATCAGCCTTACGCAGAAGATTTCTTCTTCAGCCCACATTGAATTTCACTCACGCATTATTCTACAGAAATTCATACAGCGAAGCCTGATAAAAATATCAAATGAAATTATTGAAGACTCGTATGATGAAACAACAGATGTTTTTGATCTTTTGGATAAAGCAGAGTCAAAACTATATGAAGTAACTCAGGGAAACATTAAAAAGAGTTCTGAAACCGCTCAGTCTTTAGTTGCTCAGGCAAAAAAACGGATTCAGGATATTGGAAGTAAAGAAGGATTATCAGGATTGCCTACCGGATTTCATAAACTGGATACTCTTACATCAGGATGGCAACCATCAGATTTGATTATTATTGCTGCACGTCCTGGTATGGGTAAAACCGCTTTTGTCCTTTCTATGGCCAGAAATATTGCAATTGATGCAAATCAGGGAGTTGCTTTGTTTTCTTTAGAGATGTCGTCAGTACAGCTAATAACCCGTTTGATTTCATCTGAAACAGCTTTGAGCTCAGAAAAACTACGAACAGGAAAATTAGAACAGCATGAATGGGAACAGCTCAATGTGAAAGTAAAAGATCTTGAAAAGGCTCCATTATTTATTGATGATACCCCGTCGCTCTCTATTTTTGACTTACGTGCAAAAGCCCGTCGTTTAAAATCACAGTACAACATCCAGCTGATTATTATTGACTACTTACAGTTGATGACAGCAGGGGGAAGCGGAAAAGGAGGCGGTAACCGGGAGCAGGAAATCTCGACAATTTCACGTAACCTAAAGGCATTGGCAAAAGAGCTTGAAGTACCTGTTATTGCGCTTTCACAGTTGTCCCGTGCCGTTGAAACGCGTGGAACGTCTAAACGTCCGCTTTTATCTGATTTACGTGAATCAGGAGCTATTGAGCAGGATGCGGATATTGTATCGTTTATTTATCGCCCTGAATATTATAAAATTGATCAGTGGGATGATGAAGAAGCAGGACCTACTGAAGGACAGGCAGAGTTCATCATTGCCAAGCACAGAAATGGTGGATTGGATAATATCCGCCTTAAATTCTTAGGTAAGTTTGGTAAGTTTGATAATCTTGAAGACGGATTTATGTCTTTTGATGAGTTACCATCCCGAATGAATGTAGAAGACCAAAACATTACCCGAAATCTCCCATCCGGAGATGCTATTTTCGGTAGTTCATTTCAAGATGATAATGACGTACCGTTCTAAAATAAAACGGCATGAAAATAAACCAAAAGTTAACCGCAGTTATTATTGATGATGAGCGTCATGCAAGAGAATTTCTGAATAAAATCATTTTAAGGGTTTTTCCGGATCATTTTCAAAAAATTGTAATTACGGATTCTGTACAAAATGGGGTAGTGCTCATAAACGAATGCAGACCTGATATTGTTTTTCTTGATATAGACATGCCCGATGAAAATGGATTTGAGCTGTTCAAAAAGTTTAATAGTGTAAACTTTGAAGTAGTGTTTACTACTGCGCATCAAAACTTTATTATGGAAGCTGTAAATACGTATGGCTGTCTCGGCTATCTGATGAAACCTATTGATCAGGACGATCTTAGAGTAATTATAGATCGGTTTGAAAACAAAATGCTGCAAAAACACGCTACAGTTCTTACGGATAATGCTGTAAAAGGAAATGAAGTTTTGGTAGAAGATGCAAACGAGCGTTCTGAAATAGCCAAAAAAAATGATCTGCTATTTTTTTCGGGTCAACATGAGGTCAATATTGTGAAAATTTCAGATATTATTTATTGCCGTGCCAGTGACAGTTATTGCGAGTTTTATACCATGAATAAAAATTTCACTGTCAGTAAACCCTTAAAAGAGATTGAAAAAATAATCAATGATGATATTTTTTTTCGCGTACATAGATCCTATCTTGTCAATATGAATTATGTAAGCTCTTATGATAAGAAATTATCCGTTTTAAAATTGTTGGTTCATCCTCAAACAGGAGAAAATAAAATTCCCGTTGCGGATACCGGACATAAAAAAATTATAAGTGAAATTTCTTCTTAAATTTCTGTGTGTTTTTTTACTCAGTATATATGGATTTTCTCAGGAAACGTTTGAGAAAAAATACCTAACTAAGAATTATACTGCTTTAGACGGACTTCCTTCTAATGAAGTCCGATCCCTCTTTCGGGATACAAGAGGAATCCTGTGGATAGGTACCAAATCCGGGATTTCTACTAAATATTTTGGTAAAATAACCTTATTTCAACCAGCTGTTGATCTCGAATTCAGTAACGTATTAGATATTACGAGCGATTCTGCTAAGAATATATGGTTTGCCAGTTATGGTCAGGGAATATTATTTTATGACGGTACAAAAGCCGTACGCTATACTAAAAAAGACGGTTTATTATCCAATTACACAACCGCTTTGTTTTCTTTTGGTGAATATATATATGCCGGTTCAAAAAAAGGCTTTTCACGTATTCATACCAAAACATTTAAAATTCAAAATTTCAGGGTGGACCATTCTTCGGAAGAAGATTTAGTCATTACGGATTTTTTCACTCATAAAGGCAACCTTTATTTTACTACTAAGAGAAACGGAGTATATTCATTTATCAATGACAGAATTATTGAAGTAAATAATTTAAAAGATATTTACAGAACATTTATCACTAATGATACTATTTATGTTTCCAGAGAAAACAATATTGAAGTATATAAAACAATATCTTTTCTGAATAAACAATTGCCCTTATATTCTTTGCCTTCGAAACAGGTATGGGACTTTTATAAGACCAAGAAAGAGCATATTATCTATGCGGCTTCAAATGCAGTTTCACAAAATGATGGCGGCATAAAAGTTATTGAAGGAAAAAAAATTACGGATAAAACCAGCCATTTTGATATGGCTGACTTTAAGGTTTTTGCTCTTGAGTTTGATGAGACAAATAAAGTTCTTATGATTGGCTCACAGAACAACGGTTTGTATCAGGTATATTTAAACAACAAAGCAGAATATTATCCTTATAAAAAACGAAATATTATTGATTTCCACCATGTAAAAGGACGTATGTACATCATGCATTCAGAAGGATTATCTGTTATGGGGTATAATGATGATTTTGGTGATCTGAAACTGGAAGATTTTAAACGCTTTCAACAAAAAAAATACAGAAAATGGCTGCCTTTATTAAAATCTAATACATGCTTTCAGAAGATTGACACGGATATTCAGGCAAAAAATATCTTGTTTTATAAATCTATGCTGGTTAACAATCAGCTGTGGATCAGTTCAAATATCGGTGTGTTTCAATTGGATAACAGCGGACTTTTAGAAAATTACTACCCGATTCTCACCAATCAGTTTACCCTGTTTCAAGGGCAGTTTATTGCAACAACTTCTGATGGTGGTATACAGATTTTTACTGATATTGAAACACTCACCTATAAAAATTTTTCATGTAAAAGGAATTCAGATGTTCCAAAAAATGTTGTAAATATTGTCCAGAATGAAAATACAGTTCTTTTTGCTTCTGCTACAGACGGTTTATTTAAATATGAAAACGGAGTATTTTATTCCTTTTATAAGCATACAGCTTTTACAGAACAGCGACTTAAAAAAATTGTATATATAGACGAAAACCGATTTTTGGTAGCAACTGAATTTAATAAACTCTTTTTTATAGAAAAAAAAGGAGAAGTATATAAAGTGGTAAAAAGCAGATTTTCTGAAAAGATTAAAGGAAATTCCATAGATCTATTGGCATATTATCAGGGTAAAGTATTAGTAGGAACCAATTACGGACTGAATATTTTTAATGATAAAACTACCCGTTTGATCGATAAGGATCAGGGATTTTTTAACAGTATAATTACTTCTTATTACCTCGAAAGCAACTATATAATTGTAGGTACTACAGAAGGTTTTTTTGCGATAGATTTGACAGATGTAGCCACACAAAATCATTTCAGCGATAACCTCAGGATTTCTGGCATCACTATCCAGGGAAAACCTTATACAAAAGATTTTTGCTGGGGAGTATTTAAAGAAAAAACATTACAGCTTTCCTATCAGGAAAACTCAATCGATTTAGGATTTTTAATCGGTAAAGTAGAATATCCTGAGAAATTAAGTTTCCGCTATCGTTTAAAACCAAATGAAGAGTGGAGTCCTTATTTTACAGATCCTTCTATAAAACTAAGTTATATTGAGCCGGATGAATATCAGGTAGAGATTGAAGTAAATAATCTGGATACAGGATATATAGAAATTGTACAGCCCTTAACCATTATCATCAATCCGCCTTTTTATAAGACATGGAAATTCTTATTCGCGGTATTTTTATTTTCTTCTTTGCTGGTCTTTTTATTGCTTCGTTATAGAATTTCTGTACTAAAAAAGAAACATAGAAAAGAACAGGAACTGCAAGAATATAATAATGCACAGAAGCTGAAAACGATACAGTTAGAGAGACGTATTACAAACACGAAACTCGAAGCATTGAGAAGTCAGATGAACCCGCATTTTATTTTTAATGTGCTCAATTCTCTTCAAAATTATATTATTGATAATGATGTAGATAACGCTTTATATTTCTTGAGCAAATTCTCGAAATTAACACGAGAGACACTGAATTTTTCTACCCTTCAATTCATTACGCTTAAAGAAGATCTGGATTTCATTAAACTGTATATAGATGTAGAAAATATGCGTCTTGATTATCCGGTTTCTCTGCATATAAAGAAGAATCTTGACTTTAATGAAAACGATTTGATGGTACCCCCTATGATTATGCAGCCTATTGTTGAAAACTGTATAAAGCATGCATTTACCAGACAAATTACACAACCCGTTATCGAAATTTCAGTGGAAATGCTTTTCTCAAAACTTGTCATTCGTATTAAAGATAATGGTATTGGATATGTAAACCAGAAAAAAGAAAATTACCATGAATCAAAAGGAATTGCTATGGTTAAAGAACGTCTTAATCTTCTTCACAATGAAAAGGGCATTTATTATACAGCGGAGTCATCTGAAAAGGGAACCGTAATCACTTTGATTTTACCCATAGAAATAGCATTCACTAAACAAAAGTAGGGTTTCACCCCCGAAAAACCCATTTTCGCTAAATTGAGAAAAAAATGTTCTGACTTTAGAACAAAAAAAATTAAATTGCAATATATTTGTTGAGTAAGATTAATATTTTTTTGAAAGAAAAGAAAAGTTAATTTTAATTAATTCTCTATGAATTTTATTTGTTGTTTAAAAAGTCCGCTTTAAGTGGACTTTTTTATTTACCTATAATAAAAAAGGCAGAACTTATTGTTCTGCCTTATTCTTTTATATTTTTCTTGTTATAAGTGGATTACTTCACCATAAGCATCAGCTACAGCTTCCATTACAGCCTCACTCATAGTAGGGTGTGGATGCACTGCTTTAAGAATCTCATGACCAGTCGTTTCGAGTTTACGGGCAACTACTGCTTCTGCAATCATATCCGTAACACCTGCGCCAATCATATGACAACCCAGCCATTCGCCATATTTTGCATCAAAAATTACTTTTACAAAACCATCAGGAGTACCGGCTGCTTTCGCTTTTCCTGAAGCAGAAAAAGGAAATTTACCAACTTTAATTTCATAACCTGCCTCTTTTGCTTTTTTCTCTGTTAATCCTACAGATGCGATTTCAGGAGTTGCATAAGTACATCCTGGAATATTTCCATAATCTAAAGGTTCAACATGTAATCCTGCCAATTTTTCAACACATAATATTCCTTCTGCAGAAGCTACGTGAGCTAATGCCTGACCAGGAGAAACATCACCTATTGCATAATAACCCGGAATATTGGTTTGGTAAAAATCATTTACTAAAATCTTATCTTTATCAGTAGCAATTCCTACTTCTTCCAATCCGATATTTTCAATGTTAGATTTAATTCCAACAGCAGAAAGTACGATGTCAGCTTCAAGTACTTCTTCTCCTTTAGCTGTTTTTACAGTTGCTTTTACACCGTCTCCGGTAGTATCAACTTTTTCAACTGAAGAATTAGTCATGATCTTAATTCCTGCTTTTTTCAAAGAGCGTTCGAACTGTTTTGAGATGTCTTCATCTTCTACAGGTACTATATTCGGCATGAATTCAACGATAGTAACTTCAGTTCCCATTGAATTATAAAAATGAGCAAACTCAACTCCAATCGCACCGGAACCAACGACAATCATTTTTTTAGGTTGTACCGGTAATGTCATTGCCTGGCGGTATCCGATTACTTTTTTACCATCTTGAGGTAAGTTTGGCAATTCACGTGAACGTGCTCCGGTAGCAATAATAATGTGATCTGCGCTATATTCAGTTACTTTACCATCTTTGTCTGTAACATCAATCTTTTTACCAGGTTTAATTTTTCCAAAACCGTCGATAACTTCGATTTTATTTTTTTTCATCAGAAATTGAACCCCTTTGCTCATACCTTCTGCTACGCCTCTTGAACGTGAAATTACGGCATTAAAATCCTTATCTACTTCTCCGTTTATGGTTAGTCCGTAATCCGATGCATGCTTCAGATAATCAAAAACCTGAGCAGATTTTAGTAAGGCTTTTGTAGGAATACATCCCCAGTTTAAGCAAATCCCACCTAAATTTTCTTTTTCTATAACGGCAACTTTAAAGCCTAATTGTGACGCACGAATAGCTGTTACATAACCTCCGGGACCACTACCTAATACTATAATATCGAATTTCATATATCTATTTTTCTGATAATATTTTCAGTCGACTAAAATAAGCAATTATTTTGTTTGCTGAAAGATTGATAATTAAAACTTGTTTTTTTTATTTTTAATTGCTGTAAAATTATTTTTATTCATTATTCTACGGCATATTGAGAATCATACAGATTTTTATAATATCCGTTTTCAATGGTCAACAACTCTTGGTGCGAACCTTTTTCTACAATTTTACCTTTATCCATTACAATGATAACATCAGCATTTACTATCGTAGCCAGACGATGGGCAATAACAATAGAAGTTCTGTCTTTTGTAAGAATTTCAGTTGCCTGCTGAATAAGTTCTTCCGAGTAGGTATCCACTGAAGAAGTTGCCTCGTCTAAAATAAGAATACTCGGATTGCTCATATACGCACGTAGGAAAGCAATTAACTGCCGTTGACCAGAAGAAAGCATAATACCACGCTCTTTTACATTATAATCATATCCGTTAGGGAGGCTTTCTATAAAGGAGTTAATACCAATTTTTTTAGCTGCTTCAATTACCTGTTCTTTTGTCAATTCAGGGTCATTAAGTGTAATATTGTTAAGAATGGTATCGCTGAATAAGAAAACATCCTGCAAAACTACAGCTATTTGTTTGCGCAGACTTTCTAAAGTAAAATCATTAATATTGGTGCCGTCAATGGTAATCGTACCTTCCGATATTTCATAAAATCGACTCAAAAGATTAATGATAGTAGATTTTCCGGCACCTGAAGAGCCTACAATAGCGACGGTCTGACCTGATTTTACTTCTAAATCAATCCCTTTCAAAACTTCAACCCCGTCAATATAGCTAAAATGTACATTCTGCAGTGAAATATTGCCTTCAAATTTTGGAGCGGTTATCTGACCGTTTTCCTGTATAAGATCATTCCGATCCATAATTTCGAAAACCCTGTCAGCAGCTACAATACCCATTTGCATAACATTGAATTTATCCGCAATCTGACGCAAAGGGTTAAAAAGCATAGAGATCATCATGGTATAAGCAAATAAGTCTCCTGTCGTGGTAATATTATCTCCGCCAATGATGCTAAAACCTCCATAGATAATAACGCAACCCAATGTAACTGAAGATACAATATCAGCTATTGGAAAGAAAATAGAGTTATAGAGAATATTTTTCTGCCACGCATCATTATGCTTTTTATTGATTTCTTCAAATTTTTTATATTCCAATTCTTCTCTTGTGAACAGTTGTAGAATCTTAATACCTGTAATGCGTTCCTGTACAAAAGTATTGAGGTTGGCAATCTGGGCGCGTACTTCTTCAAAGGCCACTTTCATGTGTTTTTGAAAAACACGCGTAGCATATAGCAGTATGGGCATAGCAGCCAACACAATAATCGTAAGTTTCCAGTTCATATAGGCCATAATGCCCAAAACAACAACCATTTTAAGTACATCACCAATGATCATAAACAATCCCTGACTAAAAATGCTGGCGATAGATTCGATATCGGAGACATTTCGCGTAATCAGCTTTCCTACGGGTTCATTATCGAAATATTTCAATTTGAAACGGGTCATTTTGTCAAACAATTCTTCCCGTATGTCTTTAATAATATTTTGTCCCAGCCAATTGGCGATATAAGTAAAGGAAAACTGCGAACCGACCTCCAAAACCAATACAAGAAACATCAACAGTATATAAAACAGCAAACCCTGATTGTCTTTAGTCTCAATGTATTTGTCTACAACTTCTTTGAGCATATAGGGGCGAACGGCAGCAAAAACCGATAAAGTAATCACACTGATCACCACCCAATACATTTTGGTTTTGTAGGGTTGTGCATAATGCATTACTTTTTTTAATGTACTTGTTTTAAGTTTACTCATTTATATACGGATACTTGACTTTAGTTAAATATAAGCCGTGTGCCGGGACTGAAAATCCAGCCTTGCTGCGGTTTTTACTTTCAATAATATTTCTTAATTCGTCTACTTCAATTTTTCCTGTGCCGATATTAATCAGAGTACCTACAATTGCTCTTACCATATTTCTCAAAAAACGGTTGGCAGAGATGGTAAACATTATTTTATTACCCTCCTGAGTCCAGTAGGCTTCAGTAATCGAACAGTTAAAAGTAAAAACATCGGTGTGGACTTTTGAAAAGCATTCAAAATCTTCATATTCCAATAAAATTTTAGCTGCCTGATTCATTTTAGCAATGTCGAGATCCCTAAAATGATACCAGCTCAGATCTTTGCTGAACACATCTTTTTGAGTGTGTATAAGATACTCATAAGTACGGGCAGAGGCATCAAAGCGCGCATGCGCTTCATCATGCATTCTTTTGACAGAAAAAACAGCAATGTCTTCCGGCAGAAAGGAATTTAGTTTTTTGACAAGCAGTGTAGCATCAAATGATGTCTCAGTGTCAAAATGGGCATACATCTGAGCAGCATGAACTCCGGCATCTGTTCTTCCGGCACCAACAATCTCAAACGTATCATGCAGCAAGAGATTCAATGCTTTTGTAAGTACTTCCTGTACAGAAATAGCATTGGGTTGCGATTGCCAACCGTGATAATGGGTACCTTTATAAGCAAATTCTATAAAATATCTCAATTTGAATTTTCTAAAATCAATGCAAATATACGGCAATTTCACGAGAGCATTTTTATAAATATAAATACCTTCAGGTTAAAAAACATTGGTTTTTGTTTTCTATTTTTGTAATTAAACTTGAAATAATGAGATTCCTATTCATTTTAGTAGCATTTATTGGTAGTCTTGGTGCTTTTTCTCAATCGTTTGATGATTATTTTGAAAATAAAACACTTCGTTTAGATTATACTTTCGAAGGGGACCATATCCATCAAACAGCTGCTTTGGAGGCTATGAAAATGATTCCGGAATGGAACGGACGGAAAGTAAATCCTGAAAAAGTATTGCTGCAGGGAAACGGCCAGATACAGATGTATGATGCTGCTACAGATCGACTCATTTATGTAGAAAGTTACAGCACCTTATTTCAGGAATGGACTACTCTTGAGGTGGCTAAAAAGACACAGAAGAAGTTTGAAAATGTATTTCTGGTTCCTTTTCCCAAACAAAAAGTGAACATAAAGATAGTCTTCTTTGATAAAGCCAATACTGCGCATGTTTTACTCAATCATTTTGTTGATCCTAAAGACACTAATATTCAAAAAGAGCCAAAGAAAAATGAAATAGAGACCATTATAATACATCAGAGTTCACATCCCAATCCTATAAAAATTGCCGTTGTTGCAGAAGGATATTCGAAGAAAGAAATGAAAACGTTTAAAAGAAAAGCCAATGCATTTGTCAGACAGCTCTTCAAACATTCGGCTTTCAAAAAATATCAGGAACGATTTCAGTTTATTGCCGTGATGCCGGTTTCAATAGACAGTGGCATCACAACTCCGCGCAAACAGCAATGGAAAAATACAGCTTTACAAGCCAGCTTTGATACGTTTGATATGGATCGATATCTTACCATTCAACACGTAAGAGAGATGCATAATGTACTCGAAGGAATACCTTATCATCATATTGTAGTACTGGCAAATTCCGAAGTATATGGTGGGGGAGGTATTTACAACAGTTATGCTGTTATGTCTGCACAAATTAAAAAATTTGCCAGGGTTACAGTACATGAATTCGGACATAGTTTTGCAGGATTGGCAGATGAATATTTTTACCCGTCTGATCACTTACAGCAAATTACAAAAAACAATTTTGAACCCTGGGAACAAAATATTACCAGTCTGGCGAATTTTGAGACAAAGTGGAAACGTTTTTTGAAAAAAGACACTCCAATTCCCACTACTTATACAGAAAAAAACAGACCTTTAGGTGTCTATGAAGGATTAAAAGGAAACGGAGTTTACATACCGGGTCAGGTATGCCGTATGAAAACCAACGGTGCAAAAGATTTTTGTACAGTTTGCAGCCATGCAATAGAGCAACTTATTTTATTTTATACAGAAGAATAGTGAAAAAAATTCTTTTACTTTCGGATACGCACAGTCATATAGATGATCGTATTCTCAATTATGTACATCAGGCAGATGAAGTTTGGCATGCCGGTGATATCGGTGATTTGAAAGTGACCGATACTTTAAAAAAGCTCAAACCCTTACGTGCCGTCTATGGTAATATTGATGATCATGAAGCCCGTTTAGAGTTTCCACTCAATAACCGCTTTATGTGTGAGGGAATGGATGTTTGGATTACCCATATTGGCGGTTATCCCGGAAAATATAACATAGCTATCCGGGAAGAACTAAAAGAAAATCCACCCCAGTTATTTATCTGTGGTCATTCCCATATATTAAAAGTTCAGTTTGATAAAGCGTTGAATTGTCTGCATATGAATCCCGGAGCAGCAGGTATATATGGTTTTCATCAAATACGCACAATGCTGCGGTTTGAAATTGATAAAGGAAAGATTCAACAATTAGAAGTAATAGAATTAGGTAAAAGATAAAATGAAGATATACGATACAAAAGGCTGGCTGGTATTTATTTTTAAAATACACAAATCCGATACGATTCAAAAATTATGGCCTACAATTTTGTTAATGGGCTTGCTTTCATGGTTGGTGGCGTATATTGAAATCGACTATTTGGAACTTCCTCAGAATTCAGGTTTGAAAAATATTGCCATGCTGCACGGGGTAATTGGTTTTGTGTTATCTCTTCTATTGGTTTTTAGAACTAATACAGCTTATGATCGCTGGTGGGAAGGCCGGAAAGCATGGGGAAAACTCATTAACGATGTACGCAATATTGCTATTAAACTCGACAGTGTATTGCCGGAAGATGATAAAGCCAATCGAAGTTTCTACGCTAATAAATTAAAGATGTATGCCCGTATTCTGCATACCCATCTTACGAACGAATCTACAAAATACATGCTGGATGAAAGTGAGCATCCTGAATTTGATGATTATCTCAAATCACAGCACCCGCCATCATCCATTGCCGGAAAGATGCGGAAGATGACTCAGAAACTATCTAAAGATGGCGTAATTATGCCAGAGGATAAATGGACTATTGATCAGCTTTTAAATGGTTTGATTGATGTTGCAGGAACCTGTGAACGGATTAAAAATACTCCCATTCCGTTTGCTTATGCACTGTTTATTAAGAAGTTTATCTTTGTATATGTAATAACACTACCCATCGGATATGTTTTTACAACCGGATATTATATTGTACCTTTGGCTATGGTCGTGTTTTATGTTTTGTTGAGTCTTGAGCTTATTGCTGAAGAAATTGAAGACCCTTTCAATGGCGGTACAGATGATCTGCCAACCAATAAAATAGCTGAAAACATCGGCAGAAATGCTACAAATATTCTTATGCAAAATTTCAAATAATATGGACAAAAGTATCTTTGATTTTTTAAAGCAAATCGAAAAAAATAATAATCGCGAATGGTTTTCTGAAAACAAAAATAGATATGATAAAGCGGCTGCAGAGGCTAAAATATATTTTACCAAAATATATGATGAGTATGCAAAACGCGATCATCTGGAAGCCATGAAAATATACAGAATTTATAGGGATGTTCGATTCTCAAAAGATAAAACGCCTTATAAAAATCATTTTTCTATGTTTATGGCACGTACCAAACCCTTTTTAAGAGGTGGATATTATCTGCATATCGAACCTGGAAAGAGTTTTGCCGGAGGAGGTTTCTGGGAACCCAATAAAGAAGATTTATTCCGGATTCGCAAAGAAATCGAACTTGACGACCGTGAATTGCGTGCGATTATTGAAGATAAGACCTTTAAAGAAACATTTGGAACCCTCACAGGTGACGAATTGATAAGCGCTCCTAAAGGTTTTGATAAAAATCATCCCGCAATTGATCTGATCCGAAAGAAGCAATTTCTGGTTTCTAAATCATTTACAGACAAAGAAGTACTTGCTCCTGATTTTACAGAAAAAGCAGTAGCTGTTTTTACAGCAATGCGTCCTTTTTTTGATTATATGTCAGAAGTGCTGACTACCGATTTAAACGGAGAATCATTATATAAATAAAAAGAGGCTTATGCCTCTTTTTTATTCTTCTTTTAAAACTTTTTTAGCTACTTTACCAACGGTGAGCCCCTGTACTACAATTGAAAATAAAACAACAATATAAGTAATCTCCAGTAGCGTATCTTTATATTCGCCATTAGGCATTGATAAAACCAATGCTATAGAAACACCTCCTCTGATACCGCCCCAAACCATGGTTATTAAAGAACCTCGTGTATAAGTATTTCTGCGCAAAATTGATTTCAGTGGTATTAGTATCGACATCATTCGGGAAAACAAAACAATGAAGATGGCTACGAATCCTAAAACCAGCTGTTCTTCCAGATCAGGCAACAACAAGAGCTCAAAACCGATAAACAGGAATAAGATGGCATTCATAATCTCATCAATCAGCTCCCAAAATTTACCTAAATAATCTCTGGTTGTCTCATTCATTGAATGTGTTTTTCCATAATTTCCGATAATAAGACCTGCGATTACCATTGCTAAAGGAGAAGACACATGCAGTTGTTTGGCTACGAGGAAACCACCCATTACAATGGATAAAGTAATCAGAACAGAGACTTTATAATCATCTATTTTTTTCATAACGTTAGAGGCTGTAAAACCGAGTAAAGTTCCTAATATAACACCTCCGCCGGCTTCAATTAAAAACAGGCTCGAAACAGAGGCAAAGGTCACTTCAAAGCTGGCATCAGTAGCCATTTTTAAAACTACGGCAAACATGACTACAGCTACTCCGTCATTAAATAAAGACTCCCCTGTAATCTTGGTTTCAATGTGCTTCGGTACTTTTGCCTGTTTAAGAATTCCCAATACCACAATAGGATCGGTAGGTGAAATGAGCGTTCCGAATAACAGACAGAAGATAAAAGGTATTTCAATACCAAACAAAGGAGCGACATAAAATAACAGACCTGCAATGATAAAGGCTGAGAGTACTACACTTATGGTAGCATACGTGGCTATTGAGCTTTTCTGATCTTTGAGATCGGCAATATTCACATGGAGAGCACCCGCAAAAAGCAGAAAGTTAAGCATAGCGCCCATGAGGATTTCATTGAAATCAAATTGCTGTATAAGTTCAAAAAACTCTTTGGTAGTCTGAGGAAAAAACTGATCTCCTACCAGACGGATTCCTAAAGAAACCAACACAGCTATGATCATAATACCGATCGTAGCGGGTAATTTTAAAAACCGTAAATTGAGATAAGCAAATAATGAGGCAAGTACAATTAAAACTGAAAAGGTATAGTATAATTCCATGGGAGATAAATTTTCTGCAAAATTAATGCATCATTTTAACAATGAAAGTATTTTTTTTATAAATGTCAATTTATTTTGGTAGGGAGGATATTTCATCTTTAAATCCAGCCAGTTTTTTCTATGGACTATCGTTTTAGAATGACTAAAGGTATCAAAAGAAAATTTGCCATTATAATTACCCATACCACTTTCTCCAAAACCTCCGAAAGGAACTCTGAGATTGATGATATGAGAAAGGACATCGTTGATACAACCGCCTCCAAATTGTAATTTGTCCATAAACTTTTTTGCTTTTTCAATTTCGCCTGAAAACATATAGAAAGCAAGAGGTTTCGCATTTTGCTGATTGTATAATATCACTTCTTCCAAGTCATCATACGTAACTATTGGTAAAACAGGTCCGAAAATTTCTTCCTGCATCACAGGATCCTGCCAGTTTACATTGTCAAGTATTGTAGGTGCTATATAAAGTTCCTTTTCATCGTGTACACCACCACAAACAATCTGTTCGGGTTTCAGATAACCAATCAAACGGTTGAAATTTTTAAAATTGATGATTCTCGGATAATCTGTATTGTTTTGAATATCCGAACCATAGAAATCAAGAATATATTGTTGTAGCAACGCGATAAATTTTGGTTTACTTTTTTTTGCAATCCATATAAAATCGGGTGCGATACAGGTTTGTCCGGCATTTACAAATTTACCGAAGACAATTCTCTTAGCCGCCAATTCCAGATTTGCAGATTCTGTAATCACACAGGGGCTTTTTCCTCCAAGTTCCAATACAACCGGGGTCAGGTGTTTTGCTGCCGACTGATAAATTATTTTACCTACCTGCGTGCTGCCGGTAAAAAAAATTTTATCGAATTTATTTTTGAGTAGCTTCGTTGTCACATCTGCATCACCAAGAACAGTTGTTACCCATTCACTTTGAAATGTTTCCCTTATAAGTTCTTCCAGAATTAATGCAGTATAAGGGGTGAGTTCAGAGGGTTTTAGCACTACCGTATTTCCTGCTGCTATAGCAGCTATCAAAGGTCTGATCGCTAATAAAAAAGGATAATTCCAGGGTGCGATAATCAGTACGGATCCGTAAGGCTGTTTATAAATATATTCTGAAGAAGGAAAATTAAGTAAAGAAGAACGTACCCTTTTCGGACGGCTCCATCTGTTCAGATTTTTCAGATGATTATCAATTTCAAGATACAAGATCGAAATTTCTGTAACAAATCCTTCAAAGGGAGACTTTTTAAAGTCTTGCTGCAATGCAGAGAGTATCTTTGCTTCCTTCTTTTCGATATTTGTTTTTAAAGCCGTAAGAAGTTGCTTTCTATTCTCTAAAACAAGTGTATGGTTTGCGTTGAAGAAAGTACGTTGCTCATTCAGCAGGGGATAAAACGAATTCATTCTTTTTTTATTAAAGATACTGATTTTTGATTTTTTTTATACAAAAAAGATTAGTAAAAAGCAAAAGTAAGCAAAACGGTTAGAACCGTTGCTATACAATGCTTTATAAAATAGTAGTCTTAGTTTGGAACTCGGTGTCTGATAGGTTTTGGGCTTAAAACGACAAGGTTAGGTTACTAATTCGTTACCGATTGATAAAGGCAACTATATAACTTAACTGATTATATTTCAGCGTTTTGCACCCATTTTTATATTTCCTTGTAACTCAATGTAATTTAATTTTAAACATTAAACATTTGAGTTATGGAGCAGACAAAAAAATCGACGTTCAAACTGCTTTTCTATTTGAAAAAGAACGAACTGAAAAAGAATGGTAACGCCCCGATTATGGCACGTATTACCATTGATGGAACAGCTAAAACTTTGGGAACAAAGTTAGAAATTGACCCTAACAATTGGGATTTAAAATACGGAAGAGTTGAAGGCAAGAGTGCCACAGCTTTGGGCATTAACAAAAAGCTGGACAACATACGTGGGCGTATCGACAAAATATACGAAGATATGCTGAAGCACGAGGGCTTTGCAACCGCACAGAAAGTAAAACTTTCGTTTTTGGGTGTTGGTGTAATGGATGATGCCATATTGAAAGTGTTCAACGACCAAAATGAAGATTTTAAAAAATTGGTCGAAAAAGAAGAACGGTCTGAAAGCACCTATAATAAGTACATCACAGTTTACAACCATCTTAGCACGTTTATAAAAGAACGCTATCATCGTGATGATATGGCTTTTCGGGAATTGACTGCCGATTTTATCCGTGAGTTTGATTTTTACCTCCGGTACGATTTACAGTGTGCACATAATACGGTTTGGGTTTACACAATGCCTGTATTAAGTCTGGTGGAGTTAGCTATTAAGAAGGGCTTGATACGTAATAATCCGTTTCAGGATTACGAAATTAGTATGGAAGAAACCGACAGGGGTTATATTCTAAAAGAAGACGTAGAAAAATTGATGATGTGTATGCCGTCACACCCACGGTACGAACTTGTAAAAGACCTGTTTATTTTCAGTTGTTTCACCGGGCTTGCTTATGCGGATATTAAAAAATTGACAAGGAACAATATTCAATCTTTCTTTGACGGTCATCAGTGGATTATCAGCAGGAGAAAGAAATCAGATGTTGCTTCCAATGTTCGGTTAATGGAAATCCCGAAACGCATCATTGAAAAGTATCAGGGTGCAACCCGTAATGAATTTATCTTTCCGGTTCCGACCAATGCGACCTGCAATACTCACGTTGGTAAATTGATTGAGAAAGCAGAAATTATTACGGAACAAAAAGTAACTTTCCACACGGCAAGGCATACTTTCGGAACAATGTTCTTAACAGAGGGTGTACCGCTTGAAAGCCTTAGCAAAATGATGGGGCATAAAAATATTTCTACTACACAGATTTATGCAAAGATTACCAGCCAAAAAATCAGCAGGGATATGGATTTGGTTTCGCCTAAGTTTAAGGCTATGGAAGATGCGTTTTTAACGGTAGCTATTTAATTAAATCCAACACAACTTATAGAACAGAGCTTGACGGCTCTGTTTTTTTTTGCCCAAACTTTTTGATAGCCAAAGCACATTTACCGCTTTCCTATTCCCTCACTGTAAAAGAGTTTTTTCGGCTACTTCTGAAACAGCCATTTGAAAAATGCTCCATCTCCGCTAAAGCCATTTACAACATTTTTAAAATCCCTGGTAATGTGGCTGTCAAAGCCACACAGAAAAAAAACATTTATCAATCCAGCTAATTGGAAGTGTTATTTCAAATCACTACGAACCATTTTCCAATGCCATCTTCTTAGGCTTCCACAATAGTTTTTATCCAAAGTGCCGTATGCTTTTTTGTCCCATTTCAAGAGCAAAGGTATTTCCGTGTTCTTAACGCCGACAAAAGGTCACGCAAGTTTGGAAAAAAATCTCCACCCCTTGGGTAGTATTTGTTTTCCAAAACCTTGTGTCGGCTAAACCCGAACCTTTTATGCTCGTGAAACGAAACATAGCATACTCCGGCTCTTTAAACGAATAAAAAAAATGTCAGATACGAAGATTAAAAGCATTGAAAATGGTAATGAAACGAAACAGCACCTCCTCCCATTGCCGAATAAATCAAAAAAAATCAAATCGAAATCAATAACTAAAAATCAAAGAAGATGAACATTACAGGAAGACTGACAAGAAATGCGGAAGTACGCACATTGTCGAACGAAAAACAGGTAGTAAACTTTTCAGTAGCGGTAAACGACAGCTATCGGAACAAACAGGGCGAACGAGTAGAGCAAACCACCTACTTCGATTGTGCCTATTGGATAACCGCAAACGTGGCAAGGCTACTGACAAAAGGCACTTTGGTAGAACTCACAGGACGAGTAAGTCCGAGAGCGTGGGTAAACAAAGAGGGCGAAGCAAAAGCAGGTCTGAATTTCCATACCTCACAAATCAAACTGCACGGAGGTGGAAACAGAGCCGAAACCGTACAGGCTACTGCACAATCTGAAAGCAACGGATTTACAACAGAGGGAACAGAGGACGACCTACCATTCTAACAACTAAACGAGTATTCAATCATTTTTTAACATCAAAATTTTATCAAAATGGCACATAATATTTATTTCAATGAGAGAACAGGAAAGCACAGTTTCTTTTCAGTACAGCAAAAAGCGTGGCATGGTTTGGGGCAAATCGTGGAGCAATACCCAACGAGCGAGGAAGCAATCAAACACGCTGGGTTAGATTACGAAGTCGTAAAATCCCCACTATTTACCAAAGGTTCGGACATTATCGAAACAGCCAACGGCATAGAAATAGGCAGTAGCGAATTGGAAGTGCCCAACTATTTTGCCAACATTCGCACCGATAACAATACTGTATTGGGCGTAGTGGGTAAAGATTACCATATCGTACAAAACCGTGAAGCCTTTAATTTCTTTGATGCTATTGTAGGCGGTGGTGAGGGTATTCTATACGAAACCGCAGGAGCATTAGGCAAAGGAGAACGCATTTTTATCACAGCCAAATTGCCCGACTATATCCGTGTAGGCAATGGCGATGATGTAACCGAAAAATACATTTTCCTTACCACTTCGCACGATGGTAGCGGAAGTATTACGGCAGCGTTTACACCTATCCGTATCGTTTGCCAAAACACCCTTAATGCTTCTTTACGTACTATGACCAATGTTGTCCGTATCAAACATACTTCGGGAGCAAAACAGCGTATTGAGAACGCCCACAAGATTATGGGATTGGCAAACACATTGAGCGACCAATTAGAGGGCATTTTTAATGATTGGACAAAGGTAAGAGCCACAGATAAAGAAGTAAGAAAACTAATCCAATTGGCACTTTGTCCAAACAAGGAAACGCTTGACCTTATCCAAAAAGGTGCGGAGGATGAAATGTCCACCGTGTTCAAAAACACCGTTGATAATGCTTTTCTCTATGCAATGACAAGCGATACCCAACAAATGGACACCACCAAAGGCACTTTGTTCGGAGCGTACAACGCTGTTACAGGCTACTTCCAAAATGTACGCAGTTACAAAGACAACGAAGCCAAACTACAATCCATTGTTTTAGGTGGAACGGCTCAACTCAAATCACAGAAAGCATTTGAATTGTGTACCGCCTTTGCTTCGGAAGGTGCGGAAATCCTAAACCTTAATTAAATAACAACAGGCTACCGCCTTAATCGGTGGTAGCCTACTATAAACTAAAACAATGACAATAGGAATATATAAAGCAACGCTGAAACACGACACAGGCACAACAACGCTCAGAGTAGTATCACTAAGCGGAAAGCAGGGAGCTATACAGCAGATAACAACCGCAGAGGGTTGTCCCGAATGTGCCATTGTGGGTATAGTAGAAATTTTTAACGATACAAGACAGCAGGATATGAAAGCAACAACAATTGGGGAAG
This sequence comes from Flavobacterium sp., assembly GCA_032096595.1. Lineage (GTDB taxonomy): Bacteria > Bacteroidota > Bacteroidia > Flavobacteriales > Flavobacteriaceae > Flavobacterium. The sequence continues at coordinate 379,763 of DAMCXY010000001.1, read as the reverse complement.
CAAAAAGTCGGGCGAGAGCCAAGAGCCTTGAAAAGAAGCACAAAGACGAAAGCATATTTATTATTTACTGCAATCGTACAGAGCATTTCTACATAGATACGGACGGTTTAATACGCCTTTGGGAAAAGTCGCACGGCTACTATGTAAATGGGGTTTATACCGCAGAAGATTAACTAACAATAAAACATTTGATTATGGCAAATTGGTGTAACAATGCGGTTGTTTTCGAGGGAAGACCCGAAGCAATCGAACAGATACAACAGCTATTCAAGGCAATGGCTGAAAAACAGAAAAAAGAAGAATGCGGACAATTGCCCGATTTCGTAGAGGACAACAATGGCGGTTATTTCTTCAACATCTATTGGAACGAGGGAGATAAAGGGATTTTTCAATACGAAACAAAATGGTCGCCCAATACCGAAGTTTTGAAAAAGATAGCAGAACAGTACGAAGTTGATTTTGTACAGGACTATGAGGAATTGGGAAATGGTGTATATGGTAAGTCAACATTCTATGACAAGCTACTCACAGATATTTATTTGGAAGATGAGGATTTTGAAGCCTATCAGTTTGAAGAAGAAACCGACATCTATCATTTCGAGGGTGAGGAATACGGTAGCGACTGTGAAATATTGGAAACCTTGTTGGAGCGGAAAATTAAAAATCATCAACTTTTAAACCAAGCACAATGAAAACTGAAACAATAGCCACAAAGTTTGTCCGTCACGATGTACCCGAATTACAATCCCTGCAATACGCTAAAGTGTACGTGTTAAGGGAAAAACTGAACAAGGGCGAAAAGATGAACAGAGCCGAGAAAAATTGGCTTGCAGAAGCCGTAAACCGAAATGCCTTTTTCAAAAAAGCAGTTCCCTTGCAGGGTTATCGGTTTGGGTTTGAGGATGTGCTGAAAACCTATTTGGTTAAGCAGTACGACAGTTGGCACGAATACAATGCCCCCGACAAAACAAGTCTTAAAAGCATTGTTTACGGCAGAATTGACCAAATAGCAGAAATCAAAAATTAACAGGATAGCAATGTAAATAACAGATTTAAACGGTTGCCTAATTGAAGTAACAGACCTTGACGAAGCCATAAGAATAACGGCAGACTACAAGGAATACAGGCACAAAGACAAAAGTTTTTCGGAGTTTGACAAAAGGCAAAAAGCCTATTGGACGGATATGTACGAGAAACTAACAGCAATCAAAGAACAAGTAACAACACATTAAAATTTAAGAGCAATGAACACAAATTTTTTCAATCAGATACAGCAGTTGGATTTTACAGGAGTATTGCAACTGAACATTTCCAAAGGAGCAGAAAATAACCTAATCGTATCGGTATTGCTCAATAACGAGCAATGCGGAGATAGTGCCAAAAACCTCATTCCCCCATTGACGTTCAACGCCACACCCCAAGAGTTTGACGAGGGATTTTTTGAGCAGATAAAAGCACCTGTCAAAACCGTTTCGGGTGTAATGGTGGATATGGAAAAGTTCCTAAAACAAATGGAAGAAGTCAAAAAGCAATCGGCAATGGAGAAAGAAAAAACCGAGAAAGCCAAAAAGGAAAAAGAAGCCAAAGACAAAAAATACAAAGACGGTATGGCAAAAGTGGACGAACTCGAAAAAGAGGGCAAGTTCCGTGAAGCGTGGATTAAAGTACCCGACATTACCGAGTTTCCCGAAAAAGCGGACGAAATACGCAAACGCAAAACATCATTGTCCGACAAATTCGCTACACCGAGCCTATTCGGAGCAATGGACGAACCAACACCCGAACCGCAAGAGCCAAAACAAGCGGAAGAAGTTACGGCAGATTATCCCATTGATGAAGTAGAGGAAGAAGAAACAGAATATTAACGATTAAAAACGAATAGTATGTTATTAGCAACGCGATTAGAACGAGTTTTTATACTCAAAGATAAAGGACAGGACATCAGACTGACCGACCCCGAACCACGTTGGAGTGTGGAAGCAGTAATGAATTTTTACGCCAATATGTACCCGATACTTACAACCGCAAAAGTATCCGCACCACAAATCAAAGATGATGCGGTAGAATACAAATTTGAAAGCGTAATGGGAACGAAAGGTTAAACCAAAAATCAAAAACGATGAATTATGCAACGCAACATCATATCGGGAACTATCAGCATACCCGAACAGAAACGCCAACGGCAATTGCACCGACAGTTGAGCGAGTTTGCCCATTGGATGCAAAGACCAAAAGATGCAAACGAAGTGCGGAAAGACAAGCAGAAATCCGTACCGATTGCAATGCTACCAATGGTTTTTTAAAATCGGTATTCCTGCCTAAACTGAAAGAAACGAAAACCATACAGGCTTTTAAGGAAACCGCAAAAACGGAGAGGGATTTTTACAAGTCCCTTTCCAATCTTGCCGAGCATTACAGCATTGAAACAATGAATACCAAAGATTTTAAATTTCCGTACAATATTGCTTTGGGTATGTGGGATATTGAAGCCAAACTAAAACGTACCAATGCAAATTGGGATAATTTCAAATTGATACAGGACAGTAAGAAAACCTATTTTGTGAGTGAGGAAAGATATGATACAGGCACAACCCTTTATTATATTCCAATCCTGCCACTTTTTAAAATGTTGCACAATACGAAGCATAAAAAGAACGCCCAATTGTTGATTTCAGTTTGCAGTTACCTCTATCACATTGCCGACATTCCTTATTACAGACAGGAAAACAGCTATTTGTATTGGCTCTACGAAATGCACAAAGATTGGATAGAGGATGATTACGAAACAGAAGAAACAGATACCTACAAAAATGAGTTGAACAAGGCGGAGCAAATTGGCGACAATATAGAACAGAAACTATATAACCGCATCAATTTAACGGTATTTGAACAGCGTTTAAGCCGTTTCAAAAGCCGTAATACATTTGACAACGAATGTTGGCAGATAGCTTCTAATGCCTTTGCCCTTTATACGGAATATCCGACAGCAAGTATTTTCAGAAATGCACCCATACCCGAACAAGACCCTTATAACGATGATTACGAAAATGAAGCTATCGGAATGGAAAAGTACATTTCTTTTACAGCAGACACTAAAGGTTGGTTATATGAAAACCTTACCGATAGTATCAACAATGAATTTAACGAGTGCGGAACAATGGAAGAACCTACCATTCACAAAACCTTTGACGGTAGCGAAATAACCGCAACCAACCTTGATTTTGAAAACCGTCTTTTTGCCTTGTTAGACGAATTGTGTTCGCTATTGTATAACTATTAAAACCACAACGTAATGAACAGCGTAAACGACATAACAGGGAATTTTGGAACATTGTACCTGCCAAAATCTGCTTTGGTTTTTTATGAAGCCAAAGGAACGGAAAAGACAATGTATGTTGAGCATTTTGATATGGATAAAAATGGCAATCCTGTTAATGCACACCCATTGAGCGTAAAGGAAGCCGAAGTATTGGCAAAGTCTTTACAGACTGATGAAGAAAAGAGTAAGGCATTTTTAAAACCGAAGGGAATTTTGCCGACTAACATTCTGCACATCAATCCGAGCAATGATAAAGGTAAGGTGCTATGGTACACCAAATCACAGCAAAAACAACTGTATTTTGTCGATAGTCTGGGCATACCCAACGGAAAGGCACAAGTACCCGCAATGCTTTGGTTAGCGAGTAAAACCAGTCTGACTGTTTTTGCTTTGGCAAACGACAGAAGACCCACCGAAAAAACACCTTTGCACTATGTACCTTTCTTCAATATCTACGAAAAGGGCAATGTATGTATGGGAACGGTAAGCATTGATATTAAAAATTCGGCTTCGGTTGAGGAATTTATACAGGCTTGGGAGCATTATTTTTTCAATTCCTATTTCAGTCATTCATTATGCGAAAACTTAACCAAAACGAATATTGTAAACCTTTGGAAAGACCTTATCAATACGGATAAACCCTTTCCGAAAGAAACATTGAAAAAGACCAACAAAACCCTTAAAAATCTATTGTGATGAATACCGAGAAAACAAAAATACATTTTACGGATAATTATCTGATCAATCCGACCAATCCCATTACGGTAAACCTTATCGGAGCAGGTGGCACAGGGTCAAAGGTATTGACAGCTTTAATGGAAATGAACCACAGCTTAATTGAATTGGGACACGCAGGGTTACAAGTCCGACTTTGGGATGATGACATCATCACAAGTGCCAATTTAGGCAGACAGCGTTTTGCAGAATGCGAAACAGGATTGTACAAATCCGTATCACTAGTAAACCGAGCCAACCGCTTTTCGGGTACAAGTTGGAAAGCAGAAACCCAAAAGTTTGAAAAGGATAAATTCGGGCGATTACCCGAAAATGCAAAATCCACTATTTATATTACGTGTGTGGATAATGTACAGACAAGGTTTGGTGTAGCCGAAATTCTAAAGGAAATCAGCTACCGTAGAAACTACAGCCGAGATGAACCAAAGTATTGGTTAGATTTTGGGAACAGCAGGCACACAGGGCAAGTGTTACTATCTACAATAGGAACTATTAAACAACCCAATTCTGAAAAATACGAAACGGTGGCAAGCCTGCCATTTGTTACCGAAGAATTTGGCGACTTGCTGAAGCAGTCCGAACATCAGGACGACACCCCAAGTTGTTCACTTGCCGAAGCATTGGAAAAACAGGAATTGTTTATCAATTCATCATTGACCCAAATGGGTTGCTCTTTACTATGGAACCTATTCCGCAACGGAATGACCGAATACAGAGGATTTTTTCACAATCTGAAAGACTACCGCACCCACCCGATAAAGGTCGGTTAAAGCCCGAAAATCGGGCGGCGAAAAGACACTTCCTTCCGTTGGTCGGAACCGCCTTTTCGCATTTTTAAAGGTGCAACCCCATTGCCAAAATGCACCACACACAATTCCTTCTTCTTCATTTTAGCAAACAGGTTGCAGCATTATTGCGTGGGATATTCTTTATCCCATTTTTTGCATCATAACAACTTCTTTTCTTTCTACATAAGCGACCAAAGAAAAGAAGCAAAAGAACGTCGCTATATTGGTTTTGATTTCGATTATGGGAGTAGAAGCACTTTTTTAAATTCACTAAATTTGTATTCTAACAAATCAGATATATGGGAGGTGTAAAACAGAGATGGCTTGAATTGGAAAGTAGAAATTTAAGTAGTATTCCAGATAAGAACATTTGTATCAAGCATTTTGAAGACAAAAGTATTAACCGTTTCATTAAACAAAACTATCAAGATGGCTTTTGCGATTATTGTGGCAAGGAATTAAAAGTCGTTCCCCTTGAAGATTTAATGGAATTTATTATGGATGGCATTTCAAATTTCTACGAAGATGCTGCCAATTTTATGAGTTATAATTCAAGAGAGGGCGGTTATCTTGGAGAAATTTATACTCCTGACGAACTTATTCAAGAACACATCGAATTAAACGCTGAACCGTTTGAAGTTATAGAAGACATCGTTAACTCAATTGAAGATATTGCTTGGGCTCAACCGGACTTGTATTATGACAATATTAAGGATGATTTAGAATTTCAGTGGAAATACTTTAAAGATATTATTAAACATAAGTCCCGTTATCTTTTTTCATCTGGAGATAGTGACCAACCTAAAGCATTACACATATTACAAGAGGTTGGCAAGCTAATATCAAAATTAAATATAATAAGGGTAATCCCGGCAGGAACAAAACTTTATCGTTGCAGACAACACGACTTCAAAACACATATTACTGAATTTGACGAAATTTCGGCTCCACCAAATAAAAAAGCAATTTATCCGAATAGGTTTAGTCCTTCAGGAATATCAATGTTTTATTCTGCGTTTGATATTGATACAGCAATTTTGGAAACAATAAGCAGGACAGATAAATACAAAAAGTATGTTACGATTGCAGAATTTGAAACATTAGAAAATCAGATTGTTGTTGATTTTAATAAGTTGCCTAAAATCCCAAGCATTTTCGGAATTAGAGATAAGAAACGATACTATCTTGTCTTATTCCTTTACTCATTTGTAAGAGATATAACTCAACAAATTACTAAAGATGGAAAAGAGCATACCGAATATGTTCCAACGCAAGTTGTGACTGAATTTTTAAGGTATCCATTTAATAAAAATAGAAAGAATAAAATATCGGGAATTATTTACCCCTCTTCACAAAATAGAAATCAGAAATCGGCAGTGTTTTTTTGGGATGACGAATTAAGTAAAGAAAAGGTAAAATTGAATAAATTAGAACGGAGGAAAATCATTTAAATGAAAATTGACACAAAAGACATCGTACAGCAATCTGAAAAATTTGCACTAAATGTAGCTGACCAAATTTCTAAAATCACGGTTCAACCATTTTGTGAAATATCTTTTCATTCCTTGCAGTTTAGAGATAAAGCAACACTAAAAAAGCACATAGATAAAATTCCCAAAAGTGATAATCCACTTATCTCTATATTACGAGTTCAGTCACCCCAAAAGGTAAAAAGATTAATTGAATATTTTGAAAACTATCATTCTGCAAACAAGCTAAAAACAAAGAATAAAGATAGAGTTAATCTTTCTCGATACAACAAAACTTCATCGGATATATTATATGTTGGAAGCTCAACAACAGATTTCAAGACAAGAATTAAAAACCATCTTGGTACAGAGGGAACTCGGGTTTATAGCTTGCATTTATGCAAATGGGATAATTGTTTAGAATACGATTTGGAAATTTTTGCATACGAGGTCATTTCGGAAAGCGATGAAACTATTGAGCGTTTCATTGTCGAAATCCTTGAACAGCAATTTTGGGATAAACTATGTCCAATATTTGGTAAACGCAGTGGTTTGTAAACCTATTAAGAATAAATTGAACAACTCAATTATGAAAACATTATACATTATCGGTAATGGATTTGACATCCATCATAGATTAGACACAAGATATCAAAGTTTTGCAAACTACTTGGCTGAAAATAACAGCGAAGTCTATGACCTTTTATTAAATTATTATGGACTTCCTGATATTACAAATCCCGAATTGACAGATGAAGAATATGCCTTATGGTCAAGATTTGAGCAAGCGTTAGCTGATTTGGATTATACAGCAGTATTGGAAGATAACTCTGATTATATTGCTAACCCTGGTGCTGAAGATTTTAGAGATAGAGATTGGCATAGCTATCAGATAGAGATGGAGTTAATAATCAAAGATTTAACCACAACTCTGATAAGCGATTTTAATAATTTCATCCTTGAAGTTCAATACGGAAGTATTCCCGATGACACGCTGATTGTATTGGAAGATGATAGTCATTTTTTAAATTTCAATTACACAGAAACATTACAGGAAAGCTATAACATTCCTGAAAATCGAATAACTTATATTCACAACAGAGCAGATGCGAATAACTGTACATTAATTTTAGGACACGGAACAGACCCTGCAAATTTTGAGGAGATAGAAGAAGAACCACCGCAAGGATTGAGCGAAGAGGAATTTTACGAATGGCGTGAACAAAAGGCTGATGAGTATGACTATTCTTACGAAAGTGCTAAACAGGAAATACTTTCCTATTACACAAAAGCATTTAAAAACACATTGTCAATTGTAGAAAGCAATATTGAGTTTTTCTCAAACCTTACGGAAGTTGAAAAGGTTATTGTTTTGGGGCATTCAATTTCAGAAGTAGATTTAAAATATTTTGAGGTATTAAAGGATAAACTAAATGAAAACGTGATTTGGTATGTTTCGTATTACAGCGAACTTGAAAAGCAAGCTCACATAGAAACACTACTAAAACTTGGAATAAATAACAATAATATTATCCAAATAAAAATTACAGATTTAAAAAAGCAACCTTAGTTATAGGTATAGTATTCCTGTGCAATTTTTGCTATTCCCACACTAAAATATCTTTTGTCATTGATAACTCCCTCAATTGCTGTTTTAAAGTCGTCCGCATCGCTACCGATAAGCAGATAACTTTCAAAACCAATTCCCAAAAGACTTTTTACCGTTTCATCTGTATCAATATCACTATGGGCAATCAGTTTGATATTTGGATATTTCGACTTTAATTCCCGAAGCTGTGCCAGCACATTCTTGTAGTGAAAATCAAGGTCAATAATACAGGCTTTAGGAAGTGTTTTTAAAGCGGATAATTGCGATCGTCCGTCCTCAATGCTTTCTGAACGGAACAATACATTAATTCCTGAAGCAACGAGGTCGTTGCTGGTCAAATCCAAAATCGGGCTTTTATCATTGATAAAGGCAATGTTGGTTTGTTCGGGGTTGTTTACAGTGTTCATAATACCAATTTTTAATGTTTAGTAAGTGGAACCCTGCACAAAAAAAGAGGCGTAGGCAACCACACTTACCGATACTAAGGCACTGGTACGCCCAAACCCCGAATAAGCGAGCGCCCACGCCATAACGTGAGCGTTCTTACTTATTGCCTCGGGGTTACAAAAATTACCAGTTTTTAGTACCAAGACCTAAAGCAAAAACACTTTAAGTATTTTCTATATTTTCAAATACAAAGATACTAAACTCATTTCGATAGGAAGATAGTAACACAAAATTTATTACAGACAATGTTTGATGTTGGATATATAATTCTCTTCCAAGATGGTCAGAATGTCGCTTTCCTTATAGATTATTTTGCCTCCTATCTGTATGTAAGGCAGAATATTATCATCACGGTATTGCTGTAAAGTCCGTTTGCTGATATGTAGCAATCCGCATACATCTTCGCCTGACAAGTAGATTTCTCCGTTCATTACAGGACGGTAGTTCTTCAGTATTTCTTCAATACGGTATCTTAACCTTGTTATCATTTCCTGATAGGCAATGATTTCTTCGGCTTCATTCGTCAATAAATCCATTGTCATTTGTATTGTACGGCTGTCCGGCTTCGAGCAAAGCCTTTACATCCGAGAGTTTGTAATAATTCTTGCGGTTCAGTTTGGAGTAAGGCAGTAAGCCTTTATCCTTGTAGGTTTGTAAAGTCCGTTTGGTAATGTTCATCATCAGGCACACTTCCTGGTTATCGAGCCATTGCTCTTCCTTGAAAATGGGCGTGTATTTCCGAGTGGCTTTTTCGGTCAGTTCCAAAAGCTCCTTTATATCATTCTTCATTCCGTCTAATGCGGATTTCTGTACTGCGATAACTTCCATAGTCTGCTCAATTTTTCTGTGGAAGTCGAATTTATAAAGGCTTTTTGCAGGGTTAGGAAAGGTTGCACCCGTTGGCTTTGAAAGGCAGTATTTGGCAGTTTATTATTGTCATTAAATGAAAAATCGGATAACCTTTTGGGCTACCCGATTTTGTTTTAAATCTTGTCAGAAGAATATGTATCAGCGTTGGGCAGGTTGTTCTGCATTCACTTCCTGCTGTTGTTTTTCCTTTTTCTCACGGGAATACACCCACAATGACAACAATCCGAATATAATCAGTGCATAAGCTATCCATTTGCCAACCCTTTCGACAAATTTAATAAAGACAGAACTTTCATAAGAGGAAAATCCCTCTGCTCCCATAGGGCTGCGCCTGTAAAACTTTCTACGGTTAATCCAGTAACGAAGCCCCAAGCCTGCAACCAAAAATATTATACCTATAACCAATGAAGCGACCATAACCTATGCTTTTAGTATTCCAGTTGATAAATTTAAAAAATATTGACGAACCTTTAAAATTATCCCTGTTCAATATGCTGTAAATCAGAACGATTTACCTTTCGATAAGCCGTTTTTTCTGAAACATACAAACCAATTTAATCACTACTGTTAAACTGAAAACTTATCTGTTTTTCGTTCCCGAAACTGTCGGAAATCCAAACCTCAAAGGATTGCGATACGGCAGAAGCGGAAGTATAATACAACCTGAACTGCTCTGTGGGCAATTGGTAAAGGTCATTGGGCAGGTACGGCGGTTCATCATAATACTGCAATATGCCTTGTCCGTCAAACTGGAAGTAACGGATGAAATACTGCGTGTTGCTGTAATTTCCTGTTCGCTGTATGGTAATGCGTATCTCAACGGTCTGCCCATTGGCAACATCTTTAGGTACAGGCATCACTTTTACCTCAAAAGGAAAATCATTCTGTATTTCGAGTTCATCGTCTTTGCTACAAGATACCAGCGAAATTGAGCCTGTCAGGATTGCCAATAATAGGTATATTGGCAGTAATCCCGTTCTGAATTTATTGAATATTGCTATCATCGTTTTTACGTTTTAAAAGTTAAACCTTAATCCCAAACCTGCCGATGGTCGGAACTGCTGTAAGTCTGTACCCCAAAGGACTTTTGTACGCCCTTGTAAGACGAGTACAAAACGGTCGGACAGATACGTTTCAAAAGTCAGGCGACCACCTGTGCCATAAATGAAATTATCCTCGCTCAGTATCTGAGCTCCGTCATACAACATTGCTTCGCCCCGGTTGATGGTTTCGTAACCGACCACACCAGTTATCCCAAAATTCAGCGTGATATTTTTTCGGGCATCGCCCAACAAAAAGAAGCTGTAACCGCCCTCTGCGGAATAGGTTTCCTGTGGGATGCGGAGGTCTTTGTAATCGTGGTACTGGTGCGTGTATTCCAACGCCCAAATCTGATAATTGCCATTTTTACCGTTCACGGTCATACCGATATTGATATAATAGTCATTGCCGATTTTGTCATCGGACAAAATACCTGTACTCACTTCCAATCCTTTTTGCTTTGGCAACATTCTTTGTGCCTGTGTAACCGTGATGGCCATAAAGATGAGCATCACGGTATAGATATACTTTTTCATATTATCTGCTTTAAAAGGTTATTAAAATTTTAGGTGCATATCGTTAATCAAACGAGCTTTGATTAAGTCGGAATTTTCTACCTGAAGCGTTTGATGTCTGCCGCCATTCTTCTCAAAAATCTCAATCAGCAATACCTTGTCATCGGCAATGGTAAATTGGTCAAGCAGAAACACATTTTGTTCAGTCGATTTTCCGTTTATTCCGTCCTCCAATGGCTTATAAGTTCTTAATGGTATCAATGGTCGTTCCTGCACTACGGTACGTTTGGCTACTTTCTTATCTACTACCTTGAAATTCACAAAATCAATCTGAAATGGTACATTGGACTTGTTTTTGACTTCCGTATGAAAATAGTATTTCCCGTTGTGGATGTAGATGCCTTTCAGAATGAAGTGTATTCCAAAACTCTTAGCCCCGATATGCTTTACAATCCTTTTGTCTTTCTTGTAAATGGTTTCCAATAACAAGCCTGCCAATGACGGCGAATTGTTGCCCAATTCCTCGAAAAGCACATCGTTTCCATTGGCTTTATCTACTGCCTTTTGCATAGTCAGCAGGTCATAGCTCAATGCTTCCGGGTAAGAACTGTAATACACATTGAAGCTGTAAAAACGTCCGTCATTGGTAATCACAGAAAAGTTCGTTTCCGGCTCAAAATCCCTTACGGTTGCCTTTACACGCAATACGTTTTCCGCATCTTCTGCCTTACCTGCAATCAGGTATTCGCTTCCTAAATCCACATAACGAATGGCGGTCGGGAAAATAAGGTGCGAAGTTTTATCGTAAGTAACTTCCATACGATACGGTTCTATCTTGCCCAGGGCAAGCGGTGTTTTTGCATTTACACTATCCTGTGCAAAAGAGCTTACGGCAAAGCCGATAGTAAGGGCGAATGCCCAAAAGGTTTTAAAAAGATTTTTCATCGTCTATAATATTTAATTTTAATGGTGATGAAGCTTGTCCTGTTGCACAGGACAGGTTTCATTGTTTTATTTATTTGAGTTCAACATTATTTTTTAGAAACGAGGAAGACCTGATGACCTGCCTTTAGGGTAACTTTGGGTGTTCTTACCTTTTTGGCGAAATAGCCCGAAATACCCTGCACCACGCCACGGCTTAAATCAGCAGCGACCTGTTGTCCGGCATTTTGCGTGAGCATTACACTGGTTCCTCCTGTCTGGCTCATATTGCCTGCCATTTCGGTAAGAGCATTCATTTCGGGAGAATACGGCACGTATAGTCCCGGTTGTCCGTCCAAATCGTAAATGGTAATATCCACGGGGATAATATTACCCTCCAATTCGATATTGGTAATTTTGAGTTGCAAACGTCCGCCCTGAAATTTGGCATTGGCGGTTACAATCGTTCCTTGCGGAATGGTGCGGATTGGCGTTTTTGCAGGTTCCAATAATCGCAATCTTACACCCGTTTCGCCGACAACCGTTTGTGCATCGTGTACACAGGCTTTGATACTGTTTTTCGGTTGCACCATTTGCTCGGCAGCACCTGCGGTATAAAAACCTCTGTTTCGGGTTTCACTCCAATCGGCTAAAAATGCACTATCACTTGGCTCACGGTACAAGGCTGATACGGTGTTTTTCCTTGTAGGCGTGAACGCCACAAAATGCTCTTTTTGATTAGTTCCCGAAGTTGCTGAAGCTGTACCACTATTAGCAGGAGTGGCTTCTGCTGTGTTCGTAGTACCTTGTGGAAGATACTTTGCCGCCATCTGGTAAGATTTTTCCATTAGGGCAAGCTGGTCATCAACGGTTGTAGGCTTAGGTATATCCCGTTCAGCTAATTGCTCTTTGAGTTCGTCCAACTGTCTGCGGAGTTCAATTGTTTCCGAATTGTCGTCCTGGTAGAAATTACCCAAGGTGCTTTGCATATTGCGGTAACTGCTCAATGCAGGATTGCCGTTTCTTCCCGAACCTCTGCTACCAACATAGCTATTGCTTTCGTCTTCTTCGGGAAGCTCATCTATGGGTTCATCTTTGTCTTCGGTATTCCAATAGTCCGAAAGTGTTGCAAGTGCATTGCGTTTTTCCTGCTCTTTGCGTTCGAGCATTTCCAACTCGTAAGCCTTGCCTTTGTCGGCAGGCATTCCTGCTCCTGTAGCTTGTGGTACGGCATCGTTCAACCCGATGTTCTCGATTTCGTTTTTGTCTGCGGAGGGTTTAAATATCAAGTACATACAGCCTACAAAGACAATTCCCATCAAGCCAAATATGAGCGGCTTTTTGAGTTTTTCGGCTTTGTTCTGTGTGCCATCTTGCAGCACATCGGCGGTTTCGTTCGGGCTACCTTCTGTTATCCGAACAACCGACTTTTTGTTCTCATTTTCTTTCATAAATCTGATTTTTTAAAATTGTTGATACTGTGTCCCGCAAGGCTGCCGGACTTTCACGTTTTTTGAGGACAGGGTTTTCGATATGTTCAATGACTATATCATTGGACTTTCCGGCATCATACCATACTTTGAGAACAACCCCTGTGGTAAGCAGCAGATAGCCCACAAAAAAGTACAGCGTATATTGGTGCTGTTTCCTTATGGGCAATGCCCGCCAACGGTCATCCAGCTTGTCAAAATACCTGTCCATATTTTCCCTTAATTTTTTCATACTATTACTGTTTGAGGTTATTACATTCTGAACCCTCTTTTGCGGGGAGCAAGCTGTTCTTTAGGCTTTTCGCTTACCTGGGCAATGGCTTCTTTCCTTGTCGGAAGCGAACTTGTTGAGAGGTCTGTCAATTTCGATTGCTTCAGTAATTGCCCGTACCGGTCTGTTCTTTCAATATTCATTTTCTGTACATCGAAAAGACCGTCTTCATACTTTACCCACATATTGCATTCAACCTTTGGCTTATCGTCACCATTCCATTGCAGGTAAGTTTTCAGCATCAGGATGTTGGGCAGCATCGGTTTATCCATTCCGTTTTTACAAGCCTCCAAAAACCTGCTGATGCTGTCTTTGATTTTGTCGGCATAGGCTGCCTCCGTTTGGAAATAACCATCGTACCCTTTATCGGTCAGGGTTTTTGCGAATGTGTCTAAATCAAGTGACTGTTTCATATCACTTATTTTTTTAGCGTTCGATGACTTCTATATCCCGGTTTTCTACCACCGAAAATTTTTCGATGTTAAAGCCCTGGGGATTGTTGTCGGAGCGAACGGAGTTTACGAGATAGCAGGAAGTAATCAGGTTGCGTCTGGTTACGTTGCTCGACCGGATAATGAACTGTTTGGCATAGGTTCGTACCGCATACGGATAGGTGTCGAAGTTGCAGACAACACTATCTACTTCTATGCGCTGCTGCACGTTACCCGAAATTATCCGGCTGTAATAGCCCTTTTCCGACAAGTCTTTGTAATAATCGAAAGCCGATTTATCGGCAAGGTTGAATGCCCTGCGCATATTGCTTTCGATAGCATTTTTGTCGGGAGCAAGCGTAAAGAAAAGCTCGTGAAAACGTCTGACGTGTTCCCTTGCTTCCACAGGTCGGTTGATACTTGCATCCTGCGATAAGGCAAGCATCAGTGATTTACCATTATCCAGTACATAGATTTTCTGGCGTTGTTCGTCTGCAAAGCGGTAGGATTGCCATACGGCATATCCTACCACGCCAATGCAGAGAACGGCAAACACAATGGCATACAAACGTATCTGCCTAAAGCTGTTTTCTATATTTCTTAGCGTTTTAAATTCCATTTTTAAATGATTTGATTGTTTTTATTTTCCCATTAATTTCCCACCGATATTACCTGCCGCCGAGCCTGCACCAGCTCCGGCAATATTTCCGGTTTTCATTGCAGCTTGGTTTACGTTGCGGGTAAAGTTCCCTGCACCTCCGGCTTGGATTACCCACCCTGTTACGGTCGGTATAGTGAAGTACCCAATGATGCCGATAATCATAAAAATGATGTACACCGTATTACTCGTATCAGGTATATAGGTAGGGTCAGCCAGCATTGCTATATCCCTTTCCAATATGAGGGATTGTATTCTTGCCAGCATAGAACTGAACAAATCCGAAACGGGAAGCCACAAGTAAACACTTACATACCGGGTCAGCCATTGCGTGAGCGTGGACTGAAACCCGTCCCATACGGAAATAGCAAAAGCTATTGGTCCGAGTATGGAGAGGACTATCAGGAAAAATGTTCGTATTGTATCAATAACCAAAGCCGCCGCCTGAAAAAGTATCTCCAGCAGATTGCGGAACCAATCTTTTATGGCTTTTTCTATCTTGTAGGCTTGCCTGTCCATATACATTCCTGCCATTGTGCCAATGTCGGAGGGCGACCAACCGAGTTCGTCCAGTTTCTTATCAAACTCTTCGTCTGATACCATATAGGCGGTTTCGGGATTTCTGACCATTGCCTCGTATTCCAATTGGTCTTTCTGTTGCTGCAATTGGTTCAGGTCGAGCACCTGGTCTTCGAGTATCTGGTGAGTCCCTATAACCACCGGGCTTAGAACCGCATTGATGGTTCCCAAGACGATAGTCGGAAAGAACATAATGCAAAGCCCCAAAGCGAACGGACGTAACAAAGGGAACATATCAATAGGTTCGGCACGGCTTAATGCCTGCCAAACCTTTAATGCCACATAGAACAATGCTCCCAATCCCGCCAGCCCCTTAGCCACTGCCGCCATATCAGCGGACAGTGGCATCATCTCATCATACAATGAACGCAGGACTTCGTGAAGATTTTGAAATTCCATAACTACCAGTATTTTTGGTTAGCAGTTCCATAGAGTTCAAGCACTCTTTGGGCATCGTTTTTCTTTTTCGCTCTCAGGTAGCTTACAGAAATATTCTTATTGGTGTAGTAGCGAACAAGGCTGTGGTAGTCCTTAACTTCTTTGTACACACGGTCAATAATATCCATACGCTCTTTGTCGTTCAGTGAAAGGCTTGATGCTGTTATTATCTGTTTGAGTTCTTTCAGCAGTTCGGTACTTTCATTCAGCAATGCCGAATAACCGTTACCAATGGCTACCAATTCCTGTGGCGAAAAATTGGGGTCGTTCATCATCTTGCCGAAATTCTGCACATACATTTCGGACACATCACCTACCAGCAAAACAGTCTGTTGAACCTTACGGGCATCTTTCACAAGGTTATTGATTGCTTTGAGCTTATCGTAATACTCTTTGCCTTGCTCATATACTTTCTTCACTTCGTTGAAGTTCTTGACCACATTGCTCACGGTGGAAGAAGTCTGTACGATTTCGTTCGCAGAGTTGAGAATACCTGAAGCCAGATTTGCAGGGTCGGTTACAACCCATTGGGCATTTGCGGACGGTGCTACGGCAAGCATAAGTGCCGTACACACCAGTAACATTACTTTTTTCATTGTCTTGAAATTTTTGATTGTTAATAATTATTGATTTACCTGTTCACGCCGTTGCATAGCGATATGCTTGATGGCGAGTTCGACGTTACCGTCGAGTTCCGATGCGAGCTGCATCACTTCCATTTTTTCGGTTTCTTCGGTGGTGTATGCAAGATATTCCTCCAAACTAACTTCGGTGGCATATACTGCCGAGTGTGTACCACCTAAGCCAATCCAAACCTCTTTGTACAGTCGGCTCGCATCGTTGTTCATATTGATGGAAAGTACCTGACCTTTCTCTTTGTCCGTCAATCCGAGCATCGCTTGTATGTCATCGAATTTGTTCATATACTTACGTTGGTCTAAGAGGATTTTGCAGTCGGAGTTATTGATGATACTTTCCTTTACAATGGGCGACTGGATAATGTCGTCCACCTCCTGCGTGACCACAATGGCTTCTCCGAAAAATTTCCTCACAGTCTTAAAGAGGTACTTAATGTATTCTGCCATTCCTTCTTTGGCAATCGCTTTCCAGGCCTCTTCAATCAAAATGAGTTTGCGAATACCTTTCAGCCTCCGCATCTTGTTGATAAAGACTTCCATAATGATGATGGTTACTATGGGAAAGAGGATTTTGTGGTCTTTTATCGCATCAATTTCAAACACGATAAAGCGTTTGGAAAGCAGGTCTAATTGCTTATTTGAATTGAGCAGATAATCATACTCGCCACCTTTGTAATAGGGTTCGAGTACGTTCAGGAAATTGGCAATATCAAAGTCTTTTTCCCTTACCTGTTTTTCTTCGAGTACCTTACGATAATCGCCTTTTACATACTCATAGAAACCGTTAAATGACGGGTAAATATCTTCCTGTTTGATACGCTCGATATAACCGGAAACCGCATTGGAAAGAGCAACTTCTTCCGAACGGGTTGGCGGTTCATCATCACGCTTCCACAGTGTCAGTATCAAGGTCTTGATACTTTCACGTTTTTCGATATCAAACACGCCATCATCGGTATAAAAGGGATTAAATGCAATCGGGTTGTCTTCGGTGTACGTGAAGTAAACCCCGTCTTCGCCTTTGGTTTTTCCTTTAATCAGCTCGCATAAGCCCTGATAGGAATTACCGGTATCTACCAAAAGTACATGTGCACCCTGTTCGTAATATTGCCTAACCATGTGATTTGTAAAAAAAGACTTACCCGAACCTGACGGACCAAGAATGAACTTGTTCCGGTTCGTGATAATCCCACGTTTCATCGGTAAGTCTGATATATCCAAATGGATAGGCTTTCCCGTAAGCCTGTCCGCCATTTTGATACCGAACGGAGAGGGCGAATTGTGGTAGTTGGTTTCTTCCGTGAAGAAGCACAGTGCCGGTTCAATGAACGTGTAAAAACTTTCTTCGGAAGGAAAATCTCCGGCATTGCCCGGCATTCCAGCCCAATACAAAGTGGCTACGTCCGTAGTGTTATGTCTGGGCTTACACTCCATCAACGCCAACGCACTACCGCAATCATTCTTTAGCTGTTTCAGTTCCGCAGGATCTTCCGACCACGCCATAATGTTGAAGTGTGCTCTTATGGAAGACAGCCCGAACGAATGTGCTTCGTTCAGGTATTTTTCTATCCATTCTTTGTTGATTTGGTTCGCACGACTGTACCGAGCCAATGAGTGCATATTGCGGGCAGACTTCTCAAACTTTTGCAGGTTGTCGTCGCTGTTATCTAAAAGCAAATACTGATTGTAGATGTGGTTGCAGCTTAACAACAAGCCCACAGGTGCGGCGAATGATAGACGGCAATCGCTCCGGTCGGTAGATAGCTTTTCAAAACGGGTATCTGCCGATACCGTTCCAGGCAAATCGTCCGTATCGGACAAGGTATGCAGCGATAACCTTTTATTTCCGATACGGACTTCTTCAGCCCCCAATGCGATGTCCTGCATTGGGGTTCCGGCTTCTCTTGACAGCGTAAGGTATTGCTCTAACAATCCCTGCTTTTCATCAGTGCCGATAATGTCATCTTCGGTCAATCGTCTAAGCGTTACAAAACCACTATCGTTTACGATACGCTCAAATTGAGCAACCGCCTCCATAAAGCGGTGTATCGTTTCCTTGTTCCTGATTTCTTTTGGTATCAGCATTCCTTTGCAAAGCGAACTGAAGTTGCTTTGCATACGCATTCTTTCCTTAGTGGTCTTGGTCAGGAACAGGTAGCAATAGTGGTTCAGAAATGGTCGCTCGTTGAAATGACTTTGATAGCTTTTAGACAGGAAACTTTGGTCTTCCTGTGCTAAATCGGGAGCGTAGTTTTCTTTGATGTACCAATCCTGCTTATGGATTACCGTAAAATCGGGCAAGGTTTTGATTGCCTTGTGCCAAGCGGAATGAACGGCTTCATATTCCGCAGATGCTACCGTAAACAGCTCCGGCAAACGCACTTCAAAGCAGGCGGTAATGTCCGCATCTTTGGAAAGGATGCAGTTGTTCTCTACTGCCAGCAATGGAAATTTGTTTTCCAGCGTTGTTGTCTTTGCAACGTTTCTCATAGGGCATTCGATTTAGGAGTGAATTTTAAATAGCGGTGTACAGGTTTGCGACAGATGATGTAGCGGGGATGCCTTTTATTCGCACCAATTTTCATTAGTCCGTGTTCGCCATACTTTTTGTTTAGTGAAAAGGTCTGCCACACAATGAGCGAAGCACCGCCTGCTCCGAGGAACAGGCAGATGTAAGAGTTTACGCCAGCCATATACAGTATCATCACGAAAATGAGTGTGCCGAGTAGCCCACCTGCAAAGATGAAGAGGTACTGTGCTTTCAGTCCTTTAAATTCCACTGTCCTGCCAATGCCTTTGTTTATGTTGTAACTGTTCATAAAGCAAAGGATTAAAGGAAGAATGAACGCAGGATGGTAGCCGCTACGATTAAGAAGATACACGCACCGAACCAGCTTGCCGCAGTCTTCGATGTATCAGGGTCGCCCGAACTGAATTTGTTGTACACTTTAACGCCTCCGATGAGCCCAACCACCGCACCGATGGCGTAGATTAATTGGGTTGCGGGGTCGAAATAAGACGTTACCATTTGGGTAGCCTCGTTGATACCAGCCGAACCGTTTCCCTGTGCGAACGCACCAATTCCTGACAGCATTGCCACGGCTGCCAGCAAAACTTTTTTTCTCTGTTTTTCCATAATTGAAACACATTAATTTGTTACAGTTTGCCCACACCTTGCGGGCTTTCGGAACAAAGGTGTTTCGGAAATCAAAGCAATCTAACAAAGTGGCTGTCAAAGGAATGATTTGGCGTTGAGTGGCGTTGTAGAACTTGTAATCTTCCCTTAGCTAGCTACACCCAAAACTAAAGAATTCCAATCAGAATTGCTATTGCTATCCTGTTGGAATGTGGGAAACTCGGAGAGTTTTCCATATTTCAACAGGAATTCTGTCGGCGTTAACTGCCCCAAAGAAGAATGAGGTCTTTCATTGTTGTACATCCATGCCCATGCAGCTGCATATTTCCTTATGTCAGGCAAGCTGTCAAACATATAACTGTCAAGAACATCCTGTCTGAAAGTCCGGTTAAACCGTTCTATCAAACTGTTCTGTGTCGGCTTGCCCGGTTGGATGAATTCCCACTGTATGTTGTTCTGCTCACACCATGTCCGCATGGCTTCAGCGACAAACTCCGGCCCATTGTCCGAACGGACCTTCTCGGGTTTGCCTCGCCACTCCAGCAATTTTTCCAGTTCCCGGATTACCCGTTGTGCAGGTAGGCTAGTGTCCACTGTAATGGAAAGTGCCTCTCGACTGAAATCGTCTATGACATTCAATGTACGTATCGTTTTTCCACTGGCCAGCGTGTCGTGCATAAAATCAAGGCTCCAGGTAATGTTCGGTCCGATAGGACAGAGTAAAGGAGCTTTTACCCGTGCCGGAAGGCGTTTCTTGCGTTTGTTTCTCAGATTAAGCCTCATAGAGGTATAAATTCGAACTGACTTATATAAAAAAAGCATCAAGCTATTAGGCTTGATGCTTTCAAATACCAAAGTTACTACTATAACTATTTACTTTCTACAGCCAAAACATTGGTAACAAATCTTCGTCCTCTATTTTGTGCTCCTACAACTACAACTATATATTGAACCAGTAAGAAAGAAAAATAATATATGTTAATCGGCCAAGTTGCAATAACAAGAGCAGGAATTCCAATAAAGACTATAAATAGAAAGGACAATGAAGCAGAATCTCTAGCTAACAAGAACGTTCTGTGACTTTCGGAAATTACAATATCTAAAGTGTTTTTCTGGTAAATTTTATACCACAGCCTGTTTTGATCTTTGGGATTTTTAGGTAAATTCCCATGAATCTCTTTCAGTTTTTTTCTGTCTATTCGAGGATCTTCTTTACTTAGTTTTGAAAACGCTATTGAGCCTGGCAAGGGGTTTTTGAGTTTCCAAAAAACCAGTATAGCTTTTTGATTGCTTGATAATAAACCATTCAATAAAAACAGCAGTAATGGAGCTATAGATGCACCAAGACCTTTTATTATTAAAACGATATCGAATTCATTTGCTATTTCTTTAAAATACTGTGGGAAGATTATACCACATATAATTAAAATATTTGCTGACAGTAGGATCCACAATTGTGGAGTATTCTTTGCCTTTAAATTCACAGGTTTTTCCATATTCACTTCAATTTAAAATACGTAAGGAAATATACCGGTTGGAGTAATAATGGATAAAAACACAGGCAATGGCGGTTGAAGATTACTACATTCTTCTTTGTGCTTCTTCACGCTTTCCATATCCTGTTTACTAAGACAATTAGGTCCATCAGGATGAGTGTGCCATTCCCCGACATAACCAATTTGACCTCCTGAACTCTTTTCTATTGCTGAAATTTCATTCGCTAAACCATTTTGTCCTCTGACAAACTGTGTTGTACTACCTTTGCTATCCAAAGGAGCTTTGATCGAACCAGTAATATGAATTGTTTTCGTTTTATAATTACAAACACCAACAAATACACCTCCCGTCTCATTTTTTCCAGCAATCGTAAACTCTTTAGTCAATTGCTCTACAATACCTTGCTTAAATCGAATTTCCCAATTAGTATTGTTAACTGCCTGAAACATATCAAATGGTTTTACATTTAACACCTGTGTTTCAATTCTATAGTCTTTTGAATCTATAATGCGATTCAAATATATTTTACCTTCCGCTGACATCATACTCATTTCTTTCTGTAGAACACCAGAAAAATAAGATGCATGAGAGGAAATTTTATGGTCTGATAAAACTGTCGTTTCCGAATTACAGCCTACACCAACATGCACTGTTAAATTAGAGTGAGCGGATGCCTGTTCATTCTTAAGCCAGTTTCTAATATTCAAATCGTTTTCAGCAAGACTAAACAAATACACTTGCAAATCATCCAATCTGGGGTTTCTATTATTACCTTCTTTGTACATTATCCCCAAATTTCCAAAATCACTTATTGAGGCACTTACTACATGATTATTATCTATATTTCTTAATGTAGACAATCGATTAAAAAATGCTTCGGAAGCAGTAAAATCTAATACCCAATCATATTTCTCAAATGTTTCTTTTTGGCCTATAAGCCCATCCTTAAAAGAAGTACCACTTATTATTTTTGTATTTTCATAAGGGTAAATTTTCTCTATTTTTTCTGCTAATGCTTCGGCTTTATTGTGACCTACATCCTCTCCAAATAATGTGTGTCTAACTAAGTTATGCGGAGAAATATAATCTGGGTCGATCAAAGTTAAGTTTGTCTGTCCAGATCTCGCTAAATGCATTATCATCTTAGATCCGATTGCACCACACCCAAAGATAACATTTCTTTTGCTGTCTGAAATTTTGTCCAATCCTGATATATGACCGGCTAATTTTTTAGTTAGAGGTTGGTTGTGCGATAACATATCTATCGGTACGTTATTGACAATTTTTTCCTGTTCGATGTCACTGGAAGTTACCTTAAAGCGTAGGTTTATGAATTCTACATTCGATGAATAGCCAATCAGTTGACTAGGTCTACGTATTCCAATTATTACAGGAAAATAGATATACTCGTTTATTTTACTATAGGTAGTAATGAATTTTTCAAACTCTTTATATTTAATATGATAATACTCACAAAACAATTTAAACTCGTCCCATGACCTTGGAATATTTACTTCATATTCTCGTCTTATCACATCTTCTTCACTCCATAGCACATATCCGTAATAATATTTCTTTCTTGTAACATCTTCTTTGTCTTTTTTACGTTCCTCGTCAACTTCCTTAATAGTAGTAAGTGCATTTTTATCAGTAATCGGCCTAACAAATTTATACGTATACCTACCCAAATTACTCGGACGTTCGAACAAGACAATTGAAAACTTATCTCCAAATTCAAAAGCTGCTTTATTAGCAACAACAGTCAGAAGGGTATCATAGTCATAAATTATACTTCCCGAGTATCCCTCTAATCTCAATGGTTCATATTGTTCACCATTTTCAGTTAACTCACCTGTAGCACCATCTCTAAGCCAGTTGCTTATTCGTATTACGAGGTCTTCAATCCTTTTATTTGCATACCATTCGTCTGCATTTCCTCTTACATAACAGAAGGCCGGCGGGCGATTATTAACTGCTACATAAAGATGAGCAAGATTGTTTTTAGGAAAATCTAACCTGTCAGTATAAACTCGAGGAGCTGAAACTGGATAATTAATTAAATCAAACACAAAAATAACAGGCTCTTTTTCTCTAATGTCTAAATCGTCAAAATTCCCCAGACTAGGTAAGTCAATATTGATCTCAATTGGAATAGCGATTCTACTATCTCCCCAATCCAAAATCTTTACTTGATCACCTTGAAGTTGACATAATGATTTTAGAGAATCCTGAATTTCAGGATTCTCTATATCATTAGTAAATAACGGTAGGCTATCACTAAACTTCTCCATTTCCGTATTTTGAAGTGGTGTTTACAATACCTAAACCAGCTCCTCCGGCAACCTTAGCTGAACCCTCAACCTGCTTAGGTTTTACTATTCCTTGAGAAGTAACCTCAAACACGATTGGTTGCGGAATCTTGTTAACTATGTTATACGTAGTAGTATTCAGAAAATTTCCATCCGTTACTTTTTTAACATACTCGCGTTTAGCCTCATAATGAGGTGGATTATCCTCGTCATTTAAGATTTTTTTACTTGATGCAATAACCTTTGCATTATTCCTCCTGTAGTTTAAAACTTCCAATGAAGTATCTTTCGGATCAGGATTTTCTTCTTGTGGCCTATCGTTAAAGAATGACCAAGAGCAGTGATGAGGAGAAAGAAATAAATCCCATTTCAAAGCATGTTCATTTTTGTACTTTTTAGTTTTTTCTAAAATAATACACCATGAAGTGTGATCAGAATCCCCCCCAAACATTGCAAGAGTTGAGAAATCTTGCTGATAAGATGTCTTTTTAAATCTCGCTTGAAACACAATGCTCGTTGAATTTTTTTTATCGTCACCTAATGCTTCAAGATGTTCCTTGAAGGGGGCATGTATGAATATTGAAAACAATACTTGATTTCGGTCATTAAAGCGGTCTACTATGTCTCCTGGTTTAGCTCTTAAATGATCTAAGTCTTTATAATCTGTACTTCCGTCATACCCGATAATCTTAATTCTATTTCCTGCATTATCCTTTTTAGGGTCTTTGCTTCGATGTAGTGAAAGCCGGCGTTCTGCTTCCTTTTGGTAAGCATCTTCATCATCATTTGTATGTTCCTCAGCAATCATTGGAGAAAACCACATTGTGTCTACTCTGATAAGCCCTTCCTTCTTATCACTTTCTGAATATTTTTCGGGAGCTCCTTGATAGAAGTGCTTTTTAAAGCCTCTACAATGATCTTGATCACCATGAGTTAAGATAAATACGTCAACATAGGGTATACCATTACTATACTGCAAGCTTTGCAATAAATCTTTTTTAACATCATATGTTTCGTCGTTGTCACAATTCCTGATGTTACAATCAACCACAATGGTTGTTTTGTCTTCCAAAGTAATTAGAGAGGTATCTCCATTACCAACTGGGTAATACTTAATAGTAGCGTTTGCCATTTAATTTTCTTTTTTATTTAATTAATACTTTTATCATTATCGTCTACCTAATTTTATAAAAATGGTAGTCCTAGCATAAACATTAGCAAAGCCAGACGATCATTGACCACTATAAGAAAAGAAAATGACAATTATATTTGCACAAATAACAAGTTTGTTTACTTTTGTGCTATTCCAATCACAATATCATTTATCCATTCTCATAAGTGGACACTTGAAAGAAACAGTAGGCATAGTTTAAGTTGTCGCATTTCTTAAACTATGCTTAAATTTCTCTAATATTTTTTTTTACGTTTTTATTCTATTTTTTTCTCAAATTTTCCACCTCCTTTTTTAAATCATTAATAGTTTCTGTTAGCTCTTTACCAGCCTTAAGGTATTCCATTGGATAATCTTCCTTGAGCTCATTCATCATTAGGTAATATATAGGCTTCAGCATAGTTCTAAGATCCAAATCATTATTATCACTAAACATATCTAAAGCAATATCATATTCTCTTTTAGCAATCAGTAACAGGAAAAATTCTACAAGTTCTGAAATATTTCTGTGAGCATAGCTATCATCATCAGTGCTGTTATGTAAAATGGCAGCTTGCTTTTTTACAATGCCTATTGCTTCCGTCAAATTGTCGTTCCACAATAGTATTTTAGCATAAAGTAACTCAAAGCGACTATTTATATCGTCTGGTTTGTATTTTTCAAGCAACTCTTTTGTGAATTTTTTCCTATTATTTCTCTTAGATCTATAGATGCTCTGTACCCAACATCCTATCACAGAAGTATCGCCTAATTCTATTGCTTTCTCAAACATTTTATCCGACTTCTCAAACAGCCCTTCTCTGTGAAAGAGATGAGCCAACTGATGTGCTGATTCAGCATCATTATGTGATACTCCATTTTCAAGAACAGCAATTGCCATGTCGTTTTGTTTCTGTCTAAGATATAATCTTGCTAATTGAGTATACCCATCAATTTCTCCCTTGTCAATGGCTAATTTAAATTGCTCCTCCGCTTTTTTGAAACTTGGTTTGCTTTTAAACATGTAGAGTCTTCCAAGATTAATATTACTATCCTCTTCGTTCTCCTTAACCGCATTCAAAAGAGCTATCTCAGCATCTTTTTTCTTTTTCATTTTAGAAAACAATTTTGCCAAAGCAGTATTAGATTTATCTAATTTAGCCTCTACAGCATCTCTAAAATATTTCTCTGCCATTTCAAAATCATTAAGATCTAAATAAATATTTCCTAAGGAAATCAATGACTGTTTAAAATTCTTTGTCACAGCTTGTTTATGATATTTTATCGCTGACTCGTAATCCTTTCTCTTTTTATAAATACTACCTAACCTATTAGCAGCATATGGATGAGGATGTGGTAATGTCAATGACTTCTCATAATATTCTATAGCTTTATCAGGATCATTTAGGTGCATGTCATAAATAACTCCTAATGTGGTGGATGTAAATGTATTTTGATCATCTAAATTCCAAGCTGATTTTGCTGCGTCTAATGCTTTTTCATGATCTCCTTGCATTAAATAAACAGATGTAGCTAACATGAAATAATCAATATCTTTATTTTCTACATCGTTGAGTCGACTAACAGCTTCATCAAAACGCTCATCTTTTAAGAGCTTTTTAATGTCATCTAATACATCCTTTTCAGCAGTTTTTGCCCCTTTTAATATTCTGTCTGGTAAGATAGAATTAGTAGTACTAATCAATTCTTCCTTTAAATTCTCCGGGATGTTCTCGCAAGATAAAAATGTATTACCCATATCTATTGCAGCAACAGCGTCATACTTACCATCTTTAAGGTTGCTAATATGATTTTTAAGTCTTTTAGTTAGCTCACTTTCGTCACACCAAGCATCAAAAAATCGAACTAGCCATATCACATTTTCCTTATCATGTTTTCTTCCAAACCTCATTAAGTACCAAATATTCATAAAGCGTTCCTTTATTCTATATAAATGATTCTTTGTAGAAGTAGGCACCTTCTCAATCAATTGATTTTTTTCTAGATATGATAGTATCGATGATATATTTTTGCTTTCCAATCTAGTCCGCTTTGCGATTTCTTTAACAGAAATCGCGTCCCATTTTCTAGCTATAGCATCAATTACTTTCTGTTGTTGAGTTGAAAGTTGATCTAACTCAGACTTATATAATAGTGTTAATGTATCTATAAGAAGATAAAGGTCTTTAATAGCCTTGCCATTTTCATTATCTAAAAAAATCTGAAAAAGATAAGAGATTGTTCTTGGTACACCTCCAGTTAATCTTCTTAACGCTTCAACTCTACCGGGGTAATTCTCAATAATCTCTTTAATCTGATTCTCCTCTCCATATTGTTGACCAATTTTTATTAGAAGTTTTTCGCAATCTTGTTGATTCAGCCCATCCAATTGCACCGTATTAAAAAACTTATAAAATGGATCGCCAAAGTCAATTGTTCCATCATTGAAAGAAGTTGAAGAACCTATTATCCTAAAATGAGATTCAGAGGTTAAAATTGACTTAAGTCGCTTTTTTTCGTATTCATTTAGCTTCTTTAAAAAAAAGTTAACATTCTCGATAAAAAGAATGGCCGTTTTGTTTTTTGACTTCAGAAACTTTTGCAAAAAACTAAATGATGCTTTTTCATAATCTTCTTCCGTGTCAATAATCTTCTCAATGGAATCAGATAGTTTTTCCTTATAAAAATTATCATCAATTCCCATAGCTATAGCCTCCCAAAGATTCGTTAGATCAGATAAATTGTATTGTTCTTCCGAGAACATAATAGGAAGGTAGATATCCGACAGCAGCTTTTCATCAAGTATAGCGTAATTCAGTCTATGCATTAATGTTGTTTTTCCAGCACCGCGCTGTCCAATAATAATAGTGTTTAAAGATTTACTTTTAATATCTCCATTCACTAAAATGTCTTTGATATAATCAAACTCATTTGTTCGTACAACAAACCCATCTACTATCGCAGACTTAGATTTGCTCCCCGTATTGTTTCTTAAAAATATATCTTGCTCACTCATAGTTGACGATAAAAATTTTGTCAAATATAGTGACTATTTTTCTATCGTCAAAATTTTTGGCGATTTTTTTTTCGTTAAAACCATTTTTATCATGATTGTAGAAACAAAAGAAGCAAGAAAACTTCAGTTTTCTTGCTTCTACAATTTCTGACAAACGTAAATATTTCCTATACAAACTCCCCAATATCAAAATCACTTAAATCACTTTTCCGCAAATTGGAAGAACCGGCTTCGGTATCAGATGATGAAAGTGTGCTGTCCAGAAGCTCGGCAATCTTTTTGGAAGCACCTTGCATTGAACTTTCGAGTAGAGCAAATAATTCGGTTCCCTGTAATCTTTGAACTATATCAATCGCTGTTTTCTTTTGGGCTGGTTCCAATGTTTCTTTTTGGAGCAACACCCCCACGCTGTTTAGTTCTTCAAAGGTAACCCCCTGGGCAAAACCGTCATCGCTACCGGAAGTTCTGTACCTGTTCAAATCTTCTTCTTCCTCTGCCAAATCGGGTACATTATTACTGAACACCTCGTCCAGTTCTTCCTGCGGAATTTGTTGAATACCTACGTTTTCATTTGTGTCGTATTCGATGTCTAAATTATCAATATCTACCTCCGGTTCCGCTATCTGGCTTTCATTGGCAGTATTTGGCAGGGATTGGCTTCTTACGGGCTTTGGTTGCCCCATAATATCGGGCAGTTTCGGGTCCTGTTTCGGCTTTTGTTCCGACTTTCTTTTAATGACAATCTTGTCCTGCAAAAGCAGGGCAATAACTATCAGCAGGCATACTACAATTACTATTTCCATCGCTAAAAAATTGGTTTGTTCTGTTTGTTGTAATAATCGATGATGTCTTCGCCAAATTCCTTGAAGTGATGCTCAAGAATGTTGTCTATTAATGAGTAAAGCGTGGCTTTTTCTTCTCTTGACACCTGTACAATGCGGAGCAAACGTTCGTGGTATTCGGGGCGTATGTACACTACTTTTCCGTGCCGTCCTGACGGAAAGCGGTTGATGAGGAATAGAGAGGGATAAAGGTTTTTCCACTCTATATTTTTCTGGTTTTTTCTATTGTTGTTCATCGCTATAATTTTTAAAAAGTTGGTTTATCTGCTTTACCATAAAGCTCTTTCATTTCCGTTCCGAAATCATCAAAATGATGCTGAAGCAAATTCTGTAAATAATCGGCAAGGGTCAGCTTGCCACCACCGAGCATAAATACAAGCAGGTTCAGTTTCTGATGAAACTCTTTGCTGATATATACCGTTTTCCCTTTCCTTGCCATAAACTCTGTAGGTGTAAGGAAAGTGGATTTGTATTGAGCCGTGCGTAAGGCTTTGTCTGTTTTTTTGTTTGTATTTTTCATAATCAGATGCTTTAAAAAATGGGTTTAAATTTCTCGTTAAAATCATCGGTAATTGCTTTCTCAAACAGTTCAAAATGATGTTCGAGAATGTTATCGAGGTAAGCATACAGCGGTATCTTATCTTTCCCGATAACCTGTACGATACGGGAAAGGCGTTCGTGGTATTCCTGCCGGATATAGATGCTCTTGTCGCCCCGCTTTTCCATTGAGTGCGTATTGAGAAAACGTTCACCGTAGGTACTGTCTGAATTTTTTCTGGCTCTTGTTCGCTCTTTTTGCACAGGCTTCTCCTGTATTTGATCCTTGACCTCTTCTTTAGCAATTTCTACTTCTTTGATTTCCTCTTTGGCAGGCTCTTTGGCAGGCTCTTTGGGCGTCTCGGCGGGTGGCTGTTTCATTCCCTCTTTGCGGACACCGCCAGCCATTAATGACATCACATATTCTTCGTCAATTTCAGGGCTGTTTCTTTTTTTATTTCCTTTTTCCATAATCGTTACAGTTCAATGGTTCTTAAAAATTCCTGGACAAATAAATCCAACTGACAAGCAGCCATCAGCCTTTGATCGGGCGGTAGTAAAGAAGAACGGAAAGGCGTTTTTTCCATCGCTTCGCTTTCTTTTCTGAAACGCTTGCTGTCCGTTACATAAATCTTCATCAGGGAGAAACCCAAATCCGCTATGAATTTGCCGTACAAATCATAGAGTTCCGACTTTTCACGCCTGTCCACCTGGTTCCAAAACAGGTGGATGCCTTTAATGGTGCTTCCCCCGTTTTTCATTATAATATCCGTAAGAGCCTGTGTAAAGCTCAGTGTACTTTCCACGACAACCCTGTCAGCCGTGATAGGCGAAAAAATGTAATCCATTCCCATAAGGGTATGAAGTATTCCGGCAGAATTGACCGTTCCCGGCAGGTCGAAGAAAACCACATCAAACGGAATGGTTGAGGAACGGAGTAAATTATCGGCTTCACTCAAAGCGGTTTCCGCTTTGCATTGCTCTATCGTGTAGGCTTTCTTATTAATGGTCATAAACTGCCTGTGGGCAATCCGCTTAAAGTGTTCGTTTTCCCTTACGGCTTTCAAGTCCCTTTCACGCATTTTCAATAAACTGTACTGCGGATAATCGCAATCCAACACGGCTACATTGTAGCCCATCCGGTAATGGAGCAGGCTTGCTACAAGTGCCGTAAATGTGCTTTTGCCAACACCGCCTTTTTGAGAGGAAAAGGCAATGAACAGCGGTTTCTTTTTTGTTTCCATATCTTAAAAATTTAAAGTTGCTACTTTCTTGCAGGCATTCCGTCCTGCGGAATGACTGTCAGTCATTCCTGATTTCGTTCCGGCTTCCTTGCAGGATAGCCAGCCATCTTGCTTGACTGAACTTGTGACTGTCTGCCTCTCTGCAATACGGCAGGACTGCACCCGTTCCTGTTTGCTCTCAATCAGGATAACCGTCATTCCTGTACTCCTGCAAACCTGCATACGTTCAGGAAGCCTGTCTTGCGTGATTGCCTGCCGTCAGTCTATCACGTTTGCTTTCTTGCAGTCTTGCAATCTTGCAATCCGGCTTGCAGAATGGTCTGCATTTCTGAATGATGTCTATCCGATCTGAATGATGGTCTGATAGCGTTCCTGCCTGAAATCTGATACAAAGAACCAATGTTATTTTCCTTGTTGTACACTGGTGGCAGTGTTTGGCGTTCAAAGGCAGTGTTTGGCACGCTGTTACACTGCAATGCTTTCAGAAAGAGGGCTTTACTTTGTAAAATGAATTTTATTAACTGATTTATGCAAAATCGAAATGACAAAACGGAGTTTAACAACAACGGCATCGAGCCATTTTTCCCTGTTAAAATCAATCCGTCCCGCAGGGCGGATTTTTGTGTTCACCGGAACACGGCAAGTTGTGTTTTGAGCATCTCGAAAACTTTTCGGATGCTCAAAACAACTTGCCCTTGCAGGGAGCAGAAAACGTCCTCCGAAGTCGGCGTTTTTGTGTGAATTAAAAATGGATTAGTGATGAATGAGAACAGCAAAAAGCAGTTGAAAAAGACAGGGCGACCGCTTAAAAACGACCCTGCGAAAATCCGCTACACGATTTCCTTTACCGAGGAGGAACACGCCCGTTTTCTTGCTCTCTTTGATAAATCAGGTATGCAGGTAAAGGCACATTTTATAACGTCCTGTATCTTCAATAAGACGATAAAATCGGTACATATCGACAAAGGAACGATTGATTTCTATATGCGGCTGACTTCGTTTCACAGTCAGTTCCGCTCAATCGGGGTAAACTATAATCAGATTGTAAAGCTGTTGTACAAGAATTTTTCGGAGAAAAAAGCATCGGCATACCTGTATAAATTGGAAAAACAGACGGCAGAAATGGTCGAATTGTTCAAAAAAGTGGTGGAGATAACCGAAGAGTTCGATAAAAAATACCTCAAAAAACAGCGGTAGTAATGATAGCGAAAATAGGAAGAAGTGCAAATTTATACGGAGCATTGGCGTATAATAATCTGAAAGTAGAGAAAGAAAACGGACAAATTCTGTTTGCAAATAAGATAATTGAAACGGCAAACGGGCAGTATTCCGTTGCACAATTAGCACAATCTTTTGCTCCTTATCTGTTAGCTAATCAAAATACAGAGAAACATACCCTGCATATTTCGCTCAATCCCGACCCGAAAGATACCGTTAGCGATGATAAGTTTCGGGAAATGGCACAGCAGTATATGCGGGAGTTGGGATATGGCGAACAGCCTTTTGTGGTATTTAAGCATACCGATATTGACCGTACCCATATCCATATCGTGTCGGTTTGTGTGGACGAAAACGGAAAAAAGATTTCGGACAAATTCGAGAAAATGCGGTCGATGAACATCTGCCGTGAACTCGAAAAACAACACCATTTGATACCTGCAACAGATAAAGAGCGTAGCCAGAACGATAAAATTTTCCACCCTGTGGATTACAGTAAAGGCGATGTAAAAAGTCAGATTGCATCCGTTGTCCGACACCTGCCGAACTATTATCAATATCAGACTTTGGGAGAATACAATGCTTTGCTTTCTCTTTTCAATATTACCACCGAGAAAGTGGAGGGCGAATTGCAGGGAAAACCACAGCAAGGTTTGCTGTATATTCCGTTGAATGAAAAAGGCGAAAAAGCAGGAAATCCGTTTAAGGCTTCCTTATTCGGAAAGAATGCAGGGCTACCAGCATTGGAATTGCATTTTGCGAAATGCAAAACGGCTTTGAAAGACCACCCGACCAAGCAGACGTTAAAAACAGCCGTTACCATTGCCCTGCAATCTACGGATAATGAATTGAGCTTTAAGAAGCAGTTGGGCGAGCAAGGTATTAACGTGGTGGTTCGCAGAAACGACACCGGACGTATCTACGGTATGACGTTCATAGACCACAATTCAAAAACCGTTTGGAATGGCTCACGGTTAGCAAAGGAACTTTCTGCCAATACCTTTAATGATTATTGGAACAATAACATCAAGCCCGACATCAAAGAGCTGGACGAGCCACAAGAAAAAATATCCCGTTTAGAGGACAGAGAGGAATTAACATCAGAGCAACCGCACCCTATGTTTGAATTTGATGATACCAATAAGAAAGACGACGGTTTGATTGAAGCCTTTGGTGGTTTGCTCATTCCCGAAGCACAGGGAGAAGATTACGATGAAGCGGACTTTGCCAACAAAATGAAGAAAAAGCGGAAACGCAAAAGAGGTCAGTAGTTATATTCAGCCAAACACTGCCACGTACTGCCTTTGACTGCCACAATCTCACAGTCACACTATATAGCTCATAAATTCACGCCCGAACATTTAAAAATTTATAAAAATGCAGGGAGAAGACGATTTAAGAGGGCTTGCAAAGATTATGGCTTTTATGCGAGCAGTAAGCATCATTATAGTATTGATGCACTTGTATTGGTTTTGCTACGGTTTCTTTATAGAACGTGGCTGGACGTTAGAAATCATCAACAAAATATTAAGCAATTTTCAGCGTACCGCCGGACTGTTTTCAAATACACTATATACGAAAGTTTTTGCTTTAGTATTATTGGCATTAAGCTGTTTGGGTACTAAGGGCGTTAAAAACGAAAAGATAACCTGGTCTAAAATCTATGTGGCTTTAGCTATCGGCTTTGTCCTTTTCTTTCTGAACTTTCCTCTCTTAAAGCTACCACTGAACACAGCTACATTTCTGTATATACTTACCACAAGTTTAGGTTATATCGCCTTAATGGTAGCTGGAGTATGGATGAGCCGATTGCTCCGTACTAACCTGATGGACGATGTTTTCAATAATGAAAATGAGAGTTTTCAGCAGGAAACCAAACTGATGGAAAACGAGTATTCGGTCAATCTACCTACCAAGTTTTATTACAAGAACAAATGGAATGATGGCTGGATTAATATCGTCAATCCTTTTCGGGCAACGATTGTGTTGGGAACTCCAGGTTCCGGAAAATCGTATGCCATTGTAAACAATTATATCAAACAGCAGATTGAGAAAGGCTTCTCAATGTACATCTACGATTTCAAGTTTGACGACCTATCTACGATTGCTTACAATCATTTACTGAAGAACAGGGATAAGTACAAAGTTCATCCGAAATTCTACGTGATTAACTTTGATGACCCAAGAAAGAGCCACAGGTGTAATCCATTAAATCCCGACTTTATGACGGATATTTCAGATGCCTACGAAGCGGCTTATACGATAATGTTAAACCTCAACAGGTCGTGGATACAGAAGCAAGGGGATTTCTTCGTGGAAAGTCCAATTATCTTGCTTGCAGCAATAATTTGGTATCTGAAAATTTATGAGGATGGTAAATATTGCACCTTTCCCCACGCCATTGAATTACTGAATAAAAAGTATTCGGACGTATTTACGATTTTGACCTCTTATTATGAATTAGAGAATTATTTATCTCCCTTTCTCGATGCCTGGCAAGGCGGAGCCCAAGACCAGTTGCAGGGGCAGATTGCATCGGCAAAAATCCCTTTGTCAAGAATGATTTCTCCGAGCCTTTATTGGGTAATGACCGGAGATGATTTTTCGTTGGACATCAACAACCCAAAGGAACCAAAGATTTTATGCGTTGGCAATAATCCCGACCGTCAAAATATTTACTCCGCAGCATTAGGGTTATACAATTCAAGAATTGTAAAACTCATCAACAAAAAAGGACAGCTAAAGAGTTCTGTTATCATAGATGAGTTGCCCACAATTTATTTTAGGGGCTTGGATAATCTTATCGCAACGGCGAGAAGTAACAAGGTGGCTGTGTGCCTGGGCTTTCAGGACTTTTCACAGTTAACGAGGGATTACGGCGACAAAGAGAGCAAGGTAATACAGAACACGGTTGGTAATATATTCAGTGGTCAGGTGGTTGGCGAAACGGCAAAAAGTCTTTCGGAACGCTTCGGAAAGGTATTACAGAAACGCCAAAGTATGACCATCAACCGAAATGACAAATCAACTTCAATTTCTACGCAGTTGGATAGTTTGATACCAGCTTCTAAAATCTCAACACTTACACAAGGTATGTTCGTGGGTTCGGTATCTGATAACTTTGACGAGCGTATCGAGCAAAAGATATTCCACGCTGAAATCGTGGTGGACAATGACAAGGTAGCTGTCGAAACCAAAGCCTATCAGAAGATACCAGAAATATTATCCTTTGTTGATGAAAACGGTGAAGACAATATGAAACGGGACATTGAGGCTAATTATAGACAAATAAAACTGGATATCGTTCATATTATCGAAAGTGAGTTGGAAAGGATTAAGAATGATCCTGACTTACAACATCTGGTGCAAAAAGAATAAAAAAATTAGCTATCTTTTTTAGGGTAGCTATTTTTTGTTTACAGATACAGCTACATTGTCCGTAATCGTACAGAATTCCCTTGTAAATCATTAATATTAATGGTTTCCTCATGGTGCTCAGTCTCCTGATTTTTTAAGTCAGGGGTAATGGATAACTGTATTTTTCGTTCCACGGCAGCCAGTTCCGTTTTAAGTTCGCTCAATCGGCTTTCCTTAGACCACGTTCCGCCCACTACTTCCTGAAGTATAGGCAGGTCTTTTTTAATTTCAGTAATCTTCTTTTGTTCCTGGTCAATATAGCCGGGCAATTTTTCCAATGCCCTCAAAAAGTTCAATGATGCGGTTTCGGGTTCTTTCGCCATTAAACCATTGTTGTAAGTGTACTTGATATTGCCCTCTCCCTGTACCAAAAAGCGGTTTACCCGAATATCTACGCCCTCTTTTTCGGATATTTCGGTTTTAACCAATAAGGTAAATCCATACAGGCTTCCTATTTCTTCATACTGACCTCCGGTGCGGGCTTTATCCGCAAGCTGGTTGAGTTTCGCTCCGATTTGTTTTATATCCGCATTGGGCTGTAAGCCGTCCAACTGAACAGGGTTTGCGATAGTGCCGTCAGAACGCTTTTGTATGCGTTGCTGTAAATTTTCCCAATCAAGGCTCATTCGGTTTAACCTACTTTGGGAGGCTTCCAGCAATTCCGTAAAGTCTTGTAGCTTGTATTTAGCACTGAATTTAGAACGGTTGAACGCTTGCTTTTCGCTTTCCAGTCCTGCAATCTGCTTTTCTAATTTGGCTTTGTCCAACAGGTCTGTATTTCCTGAAAGGATAGCCACATATTCCGAAAAGTTCATTCCCGATTTTTCGTCCATACTGCCCTCGTCAATGGTACGTTTACCGAGATTATTGTTTTTTAATTGGTCAATAAATAGCTGTTTATTGTACAGCAGGTTGAACTTATAACTGTCCAGTGATTTTTCTACGGCATAGATGATTACATCTACTTTGTTATCTGCAAAAAACTTGGCAATCTCATTGCCCTTACGAACAGCTCTGCCATCCCTTTGGGCAAGGTCGCTCGGTCGCCAAGGGGTATCTAAATGATGAACGGCAACGGCTCTTTTCTGTGCGTTCACGCCCGTACCCAGCATACTTGTAGAACCGAACAGCACACGGATTTTACCCTCGTTCATTCCCTTAATCAATTCCTTACGTTGCTTGTCCGTTTTGGCTTCCTGAATAAACCGGACTTCATTCGCAGGTATACCGTGGTCTTCCACGAGCTTACGTTTAATTTCGGAGCACACGTTCCATTCGCCCGGCTTGTAGGTTCCTAAATCAGAGAAAACGAATTGTGTTCCTTTCTGTGCGTTGTATTGGTTATAATACTTAGCAATATTATTGGCACAATGCGAAGCCTTATTATCTGGATGGTCTTCATAAGCACCGCTTACCATTCGCATATCGAGCGACATCTTACGGGCGTAATCCGTAGCAATAAGCATCTTTGCTTTTTCTTCGCTGGCACTTAGCTTTGGTCTGCCCAACAGTTCCGCATTTCCTGTTTTGGCAAACTCCATTAGTTTTTGGATAAATTCAGCTTGGTCTGGAGTAGGTGGTATGTTATACAGCACCTCGTTCTTATTCGGGCGGTCAATGCCTATATCCTTTGCTGTTCGGTAATCCGTGATTTCAGAATAGAATTGGGCAAGCTCCGGCACTTTGATAAAGTATCGGAAACGCTCTTTTGCCACGATATTGTTAGCGACTGAAAACTCATAATCGGTTGTTTTCCTCGCATAGATAGCTGCCCACGCATCAAAAGAATGAATACCCTGCTTTTCCATTGCTCTTGGTCGCAGGTATTTGAACAGCAGGTACAATTCCGTTAATGAATTGCTGATAGTTGTACCCGAAAGGAAAGTTGCTCCCATATCCGCATTGATGCGTTCCTGAATGGTACGGATAGCAAAGAGCAGGTTCATTGCCTTTTGACTACCGTCCACATTGCCCAATCCGGCAACCCGTGTATGCCTTGTATTGAACATCAGATTTTTGAACTGATGGCTTTCGTCCACGAACAAATGGTCTATACCCATCATCTTAAAATCCACCACATCATCTTTGCGGTTTTGAATATCGTGTTGTAGGGTTTTGAGCTTTACTTCGAGGTTTTCTTTCCGCTTGATTACTCCGGCAAGCATTCCTCTGGTCACTTCCTTGCCTTGCGATTGTAGGGCATCGAGGTTACGCTCTACGCTGTCCAATTCTATTTCAAGGATTTCTTTTTGTATTTCGGGGCTTTGGGGTATCATTCCGAATTGGTCGTGTGTAAGGATTACACAATCCCAATCGTTATTTTTAATATCCCCGAAAATCCGCAGGCGTTTTTGGGGCGTAAAATCTTCTTTGCCAGGAAACAGGATTTTAGCGTGTGGATAAGCAGTGCGGTAGGCTTCGGCAATTTCGTGAACATTGCTTTTCAGCCCGATAATCATAGGCTTGTGGGCTAAACCCAAACGCTTCATTTCCTGTGCTGCCACACACATCACAAGGGTTTTTCCTGCACCTACTTCGTGGTCGCAGATAGCACCGTTATTGAGTTTTATCATCCAAACGGTGTCCTTTTGGCTCGAATACAGGTCTTTAATGCCCAATGCTTTACGGTCTAATCCCGGAAAATCCTGATGTGTTCCTTCATAGTTGGGGCGGACGAAGCAATTAAACGTATCGTTGTATTGGTCGGTCAGCCTGTTTTTAAACTCATCGTTTTGGGCGTGAAGCCACTCGGTAAATGCGGTACGGATTTCGTCAATCTTGGTGTATGCCATTTGTATGGCTTCCATATCCCGTACCTTGACCTCTTGGTCGCCAACCTTGATTTTCTTGGTAATATCCGGTGTGGTATTGACAAGGGCGTGTTTTAGTAAAGCAATCCCGTCAAACGTTCTGCTTTCGGCTTTGACAGCATATTTTTCCCATATGTGTAAATTCTTACGGTCGCACTTTACTGAAAAATCGTCGGAGCTTTCAGAATAATGAACAAGTACGTCCGTATCAAAAAGATGTGAAGCAAATCGGGCATAAATGCCTGTGGGTATCCAGCGTTCGCCCAAATTAAAATCGAGTTCCTCAAATTCGATACGTCTTGGTCGGGCTTCCTCCAATACCGTAAGGCTTGCTTTAGCCTGGGCATCATCAGGATTGTTTTCGATGTAGGTTCTTACGTCCTCTGCTTTCTCCACCACATTGCCCGCAATCCAGCGTTCGGATATTTCATATTCCTTTTGCAATGGATTGTAGTAAATACGACCGTTCAAGGCTTCTTTCAAAGCATCGTCAGGCATTCCGCTTATTTCGGACATATAGCCCAAATCCACGCTTCCGTATTTGTTAAGGGATGCCGCTAATGCTTCTTCGGGATTGTCCGTTGCTATGGTTACGGTAGAAAAACTTACAGGGCGGCTGAATATATCCGCTTTGTGTACCACACCGCCAACGACACGCTCCAAATAAGGGATTTCCTTACCGGAACTATCCGTTTTAATGAGCTTGACATTATCGGCACTGTTGAGGTTTCCGTACCTTTTTACAAAGGCATCGTATAAGCGGTTAAGATTTTCCCTTTCTTCTTTGTGTTCGGTCTGAAAATTTGCCTCCTTATTGTAAAGCTCTTGGTATATATCCCGTACCGCTATGTACGCTTCGGCTCTTGCTTTCTGTGAGGTTGGTAATTGCAGCGGGTGGAAAACAGCCGTACCGTCTGCTGTATCTACATCTTGCAGATGACCTACCCAACCATTATCCACCACAAGGCAATCGTTTCGGTGGAACGATTGCAACTTGCCACTATAAGGAGCAGGTTCGGGAATGGTATCGGGAACGGCTGGCTTATCAGCTTGGCCATTCCCGTTGATACCCGAAAACAAATCGCCAATAACTTCTTGTTTATTACTATTGGTAGCCGTTGTTCCGTTTGTAGTACCGTTTGAAACCGGAGGTGTGTAAGGCTGTTGCGTAGCAGAACTGAACAGGTCAGTTTGGCGACCTATCGCACCTCGTCTTTTGTTAGCGGTTTGTCTTTTGGCTTGCGTGGTTCTTTTGGGTGGAGCAACTGCCATTACAGGTTCGCTCACATTTTCAAACAGGTCGAAAATGCTTAACTGCTTTTCCTGTGAGCTTTCCTTTACTATGGTTGTTTGCGTAAAACGAGGTTGTTCCGGCTGAATGATTTCACGCTCAATGACCGGAGGCGTTGGCTGTACCGGAATTTGTACGATTGGCTCATCGTTCCGTTCGCCTTTGTACAAATCCACATTCAGGTGCTTTCCAAAATCATCGGAAAGCATCATTTTCAAATCTTTGGCAATTCCGGCAACACCGTCTTTATGGATATAGATAATTGCGGGCTGTCCGTAAGGGTCGGTATCTATCTTACGGTCGGTATGTATGACCCTTGTACCATTCTGAAAGTAAGCATTGCTTGGCGTATTGTATTTGGTTTGCCTGCTTTGGCAAAATAGTTCTTCCGTTTCGTTCAGGCTTTGTTTTGCCGTATTCTTTTGCAGGATTATCAGGTCGCTTCCAACCTCTGTACCTGCATATTCTGTAAACAGATTGTTTGGCAGCCGCACAACCGAAACCAAATTATTATCCTGCATTAACGCCCTGCGTATCGGCTCATTCTTTGGGCTATTCAGAATGCCCTGTGAAGTGATGTAAGCCAACAAGCCACCCTCACGGAGCATATCGGTTCCTTTCAAAAAGAAATAGTTATGAATGCTTCGGGCAGCCTGTACTTTTGCACTATCCTTACTTCGGGAATAGGATAAATCAAAGACGGAAGTATCGCCAAAGGGGATATTGCTGGCAACAACATCATAGGTGTTGTGTTCCTTTTCGGGGATTTCCTCAAAGCCACTCACACGGATATTGCTTTCGGGATAAAGCTGTTTTAAAATTTTTCCTGTCAGCACATCCTTTTCATAGGCTGTAACTTCGGTTTGGCTCTCTGCAAAGGATTGAACAAATGAACCGATACCTGCGGAGGGTTCGAGGAATTTCTGAATGTTCAGACCGCTTTCACGCAGGGATGCAGAAATAGCATCTATAACCTGTGGAGGCGTATAAAAAGCCGTCAGTACGGAACTTTTCATACTATCCACATATCGGCGGTATTGTTTATCGTCTTCGGAATTTTCTTTGAGTAGCTGGTGGAGTTCCTGCGTGATTGGGAACAGGTCGTGTTCCGTCTTTCTCCAATTGTTGATGTCTATTTCTTCCGCTATGGGGTTCAGCACGAATTTAAGACCACCAAATCCGCTGTATTGCATCATTAGTAGTCTTTCACCTACGGTGGCTTGACGGTTCTCCTTTTCCAGTTTAAAAGCAATTCGCAGGGCATCAATGTTTTGTTGGAGATGTTGCTTTTTACTGAAGCCCATTTTCCTCTATCCATATTGCGATGGTTCCTGTTATTTCGGTGTAGAGCAGGTCAAACTCATACCCGTAAGCGAAATCATCGGTTAGTTGATACTTTGCAAAAACAGCCTCACAAACAGGGAACATTTTTAGTGCGAACGGTCGCAATTCCTCGTCTGCCATTAGGGTATCAAACTCATCGCATACGACTTGGAAAACCGTATCGAATTTGGAGAAATGCAGTTTTTCAAACAGGATATAATTGGCTATTTCGTTGCATTGCTCAATGGTATTTCCCGAACGAAAAGCACCCTCGTAGGCATTGGCAGCCCACGAAGAACGCTGGTCTATAAACTTTTGGTCGTTGGCTTTTTCGGGAAAGCTCGTGTTTAATAATTCTTGCAGTAGTAATCTGAAATACGATAGGTCTTTTTGCTGTGTATCCATACTATAATTTTGTTTAGAAATTTACTTGAAGCCTAAAATTATAGCAGTAGATAAGAGCCTTTGCAGAAGTGGCAGGGTTTGGCTTTGAGTGGCGGGATTTGGCGTAAAACCACGTAATAACGAAGAGTTTAATTTGTATTTTTGATAATTGATAAAATCAACAATTAAAGAACGGTCATTAAATAATGAATGAATTAGAACCCTTAAAAAGTATTTTCAAAGACAGAATATTTAAAATACCCGATTATCAGCGTGGTTACGCTTGGACAACAAGACAACTGAAAGATTTTTGGGAAGATTTAGTCAATCTTCCTGCCGATAGATTTCATTATACAGGTTTACTCTCTTTGAAAAAAGTCGATAAAAATATCTGGAATAACTGGAATGACGAACGATGGTTAATTGAAGATAGAGGATTTAAACCTTTCCATATTGTTGATGGGCAACAGCGATTGACAACATTTGTAATTTTCATTCAAGCCATTTCGGAACAATTAAAAGCAATACCGGAAAACAAAGGCAAAAAAGATGAAGAAATTTATCTTGGCTCTTTTAGCTTAAAGGCTATTAAAGAAGAATATTTAGTAATAGAAAAACCTCCTCAGTTTATTGTTACAACCTACAAGTTTGGCTATGAGATCGATAATCCGAGTTTTAAATATTTACGTCATAAGGTTTTCTTAGAACCAAATAGCGGAACAGTACAAGAAACTTTTTACACGCTCAATCTTGAAAATGCAAAGCATTTTTTCAAGGAAAATCTGCAAAACTATTTTGAAACATACGGTTTAACCGAGATAGAAACATTATTCAAAAAAGTTACGCAAAACCTGATGTTCAATGTTTACGAAATAAGTGACGATTTTGATGTTTTCGTAGCATTTGAAACGATGAATAATCGTGGCAAAAAGCTGTCAAATTTGGAACTTCTCAAAAACAGGCTAATTTATTTGACGACTTTGTATGATGAAAAGGAGTTAAAAACTGATGAGAGAAATTCTCTTCGTGAAAAAATCAATGATGCTTGGAAAGAAGTTTATTATCAACTTGGGAGAAACAAGAAAAATCCACTTAATGATGATGATTTTTTAGTGGCTCATTGGATAATGTACTTTCAATACACGAGGGAGAAAGGAGATGATTATATCCGTTTTTTGCTGGAACAGAAATTTACACCTCAAAATATTTATGCAAAAACAGAGGTGAAAATAAGTTCGTTGCAAGAGTTTGAAGAAGTTCGGGAGGATGAAGATACCGACCAAGAAGAAGTTGAAATAAACGGCGAAGAAGAAGTAATTGTTATGCGTTCCCAACTTTCTCCCAAAGAAATAGAAGATTATGTGAACAGCTTAAAGGCTGCCGCTGTACATTGGTATAATACCCATAACCCTGTAAATAATCCGGACTTAACCACACAGGAAAGTCTTTGGATAGACCGTTTGAATAGAATTGGTATAATCTATTTTCGTCCACTCGTAACAGTAGCTTATTTGAGTAAGAATGTTAATCCTGATAAGAGAGTTCAGCTCTTTAGAGCAATTGAGCGTTTCATTTTTATTACATTCAGGCTTAGCCGAGCTTTTTCAACATACAGAAACAGTGAATTTTATCGTGCAGCAAGACAACTGCGAAATGGGGAACTAACAATTGACAATATCATTCACAGATTGAATGAAAGAATGGATTATTGTTTTTATACACCTGAAAATTCTGAAGAAATCTACTTTGATTATACCTATTTTCAAAAGTTCATTGACAAGAAGTTTAAAAGCGGAGGAGGTTTCTATTCTTGGAATGGGCTTCGATATTTCTTATATGAATATGAAATGGAGAAAGTTAGACAAAGAGGAAGCCAAAAGATAGATTGGAAACTGTTTGTTAAGAGCGAAAAAGATAAGGTTTCTATTGAGCATATTTATCCACAGACACCAACAGATAAATATTGGAAACAAAATTTTAAGGAATATAAAAAGAATTTTCATCCTTTTTTTCAGGGAACATTGGGCAATCTTTTACCATTGTCGCAAAGTATAAATTCAAGTTTACAAAATGATTGCTTTGAAGATAAGAAAACAGCAAAATATAATGACAGAAAGGAAAAAATAAGACAAGGATATTCTGACGGTTCGCATTCAGAGATTGAAGTGTCTGGATATGATGTTTGGAACCCGGTTGCTATACTTGACCGAGGTAATAAATTATTAGAATTTATGGAGCAACGCTGGGATTTGAAATTTGAAGATGATGAAGCTAAAGCAGAATTATTATTTCTTGATTTTATGCTTCCAGAAGAAGAACATAGTATAGAAGAATAACCTAAAATATTTATGTAAATGAATTATACAGAAAACATTGAACGCTTAAAAATACTACTTACAGGAGCATCTACCGATGTTACTATAACAAGTGATAATGAAGCAGAATATAAAAGATTGAAAAGTGAACTGAATAAATCTGCGAAGTTCCAAACCAACCAACCAAAGGAATTTAAAATTTGCTTTACTCTTCAAGAATTTAGAAGAGAAATGCAAGCAAAAGGAGGATATGCGGAACGAAGAAAATATATTAATGAGATATTCTACCCTCTAATTTCAGATGAAAATTCCCTATTAGATAGCATCGAG
Organism: Flavobacterium sp.; assembly: GCA_032096595.1. GTDB lineage: Bacteria > Bacteroidota > Bacteroidia > Flavobacteriales > Flavobacteriaceae > Flavobacterium. The sequence goes on along the minus strand of DAMCXY010000001.1, from coordinate 336,725 downwards.
GAAATACAACAAAATGTAAACTTTGGGCATTTAAACCTTTTGCCGCAAGACATACAACAAAAAGGACGAGAAATGTCGGAAGTCTATTTGTATTTATATTGTATTGAAAATTCTTTAAGAATATTTATTGAAGAAATTATGAAGACTGAAACAATAAATATTCCCCGAAAAGTACAAGAAACCATAGATAAACTAAAGAAAAGCGAACAAGAAAGTAAATATTTGCCCATTCGAGGTAATAGTGATTTATTTTACTGCGACTTTATTGAGTTAGGAAAAATAATAGTTGGGAATTGGACAATTTTTGGGAAGTATTTTCCTAAGCAGAATGAACATTGGTTGAATGTAATGGTTGATGAATTATACAAAATACGGTGTTTGGTTGCTCACAATAGTTATGTTGGTAAAGATGAACGTGATGCACTAAAAGTTTATTATAAGAGTATCACAGCCCAATTACAGTTATAGTATAACAATAAACCCTCTGAATGGAGGGTTTATTGTTGATTAAGGATTTGAAGCATCCTGCCAACTTCAATATCCATTCGTGAAAAGGCAAACCATTTTTTGCCCAAGTCTTTGAGTGATGCTCCGATATGATAAAGCTCCGTATCGTCGATAATCAAAAATCGGTCGTGAGCATCGGAGAAAACCTCAACCTCAATCGGATGATATTGGCTGTTATATCGTTGCAAATCCAGCCGTAATTGAGTGCTGATGCTTTTGGTATAGATGATGGCAGTTACATTCGTATTGCGTTTGCCTAACAAGGTCAGCACCGTATCGTCCACATAATTATCAAGCAGGATAATGGAGCTTCCGGCACTTCGGATAATATCTGATACAAAGGCGTAGGCATCAAAAACCTGTCCGTTATAGAAAATACCTTTTTCGCTGTGGAGCTTGTCGCTTTCCAATGCCTTAAATAACTCTTCAAATTTTTCGTCAGCTTCTAATTGCTTCAGTTCAATCTTATCCAACCGATGAAACAAAGAAGCATTGCTAGTAAGCATACGCCGCATTTCTACAAAGGCTTCCATAATTTCAACACTGACTTTAACGGCAATATCTGAACGGAGTATGGCAGAAGCCATTGCAACCCCTTGTTCGGTAAAAACATAGGGCAAATAACGTCTTCCGCCGTAGTTCAAACTTGAGGTTCCAATTTGGAACCTCAAGTTGCTGGCTTCCTCTTCGGTCAGTTGAAAGCAAAAAGAAGCCGGAAACCTTTCAATATTTCTTTTTACGGCTTTGTTGAGGTTCTTTGTTTCCACTTGGTATAAGGAAGCGAGGTCGCTATCCAGCATTACTTGCTTGCCACGTATGGTATAAATCAGGTTTCTGATTTCCGTTGTACTAATGTTAGGTCTATTTTCCATTACTTCTTGTAATTTTTACTTTTCTCAAATTCAAAGGAACTATCGGCTTGCTCATTCAACACGATGTAAGCATCGAATTTCTTTCCGGCTTTGCTTTTCATTCCTTTGATAAGTGAGGTTTTGCCTTTATTAACAAGGCTTTCAATATCGCCTATGCCGATTTGTACACCGCACACATTGCGGAATTGTACCCAATTACATCTTTCATCAGGGCATTTGGCAATCTTGTCACGGATAATGAGTTGCTGGCTTTTACATTTCGGACAGGTAAGTTTAGGCAGGTTGCTTTTGGCAATGGAGGTTTGCAACAGCTCATTGGTAATAGTAGAAGCATAGGTTTCCATTTCCTTTTGAAACGCACTTGCATCTGCTTCGTTGTTTTCGATTTTCTGTAAAGCCAATTCCCATTCGGCGGTCATTGCCACATCTGCAATTTTTCGGTCTTTAACCAATTCATATACCTGCAATCCTTTTTCGGTTGGGATTAAGGATTTCTTATCCCTTTGGATATAATTTCGGGTAAACAAGGTTTCGATAATCGCCGCCCTTGTTGCAGGTGTACCAATACCGATATTTTGCAGGGCTTTCCGTTCCTCTTCGTTTTCGATTTCCTTTCCGGCACTTTCCATAGCCGACAAAAGCCCTGCTTCGGTATAAAGCACAGGCGGTTTGGTTTGCTTTTCCAAAACGGTGGCTTCCTTAATTTTGAGTTCATCACCTTTTTTCAGTTCAGGTAAATCCTGTACAGGTTCGGTATCATCATCCGAAAAAGTCCCTTTAAGGGAACGCCAACCTGGTTCAATAATTTTACATCCTTTTGCCGTAAAATCGTAATGCAATGCCTGTATAGCAATATCGGTTATCTCCTTGATACAGGCTTGTGAAATAGCTTCGAGCAGTCGAAAAGCAATCATATCATAAACCGCATTTTCCTTTGCGTTCAGGGCAGACGGTATTTTATCCGTAATCAACAAACCGTGATGGTCTGTAACACGCAGGTCGTTCACGATACGTTTGTTGAAACGACCCCATTTCACTTTGGTTACAGCTTGTTTGCAGGTTTGCCTGTCCTGCAATGCTCTCACGAGATTGGGAATTTCTGCCCACATATCTTCGGGAATGTATTTGCTTCCGGTGCGAGGGTAAGTGATAAACTTCTTTTCATAAAGGCTTTGGGCAATGTTCAGCGTTTCTTCGGCAGAAAGGTTAAGCTTTTTGTTCGCTTCCTTTTGCAGTCCTGTAAGGTCAAACAACAAAGGCGGTTGCTCCGTAACGCTTTTTGTTTCTACCGATGTAATTGTTGCCGTATCGCTTCGCTGAATGGATTTCAGCGTATCATTGGCGAGTTTTTGGTCTTCCCATTTAGTTTTAGAAAGGCTTTTAAAATCAATACCTGCTTTGTGATGCAACAACTGTATCTGCCAATATTTCTTTACCGAGAAATTTTTGTTTTCCAAATAACGTTTGCATATCAAAGCGAGTGTGGGTGTTTGTACTCTTCCGAGCGAGTAAACTCCATTGCCTGCAGCAATGCTCAATGCTTGTGTAGCATTGATGCCCACCAACCAATCGGCACGGCTTCTGCCTTGTGCTGCCTGATACAACCCGTCAAATGCTTTTCCGTCTTTCAGGTTGTCAAAGCCTTTTTTGATGGCTTTTTCGGTAAGCGAACTAATCCAAAGCCGTTCAAACGGTTTCTTGCATTTGAGGTGTTCGTATATATAGCGAAAGATAAGTTCGCCCTCACGTCCTGCATCGGTAGCTACAATAATGCTATCGCTACGGTTGAAAAGCTGGTCTATTATTTTCAGTTGCTTTGACGCACCAGCATCAGCGGTATAACCTTTGTCTTTTTTCACTTTCCGGACGGTCAGTAAAAACGGGTTGGGGAGTATCGGCAATGATGCTTTGTCAAATCCCGTAATCCCGTAATCTTCGGGCATTCCCAATCCTATTAAATGACCGAATGCCCACGTAACAAAATAGCCGTTACCTGTCAGGTAGCCGTCCTTTTTATCGGATGCTCCCACAAGTCCGGCTATTTCCCTTGCTACGCTTGGTTTTTCTGCAATTATTGTTTTCATATTTTACTACATTTTTCTGCCTTTGGACTTTGCAGGTGCTTTGGGCTTTTCCTGTTGTTCCTGCTGTTGTTTATTTTTCGGTGTTTGCTGTCCGGACTTCAAAGGCTCGTTGATATTTTTGGTCGCTTCGTTGGTCTTGCCCTCCGAATTGACCGCAGTTTGCGTTTTATGGGATTCGGTTGGCTGCATTCTTTCTTTATATTGATTTGGAAACTCAAAGCCAGTTTTTCCGGTGTCTTTGTTGAACGTGATGTAACCGTTGTACGTTTGCCCTTTCTTATCAACCAGACCTGCCATATATATGGTTTGACCCGCTTTGAAATCCTTGTATTGATCATCGGTCAGTTCCTTGCCACGAAATGTTTTTGGAGCTTCCTGTGGTTGGCTTTGTTGATTATTCTGTTGGTTGTTTTGCTTTTGTCCGTTGTAGTTACTGCGGTCAAACAGAAATTCGGTATAGCGTTTATCGGCATTGTACTGTACCGTTGCCGAAAACTCCGTTCCTTTTGTGGAAATCATACCCTCCAATTTGAGCGGTTTGCCCTCCATTAAGGTTTGCTTTTGCTCATCATTGAGTTTTACACCCTTAATCTCATCGGGAATTTTAATAAAATCCGTTCGCAGTGCAATGACATCATTGGTAAGCCTGTCAATACTGATAATGGACGGCATTAGTTCGCCAGTCTTGGAATTTTTCAAATCAACCACACGCCCCATATTGCCCGTTTCGAGCAGGTTTTTCTTGTCCTCATCAGTAAATTTGTGTCCAAAAAACTCAAAATGCAGATTAGGCTCTTTTTTGATGCCGTGTATTCCCACAACAATTTTTCCGTCTTCGGCTTGCTGTAATGACAGTCGGGCGTCTGTGCGGAGAATAGTACCTCCAAGATTAACCCCTATCGGTACGAGTTCATTGGTTTTATAACCTTTCAATAAAGGTTCAAGCAGGTTTCTTTTTTCAAGGTATTCCTTGCTTAATCCGAGATTGGTCATTGTATCCCAATCAATCTGCTCCGGCTTATAGCGGTATTCGCTTACATCCGGCGTTGTCTGTGCTGTTGCCATATCATTTTTATTTTCTTGTTTATTATTCTCTTGTGTGGCGGTTTTGACTTCGTGTTCTTTCATCACTTTTTCGCCTTCCGAAGTTGGCTTATCTACCTGCTTTTGCATTTCCTGTGCTTTCTCAACGGCGATAGGTGCAGGCACTTTGAAAAATGAAAAATTGGTAGGGTTCTTTAGTTGGCTAAAAAAATTGGAAAAGAAGTTGGAAAAGAAATCGCCACTCTTGTCCACACGCATAAACTGGTTTTGGTTTTTCTTCGTGGGGTCAACGGTTTCCATTTTCCCGTTTTCGTCTATGCTCTTTACGGCTTGGATTTTCATTTTTTCTTTGTCCAGTACCAATAATATGTCCGATAATTGTTCGGGCATTTCCTGTTTATTTGTGGTTTCTTCACTCATAATATGAAAATTTTAAAAGTTTACCGCCGAATGTAAAGGAAGCGTTCACTACGTTGCCCGAAGTGGCACTTAAAGGCAGTGTTTGTCACTCAAAGGCGTTATAGTTTTGCAGATGGTGGATTAAAACTCTCTCTTATGAACTGATGCACATCGGATAGCTTGTAATAAAGTTTGCCGCTAATAGTATAATAGGGTAGTTTGCCGATGGAGCGATACCGTTGCAGGGAACGGTTGCTGATTTTCAGCATTTGAAGCAAATCCTGATTATCCAACAATTCCTCTCCGTCTATACTGTTGCGTTTCTTTTGCAACTCATCTATATTATCACCCAGCATATCGAGGCGACCTATCAAGCGTTCCATCCACGCCAAAAATTCCATTCTATCAATATTCATAGCACCTACTTTTTATCCGTTTTCAATTGTCTACCTTTTTCGATATAGCTTTTACCTTTTGCCATAAGTTCCTGTACAAACTCATCACTGCTCTGTACGGCATTGGCATTAAGCATATCCTTAATTGCTCCGATGGTGTAGAAGTATTGTCCGTACATTTTGGAGTAGGCTATTTCGCCTTTGGTACGCATACGCCACAAAGTCTTTTCGCTGATGTGCAGGTATTGGCATACCTCGTGGTTATTTAGCCACAGGTCATCATAGCTTTTATCTTCCTGTTTTTTCAGGTAATCGGCAATGGCATTGATACGGCTGTTTAGCTGTTGCCACGCTTCTTCTTCGATTGTAATTATTTTCATCGCATTGATCCTATAATGTTTACAATGCAAAATTGCTAAGGGTGGTAGTGTTTGTCTGCCAAGCCTTGCCAATTGGTTTGGCAGTTTTTTGAATTTTTTTGCAAACAGGGAAAACTCTTGTTTGATAAGGGTTTAAATGTATTGGAGATATTTTGTGAGGGAGTTTTGCCTACATTTGCCAATTGGCATATATGGGCAAAAGAAAAAGCAGTACGTTTTGGGTACTGCTTTTAAATTACTGTATTGAAATGGCTAAAGGTCTTTATCCATATACTCTTCGAGGGATATTTTGAGTTGGTCTAAAAATGCAGTTCGGGAACCTGCTCTTGTTTTCATTCTATGAAATGAGTGATGAAGGTCGCCAAGATTAACACGGAAAATTATTTGAAACAATAGACTAATTTTTCTTATCCCAATTTTTCCATGTGAGATAGCTCCAGAAGCATGTAATGCATAAATTAATTCCACAAGTGAATTTTTACTTTCTGTCCAGAAGATATCTTTTGAGTTTTCGGGTTTTTGAAAAATCATATCGGGGTCTTCGGCTGGATTAATTTTAGTAAGAAGATAGGTATAGATCAATTCATTGGCAATAATCCTGGCTGTTTTATAGTCAAAGAAAGTGGAAAAAGATGGATCCATCTCAAAGACGATACTATTTAAGCCATCGTGATAATTTATATTACCTCTTTTGAAGTAAATAGTATCACGGTCGGTTCTGCCTGATCGATAGTACCTATAAAAATCGGAGTTGCAGATATATTCAATGTACTCACGCTTCAATTGTGCGAGTTGGTTTGAAAAATAGTTATTGTATAGCTTCCCGTTATTTACAGGACAGGATGTTTCTATTCGATAAACTTTATTGTAGTAAATTAGCTTTCCGAGTATTTGGGGCTTGATATTCCTGAAGAAATCAATTTCTTCAACGTCTGTTTCAAACCCATCATTGGTTACAAAGTCTTTAACGGAAGATAATAAGTTTTGAAGATACGTGGTCATTTCATATGCTTCTTCAATCAATTTCTTGTTTTGAGAAGCAAGTTTATCTTCTTTTCTATGTATCTCTAAAATTATGTGTTTTAATGAGTTCTTCATAATTTTTATCACAGTAGGTTTTCAGATTCATTAGACTTGAAAGTATTGTTGCAAATATTCTGAATAAAAAAGAATTTGTTGCCCAAGCTTATCCCAAGCTGGGAAAGATTTTATTTATCCGCTTCGCGTTATAATTATCAAAACGGACATAATATTTAGTAAATTTGTTCCCTATAATTCAGCAAAAAAGTGGTAAAAGTTTTAATAATAGACGATGAGGAAAAATTGAGAAATCTACTTTCAAAAATTATTGGTTTTGAAGGTTTTGAGGTTTTTCAGGCATCTAGCATAAAATCGGGATTGCAACGATTAGATGTAGAAGAAATAGATGTGGTGATATGCGATGTAAAACTCCCGGATGGAAGTGGTGTAGATACCGCAAAAGTTATCAAAGAAAAATATCCTGCTGTAGAGGTAATTCTTTTGACCGCTTTCGGAAATATTTCTGATGGTGTACAGGCAATAAAGAACGGGGCTTTCGACTATATTACGAAAGGTGATGACAACAATAAAATAATCCCACTTCTATATAAAGCCAGTGAAAAGGTTGCTTTAAACAAGAGAGTTCAAAAATTAGAAAAACAATTAGGCGAAAAACATTCGTTCGATAAAATCATCGGTACATCTAAGCCTATCATCAAAGCTATTGAGCTAGCCCGAAAAGTGGCTGGCACAGACACGACTGTTTTATTGACAGGAGAAACAGGTACTGGTAAAGAAGTCTTTGCACAAGCCATCCATCAGGGAAGTCAACGGGTTAACCACAACTTTGTAGCTATCAATTGCTCAGCATTTAGTAAAGATCTGTTGGAAAACGAATTGTTCGGGCACAAAGCAGGGGCTTTTACAGGAGCCTCAAAAGACCAGAAAGGGCTTTTTGAGGAAGCGCATAACGGCACTATTTTTCTGGATGAAATCGGGGAAATGGCACTGGATCTCCAAGCTAAGATTTTGCGGGTACTGGAATCAGGCGAATTGCTTCGTGTGGGGGATGCAAAGCCCATTAAGGTCAATGTACGTATCATTGCTGCGACAAATCGTAATCTGGAAGAGGAAATAGAGAAAGAACATTTTAGAAGCGATCTCTTTTACCGTCTTTCTGTCTTTGGCATTCACCTGCCTTCATTAAGGGAACGTCCCAAAGACATCAAATTATTAGCAGAATATTATGCCAGTATATTCGCACTAAAATCAAACAGAAAACCTTTGAGGTTAACGGATGAATACATGGAGGCTCTGGAGAACAATGCATGGAAAGGTAACATCCGTGAATTAAAAAACGTGATTGAAAGAAGTGTAATTCTGGCAGATGCTGACGTGCTAGATCTGGATACATTACCCGCTGACCTACAATATGCCAAATCCAATGCGCAACAGTTGTCCGCATTTTCTATGGCAAGTGCTGAAAAACTGCACATACAGAAAATTCTTAATCATACGGGAGGTAATAAAGCGGAAGCAGCCCGATTACTGGAAATTGGGGTAGCAACACTTTACAGAAAAATGGAGCAATACAAAATTCAGTAGTGAGCTATTCTTTTTGTGTTTTTAAAAGTATTTGTGACGTCAAAACTAAAATAGGTAACTCTATTAATGGACCAATCACTAAAGCCAAAGCAATCATTGGTTCTGCGGAAAATGCCGAAACAGCTATGGCTAATGAAATTGGAGAATTTCTTGCCATAGTAGTAAACGTTAAGCTTACCTTGTCTGCATAATTGAACCGGAGTAATTTGCTTGCAAGAAATGCGACAAGGAATGCTACCCCAAAAAAAAGTAAAACCGGGATAAGCATTTTGTAAATAATACTTGGATGGCTGATTAAATCTTTTCCTTCAGACGCAAACATAGCAACTACAGCTAAAGCCAAAAAAAAGACTTGAGAAGTCTCAAAAAAATTTAAAAAGCTGCTTTTGCTTACATTTTTGCCTTTCACTATTGTTTTGGCTATAAGTGCCAGAATGAACGGTAACACCAAAACAATCAAGATGCTCTCCGCAAGTGACCCTAAGGCTACATTTCCTGATTTTCCAAAAAAGAACAAGAGATATACTGGTAGAAGTAAAACCTGTAATATTAAATTCGCTGGAAGAATGGCTGTTGACAAAGAAACATTTCCTTTAGCTACATTTGTAAAAACTAAATACCAATCGGTACAAGGTGTGACCATAAGCATGACGAAACCAATCCATAGAGCTAAATCACTATGTAAAAATATACTTCCCAGTAAATAAGCGAATACAGGTGTCCAGACGAAATTGATAAGAATACTGGTTACTGAAAATTTAACATTCAGAAAAGCGTGCTTTAGTTCTGTAAGATCAATGGTCAGAAATAACCCAAAGAGCATTACCATCAACAGCGGAATAATCAAGGATGACGAAAAATCTGAAATCGTAAAAGATTGCCCAAGAAGTAGACCTACAATTACAGCGATTAAAATAACTATCGTTTGGTACCTATTGATTTTATCCATTTTGGTTTATGCAAAAAATGATCTATTCAAATTTCCCTTTAGCAAATTTCTGTAAATCTTCATTAGCTCCATAAATTACTATGATGTCATCCCGCTGAAGCATAGTAGTTGGTTCTGGAATTCCCTGTACATTGGCTACTATTTTGCTTCTGCCCAAAAAACTTTTTTCCGGTGTATCTCGAATAATGGTTAGAATCAACACATTGTGAAGTTCTCTGAATTTAACTTCCTCTATGGTTTTGCCGACATATTTTTCAGGCACAATAATCTCTACGATACTGAAATTCTTGTTTAACTCGAAAGAATCTACTACACCTTTTAGACATAACTTTTTAGCCCAACGTTCAGCAGTTTCTTCTTCCGGTCGTACAATTTCATTCACACCGAGAGCTTGTAGTACATTTTCATGCAAAGGATTAATGGAACGACTGATTAGTCTTTTTACACCTAAATTTTTGAAGTGTGCCGTTACCATAATGTTAGCACCTTCGTCTTCTCCAATACAAACCATCACTACATCGGTGTTCTTTAGTGGAAGGTGTGCTATAGCAGACTGATCGGTTGCATTCATGCAGATGGTATGAGACAACTTATCCTTTAATGCCACTACTTTTTCATCACGTGAATCTACCCCGATTACTTCATTTCCCTGTTGGGTTAGTTTTTCGGCTAATGAGCCTCCAAAGTTGCCCAAACCTATAATTACAAATTTCATTTTAAATCTTCTTTTTAGTTGATTAATATTTCATCCGATGGATAATGATAATTACCTTGCTTCACCTTCTTAAAAAAGGCAATAAGGATAGTCAGCATACTTACCCTGCCAATAAACATCGTAGCCACCAACACCATTTTACTCTCGCTACTCAAATCTCCTGTTATCCCCAAACTAAGACCAACGGTGCTGTAAGCGGAAAAGCTCTCAAATGCGATATCTAATAGAGGAACATGATTGTCGTAATGAGAAATCAAGAAAACACTAGAACCGATGACCAATAAAGATAGGCTCATCACAGCAAAAGCCCTCCGTACGGAAATGTCTGCTACTTCCCGTCGGAAAATTTCGATTTTACGTTTGCCTTTTGCCAAACTCAAATAGTTTAAGGTGGCAATCGCAAACGTACTCGTTTTAATACCTCCACCGGTTGAGGCAGGAGATGCACCTACCCACATTAAAAAAATGATGATGATGATAGACGAAAAGTGCATCTGACTAAAATCAATGGAATTAAAACCTGCCGTTCTGGGTGTAGTGGCTGTGAACAGTGCCGTGACAATTTTCCCGACCCCTTCATGATTACTCAAAACATTGTGATATTCCTTGATGTAGATAATGACGGTTCCTAAAACTATCAAGATGGAAGTGGTCAATAAATTTATTTTATTGCTCAAGGTCAAAATCCATGGACGGTAGTTGTTCTTCTTTTCTACAAACCAAAGAATATACCTTGCTATCAGATTTTTTATATACCGTACGGAATTGATCACGATCGGAAATCCTAATCCTCCGAATACAAATATGATGACAATAATAAATTGTAGCGGATAATTATATACATAACTAGCTTCCATCATGCCATTTGGCAATGTTGAAAAACCGGCATTGCAAAAAGCCGAAATAGAATGAAAAACGGAGAAATATACTCTCTCAGAAAATAATGGAATTAAAGTTTTATCCAGATTCAAGAAAATGAGTATTGCTCCGATAAATTCTATCAAAAATGTAATGGTCAAAATCCTTTTTACCGTCGTAAAAACCTCGCCAATTTTCTCAGAATTGGTCATATCACTTAATGCAAGTTGATTTTCATAGGTGGATCCACCCTTGAAAAAGTAACTAAAATAGCTGGCAAATGTGAGGATACCTAAACCACCAGCCTGTATCAGCAACATGATTAATGTTTGTCCAAAAGAGGTGAAATAACTGCTCGTATCTACCACGATAAGCCCGGTAACACATACGGCACTGGTGGAAGTAAACAAGGCATCTACAAAGCTTATCCCTTCATAAGTTGCTTTAGGAAGCATTAAAAGTAAAGCACCGATTACGATCAGACCTATAAAACTGATGATAAACAATTGAGCAGGATTCAGTAAAGAACGCTTATAACTTACTCGTGGACGAGTAAATTCCCTTACCAATTTCAAAATAACAGCCCACCTTATCCAAGGGCTTATGTCTGATAATCCATCTGTTGATAATTGCTTGTACAAACAATAGAGCACAAACAACACACTCAATGTGTCAAAAACAAAAACACTTAATATGAATTCTTTCCGATGATAATAGTATTTCAGTACAGTATAAAAAACACCAATAACCAATACAAACAAATACAATGAAATGATACCCAATTGTAAGCTTGAATTTAGTATAAAGCCATAATCCCCTATAAGTGCTGTAAGTGCTACCAAATGAAGGACAACAATAAGTCGCTGCACCCATCTGGCATATAAAAAATCTTTCATTATTTTTTTCTCTGCGGCTATTCTGACTGTGTATCTTGCAAAAGCAGTGTGTTATCGACCTTAAGTCGCTCATTTAGCCATTTCTTTATTTTGGTTTTATCAGTTTCTTTTGCTCCCTTTTCAAGATGGTATAAAACCACCCATTCAATCCTTGCACTGTCGGTCCCGGTATATTTTTCTATTTTGCCGAGGGACACATCTTCAAGTTCCGGAAAAAGGACATTGATCTCTTTCACTAAACCAGGTTCGCTTACTTTATATCTATTCAATTCCTGCCTCAAATTATTGATGGTAACATCTTTTTCAGATAAAGAAGCATCCTGCTTATTCAATTCACTGAGAATTTCAGATTTGAGATCTGCATCGTCCTGTCTAAAACCCAACGTTGTATTATGAATACCTCTTTCATCCAATAGCCGGTTATACATCTCCATTTCTTCTTTGCTCAATTTTTTGTCTAGGAAAGCAATATCCACTTTTTTAGGTTTGGAGTTATAATTCAGTTTTTTATAAATCACGGTATAACCTCTGCTGCTAAATTCTGAACTGATAAACTCTTCTACTGTTTTTGTGAATTTTTTCTCTTCAAAAAGATTATAAGCCAGATAAAAGCTAGGGATAATCATGACCATCATTAAAGTCGTAATACCATATCGGATACGCTTTTCATTTTTAGGCTCGATCGTTGCGGATGCAGGATATTTTAAATACTTGATTACCAAAAAAGTGGCAATACATATAAAGAAACAGTTGATCGTGTACAGATAAAAGGCACCAAAGAAATAACTAAAATTAAAGGTTGCCAAACCATATCCTGCGGTACACAACGGCGGCATCAATGCTGTTGCAATGGCAACTCCCGGAATTGGATTTCCTTTCTCTACCCGGGTGATGGCAATAACACCTACTAAACCGCCAAAGAAAGCAATCAACACGTCATATATGTTGGGCGAAGTACGAGCCAACAATTCAGATTGCACGTCTTTAAACGGACTGATATAAAAATAAAATGCCGACACCAGCAAGCTGACAATTGTGGCAATTAACAGGTTTTTGATTGACTTCCTTAACAGCAGGAAGTTATAGGTTCCTAACGCAAATCCTGCCCCTAATATAGGTCCCATCAAGGGTGATATCAGCATCGCACCGATAATCACCGCTGTGGAATTGACATTCAATCCAACAGAAGCGATAATGATGGCACAGGCCAATATCCAAAGGTTGGATCCACGAAAGGAAATGTTAGCCGTTACGTTTTCTAAAACTTTTTGTTTATCTTCTTCACCATTGTGCAGGTTGATAAAATCCCATATTTTATTACTCATCTGCTATTGAATATTAAGATTTCTTTCTCGCCTGTTTGCTGAGTACATAATACCCCAACACACCGCCGATAATAGATGCTGCAAAAATTCCTATTTTAGCCTGTGTCATATATTCTTCATGCGAAAAAGCTAATGAAGTCACAAACAATGACATCGTAAATCCAATAGAAGCAAGCAAACCTACACCAAATAGGTTTCGTACATTCATCCCTTCCGGGAAAGGAGCAACTTTAAGCTTAACCAGAAGCCATGTAAATCCGACAACGCCTACTACTTTACCGACCAACAAGCCTAAGGCGACGCCCAATGCCACATTCGTACTGAACAAATGTTCCATATCTATAGCCAATGAAACGCCCGCATTTGCCAGTGCAAATATCGGAATGATTATAAACGTTACCATGGGGTGCATCGCATGTTCCAATCGTTGTAATGGTGGAGTCGCTGCAACCGTACTATTTTGAATTTCTTCGAGAATATGCAGCTGTTCATTCGTCAGCGTAGGTTTACTGTTGTCCGGATCTATTCCTTTAAACTTATCCAGCAACCGTTGAATATTATTGCTGAATATTTTTTCATTGATTTTCACATCTGCCGGAATAGTAAATGCAGCCAGTACTGCGGCAATTGTCGCATGCACGCCAGACAACAAAAATGTAGTCCAAACACCACCTATCCCTAAAATCGCGTAGAACAAAATGCTTCGCACGCCCATTTTATTACCAATGTACATCGTCAACAGTACCAAAGCACCGATGATCAAATGAAACATGGATATGTCCGATGTATAGAAAAAAGCGATGACCAGCACGGCTCCCAAATCGTCAACAATAGCCAAAGCCGTTAAAAATACTTTGAGCGTTAGCGGAATTTTGTTTCCTAATAAATAAAGTACGCCTAGAGCGAATGCTATATCTGTTGCCATGGGTATTCCCCAACCACTGTGTACTTCACCTGTTGGATTCAGGAAGAGATATATAGCGGCAGGTACAGCCATACCACCAAATGCCGCAGCAATGGGTAATAGCGCTTTACGTGGGTTGGACAACTCGCCTCCGACAATCTCTCTTTTTAGTTCCAAACCGACCACAAAGAAAAATATAGCCATCAGACCATCATTGATCCAGTGATGCAGGTTATACTCAAAATAAGTATTTCCGTCTAATTGAAAACCAAACCTGTGCTCTAGAATATGGTGATACTCTTCCGATAATGGTGAGTTTGCTAATATCAAAGCAATAACTACGCTAATACCCAATACGATTCCACCTGCTTTTTCATTCTTAATGAAGCTCTGTATAGGTGATACAATTTTTTCAATAGGTGTCCTTTTTACTTTATTCATCTTTTATAATTATCCCTCTTGTTTATGCTGAAAATGACTTAGAAGAAAGTCAATTTGCGATTTTATAAAGTACAAAAATATAAAATTCAAAACGATTCTCCTTACTAATCAAGGCAATATCGCTCCACCAAGACAGCATACCTTTTATCATCAATTGACATGGTCGTATCATTATGAGAATGACCCTATCATTATGAGAAGGTTTTTCGGAAGAAAGAATTAAAGGAATTTAAATAACAAACTTATTTACAGTTGTTTATACTGTATTTGTTTTCACTGGAATGAATATTGGCATAGTGTATACAAACGAAATTAAAAATGAGAAAAAGAAATGTCAAATGGAAAAAGCAAAAAGAACCGCCGTCGTTTCCAAAATGGCTCAAATCATATCATTTATTGCTTTTTGCATTGATCGTGATGTTGATATTCGGAGCCATTATGAAGCACATTAGTGAGGTATAATCTTAAAATTTATAACATGATAACAACAGTTTTAGTACTCGCAGGGTTAGCCTGCTTCGGCCTGTTCATAAAGTCAATCGACTTCTTTGAGAAAATCTAAAATAAGATGAAAAAAGATGTGAATACATTGAGCTCTCATCGACCATTTTAAGGAAAATAAATAGATGAAAACAAAAATAATAAATACGATACAACAATGGGCTCCTGAAGCTGCAAGACTAATTCCCGATTTGGATAATCTGGATGACGCTATTGCAGACTACCTATTGCTTCACAAATTGGCAGAAGTTTGTTCCCAAAAAATTTGTTCGGGATTGGAGGATGAATTAGAGCGGGTTCAGGAGATAGCGAAAGTAATTAATCTTTTGTACCAGGGAGGAAATCAATACACACGAAATGCTATTGAAAATGAGTTCCTGACAGCATTGTCGTTTGATGAGAGCCCAGGTAGTCTAAAAAAACACCTGGATTTATTTCCGATCGAATTGCGAAAAGGATATATCAAAACCATTTTGGAAAACTAAGTAAACATGAAAGTTTCAAAAGAGAAAGAACAGTGGTCTTCTAAAATAAAAAAGGCAGCATTAGCAATATTATTATTTCTCCTGTTTGCAGCCTCTGTAAAGCTTGGTGGGTTTGCAGGTCTTTTAATTGGCTTTGTCTTTTTCTTCTTATTCTTTCAATTAATCAGCAGATGAAAAAAGAACGAAAATCAAACAGAGAAATAGTTACAGATATATTGGCAAAAATACTTTTAGCATTTATTGTCTTCTGCATTTTCTATGGGATGTTTTTCAGCAAATAAAAAACAATCAGAACAATGAATGAAATAAACGAAAATGCAGCCAGTGTTTATCTGGCTCAGCATTATGGGGAAATTCAAGAAGAAATCACCGAATTATCCTCGAAAAGAAACTTTGCAGGCATATTTCAGGCAATCGTTAACCATATCAATCTTCTACTCTCCAAGGGACAGATAGAGAAAATTGGGGTGAGAATTAAGTTTATCGGTTGGCTCCATAAAAGAGGAAATGAATACGTAAGGTATATTATTGAGAATCTTTTTGTCCGCTCTTTTGAAGGAATGAAAAGGCGTTGTACAGCAGAACAATGGATATACGTGTATCAACTTATCCCTAATAACCTGAAACATGTTTATCAGTTTCAGCATACAAATTATTTAATACAAAAAACAAGTCTATGACCGCATTATTTATAGTAGCCATAGGTGTATTTGCTTACATCTGCTACGTATTGCTTAAACCGGAAAAATTTTAAACCGTTTCAGTAGATGAAGAAAAATACAAAGGTGAAGATCAAGGTATGGATATCCATTATATTCTGGGTGCTGTTCTTTATTTCTATTATCTATTTGGCGTTTCTAAAAATTCAAATATTGCTATGAAAAAGATAATCAATGAAATGAAAGATGTAGCCCGAATTGCCTTGATATTCCTGATCGTATTGGCATTCGTCAAGCTGCTTGGGTGGATGTTTAAAACCATATTTAATTAATAAAAATGAACACAGAAATTTTAGGAATAATCGTAATGTTTACCTTGTCGATATTGCTGGCAATACCGCTGGGTAAATACATCGCAAAAGTCTATGGCGGCGAAAAAACGCTGCTCGATCCGATTTTTAATCCAATAGAACGGATCTTTTACAAAATCAGTGGTATCAATCCACATACAGAGATGAACTGGAAACAGCAGATGGTCGTGATGATCTCGATCAATATGGTCTGGTTCCTATTAGGAATGGTTGTTTTGATGAATCAGGGAAATCTTCCTTTGAACCCGGATAAAAACCCGAGTATGTCGGCAGACCTTGCATTTAATACTGTCATATCATTTGTGGTAAACTGTAATCTACAGCACTATTCGGGGGAGTCTGGGTTAAGCTATCTGGGACAGTACTGGCTGATGTTTTTACAGTTTGTAAGTGCAGGAACTGGTATGGCAGCCGCAGTAGTATTATTCAGGGCATTCAGGGATAAAACCGCCGATACCTTGGGAAACTTCTACAGCAATTTTGTAAAATCATGTACCCGTATTTTACTACCCATATCATTTGTAGTAGCCATCATATTGGCGTTTGAAGGCACGCCGATGACTTTTGAGGGAAAAGATACCATCACTACTTTACAGGGAGATTCTGTAGAGGTGTCAAGAGGGCCAGCAGCTGCTTTTGTACCCATTAAACACGTAGGAACTAACGGTGGTGGATTCTTTGGTGTAAACTCTGCTCACCCTTTTGAAAACCCATCCTATTTATCCAATATGGTAGAAATGGTTGCCCAGCTGATCGTGCCTTTGGCTATGATTTTTGCTTTCGGCTATTTTATCAGAAGAAGAAAACTCTCGTGGATGATATTCGGCGTAATGACGGTAGGTTTTCTAATGCTGACTATTCCAAATATCAATATGGAGATGAACGGAAACCCTGCTATAGCAGCTATGGGTATCGATAATTCATTGGGAGCAATGGAAGGGAAAGAAATCCGATTAGGAGCACCTGCTTCCGGATTTTGGAGTATCGTAACCACCGTGATCTCTACGGGTTCAGTGAACTCCATGCATGATAGTTCGATGGCGTTATCCGGGATGAATGAATTACTGGCCATGATGATCAATGCATTCTACGGCGGTGTCGGCGTTGGTTTATTGAACTTCTTTATTTTCATCATACTGGCTGTATTTATCAGTGGATTGATGGTGGGAAGAACGCCCGAGTTCCTGGGTAAAAAAGTAGAAGCGAGAGAAATGAAAATCGCCATGATTATCGCCCTGTTACATCCGTTCCTGATACTTGTCGGAACAGCACTGGCAGCAGCTTTACCACAGTATACGGCTGACTCTCTCAATAATCCAGGATTTCATGGACTTAGCGAAATGCTTTATGAATATACCTCATCATCTGCCAACAACGGTAGCGGGTTTGAAGGGCTGGGTGATAATACACCTTGGTGGAATATCAGTACTGGATTTGTACTAATCCTTTCCAGATTCTTACCGATCATAGGTCCCGTTGCAATTGCAGGCTTATTGGCACAAAAGAAATTTGTACCGGAAGGTGACGGAACATTGAAGACCGATACAGCCACTTTCGGACTGATGGTGTTCGCCGTAATCGCTATTGTAGCTGCGTTGGCATTCTTCCCGGTTTTGGCATTAGGCCCAATTGCAGAATACTTCTCACTTTATTAAACTGATTAAAGAATTTAGAAATGAACAACAATACATCATTGTTTCAAAAAGATATGGTTCAGGAAGCATTGAAGCAATCTTTTGTGAAACTCAATCCGAAAACCATGTTCCGTAATCCGGTCATGTTTACTGTATGGATCGGTACCTTGGTCATGTTAGCCGTGAGCCTCTGGACATTGGCAGGAGCTCAGGGACAAGGAAGTTTTGGCTATAATTTTACGGTTTTCATCATCCTGTTATTGACATTATTGTTTGCCAACTTTGCGGAAGCTATTGCCGAAGCAAGAGGTAAGGCACAGGCTGATAGTCTGCGTAAGACGAGAGAGGAAACTCCTGCAAGATTGAAAAACGGAAAAACCATCTCGTCTGCGCAATTGCAAAAAGGCGATATTTTCATCTGTGAAGCAGGCGACATAATCCCAACCGATGGAGAAATTATTGAAGGTTTGGCTACCATTGATGAAAGTGCCATTACCGGAGAGTCTGCTCCTGTAATCCGTGAAGCGGGTGGTGATAAAAGCTCCGTAACGGGTGGTACCAAAGTTTTGTCGGATAAAATCGTGGTGCAGGTGACAACGCAGCCTGGTGAAAGCTTCCTGGACAAAATGATTGCGTTGGTAGAAGGTGCTGCGCGACAAAAAACACCCAATGAAATCGCTTTAACGATTTTATTGGCAGGGTTTACATTGGTATTTATCATCGTCTGTGTGACACTCAAACCATTTGCTGATTACGCCAATGTGGGAATTACCATTGCATCGTTTATTTCCCTGTTTGTCTGTCTGATCCCCACCACCATTGGAGGCTTATTATCAGCCATTGGGATTGCCGGAATGGATAGAGCCCTGAGAGCCAATGTGATTACCAAAAGTGGCAAAGCGGTTGAAACCGCTGGTGACATTGATGTTTTGCTATTGGATAAAACAGGAACTATTACCATTGGTAACCGTAAAGCAACCCATTTTCATGCCGCCAATGGTATTGATGAGAAAAGATTAATAAAAGCTGCGGTATTGAGCTCCATGGCGGATGAAACACCGGAAGGAAAATCGATTATAGAGCTTGCCGGGGTTAATCCATTAAGCTATGAAGCAAGAAACCCTCAGTTTATCAAGTTTACGGCGGAGACAAGGAGTTCAGGTGTAGACTATGAAGGCACACGTATCCGAAAAGGTGCAACGGATGCCATTAAAAGCATGGTTACACGAGCAGGCAATACGTTTCCAAAAGAAGTTGAGGAAAAAGTTAAAGCTATCTCATCTAATGGTGGTACACCGCTGGTCGTATCAGAGAACGAAGTCGCTTTAGGAGTGATCGAATTACAGGACATCATCAAACCCGGTATCCAGGAACGTTTTGAACGTCTGCGTAAAATGGGTATTAAAACCGTGATGGTAACCGGAGACAATCCTTTAACTGCAAAATTTATAGCAGAGAAAGCGGGTGTCGATGACTTCATTGCTGAAGCAAAGCCCGAGGACAAGATGAATTACATCAAAAAAGAGCAATCAGAAGGTCGATTGGTAGCTATGATGGGGGACGGAACCAACGATGCTCCGGCGCTGGCTCAGGCTGATGTAGGCGTTGCTATGAATTCTGGCACACAGGCAGCGAAGGAAGCGGGTAATATGGTGGATCTGGACAACGATCCTACCAAATTGATTGAAGTGGTGGAAATCGGAAAACAATTGCTGATGACCCGTGGTACATTGACTACATTCAGTATTGCCAATGATGTGGCTAAGTATTTTGCCATCATTCCTGCCCTGTTTATCACAGCGATTCCTGCATTACAAGGGCTTAATATTATGAATTTACACAGTCCGGAGAGTGCCATATTATCAGCTGTAATTTTCAATGCAATCATCATTCCGATGTTGATTCCATTGGCATTGAAAGGTGTAGCTTACAAACCTATTGGAGCAAGTGCATTACTTAGAAGAAACCTGTTCATTTATGGTTTAGGTGGCGTACTGATACCTTTTGCTGGAATCAAGCTGATAGATATGCTTATCTCGGTTTTCTTTTAATCAATTATAAAAAATAATAGTAATGAAAAAACATATTTTGCCCGCTATAAAATTGACTGCTGTTATGATTCTGTTTTTTACAGTCATCTACCCACTTGCAGTCTGGGGTATCGCACAGTTTGCTCCCAATGCTGGAAAAGGAGAAATTATTGAACACAACGGAAACAAGCATTATGTGAATATTGGCCAGTCTTTTACAGACGACAATTATTTCTGGTCAAGACCATCCGCTGTGGATTACAATGCTGCCGGCTCAGGAGGTAGTAACAAAGGCCCTTCCAATGAGGAATATTTAGCAGACGTTCAGGCACGAATTGACACTTTTTTAGTACACAACCCGGAGGTTGATAAATCTGAAATACCTGTTGATCTGCTGACAGCCAGCGGAAGCGGATTGGATCCGAACTTTTCCGTTCAAGCCGCCAAAGTACAGGTAAAGCGGATAGCTAAAATAAGAGGTGTTGATGAAGTCAAGTTGAATCAATTAATTGATCAGCAGACTGAAAAACCTTTATGGGGCATTTTTGGTCCAGAAAAGATCAATGTACTGAAACTAAATATTGCATTGGACGAACTCAAATAAGCAACCTCAGTCTTTTCAAGCCGTTAATTCAAATGTATGTGTAGCCATTTTAAATATAGGGCGTGAGAGGAATTCAATAAAACAGTTTAAATTTTAATAATTCAAAAATGAAAAAAATAATTATGTTCTCAGCGATCCTGCTGGGAGCAACAGGAAGTGTATGTGCTCAGGAAACAGAAAAAAAACCGTTGACCATCAGCGGATATGCAGAAGTTTATTACCAACAGGATTTCAATAATCCAAAGTCGAACACGAGACCCGGATTTGTGTACAGCCATAACCGTAACAATGAAGTGAGCTTAAACTTAGGTTTCATAAAAGCCGCTTATGAAACAGACCGTATGCGGGCTAATCTGGTTCTTGGAGTGGGTTCCTATATGAATGCCAACTATGCCGCTGAAGAAGGTGTGCTTAAAAACATCTACGAAGCTAACGTGGGTGTAAAGGTATCGAAAACCAAAAATCTTTGGATAGATGCCGGTATTCTACCGTCGCATATAGGTTTTGAAAGTGCTATCGGAGCAGATTGCTTTACATTGACGAGAAGTATGATGGCCGACAATTCACCTTATTTCGAAACAGGGGCCAAATTGTCCTATGCAACCGACAACGGCAAGTGGAATATGGCGGTACTGATATTAAACAGCTGGCAACGCATTCAACGTGTAGAAGGCAATACAACGCCCGCCTTCGGACATCAGTTAACTTTCAAACCATCAGACAGGATCACCTTGAACAGCAGTTCCTTTATAGGCAACGATTTTCCGGATGATGAACGTAGAATGCGTTATTTCCACAATCTGTACGGACAGTTTCAGATCAGCAATCAATTTGCCCTGATTGCCGGATTTGATATTGGTGCACAGCAGAAAGAAAAGTCAAGTGATGACTATGATACATGGTACACACCCGTACTGATTGCAAAATACAGCCCTACTGAAAAAGTAAGTATTGCTGCCAGAGGAGAATATTATCAAGATAAGAATGGAGTTATCATCGGTTCCGGTACAGAAAATGGATTTCAGACTTTTGGAGCTTCGATCAATGTAGATTACCAAATCTTGCCTAATCTGGTTTGGCGTACCGAAGTGAAAAGCCTGAACAGTAAGGATGCTGTATTCCTGAATAGAGATGAACAAATGAAGAAAGATAATGTGATGGCGGTTACATCGCTTGCGATACGTTTTTAGTGATAAAAGGGTGGTATTTAATCAATACCACCCTTCAATAATTAATATCTTTACGTAATAATAGCAAACAATGAGGATAGCCATATTGACATTAGGAACAAGAGGAGATGTGCAGCCTTACGCTGTATTAGGAAAAGCGCTTAAAGACAAGGGGCATGACGTCGTATTATCCACAGCGAAAAACTTTCAGAACCTTGTGGAATCGTATGAACTCGATTTTGTTCCAGTTGATTTGGACTTCCAAGAATTAGTTAATTCAAAAGAAGCAGGCGATTTGATGAAAAACCCTTTAAATGCGATTCGTTCAGCGAATAACCTTAAAAAGATGATGGCTCCACTGGTACAAGATGCGCTGAGAACTTTTTTCGATTTGTCCAAAAACAGTGACAAGGTTTTGTTTCACATCAAGACACTGGCAGACAGCTTTGCAGATCAATTTCCTGAGAAAATGATCATCGCCAATGTGGTTCCTGCCAGTCAGCCAACTTCGGCATTTCCCAATCCCGTTTTCAGTGCATTATCGCTGCCTTCCTTCTTAAACAAACTAACATTTAAACTGACAGAATTAGGGCTAAGGATGTGGAAAAAGCCTATTCAGGAGTTTCGGCAAACCGTTGGACTTCCCAATAAGTTCAGGAAGCCGGACCTGATGTCAATATATGGTATAAGCGAGCTAATTTTAAGAAAGCCGGATGATTTCCCAAGGAATAGCTTTTTTACAGGCTTTTGGTCGACTGATTCTTCTTCTGAACTAGGTCAGGACTTAACCGAATTCCTTGCCAATGGTAATCCACCCTTGCTGATAACATTCGGAAGTATGCCCTTTAGCAAAAAAATCAATATTCCTAACCTTGTCAATATGATAAGTGAAGACTTAGACACCAGAATAATCGTCGTGAAGGGTTGGGGAATTTCAGATGCGGAAATATCTAATTTCAACAGGGGAATAAAAGTAATAGATTCCGCTCCTTATGATAAATTGTTTCCGCTCGTTAGAGCTGTTATACATCATGGTGGTATCGGAACAATTGCTGCTTGCCTTAAAGCGGGCAAACCCTTTTTAACCTGCCCGGTATTACATCCTTTAGGCGACCAGTTTTTTTGGGGTAAAATTGCGTATGATAAGGGTGTAGCTCAATATCCACTACCTTTTAAAAAAATTACACCTGATAATTTTCTTAAAAGTGTCCGTGGATTGTTTAATAATAACGACCTGTATGTGAATGCTGAATTATTTGCGAAACACCTATCCATGGAAAATGGAATAAACAATGCGATAGATATAATCGAAGGTAAAGCTATCGGTCGGGCTAATAAACAATAATTATGGACGAAAGAAAAAATGCCGAACATTTTTTGGATCTGATCCAAAAATCGCGAAGAGGAAAATTTAAGCTCTACATCGGGATGAGTGCCGGTGTAGGTAAAACGTACCGTATGCTGCAAGAGGCTCATACACTCTTGCGCAATGGCATTGATGTAAAAATCGGTTATGTTGAAACACACAAAAGACCTGAAACACATGCTCTGCTGGATGGGCTTCCATTAATACCAAGACGTAAGCTTTTTTATAAGGGTAAAGAATTAGAAGAAATGGACTTGCAGGCCATTATCAATCTGCGACCGGAAGTGGTCATTGTAGATGAACTCGCTCATACCAACATAGAAGGAAGCAACAATGAAAAACGTTGGCAGGATGTCCTGGATATTTTAGACGCAGGTATCAATGTGATCAGTGCCGTCAATATCCAGCATATTGAAAGCCTGAATGAAGAAGTACGGGATATTACAGGGATAGATGTTCAGGAACGTGTGCCGGACAGTGTTGTAGCCCAAGCGGATGAGGTAGTCAATATTGACCTCACGGCAGAGGATCTGATCGATCGTCTGAAGGAAGGTAAAATTTATGAAAGTTCTAAAATAGCAGCGGCTCTGGGTAATTTTTTTAAGAGTGAGCACATCCTACAGCTTCGAGAACTAGCTTTAAAAGAAGTGGCTTCACAAGTTCAGCGAAAAGTAGAGACAGAAGTCGTACTGACAAGAAATATTAAGAAAGAACGCTTTTTAGCCTGTATCAGCTCTAATGAAAAAACAGCGAAAAACGTTATACGAAAGACCGCACGTTTAGCAAATTATTATAACAGCAAATGGTATGTGATGTATGTACAGACCCCTAGAGAAAGTGCCGATAAAATCGCATTGGATAAACAAAGACACTTGATTAATAATTTCAAATTGGCGACTGAGCTGGGGGCTGAAATTATAAAGGTTAAATCAAAGAATACAACGAAAGCGATTATTAAAGAATGTGAAGACCGTAAGATAACGACGGTATGCATTGGCAAACCACATATCACATTGGCAAAAATCATTTTAGCGACTGATACTTTTAATGCTTTGCTGAACAAGTTGTCACATGAAAATATAGATCTCGTAATACTATCGTAAGATGAAAATAAAAGCAAAATTAACGGTTGGAGTTGGTGCTCTGTTCTTACTCATATTGGCATTAGCTGTTGTTAGTGGCTGGTATGTAAACCAACTCAAAAAAGATACGAATAATATCCTTGTTGCCAATTACAATACCTTGCAATATTCCAGAAATATGCTATTGTCTTTGGAAGATTTAGCAATAGACAAATCTGCTTTGGACACCTTTCAAAAGAATCTGGATCTGCAACAGAAGAATGTAACCGAGATAGGAGAAGTAGAGGCCACCAACCTAATCATTAAACATTTTAAGCAGCTAAAGATACAGCCCGAGGATTCCTCTTTGATATCCAACATTCGGAAAGATATTACGGAACTAATGCGCTTGAATATGGAAGCTATTAACCGGAAAAGTGACATTGCCGATGATACGGCTCAAAACGCAATTGTCATTATTTCAGTTACAGGCTCACTATGTTTCATGATTGCATTTATTTTACTGGTCAATTTACCTTCTAGTATAGCCAATCCTATTAAGGAGTTAACCGATAGTATAAAAGAAATAGCAGGACAGAACTATAGAAAGAGGGTACATTTTGAAGGACATAATGAATTTGGTGACTTGGCAAAATCATTCAACACAATGGCTGAGAAACTGGAAGAATATTCCGAGAGTAAATTGGATAAAATCCTAAAAGGTAAAAAACGCATTGAAACTCTGATTGATAACCTGCATGATCCGGTTATTGGTATCGATGAAAATAAAAAAGTTCTTTTTGCTAATGAAGAAGCATTGAATATTTGCGGTTTAAGAAAAGACGAATTTATTGGTAAACAAATACAGGATATAGCCGTTACCAATGATTTAATTAGAAATATTATCAAGGATATTTTTATTCCGAAACCTGAAAATGTAAAATCCGAACAATTAAAAATTTACGCAGACAGAAAGGAAAGCTACTTTGAAAAAGAGGTTGTGGACATCAACATCGTTCCTACCGGAGAAGCAGATAGTGAATTTATCGGTCAGGTTATTCTATTGAGAAATATTACACCATTTAAAGAGCTGGATTTAGCAAAAACCAATTTTATGGGAACGGTTTCCCATGAATTTAAAACACCCATTTCATCTATCCAAATGGGTATTCAACTGCTAGAAAACAATCAGGTAGGGAGCTTAAATGAAGAGCAGATAACATTGATAAAAGGGATTAAAGATGATGCTGAGAGACTTTTACGAATTACCGGAGAATTGTTAAACATCACACAGGTAGAAAGTGGGGCTATTCAGATAAATCTTATTGCTTCTGAAATAAGACCTATGGTTGATTATGCTGTAAATGCAAATAAATCAGCTGCTGAACATAAAAACATAAACATTGAAATCAGTTTAGAGGACGATGATCTTGTTGCAGCGGATAGCGAAAAAACGGCATGGGTGCTGACTAACTTAATCTCTAATGCAGTTAGATATTCCTACGAAAATTCGACGATTCATGTAATAACAGAAAAGGTAGAAAATGTAATTCAATTTTCTGTAACAGACACGGGGCAAGGTATACAGCCCCAGTTCCTCAGTAAGATTTTTGAACGATACTTCCGTATTCCCGGCACTAAAAAAGAAGGAACCGGCTTAGGACTGAGTATAAGCAAAGAGTTTATTGAGGCTCAGGGAGGTAAAATATGGGTCGAGAGTGAGTACGGTGCAGGAAGTACTTTCTATTTTACACTCAATATATTTAATATTAATCAGTAATTTTCAACGTCTCTGAGCTGACATGATCTGAAGCTCGTCGTGGAAACTTCCACATATTTTTCTAATGCATAAATTTTACAAAGATAAACTTCGAGAACTTGATAGTAGACTAGAAGAACTTAAGATCGAATTTGATGAGCCTATTCAGCTATCAGAAATGGCTGTTAACCTCATACTTAGTTATCTTAAGGACATCAAGCTTTATGTTCTGGAAAAAGGTTTTATTGAAGAGAAAGATGAAATACACTTCTTTAAAAAACTAAAGCCAAGCATACTTTCAAAATTGATATACTATAATGCCGTCTTTAAGATTGAAACAAAAAAGCCATATGGCGGTTTCAAATCCATCAAAAAGTATCTTACCAATGAGCAGATAAGATTAAGGAAGTTCTTCGATAACAATCTGGAGTTCTATAAATATTTTAGAACGGACAGCAGTTATTTAGATAACAAGTACTTTCTAAGAGGAAAGCACGATATAAAATTAAGCCTTGACACGTACTATTTTGAATCCGACCATAGTTTTTCAACTTCTCATGATTATAAAGTAGCAAAAATATTAGCCAATGATTTAATACAAGTGTATATTGAAGATCAACTGGCGTGCTTGCATAAAATTAATAAACCTTCAACTATTCAAACAAGTTTAAACTGGACAGCAAGTAAGACATCATTGATAGAATTGATATATGCACTACACTATCAAGGAGTTTTTGATAATGGTAATGCGGATGTTAAACTAATTGCAAAATATTTTGAAAGCGTTTTTAATATTGAATTAGGCGATTTTTATCATACCTATCTAGAATTACGAAATCGAAAAATGAGCCGAACCAAATTCTTAGATACGTTAAGGGAGTCCTTAATCAAGAAAATGGATGAACAAGAAGAAAAACAGTGAACCATACATAATGCACTAATATTTTCGTAAATTAGCGATTGAATTACAAGGATTTTTAGTGAAAATGAATGCATCTAGCACCATTACTAAATCGTTACCGATAACATTTCCGACTCTTGTAAACTACTCTTTATGAGCCACTTTTGGCTTTATTGATCTTTTTCAGAAAAAATAGTACCTTTAAGTAATATACTTTACGTTATAATAGTAATAATAGCAGTTTAGAACACAAAATTAAAAAGATATGAATATGAAAAAAAGTTTATTAGCAATCGCCTTTGTAGGAATCGCTTTAGTATCCTGTAAAAAGAAAGAAACAACAACCGATGGTATGGATGGTGTTAACAAAGACACCACTACCATGAATCATGACGGACATTCTCATACTTCCGAAAACTCATTGGACTGGGCTGGAACTTATAAAGGAACGCTCCCATGTGCTGATTGTGAAGGAATAGAAACGGTGATTACTCTTAATAAGGATGAAACATTTACGCATAAAGCAACCTATATGGGAGCAAAAGCAGGTACTGAAAGAACAACTTTTGAAGATAAGGGGACTATTATGTGGCACGATGGTTCGGTAGTACATCTTAAAGGTAAAGATACTGATGTTAAATTAAAAGTAGGGGAGAATAAACTGATACAATTAGATCAGGAAGGAAATGAAATTGATGGTGCTCTGAAAGAACATTATGTATTAACCAAACAATAAAAAAAGAAGCTTTAAAGCTTCTTTTTTTATATAATCTTTCAAAAACAAGAATTTATTTATTATAATGTGCAAGAAAATGGGAGAGTGCACGGATACCAGTTCCTGTACCGCCCAATCCTTTGTAATTTTCAGGACTTTCGGTAAAAGCTGGTCCTGCAATATCTAAATGCACAAAAGGATATTGTGCAAAATGCTCTAAAAATTTCCCTGCTGTGATGGTACCTGCATAACGGCCACCAATATTCTTTAAATCAGCAACTGAAGATTTGATCTGCTCTTTATAATCGTCCCACAAAGGTAGGTGTACCATACGTTCGTATACGTGATTACCTGCATTCAATAAAGAATTATTTACAGCATCAGATGCATTACTCATCATGCAGGCTGCTCGTGTCCCAGCTGCTACCAATGCTGCTCCGGTAAGAGTTGCGGCATCAATTATCAGTTCCGGTTCGTATTGATTACTATACGCAATAGCATCTCCTAAAATAAGTCTTCCTTCAGCGTCAGTATTGAGCACTTCTACAGTAGTACCGTCAAACATCGTAATGATATCGCCTGGTGCATACGCATCTCCACCGGGTCTGTTGTCAGTTGCCGGAATCAATCCAATAAGATGTACATTCAGCTTGTTCAATGCAGCAGCATATATAGTACCTGCCATACAGGCAGCGCCACCCATATCCGATTTCATAGAATCCATAGAACCCGCAGTTGGTTTCAATGAAAGACCTCCTGTGTCATATACCACTCCTTTACCTACTAAAACAACAGGTTTGCTGTTAACAGGGTTTTCAGGTTTATATTCGAGAATTGTAAATGTCGGCGGTTGTACAGAACCTTTATTTACAGCTAATAAACCACCCATTTTTAATTGTTCTATTTCATCTTTCTCAAGTATTTCAACTTTGAAATCAGAAGCTTCTCCAATAGCTACAATTTCTTTAGATAACTGTTCTGCTGTTAAAAATGAAGTAGGCTCATTTACCATATCTCTTGCCCAGCAAACCGCTTTAATGATATTATTAAGCTCACTGATACGTGCTGTATCCATATTTCCGTTTAAATAAATATGTTCAAGATGATTTCTTTTATCTTCGGCATCTTTAAAATATTTTAAAAACTGGTAATTAGACAAAGCCAGACCTTCAGCAACTGCCAGTGCAGATTCTCCGTTTCCAAGAATGGTAAGGGTTGTTTCTTTTCTATCCAGTTTTTGACGGATATTAAAACCCGAAACACGCATTTTTTCTAAATCAGACTGTTCTTTTACAAAGAAAAAGTACTGTTTTCCTATCTTTAGATAATCTTCTTTTGTCTCAGATGTTTGAAAATCCGTATATTGTTTTTTTACAAAATCGGGAAAATTACCTTCCAAAACTGATGTTGGGCTGATAAGAAAAACAAAAGAAAAATCGTAATTTATTATTTTTGAAAATTGTAACATATGCTAAATTTTAATTGAACTATCAAATGTAGTAAATTCTGTTTAATTCCTCGGATATACATCCAAACTGTATTATTTGTTTATGATAACTCCAGATCTTTTTTTTCTGTTTTTGACCTGTACAAAACCGATGAGCATAAACACACCACTTCCACATATAAAAAGGCATATCATCATAGGAAATAAGCTGTCATCAGCTAAAAAGCTAACAAGACTTGACATAGAAGCACCAAATACCATTTGTATAAAACCAATAAGGGCAGAAGCACTTCCTGCATTTTTTGTAAATGGCGTCAAAGCCAATGCAGTTGCATTGGGTACCAGATGCCCCAGACAAAAGAGAAAACATACCAAATGAGCAACGAGTATTTCTACTGTAAGCAACTGAGTATTTTGCAGAACAATACCACTGACACCAATAGTACACAGTGCGACGGCAGAAAAAACAACTATTTTTTTAGATGAAAATTTATTCAACATTACCCGGTTTACCTGACTTCCTAAGATATATCCGAAAGCATTAAATCCAAAAATCAAACCGTATGTTTTTTGTGAAATACCAAAATATTCCATAAACACAAAAGGGGAACCGCTGATATAGGCAAACATACCTGACATGGCAAGACTTCCAATCAAGGCATAGAAAATAAACGTTTTATCAGACAGTACTTTTTTATAGTTTGTGATTATTGTAGGTATGCTCAGAGAATGAGATGCTTCTCTGGGCTGGCTTTCAGGTAAAAAGAATAATACTGAAAACAGTAATATCATTCCCAGTGAGGTCATAATATAAAAGATAGTACGCCATTCAGAAACGGTTAATACCCAGCTGCCGATAGTAGGAGCAATGATAGGGGCAATTCCTACGATGAGCATCAGAATAGAAAAAATTTTTGCTATTTCACTTACGGGAAATAAGTCTCTGACAATAGCGCGTCCGACTACCATTCCTACACAACCTCCCAATGCAAGTAATACTCTCATAGCAATCAGCCATTCGATAGTAGGTGAAAGTGCACACCCTATACTTGCAAGAATATATAAGGAAAGTCCGAAAATAAGAGGTTTTTTTCTTCCGAATCTGTCGGTTACAGGGCCATAAAATAGTTGTCCGAAGCTGATACCGATAAAATAACCGGTCAGTGTAAATCCTACATGAGATAAGTCGGTTTTCAGGCTTTGGGCAATAGCTTTAAAAGCAGGTAAATACATGTCAATACTAAATGGTCCTAAAGCAGAAAGCCCTCCTAATACTAAAAGGATGGTATATTTTTGTTTTGTAGTCATAAAATTCTGGCTGCAATGAGTTTAAGATAATTGCAAAAGAAATACAAAGTTATGGCTACAAAGTGAAACAAAGAGTGTTTTGAGTAATTTTAACCTAAAACACTCTTAACTGTTAATAATTAACGTTATTAATGTGAAACTGCTTTTAAACCTATAATAGATCCGATTAAAGTAGTAATAAAGAAGAGCCTCCAAAAATTTGCAGGGTCTTTAAAGAAAAAGATGCCTACCAAAACGGTACCTACAGCTCCGATACCCGTCCATACAGCATAAGCTGTTCCTAAAGGCAATGACTGTGTAGCTTTGATCAGCAATGTCATACTTATGATACAGGCAACAGCAAAACCTCCATACCACATATAACTTTCAGTTCCGGTTGTTTCTTTGGCCTTTCCCAGACATGAAGTAAATAAAACCTCAAATAAGCCGGCAATAATTAAAATAATCCAATTCATAATATTGTTAATAATTTAGATCTGCAAATTTCTTTTGGAAACAGTAGAATTTATTTAACATAGGATAAATAATATTTTTTTATTTAAAAAAAAAACATGTCTATAGGATAAAATTTTTTCTATAAATTTGATGGTATTTATTTGTAATTGAGTTGGTTATAATTTTTTAATAATTGGCAGATGAAAAAGTATGTTTTGTTTTGTTTTCTTTTGATTAATGTTACTTTGTTTGCTCAGACTAATAAAGAGATAATCAAAGAATCGACTTCTTATTTTTCTTTGGATTCTTTAGGCAATTTTAACGGAGAGGGCGCTTTATTTATAAAAAAGAAAATAGCAGAATCGCAGTTTTTACTCCTTGGTGAACAACATGAAATCCATGCCATAGAGCTATTTGTAGAGAGATTAATTCCTTATTTAAAAGAAAATGGATATAGCCATTATGCTGCTGAAATTGGACCTGTAGCCTCTCGGAAACTTATGGAATTAAAGTTGCAATCTGTTTCTTTAAAATCATATTATGAAAAATATATGCCTCAAATAAATATGACTCCATTTGGTTTTTTTAGTACGATAGAAGAAGAAAAAACACTTGAAAAATTAATGAAATATGATATAGCGATATGGGGAATTGATTTTGAAAATTATGGTTCTTATCTTTCTATTATTGATATGCTCTATGAAAATTCGGATAAGAATAAAATTTCCAAACAGTTATACCAAAGTTTGTATTCGTATGTTACGTCTGAATATAAAAAAGGGGAAAATAATTTTAATCCTGCTCTGATGAACAATTTGTTGCATTCAAAGGAAATGAGTGTTTTTTTGGATCTTACAGATAATGAAATAAACAATTTTATAATAAAACAATTCAAATTGTCTTTGGAAATAAACCATCAATTGACCTTAGGGTATTGGCATAGAAGAGTTGAAAATATGAAAAAAAATTTCTCTGAATATTATCACTATGAAAAAGCAAAAGAAGATACAGTCAAAGTAATTGTAAAGTTGGGTGCTGTGCATACAGCAAGAGGAACAAGTTTCAGCGGTAATATTGAAATAGGAAATATGATTTATGAGTTGGCAAACATCAATCGTGCAAAATCATTTTCAATAATCACATTTCCAAGATACATTCAAAATCCAATAACCGGAAAAACAGAAGATGTAGCGGATGAGGAAAGTAAAGAACTATTGGGTTGTGTTGATTCAAACCAATGGACTGTCATAGATTTAAATAAATTGAAAACATTGAGTATCCGGTATAATATTACCTTGAGTAAAAATATCAATAGTTACATTCAAAAGTATGATGCAATACTCATCCCTCCAGAAACTAAATACTCCATAAAGATCATCGAAAATTGATGTCATTTTTTAAGGAGTATTGTCATCCTCAAAAAATAAAAGCTTGTTATTATTTATTTCCCAATAATAAAACCAGCAGATACCATACAATAGGTAAACTCTCTACCCAAAAAAGCGTATAATATTTTGATTGTTGTGCATTCGCAAAAAAGGTGAAAACTCCGGTAATGCTTATTAAAATAAGATTGATAAACCATTGGTATTCATAATAACCAATTTTAAGAAATTCAAGCCCGTAGAAAGCAAGAAGTAAGAAATAGATCAGCGATTTGGTTTTGGGTACGCCGATGGTTTGAGGCACTGTTCTTAAACGGATATCATCATATTTCAAATCATTAATCTCAAAGATTAAAATCAATATCAGTGTCAGGATAAAACGTTGTAGAAACTTATAAAAAATATCATTACTGATGGCAATATCGGCATTGAGTAATGGAATAATTAATGTAACCGCTGCCCAACAGAAAGACACAATATAAATTTTTATACCTGCCAGATTTCTCAGGTTGCTTTTGTTTTTTGCAATCGGAATCAGATAAAAAAGACAGAGTAGTCCGATAACTGCAATACCTGTTTTTGCTGCTGTATTAAGAAAAACAAAAGTATATGAAGCAGATAGAGCAGCGAATACTGTAAGAATAGAAATAATCTTTAAGCTCAGAGTAGGTAGCCCTTTTTTTGAAATATAAGGAGCATATTTTATAACGTTATAACTGAAAACGGTTCCGGAAAAAATAAAGAACAATACAGTCAGATCGGAAGGAATGGCTGCAAAATAGTACGTCATCTGTACCAAAGCTGAGGTAGCAATGCCTACGTGAATACTGGAATTCAAATAAAGATCAAAAACTTTAACGTATAAAGGGCGCGCTGACATATCTCTAAAATTGATTCTTGATTTCTCTCTGCTTTTTTAAAATTGATACTTATTATAAGCAAAATAAAAGAATTTATCTTTATTTTTGTTGTTTAAAAATTAAAACACAACTAAATTTTTTTTATTTTTTTTACGTAGATGAAAACAAATGCTTTTGCTTTGAGACATATCGGTCCAAGACCATCTGATATGCAGCATATGCTTAACACTATCGGTGTTAAAGATATTGAACAATTATTATTTGAAACTTTTCCTGATAAAATTCGTTTAGAAAAAGATTTAGAGCTGGATCCTGCTATGACGGAGTACGACTATATGTCGCATATTGTAGCTTTGGGTGCTAAAAATAAAGTATTCAAATCCATGATTGGTTTAGGATATAATGAAGCAATTGTTCCGGCGGCTATTCAAAGAAATATTTTTGAAAATCCGGGTTGGTACACAGCTTACACACCTTATCAGGCAGAAATTGCACAAGGAAGATTGGAAGCATTATTGAATTTCCAAACAACCGTTATTGAATTGAGCGGAATGGAAATTGCCAATGCTTCTCTATTAGATGAAAGTACAGCAGCAGCAGAAGCTATGGCTCTTCTATTTGATGTAAGAACGAGAGACCAAAAGAAAAATAATGCTAATAAATTCTTCGTTTCGGAAGAAATTTTACCTCAGACATTATCTGTATTACAAACACGTTCTACTCCAATTGGTATTGAGTTGGTGGTAGGGAATCACGAACAGTTTGATTTTTCTGAAGATTTCTTCGGAGCCATCTTGCAATATCCAGGTAAATACGGTCAGGTATATGATTATTCTGATTTCATCAATACAGCCAAAACAAAAGATATCAAAGTAGCTGTGGCTGCAGATATTTTATCTTTGGTACGCTTAAAATCTCCGGGAGAAATGGGAGCTGATGTTGTTGTAGGAACTACACAGCGTTTTGGTATTCCTTTGGGTTATGGAGGTCCGCATGCAGGATTCTTCACTACTAAAGAAGAATACAAAAGATCCATGCCGGGACGTATCATAGGAGTATCTCAGGATGCGAATGGTAACCGCGCTTTGCGAATGGCATTGCAAACCCGTGAGCAACACATCAAACGTGAAAAAGCCACTTCAAATATTTGTACGGCACAAGTGTTACTGGCTGTTATGGCTGGTATGTATGCAGTATATCACGGCCCTCAGGGACTTCGTTTTATCGCAACTGATGTGCATTCAAAAGCGGTAACAATAGAAAATGAATTGACGAAATTAGGTTTTGAGCAATTAAACGATGCCTATTTTGATACTATTCTGATAAAAGCAGATGCGGCAAAAGTAAAAGAAATCGCTGAGAGAAATCAAGTGAATTTCTACTATCCTGATAACAACACTGTATCAATATCTGTCAATGAAACGATATCACTAAAAGATGTAAATACAGTAATCGGAATTTTTGCAGAAGTAACTGGAAAGCCTTTTGAAGCCGTAACGGAATTGTCACAAGAAGCTCTGATTCCTGTAAAATTAGAAAGAACTTCACCGTTTTTACAACATGAAGTATTCAATACATATCACTCAGAGTCTCAATTAATGCGTTATATCAAGAAATTAGAGCGCAAAGATTTAGCTTTAAATCATTCTATGATTTCTTTAGGTTCATGTACTATGAAACTAAATGCAGCAGAAGAAATGTTACCGCTTAGTTTACCATCATGGAACAATATACATCCTTTTGCTCCTGCATCGCAGACAGAAGGATACTTAACAATGTTAAAGAAACTGGAAGCACAATTAAATGTAATTACCGGTTTTGCAGGAACTACATTACAGCCTAATTCAGGTGCTCAGGGTGAATATGCCGGATTGATGGTCATCAGAGCTTACCATGAATCAAGAGGAGAAGGACATCGTAACATTGCTTTGATCCCGGCTTCTGCGCATGGTACAAATCCAGCTTCAGCTGCTATGGCAGGAATGAAAGTAGTAGTGACAAAAACGACTGAAGAAGGAAACATCGATGTAGAAGATTTAAGAGCAAAAGCACTTTTACACAAAGATAACTTATCCTGTGTAATGATTACTTATCCTTCTACCCATGGTGTGTATGAGTCATCTATCATTGAAATTACAAGTCTTATCCACGAAAATGGGGGTCAGGTATATATGGATGGTGCGAATATGAATGCTCAGGTTGGATTAACTAATCCGGCTAAGATTGGAGCAGACGTTTGTCACTTAAATTTACATAAAACATTTGCGATTCCACACGGTGGGGGTGGACCTGGTGTTGGACCTATCTGTGTTGCAAAACATCTGGTAGAGTTTTTACCTACTAATCCTGTTGTTAAAGTAGGAGGAGAGAATGCTATTACAGCAATTTCTGCCGCTCCATACGGATCCGCTTTAGTATGTTTGATTTCTTACGGATACATTTCCATGTTGGGAGCTGAAGGTTTGAAGAAATCAACACAGACAGCAATTTTGAATGCTAACTATATGAAAGCACGTTTAGAGCAACATTTTACCATCCTTTATACAGGTGAATGTGGCAGAGCAGCACACGAAATGATTGTTGACTGTCGTATGTTCAAACAAAACGGAATTGAAGTTACGGATATAGCTAAGCGTTTAATGGATTATGGTTTCCATGCACCAACGGTATCGTTCCCGGTAGCAGGAACTTTGATGATTGAGCCTACAGAATCTGAAGATGTGGCAGAGATTGATCGCTTTTGTGATGCCCTTATTTCAATCAGAAAAGAAATTGAAAGCGTTACAGCAGAGGATACCAACAATGTATTGAAAAATGCACCACATACATTGGCAATGTTAACGGCAGAAAACTGGGAACAACCTTATTCCCGTCAACAGGCGGCTTATCCTTTAGAATATATTGCTGAAAATAAATTCTGGCCTTCAGTACGACGTGTAGATGATGCGTTTGGAGATAGAAATCTCGTTTGCTCATGTGCACCGATTGAAGCTTATATGGAAAGCTAATATAAATTGGAGATAAAAAAAATGCTAATCAAACGATTAGCATTTTTTTTATCTTTTTCCCAAAAATTAAGAATTAAAAGTAGAGTTTTTTCGGGTATCTTTCATAAAGAAATACACGAGTAAAGAGGCAAAAATACAGGCTGTTACGTACCAGTAAAAATAATCTTCGTGACCGATTTCCTTAAACCACAGCGCTACATACTCAGCTGTACCCCCAAAGACAGCTACTGTAATAGAGTAGGGAAATCCGACTCCTAAAGCTCTGATTTCTGTTGGAAAAAGTTCTGCCTTTACAACTGCGTTAATAGATGTATAACCGCTAACAATAATCAGCGCAATCATAATGATAAGAAATGCCTGCCAGATACCGTTTGCCGGAGATACATTTTGCAGACTTGTCAACAAGGGTACAGTCGCTAATGTTCCTAAAATACCAAAACCCAATAACAGCGGTTTTCTTCCGATTTTATCTGACAATATACCAAATATCGGTTGTAATCCTGCAAAAATAGCTAAAGAAAGAAAGGTAATAAGTGTAGATTCATTTTTGCTGAAACCTGCCGTATTGTACAAAAACTTCTGCATATAGGTGCTGTAAGTATAAAAAGCAACCGTACCTCCTAAAGTAAGACCCACTACGATAGCTAACGATTTTGGATGCTTTAGCAATTCCCGTATAGAACCTTCACTTTTTTGTTTTTTCTTTTCTGTTACAACCTCATTTTTAGATTGTTTAAAAGCATCTGTTTCTTCCATATGCGACCGCAGATAAAGAGCAACTAAAGATAAAATAGCACCTATAAAAAACGGAATTCTCCATCCCCACTCATGCATCTGTTCATCTGATAAAAACAAGTGTTGCAGAATCAACTGTATTCCCAAAGCAATCAACTGACCACCGATTAATGTAACGTATTGAAAACTCGAATAAAAACCTCTCTTGTCAGAGGTTGCCATTTCACTTAAATAAGTAGCTGAAGTTCCGTACTCACCACCTACACTCAATCCCTGAAGCAATCGTGCAATAAGCAGTAAAATAGGAGCTAATACACCAATTGTGTCAAATGAAGGTGTCAAAGCGATCAAAAGGGATCCGAGTGACATCAGTAAAACGGATAACGTCATGGAAAATTTTCTTCCTGCTTTATCGGCTATACTTCCGAAAATCCATCCCCCTATAGGGCGCATTAAAAAACCTACAGCAAATATCCCGGCTGTATTTAATAATTGAGCGGTTTTATTACTTGAAGGAAAAAATACCGGAGCAAAATAGATGGCAAATGCTGAATAGGCATACCAGTCATACCATTCAACTAAATTTCCGACCGATCCGCTGATAATAGCCTTTATTCTTCGGGCCATGGTCATTTCATTTCCTGAAACTGTGGTAGTACTCATAATAGATTATTTAGGTTGTTTAATTATAAAAAGAACTGCATGGCAATCAATACTTCGCCTGCGTGTTTAAATACGGTTTTTGTCTCTGTATCGTAAAGAGGTCTGCTGGAATATTGTAATGATACTTTTGCATTGTGACCTACAAAATAAAAGTTTGTTCCAAAATCATAGTAATTGCCGGTCTCATTCAAGGCTTCCATGCTTTTTCTCGCATACGTTACATAGGGCTGAATTTGTACCGACTTGCTGAATCTTGGCAGCATATAGGCAAACTGTGTATGCCAGATAGAACCAGTTCCCAACAGCACTCTTCCGTTTCCTGCTCCTTCCAGTGCGGTCTGTCCGGTATACGCGGGATCAGCAGTTCCGGGATTGAGCAATGCGGTGGTACGCAAGTAATTTGGTCCGAACTGATAATTATAATACACACTGTAAATAGAAAGATAAGTGTCATCAGTAAGGGGAAGCTCACTGAAAATATCTATACCGAGTACGCGGATATCATGGTTCTCATAAACTCCTTCAGATGGCTGAGTCTTTGTTCCGTTTTTAGTAGAGTAAAATCCGGCACCAATATTCAATATTTTTTTTGAACCCAGATATGTTCCGGCAAGAAAAGGCGTTTTTTGAGATTCTGTTTCAAAAAACTGATACGAATAATAACCGGCAAAAGAGACATCACCTTTATTATTATCAACAGCTGTATTTCCGATTTTAGGTTCATTATTTGTCGCAAAAGGCTTGTTAACATTCATGCGGTACGTAAATTTTTTATACGAACCATGAACAAATACACCAAACTGACGGGACATCTGATCAGAAATTTCGATAGTAGGAAAATTGTAAACCGGCAGATCAGCAGTGAGCATTTTACTGGAACTGGCATTTGTTAACCTGCTGACCCCGTTCCAACTGTGCAATCCGGCACCCAGATACAGACTGAAATTATTTTTCTTTTTTGTTTCGGTATCCAATTCCGGTATCAGCGTATATTCACCATAGGCATCATGAAAAAAAACAGTAGCCTTCTTTCCGTTTCCCTGTGCTCCGGTACCCGATCCTCCGCCGGAAATAAAAGTCTGATTATTAAAACCGATTTGGTAAAACATAAGAAACTTAGGAGAGAGTTGTGCTAATGTAGATATCCGCATTCTACGGATTCCGGCATCGTAAGTACCGCGTTCCGGTTCTCCGTTTACCAGAGTTCCGGGATTGTTGTCTATGTATCGGAGCCAGGTTTGATTCCAGATACCGATCTGCATATACTTTTGACCGCTTGGATCAAAATTGATTTTCAGGCTGCCAATATCATCACTGTTTTTTTTTAGTGAATCTGACTGCGAAAAAACAGGCGTTGCGAATAATGCAAACCAACAGAAACAAATACCTCTTACTATATAATTTTTCATTTTAAAGTAGAATGTTGTTAACGGAGCATTAGTGATTAATTACTCACACTACAAACAAACAATTTAATTTTGAAGAAATTTTGAAGAGAATTTGTGTTTTCTTTGATATTTTAAACAAAAGGATGTTTTTTGTCTTAAAATTGTAATGTTAGTATATGTTTGCCTTCTATATATTCATAATTGACTTTATAAGAATATAAATCTGCAATCTTTTTAACAATTGCGAGTCCTATTCCGATAGAAGAAGTGTTTTGATTATCTTTTTTAAAACGTTTGAACAGCAGATGAGGTGCAAAAGGAGGTTTTTTACCCGTATTCTTGATGACAAGTTTTTCACTATTTAAAGAAACTTCAATACTGCCGTCAGCCTGATTATGCTTAAGTGCGTTATTGATGAGATTGGAAAAAAGAATTTCTGCGAGGTTTTTATCAAAGTTGATATAGACATGTGGTTCTATTGCGGTGTATAGTCTAATTTCCCGCATTTCAATCAGATCGTGTATGGAATACAGACTGTTTTCGATTACTTCAGAAAGATTCAATGGTGTCTCCGTAATTTCAAAATGCTCAAGTTTGGTTAACAGATTTAAAGCATGATGCAGACGGGATACACGGTTCAACTCGTTGTACATTACTGATAGCTCTGACAATTGGTATTCATTGAGATCGGTCTGCATTAATAATTCAATTTTTGCTTTAATAACAGCAATGGGCGTCTGCAATTCGTGAGAGGTATTTTCTGTAAGTTCTTTGAGTGATAAATAATCGCTCTTAGATTTTTTTACCATTTTTTCCAGAAAGGCGTTGAGTCGGTTAAATTCGTAGGTAGTGGTTTTTTCGAGTTTAAAACGTTCTTTATCTTCAATATTAAATGAAGTAATGGCGCTTAGGGTTCTGTAAAAAGGGGCTAAGATACGGGAAGAGATCAACTGACTGATGAGTACCACCAGAGAGAGAAGAAAAATAAAGGTCCAGGCAAATACCATAAAAATACCGGTAAGGTATTCATTATCTGCTTCAATAAGAGAAGCTCTGCTTTCAATTTTGTATAATTGATGATTGATATAAGGAAAGGAAGTTACTTTAATCAGATTTATGGAATCACGCAACTGCTCGTTCCACTGATGTTGCTCCGAAATAATTTCATCAATTTTTAGGGAATCTGTTCCCAGTTTATATATAGAAACATAATTGAATGTTTTTAAGTCTTCAATAGATTGACCTTTTTGCAGTTCTGATGTAACATAGGTATTCAGGTTTCGGAGTTTTCCGATGGTGGACTGTATCGGACTTCTTTTTACCGCTACATAAATAATCGTAAAACCAATGCTTAATACTAAAAAGGAAGTAAGTACATAGCTTATGGTATATTTATTAATGAGCCGCATTTAAGAATTAAATTTATAGCCTAATCCATATACAGTACTGATATAATCTTCTCCTCCTGCATCCGTAATTTTTTTTCTCAGATTTTTTACGTGTTGGTACACAAAATCAAAGTTATCGAGATTGTCTGTATAATCACCCCAAAGGTGAGATGCTATTGCCTGTCTGGTCACAACCCGATTTTCATTATTGATAAAATAAATAATAAGATAGGTTTCTTTTTTTGTAAGATTCAGTTTGGTTGTATTAACTGTCACCTCCATAGAAAGCAAATCAACCGTGATTTCTCTGAATTCCAAAAGAGAAGAGGTATTGTGGTTTTTTCTTCTCATGACAGCTTTGATCCTGGAATAAAGTTCGGGCAGGTGAAAGGGTTTGATGATATAGTCATCAGCTCCTTCGTCTAATCCGGCCAGTTTGAAGTCCAGTGAGTCTTTAGCTGAAATAATGATAACACTGCTTTCGATACCTTCTTTGCGTATCAGTTTGAGTAGATTCAATCCGTTTCCATCAGGAAGCATTAAATCAAGAATGATACAGTCGTAAGTATAGAGTGCCAGTTTTTCTCTTGCAGAATCAAAAGTTCCCGCTACTTCACAAATGTTTTTCTCATGTGTCAGGTAATCGGAAATACTTTTTAGGAGTTCTTCATTATCTTCTATTAAAAGTAATTTCATATTATCGATAACTTTAAAGACAACAGTCTTTTATTGCGTTTTTTCCCTGAACAACGTTTCCAGATTCTTGTTCTTTGTATTCAGTGCCAGGGTCTTTAAACCCATTTCCTGTGCAAAATCAAAAATAGCAGGACGCATGTCTTTATCGGCTAAAAAAACAAGTTCCCATTGATTATCATGGGTATTGGTATAAGATTTTATATGCGGAATTCTTTTAATAAATTCTTCTTCCACTTTATAATCAAATTCAACTTCAATTATTTGTTCGTTTTCAGCAGTAAATACACTTTCCAGTTTTTTGTCTTCAACGATTCTTCCTTTGTTGATGATGATAACGCGATCACAGATAGCCTCTACTTCCTGCATGATATGAGTAGATAAAAAA
Source organism: Flavobacterium sp. (assembly GCA_032096595.1). Lineage (GTDB taxonomy): Bacteria > Bacteroidota > Bacteroidia > Flavobacteriales > Flavobacteriaceae > Flavobacterium. Next base: position 295,378 of record DAMCXY010000001.1, on the reverse strand, counting down.
ACCGTCTTATTTTTACCGATATTTTTAATTAATTCGCGGATTTCTACCAATTGATTAGGATCTAATCCCGTTGTTGGCTCATCCAGAATCAGCACTTCAGGGTCGTGTAACAATGCCGTTGCCAAACCAACGCGCTGACGATACCCTTTAGAAAGTTCTCCTATTTTTTTTCCGGCTTCAGGCGTTAATCCTGTCAGTTGTATCACTTCTTCAATTCTTGAATAAGAAACTTTATATACATCAGCATTAAATGCTAAATATTCTCTGACATATAAATCAAGATACAAAGGATTGTGTTCCGGGAGATAGCCTACACATTTCTGAACTTTTTTCAGTTCTTTAGAAACATCAAATTCATTTATTTTAGCAATTCCTTCATCAGCATTTATATAGGTAGTCAGAATCTTCATAAGTGTAGATTTTCCGGCACCGTTAGGACCTAAAAACCCCACAATTTCCCCTTTATTTACTGTAAAAGAAATAGCATCTAAAGCTTTTTGAGTTCCGTAAAATTTAGAAATATTATTAACGTATATTGACATACTTATACTGCTTGGTTTTCAACAAATGTAGGTATAAAATCATTTATTTTAAAGTTTTGGAGAACGATTCTGTAAGAATAATAAAAGCCTGTATGTTTTTTAATAATAAGATGTAAATTTGTACTATGAATAATAAAGTCTCGTTCAATAATTGGCTTACAGATCTGAACGCTGAACAACCGTTTGTGATTGCAGGTCCATGCAGTGCAGAAACTCCGGAACAGGTATTGGAGATTGCTCATGCGATAAAAGGCAACGTATCTGTTTTCAGAGCCGGTATCTGGAAACCAAGAACAAGACCGGGAGGTTTTGAAGGAGTAGGAGCCATCGGTTTGAAATGGCTGCAACAGGTCAAAAAAGAAACAGGAATGTTGCTGGCAATTGAGGTAGCTACAGCAGAACATGTACGCCTGGCTTTAGAGTATGATATAGATGTATTATGGATTGGAGCACGTACTACGGTTAATCCTTTTGCAGTTCAGGAAATAGCTGATGCACTTCAGAATACCCACAAAGTTGTTCTTATTAAAAATCCTGTCAATCCTGATTTGAGTTTATGGATAGGAGGTGTAGAGCGTTTACAAAATGCCGGGATTAAAAAATTGGGATTGGTGCACAGAGGCTTTTCAACCTATGAAAAAACCAATTACCGAAATGTGCCTGAATGGCAGATTGCAATAGATATCAAAGAAAAATTTCCACATATACCTTTGATATGTGATCCTTCTCATATAACCGGAAACCGGAATAAAGTTGAGGAAGTAGCACAACAGGCATTAGATTTGCATTTTGACGGGCTTATGATAGAAACTCATACTCATCCTGATGAAGCATGGAGTGATGCGGCACAGCAGGTAACGCCTGAACAATTGTTGGATATTATGGGACGGTTACAAATTCGGGATGTAAACCAAACGGATCATGAATTTAATATTAAATTGCAAACCTATAGGGAACGTATTGATAAGCTCGACACTTCAATGCTGAAAATATTAGGGGAACGTATGCTTATTGTCGATGAAATAGGGCATATTAAAAGAGAGCAAAATGCTTTGGTCCTTCAAATAGAAAGATGGCGCGAAGTATTGAATAAAATGAAAACAGAAGGCAGTCAATTCAAGTTGGGAGAAGATTTTGTAACGTCTTTGTACAAAGCCATTCATCAGGAAAGTATTGACAGACAAGATAAAATTATAAATAAAAAATAAGTTTTAGCATCAAATATGACAGGAATCGTTTATAAATCTACCGGCAGCTGGTATACCGTTAAGGCAACTGACGGAACTTTCTATGAATGCAGAATTAAAGGTAAGTTTCGCATCAAGGGAATTAAAAGTACCAACCCGATTGCTGTAGGAGATGTAGTCGATTTTGAGTTAGAACTTTCTGCAGATACCACCACAGGGTTGATTCATACGATTCATGAGCGCAAAAACTATATTGTAAGAAAATCTGTAAATCTTTCTAAACAGGTTCATATCATCGCTTCTAATATAGATCTGCTCTTTATTTTGGTTACCATTAACAATCCTGTGACGACGACGAGTTTTATCGATCGTTTGCTGGCTACGGCTGAAGCTTACGGAATAGAAGCTGTTCTGGTATTTAATAAAGTAGATACTTTTGATGAAGCAACATTAGATGAACAACTTTATCTGCAGCATATATACACCGAAGTAGGCTATAAGTGTATCCGTATTTCTGCTGTAGAGCGCAAAGGGCTTGAAGTATTAAAAGATTTGATGAGAGATAAAGTCTCTATGTTTACCGGTCATTCAGGAGTAGGGAAATCAACATTGGTAAATGCATTACAACCTGATTTAAACATAAAAACAAAAGAGATTTCTGATCAGCATCAACAAGGGCAACATACCACAACTTTTGCAGAAATGTATGATTTAAGCTTTGGAGCCCGGATTATTGATACACCGGGTATTCGCGGATTTGGTATGGTAGAAATGGAAAAACAGGAAGTAGGAGACTATTTTCCTGAATTTTTCGCTTTAAAAGACCAATGCAAGTTCAATAACTGCTTACACAAAGAAGAACCTCAATGTGCTGTAAAAGAAGCATTGGATAATGACGAAATTTTTTGGTCACGATACAAAAGTTATCTTCAGATTTTAGAAGGAGATGATGAAAACTATCGTACAGATATGTATGCTGATGGTAAAAATCAGGATGTATAGATAGAGTCCGTAAATTATAAAACAAAAATACACTATGAATTTAAAAGTACTATTATTTTTAATGGTTTTTCCGCTTGCGGTATTTTCTCAAAATAAAGATATCAATCCGGAATTATTAAAAAAAGTAAATTCTGTTATACTTGATGAACATGTAAATGTCAAGATTTCTTCAGTAAGAAATATGCATATTTCACAGAAAAAGAGTATTATGATTATGAATAAGAAGGGAATAGAAGATATAAATGCTTATGTTTACTTTTCAAAATCAACTAAAGTAAAAGATGTCCAAGCAGAGTTATTAGATATATCCGGAAAAAGTATTAAAAAATATAAAAAGAAAGATTTTAAAGAACAATCTACTTCTCAGGGATTTGAGGTTTCAGATGACAGAATTTTATTTTTAGACATAAATTATAGTAACTTTCCTTTTATTGTAAACTTTGAATCTGTAATAGAAACAACCAATACAGCTTTTGTACCTAATTATTTTCCATTGAAGAATTACAATCAGAGCATTGTTCATTCAACATATCAATTGGATTATCCTGAATCAATCGATTTAAAAGTGAAAAATACAAAGTCAAATGTTTTCAGTATTAATGATAAAAGTAGTAACGGAAGTAAGGTATATGAAGTAAGTAATATTGAGGCAATTGAACGTGAATATTTGTCCCCGAGTTTATATCAAGTCTTACCGAATGTGAGATTTTCGTTGCCTGTTTTTCATTTAGAGGGTTACGACGGCAAAGCAAATTCATGGCAGGAATTTAGTGCATGGATGTATAATGATCTTTTGAAAGGGACTGAGTCACTCTCCTCCGAAACAGTATCAAGAATAGAAAGTTTGACCAAAGATTTCTCCAGCGATTTGGATAAAATAAAAATTGTATACAAATTTGTGCAAAATAAAACCAGATATATAAGCGTACAATTAGGTATTGGCGGATGGAAGCCAATGTTAGCAAAAGATGTAGACCGGTTAGGTTATGGAGATTGTAAAGCATTGACGAATTATACCCGTGCTTTGTTAAAAGCAATAAACATTGAGTCCTATTATACTGTCATTTATGGAGGTAGCTCCCAAAGAGATATTGATCCTGATTTTACTGCTTTGGAAGGTAATCATGCTATTTTAGCTGTTCCTTATAAAGATGACTACATTTGGTTAGAATGCACCAGCCAGACCAATCCCTTTGGTTATATAGCAAATTTTACAGATAATAGATATGCACTTATTATTGATGAGAATAAGGGGCAGATTATAAAAACAAAAAAATATCAGGACAAAGACAATCAATATCTTAACTCAGTAGCAGCGTCAATAGATAATAAAGGAAACCTAAAGGCGAAAATAAACCGAAGTTATTTGGGAAGCAAACTTGATGATATTCTGTCGGTCAGTAAATTGGATGATACTGATAAACAAAAATATTACAGAGAAGAATTTAGTCAACTTATCGATTTATCATTTTCAGAACAGTTTTTGCAACTCCAAGAAAATGAAAATGCTATGGATGAAAAATTAGCATTTTCTTCTTCAGGATTTGCTAAAAAAGCAGATACCTATTTGATGATTACTTTAAATCCTTTAATAAAAACGTATTCTACGCTCGGAGACTCTAATCGTAAGATGGATATTATCATCCAAAGAGGATTTGTAGATATCAATGAAGTTATATTAAATATACCTGAAGGCTATAAAGTTGAAAGTTTGCCTCGAAAATTGCTTATAGATAATAAGTTCGGAAAAATAGCAGCGGATTTTTTAATCGAAGCAAATCAGATAAAAGCGAATTATACATTTGAATTGAAATCCGGTCAATATACTAAAGAAGAACAAACTGATTTAAGAAGTTTTTTCAATCAGTATTTTTCTGTTATTAATCAAAAAATTTTACTTACCTCTAACTTATAATCATGAAAAAAACATTACTTACACTTCTTTTGTTTTTATTTACCTTTTTATTCTATTCTCAGGAAAGAAAAATAGGTAAAGTAACTGTTGAACAATTAAAGGAAACTCAACATTCCAAAGAATCGGATGCTCCGGCAGCTATACTATTTTCAATAGGTCATTCTGAACTTTATTACACAGGATCAGATCATAAAATAAAACACAATGTTAAACTTAAACTTAAAATATATAAAAAAGAAGGTTTAGATTGGGCTAATAAAACAATTTCCTTTTATTCACAGAATAATAATACAAGAGAGATTATTAAAATCAATGAAGCAAATACTTATAATTTAGTTGATGGTAAGATTGTTAAGACTAAATTAAAAAGTGATGGCGAGTTTGTAGAAAAAGTCAATGAGTACTGGTCTATAAAAAAAATAGCATTTCCAAATGTAAGTGAAGGCTCTATTATTGAACTTGATTATACAGTAGATTCACCTTTGTTAATGACGCTTCCTGATTGGAATTTCCAGACCTATATTCCCACAGATTATTCAGAGTTAACTACTTTAGTTCCTCAATTTTTTGCTTACATGCCTTATTTTAGAGGTTCTTTACAACCAAAAATAAAAACGAATATAAAGGATATCCAAATTGACCTGAAAAACGGTGATGCTATGTATAAATCTAAGGGGTTTGCAAATGTATTGTATAAGCAGGGATCTAATTCAGCTTTGGTAAACTTGATGGAAAATGAAATTACGTATTCTTTGTCAGATATTCCTTCCATAAAAAAAGAAAACTATGTAAATAATATAGAAAATTATATCTCAACTATAGAACATTCTCTCGTTTCCATTAATTATGGGAATGGTAATGTTAAATCATTTTCTATGACAGATGAAGATTTGGTAAAACATATTTATAAGTCTGATTCATTTGGTACAGAATTAAAAAAGACAAACTATTTTGATGCGGACCTAAATGGATTATTAAAAGATTTTGAAGGCAATCAGATTCTTAAAATGGAGCTTATTTACAATTTTGTTAAAAATAAAATGAACTGGAACAAAAAAAATTCCTTTTATGCTACTTCATCTTTAAGTACTGCTTATAAAAATAATGAAGGTAGTGCCGCTGACATCAATTTAATTCTTATTGCCATGTTTGAAAAAGCTGGTTTTAAAGCAAATCCGATATTATTGAGCACTCGATCAAATGGTATTAAACTCTACAATACACTACAATCGTATAACTATGTAATTGCGGGAGTAGAAATAGAAGGAAATCTATATTTGTTAGATGCAACAAATAAAAATCTGACACCGAATATTTTGCCTGTAAATACATTGAACTGGAAGGGAGCTTATCTTTTAAATCAAAAGATTCAAACAGTGGATTTATATCCATCTTTTATTTCTCCCCTAAAAATTGAAATTAATGCAACAATTAATGATGAGAATAAGGTAGTGGGTAAAATAAAAGAAGATTATTACTTGTACAATGCTTATGTTAAAAGAGAAATCTACGGTAAGATTACAAATGATGATTTCCAAAAAAGACTAAGTGCAAATTATGCAGGTTTAAAAGTAGATAATTTGTTTATTCAACGGTTTAATGATTTAAACAAACCGTTAACGTATTCCTATTCTTTTACAGATTCAAATAGTATTGATGTTATTGGTGAAAAATTATTCGTCGATCCAATGCTCTTTTTTACAGAAACAGAACATGAATTCAAATCGCCTACACGAGACTTTCCAATTGATTTTATTTATCCGAGTTCACAAAATATATTGATTAATATGGAAATTCCCGAAGGTTATATAGTTGAAAAAATACCAGAAAATAAGACCATTATTAGTGATGAAATGATAGGTTTAAATTTTGAATATAAAATAGTACAAAAAGAAAATAATATGTTGGGTATAATTTATAAATTAGAAAAACGAAATTCTTTAATTTCTAATACAAATTATGCACAGGTAAAAACTTTTTTCGATTCTGTAATTTTAAAAAATACAGAAAAAATAATATTAAAAAAGATATAATTGAAAGCAGTTATTCAAAGAGTTTCGGAAGCTTCGGTTACGATTGAACATCAAAAAGTAGCGGATATTAAAACCGGACTTCTTATTCTGGTGGGTATTGAAGATGCAGATTCGGAAGAAGATATTAAATGGTTGTCTTCAAAAATCATTAATTTACGTATTTTTAATGATGAACAAGGTATTATGAATGTATCCGTCAAGGAAGCGGGAGGAGATATTATTCTGGTGAGCCAGTTTACTTTACATGCTGCGGTTAAAAAGGGAAACAGACCTTCTTACATCAAAGCTTCAAAACCCGATATGGCTATTCCGGTGTATGAAAAATTGATTAAACAGTTACAGTATGATTTGGGTAAACTTATACAAACCGGAAGTTTTGGAGCCGATATGAAAGTGCAGCTTTTAAATGATGGTCCGGTAACTATCATTATAGATACAAAAAATAAAGAATGATGAAGGATTTTTTTGTAAAAATAGGATTGTATACCCTTATATATGCACTGATTACCTTTGTTTTTTCAGATGATTTTGAACAGATGAGTAATGGGGAGCAGTTTTCTTTGGTAAATGCAATAGGAAAATATCTGTTCTTTTTATTAGCCATGTTGATTTTCGATTTTGTTATAAAAAAGATTATATTCAGAAGTAATACTGGAAAAAACTCAAAAAAGATATAAAAATAAAATAATACAGTTTATATTTAAAAATAGATGAATATACAAGATGCACAGGCTGCTGTTGATAGCTGGATAAAAGAACATGGAGTCCGTTATTTTAACGAATTGACCAATATGGCACAACTTACAGAAGAAGTAGGTGAGGTAGCAAGAATCATTGCCCGTCGATACGGAGAACAATCTGAAAAAGAAAGTGATAAAGACAAAGATTTAGGGGAAGAACTTGCTGATGTTGTTTTTGTAGTTCTTTGTTTGGCCAATCAAACCGGAATTGACTTACAGGCAGCATTTGATAAAAAAATGGAAATGAAGACCAAACGTGATCACAACCGCCATCATAGTAATGAAAAATTAAAGTAGTTTAAAATCGTCTTTTCAGGCGATTTTTTTGATTATCGTCTTTTTAGGCGATTTTTTCGATTATCGCTTATATAAGCGATTTTTTTGTATCTTTCCTAAAAAAAATGAAAGCGGTTATTACAGGTGATATTATCAATTCGCAAGAATCAGATACAGCAGAGTGGTTAGAGATCTTAAAAACATCGTTGTCAGAAATAGGCAAAAAAAATAAAGAATGGGAAATTTTCAGAGGAGACAGTTTTCAGTTACTCACAGAAGCTTCCATAGCTTTACATGCTGGTTTTCAATTAAAAGCCCATATCAAAACAATAAAAGGTTTAGACGTGCGTATGGCAATTGGTATTGGTGATGTCACTTATTTTTCAGATAAGGTCACTACATCAAACGGATCGGCATTTGTAAACTCCGGAGTATGCTTTGATGAACTTAAAAAAAATACTTTGGCCATAAAATCGCATAATGTAGATTTTGACGAAACATTTAACCTGATTTTTCAGCTTGTCACAAAATTTACCAATGACTGGACACCTGCTTCTGCGGCAATTGTTGCTACAGCTCTTCAGCAACCGGGATTAAATCAATATCAGTTAGGTGAAAAATTATCGAAGAGCCAAAGTACTATTAATGCCGCTTTAAAAAGAAGCGGATATGATGAAATAAAAAATGTAATGGCTTTTTATAAAGATAAAATAGAAAAGATATGATGACCTTTTTTTTACAATTGCTATTAGCACATTTGATCGGAGATTTTCTTTTACAGCCAACTGCTTGGGTAAAGGATAAAAAGAAGTATAAAATCCGCTCCAAATACCTTTATTATCACATAGGAATTCATTTTTTGCTCTTATGTATTTTAACCCGGTTTGACAGCACCTATTTTATTACAATTCTATTCATAGCCCTTTTTCATTATCTGATTGACCTGATGAAACTCTATTTTGAAAAACCAAAATATGTAAAAGAATGGTTTTTTCTGGATCAGTTCTTACATTTAATTACGCTTTTTTGTGCCGTAAACTATTTTTATCCGTTCTCCTTAAAACAAGGAATAGATATCCTATACGAACCACAGAACTTAGCGTTGCTTGTCTCTTTATTATTAGTTACATATGTGACGGCAATTGTACAAAAACTATTATTGTCTAAATGGACAAAACAGAATCATATAGAAGGCAATGTGAATACCAACTATGCCGGAAAGTACATCGGAATTCTCGAAAGACTGTTTATCTTTTTATTTGTAGTGATGAACTTCTGGTCAGGAATAGGCTTTTTGTTGGCAGCTAAATCAATATTCAGATTCGGGGACTTAAGACGCTCCAAAGATGTCGCTTTGACAGAATACATACTGATCGGTACCTTTCTGAGTTTCGGATTCGGAATCATCTTTGGTTTGTTGTATAAATACGCTATCCATTCTTTTTTATAAATGAACATTCGCTTACATAAAATAGAAAAACCTGAAAGCAGAATCATAAAAATATCAGGTTCAAAATCAGAAACAAATCGTGCTTTGTTACTAAAAGCATTACAGCATTCGATACAAATAGAAAATGGGTCTGATTCAGATGATTCATATCTCATGCTCCAGGCTATATCAGAAAAAAAAGAAGTGATTGATATAGGGCATGCCGGAACAGCAATGCGCTTTTTAACAGCCTATTTTGCGATTCAGCCCGATTGTTCCGTAATAATAAAAGGTTCTGATCGTATGCATGAGCGTCCCATCGGAATTTTAGTAGAGGCATTAAAACAATTGGGAGCGGAGATCCATTATCTGGAAAAACAGGGCTATCCTCCGTTAAAAATCATAGGAAAAAAATTAATTCAAAATAGAATTTCCATCCAGGCAACAGTAAGCAGTCAGTATATATCCGCTCTATTACTGATAGCTTTCAGGTTAGAAAACGGACTCCGGTTACAACTCATAGGAAAAGTAACTTCTGTACCTTACATAAAAATGACGTTACAGATGCTTAATAGAATAGGAGTAAAAACAGACTGGACAGATGATGTGATAACCGTTTATCCTGCTTCTGAATTAGCAGATACCACATTATCGATAGAAAGTGACTGGTCTTCTGCTTCCTACTATTATGCTATAATTGCTCTATCTCCTGTAGGAGCATTCGTAGAGCTTAGAGACTTTGAAAAAGAAAGCCTTCAGGGTGATGCCTGTATTATTCAGATCTATGAAAATTTTGGCGTTATAACACATTTCAAAGGTAAAAGCATACGACTGGAAAAAGTGGCTTCTCCGGCAAAAGAGTATTTAGAAGCTGATTTAACAAATGCTCCTGATATAGCTCAAACCATAGCAGTTACATGTCTTGGTCTCAATATATTGTGTAATCTTACAGGACTCCATACGCTGAGAATCAAGGAAACAGATCGTTTACAAGCATTAAAAAATGAAATAGAAAAATGGGGAGGTACTGTTTGTATAACAGAAAACTCTTTACAGCTCACATCAAAAATAAATATCAACCGGGATACAAAACCGGTATCAATCAAAACATACCAGGATCATCGTATGGCGATGGCTTTTGCCCCTTTGGCTTTAAAAACAACGTTAGATATTCAGGAAGCAGAAGTAGTCTCTAAATCATATCCTGATTTTTGGAAAGATTTAAAGAAGATAGGTTTTAAAATGCAGGAATTATAAAGGTTTTGTAAAATAAATGGGCTTTTACTTGACAACGCCTGTTTTGAGGTCGTATATTTGCAGGCTCAAAGCTTTTTATTCGCTTTGATTTAACTAAAAAAGAGGTACATAGTATGAAATTATCTAATTTCAATTTTGATTTACCAGCTGAGCTATTAGCTGAGTTTCCTGCAGAAAACAGAGATGAAGCACGCCTTATGGTGGTACATCGTAAAACTGGAGAAATTGAACACCGATTATTTAAAGATGTTATTGAATATTTTGAAGAAGGCGATGTAATGGTATTAAACAATACAAAAGTTTTTCCTGCTCGTCTTTACGGAAATAAAGAAAAAACCGGAGCCCGGATTGAAGTTTTCTTATTAAGAGAATTAAATGCAGAGCAACGTTTATGGGATGTATTGGTAGATCCTGCCCGTAAAATCCGTATTGGAAATAAATTATATTTCGGAGAAGATGATTCATTAGTGGCAGAAGTTATTGACAATACCACTTCTCGTGGTAGAACCTTGCGTTTTCTTTATGACGGTTCTTATGAAGAATTCAGAAATAAATTGACAGAACTTGGTGAAACCCCTATCCCTAAGTACATCAGCAGAGAAGTAACTCCTGAAGATGAAGAACGTTATCAGACCATATATGCAACCGAAGAAGGAGCTGTAGCAGCACCTACTGCCGGACTGCATTTCTCAAAACACTTATTGAAGCGTTTAGAAATCAAAGGTGTCGATTTTGCAAAAGTAACGCTTCACATTGGGTTAGGGACTTTTAATCCGGTTGAGGTAGAAGATTTGTCCAAACATAAGATGGATTCAGAAGAACTTATCATTACTCAGGAAGCATGTGATATTGTGAATAAGGCAAAGGCAAACCGCAAAAAAGTTTGTTGTGTAGGAACTACTACTATGCGTGCAATGGAGAGTTCAGTATCTTCCAATAAAACCTTGAATCCGTTTATCGGCTGGACCAACAAATTCATTTTCCCACCGTATGATTTTAGTATCGCAGATGCTATGATTACAAATTTTCATATGCCAAAATCAACTTTGTTGATGATGATCTCCGCTTTTTGTGGTCATGATCTCATGGAAAAAGCGTATGAAGAAGCGGTAAAAGAAAAATACAAATTTTACTCTTATGGAGATGCCATGCTTATTCTCTAAAATAGTTTAAAATAAAATAAAAAGGCTGTCTTTACTAAGACAGCCTTTTTTGCGATTATAAATATTCATTTCATTTTTGTATTTTTACAGGGAAACATAACAAATTATGAGAAAAAGAACTGCTATTTTATTAACTGCCGTTGTAGGTTTTGCTGTATCTTGTGAAAAAAAACAAAATAAAGCGATGACATCAGGAGAAGATAATCCTTTAATTGCAGAATGGAATACACCTTATGAGCTGCCTCCATTTGAACTGATTCAAACGAAACATTTTGAACCGGCAATTTTAGAAGGAATTAAAGAACATCAATCAGAAATTGAAGCTATTGTTGCATCTAAACAGGCACCAACTTTTGAAAATACTATTGAAGCAATAGAAAAATCGGGAAAACTTTTAAACAGAGTTACTACGGTGTTTTATAACCTCACAAGTGCAGATACAAATGATAGTTTACAGAAACTGGCTCAGGATCTGGCACCAAAGTTATCAGAACATTCAGATAATATTAAACTGAATGAAAAGCTTTTTGCCAAAGTAAAAAAAGTGTACAACGACCATCTGATTACCAATGCAGAAAAAATACAACTGTCACCCGAACAAAAAGAACTCTTGGAAAAAACGTACAAAAGTTTTGTTCGCAGTGGAGCCAACCTTTCTGCAGAAAATAAAGAAAAGCTGCGAAAACTCAATAGTGAGCTTTCTGTATTATCTTTAAAATATGGAGATAATCTGTTAAGCGAAACGAACTCTTATGAACTTGTTGTGGACAACAAGGCTGATCTTGCAGGATTACCGCAAGAATTAATAGAAACAGCGGCCAATGAAGCCAAAGCAAAAAATAAAGAGGGAAAATGGATTTTCACTTTAAGCAATTCATCAGTCATGCCATTTTTACAATATGCTGAAAACAGAAACTTACGGCAGACTTTATGGAATGCTTACCAACTCAGAGGTAATAATAATAATGACAAAGACAATAAAGAAATTGTTGCCCGTCTTGCGAATTTGAGAATGCAAAAAGCACAACTTCTCGGATATAAAAACCATGCGGCTTATGTATTGGAAGAAAGTATGGCCAAAAATCCCGAAACGGTAAACAAGCTTTTGAATCAACTCTGGATTCCAGCATTGGCAAAAGCAAAAGCTGAAGCTGCTGATATCTATGATATGATGAAGCGCGATGGTATCGATGAAGATGTAACGCCGGCTGATTGGCGTTTTTATGCTGAAAAAATTCGAAAAGAGCGTTATAACTTAGACGAGCAGGAGCTTAAGCCTTATTTTAGTATTGACAAAGTCAGAGATGGAATTTTTGATGTTACGGCACGTTTATATGGTCTTCAATATAAAGAGCTGAAAGATGTTCCGAAGTATCATGAAGATGTAACAGTTTGGGAAGTTTTGGAAAAAGATGGTACCCATTTAGGAATTTTGTATATGGATATGTATCCGAGAGCTTCTAAAAGAGGAGGAGCATGGATGACATCTTACCGGGAGCAAAGCTTTGAGAATAATAAACGCAAATCGCCTGTAATTTCCATTGTGTGCAATTTTAGCAAGCCAACTGCCAATGCACCTGCATTATTAACTTTTGATGAGGTATCTACGTATTTCCATGAGTTTGGACATGCCTTGCATGGATTATTGTCCAATGTACATTATCAGAGTCTGGCAGGAACCAATGTTCCCCGGGATTTTGTGGAATTACCTTCTCAGATTATGGAAAACTGGGCAGCAGAACCAGAAGTATTAAAATTATTTGCCAAACATTACCAGACAGGAGAAGTAATTCCGGATGCCTTAATTCAAAAAATGAAGAAAGCGGGAACTTTTGATCAGGGATTTGCTACTACAGAATATTTGGCAGCTTCACTTTTAGACATGAAATATCATACTATTGAAAAGCCAATAACAGAAGACATCAATAGTTTTGAAGTAAATACGATGAAAAATGTAGGAATGATTGATGCCATTATCCCGAGATACAGAAGTACTTACTTCAGCCATATTTTTTCAGGTGGTTACTCGGCAGGGTACTACAGTTATATCTGGTCAGAAGTTTTAGATTCAGATGCTTTTGAAGCTTTTAAATCTACTTCACTATTCAATCCTGAAGTTGCACAGTCCTTCAGAATGAATATTTTACAAAAAGGAGGTACAGAAGATCCACAGGTTTTATACAAAAACTTTAGAGGAGCTGATCCTAAAATAGAACCTCTTCTGATCAAGAGAGGATTAAAATAATAAAAAAAAGGTTGCCGAGCAACCTTTTTTAGTTTTAAGCATTTTTAGTTGCTTTCTTTTCTTTATCCTTTGAAGCTTTTTCTTTTTCTTTTTCTTTTCCTTCGGTTGTTTTTTCTTTAGAAGAACAAGATTTAGCTCCTTTTGAACAACAGGCTTTTTTCTCTTCTTTTTTCGGTTCCTGATAAAGCATTGCCGTTTCTTTAGAAGAAGACATATTTTCTACCTTATACGCACCATTGGCAATTTTTTCTACCGTAGTCTGGATGGTTGTAGTAGTTTGCTTGGCATTATCAAACTCAACAGTAGCTGTTTTAGATTCAAAATCTACTGTTGCTGATTTAACACCATCCAATTTTGCAAGTTTTCCCTGAATAACACTGGCACAACCTACCGCACAACTCATACCCTCAATTTGAAAAGTAGCTTTTTCCATGCTTCCGGATACTTTTTCTGTAGAAGCTGTTTCATTTGGAAGTGTAACTGTATCATTAGGTATACCATTCTCTTCCTGTTTATTAGATGATTGTTTACATCCTGCAAAAATAAGTCCTGCTGCAAAAAGTAAGACTGCTGTTTTTTTTATTTTCATGACAGTTGATTTCTCTTATATTCAAGCCAAAATTAATAAAAAAAATGTATCTTTAAATACAACAAATCATAATATTAGATTAAAACAATGTAGTATGGAAAATAATAATTATCAGTATGATACTTTAAGCGAAGCAGTTAACGATTTAATAAAAAGGGGCTATACAACCGACTTTTTAGTTCATGAAGAAAAAGATTGTTTTTTATGTGAGCAGGGTACGCTGGAATTATCCCCGGAAGAGTTCTATATTGATGAATTCTATCGTTTTGAGGGAATGACTGATCCCGGAGACGAAAGTATAGTCTATGCCATATCATCTCCAAAATTAGGTATTAAAGGATTGGTAATTAATGCTTACGGAGCCGATTTCGGTTACCGTTCTTCAAAATTAGTGGAGCGATTACAAAAAAGGGAATAGAATTTGCTAATAAAAAATAAACTATATCATTTTATAGAATATCAAATAAAAAGAAAGTAATTATGAAAAAAATTTTATTATCAGTTGGAGCTATTTTAGCTGTTTCATTAGCAGCAAATGCTCAGGATGTACAATTTGGTGTTAAAGGAGGGGTTAACTTCGCTAACTTACCGGGTTCTGATGTTGACAATGCAAAAATGAAAACAGGTTTTCATGTAGGTGGTTTTGTAGAAATTCCACTTTCTGATCAGTTTTCTCTTCAACCGGAGGTATTGTATTCAACACAGGGACAAAAAGGTAAAATTCTTGGACAGGATTATACGCTCTCTTTAGATTATGTAAATGTGCCTATTTTAGCAAAATACTATGCAGTTGAAAATTTAGGTATTGTATTAGGTCCACAAATTGGATTTTTAGCAAAATCAGAAGCAGAAACGGGAGATGTTTCTCTTGATGCAAAAGACGGATTTAAATCAGTTGATATAGGAATTGCTGTAGGAGCAGAATATCAACTTGAAAACGGAATCTTATTTGGCGCACGTTACAATTTTGGTTTGACTAAAGTAGCTGAAGAAATAGGGAATGTAAAACCGGACGGAAAGAACGGAGTTATTCAGGTTTCAGTAGGTTACAGATTCTAATATTTTGTAAAATGTATAAACAAAAGACTTCTATATTACATAGAAGTCTTTTTTTATCTTTTATTTTCAAAAAACAATTTCATCAGATCACTGCATTCTTTTTCTAAAACGCCGGATACAATTTCTGTTTTCGGATGTATTTTCCCCCCCATTTGAGTAAATCCTCTTTTATTATCACTTGCTCCATATACAATTCTTGAAATCTGACTCCAATACAGAGCTCCTGCACACATCTGGCAGGGTTCTACAGTAATATACATCGTACAATTTTTTAGATATTTGCCACCAATTGCATGAGAAGCGGCTGAAATGGCCTGCATTTCTGCATGAGCAGTTACATCAATCAGTGCTTCCGTAAGATTGTAAGATTTTGCGAGAATACGATTATTGGCAACCACAACAGCTCCAATAGGGATTTCATCACGATCAAAAGCATTTCTGGCTTCATTAAGTGCTATCTGCATAAAATATTCATCCGAAAAAATCTCGTACATATTAAAAATAGATATAAAACTAAATATTGTAAATTTGCAGTTAATTTAAGTGATATGCAAACTATTTTGTCGCAAATACAAAGCCCGTCAGATATAAAAAATATGACTTTGGCTCAGTTAGAACAACTGGCCAGAGAAATGAGACATTTTATTATTGACGCTGTTGCTACAAAAGAAGGACACTTAGGAGCAAGTCTTGGGGTTGTAGAGCTTACAATTGCATTGCATTATGTGTTTGATACTCCACATGATAAACTGGTTTGGGATGTGGGTCATCAGGCATACGGACATAAGATTCTTACAGGCAGAAAAGATTTGTTTACTACCAACCGTCAGAAAAACGGAATCAGCGGTTTTCCGAAAAGATCAGAGAGTATTTATGATGCGTTTGGAACAGGGCATTCATCTACAGCCATTTCAGCTGTTTTAGGTATGGCAATAGCTGCCGGTTTAAATGGAGATACAGACCGTAAAAATATAGCGGTAGTAGGAGATGCTTCCATTGCTTCAGGAATGGCTTTTGAAGGATTGAATCATGCGGGAGTGACCAATTCCAATCTGTTGATCATCCTCAATGATAATGCTATCGGAATAGATCCAAGTGTAGGCGCTTTAAAAAGCTATCTGACCAATGTGAAGATGGGGAAGAACCCTAAATCAAATAACATGATTAAATCATTAAATTTTGATTATACGGGACCTGTAGACGGGCATGATTTGCCGAAACTTATTGCTGAATTCCAAAAACTTAAAGATAAAAAAACACCTCAGTTTCTGCACATTATTACCACGAAAGGCAAAGGACTTAAACAGGCAGAAGAAAATCAGATTACGTATCATGCACCGGGCAAATTTGATAAGGATACCGGTGAATTATATCCGCCGCAGGAAAACTTATTTCCTAAATTTCAGGATGTATTCGGATGGACATTAGTAGAACTGGCAGAGCAAAACAAAAAAATAATCGGGATTACGCCTGCCATGCCTACCGGAAGTTCATTGCGTTATCTGATGGAAAAATTTCCGGAAAGAGGAATAGATGTGGGTATAGCAGAACAGCATGCGGTAACATTGGCAGGTGGTATGGCGACAGAAGGTTTTACCGTTTTTTGTGCTATATATTCCACTTTTTTACAACGCGCATATGATCAGGTAGTTCATGATATTGCCCTTCAGAATCTGCCGGTGATTTTTTGTGTAGATCGTGCAGGACTCGTTGGAGAAGATGGAGCGACCCATCAAGGGGTATATGATATTGCATATTTAAACGCCATTCCCAATATACAGATACTGGCTCCGAAAAATGTACTGGAACTGAGAAACAGTCTTTATACGCTTCAGTTGCATAATGATAAACCGGTTGCCATAAGATATCCAAGAGGCAGATGTTATATAAAAGACTGGAAACAGCCCTTTGAGGAAATTAACTTCAATGAAGTTGAGCCGGTTTTTCTGGGTACCAGAACAGTAATACTAAGTACCGGAACCATTTATAAAAATGTTGTTGATGCTCTCAACTTAATAGATAATCATCAGTTATCATATTATCATTTTGTTCAAATAAAACCACTAAACGAAGCATTTTTACAGGAAATTTTAGTAAATTATGATAACGTTATTACCGTGGAAGAAGGAACTGTAAATGGAGGTTTTGGAAGTTTAATAGCACAATACACAGCACAAAATTTCCCAGATATAAGGGTTAAAAATATAGGAGTAAAAGACCAATTTATTGAACATGCAACGGTTCAGGAACAAATGGAAGAATGTGGTTTGGACATATTAAGTTTAAAAAAATATTTTTCACAATTTACAGATAATGAAATTTATTAAATATATTTTATACATTTTACCAGCCTTTTTCAGCGCAAATGCATTTTCTCAAATTGTGAAAGAAAATGACAGCATCATAAGAAAAAGGGCGGCAGATGTAGAAACGTTTTATAGAAAAGAATTTAGTATACTGGACAGTCTCAGAATTGTAAATGATACCGTTTATTTACCTCCTGTATTAGTGGAGCAGAAAATTATTTTACAGGATTCTATTCTTGTAAAAACCACTAACAGTACGCTGCAAAAGGTAACCTTGTCTACTTTTGAAGTCAGTCGCAGAAATAAAAATCGGGATATCAGCTATTTTTTAGTTTCTGAAAACATACCATTAATTTACAATAACAAGCCCATAGCCAATTATCAGATTCCTTTTGATGAAATATCATCAGAAAAAACCAAACAAAGTTTCTGGACTAAAAAAAATGCTATTGGAATTGATGTAAACCAAGGAACATTTTCAAACTGGAATGCCGGAGGTTTCAATTCGGTATCCGGAATAGCGAAAGGTGATTTTTACCGCAAATATGAAAAAGGACGTCTGGTATGGGTAAGTGAATTAAAACTACGATACGGATTGAACAGTCAGGAAGGACAAGAGGTCAGAAAAACCGATGATGTACTGTCTGTAAACTCTACATTTGGTTATAAAACTTCTGTGAAATCGAATTGGTATTATACAGGAAAATTCACATTGAATACTCAGATGGCTGATGGTTTTTCCTATCCGAATATAGAGAAACCTATTTCGAGAGCTTTTGCACCGGCTTATATATTCACCGGTATTGGTGCGGAATTCTCAATTCCCGATAACGGGCTCAAAGTATATATTTCACCTGCTACATGGAAAGCAACAGTTGTTGCTGACAGCCGATTGGCAAATTTGGGAGAATTTGGACTTAACGGAGGAACTTTTGACGAGGACGGAAACCTGTTGAAAGCAGGAAAACGTGCACGGCATGAATTAGGTTTTTTAATTACCAATCAGTACCGAAAACAATTAATCAAAAATGTAGTTCTTGATCATAAAATAAATATTTATACAGACTATTTGAATAACTTTGGAAATATAGATATCGATTGGCAGATTCAATTAGAGATGTCAGTAAATAATTATATAAAAGCAACTGTGGGAGCGTATTTGATATATGATGATGACATAAAGAATAAAAGAGATGTTGGAGGCGTTCAGATAACTGAAGGGCCTCGTGTACAGTTCAAGCAGTTATTAGGAGTAGGGTTGATGTTTGCATTCTAAGATTATGAAGAAAATAGTATTTTTTTGTTTGTGCAGTATGGCGGCTTTCAGTCAGTCGAATGATACCATCGGAAAAGTTGAAAGAACCATTTCTATTGATGATCCGTACTATCGAGAAGATCAGATGTACGTGACCATCACGCATAGTATTTTACAAAATAAACCACACGGATTTAAGCAAAACTCATTGTCTCCAGGTGTGACTTTTGGTTTCTTAAGAGATATTCCTTTAAACAAAGCCCGAAGGATTGCTATTGCACCAGGACTTGGTTTGGCTTATCATAACCTTCGTCATAATCTCCTGACCATCAATTCGGATATCGTTCCTTATGAGGTGAACTCTGATTATGAAAAAAACAATCAGCATTTTTGGTATCTGGAAATTCCTTTAGAATTCCGATGGAGAAACTCTACAATGGAATCTCATAAATTCTGGAGAGTGTATGCCGGAATTAAATATAGTTATCTGTTGAGCAGCAAATCAATTTATGAAGGAAAACATGGTAATTTTACTTATAAGAATAATCCTGATCTGAATAAATCAATGATTGGTATGTATATTTCAGCAGGATTTAATACATGGAATCTCTATGCGTATTATGGCTTTCAACCTGTTTTCAAACAAAATATCATACCTAACAACAAAGGACTCAATTATTTTAATGTAGGTCTTGCCTTTTATATTTTATAAAAACGATATAGAAAAAGTGTGGAATACTAACTGAGGAATAATTCCTATCAGGCAACCGATAAGAATTTCACGGGTAGTATGTGCCTGAAGAGCTAATCTTGAGGATGCTAATAGGCCAAGCAAAAGAATTAAAATGCATAGTGGAAATATAAAGGGAAGATAATAACTCTGTGCTGTATGCATCATAAACATAACAAAGGCACTGAAACTAAGCATGTGTAAACTATACTTCTTTTTAAAAAAGAGACTTAGAAAAACAATACTGTACGAAACTGCGTAAGCAGTGAGAAAAAGCTTGAGTTCGTTACTCCTGTTCAGGAATAATATCTGAAAAACCAGAATATACATCAATACAATATTCAAAAAAACCGGAGCCTTTCTTTCACCTGTATCTTTTACCATGATAGAAGATGTAAGCATCTTAAACGATTTAAGAAATAAAAAGAGGATGACTGGTAATAGAAAGGTCATAATAGCAACCTGTATAACAGTGACGTAAATTTCGGTTGTATTATAAAAGTTTTGAGACAGATAATAAAAACATCCTGTAGCTATCAGCGGGATAAATACAGGATGAAATATATAGGAAAATATGCCTAAAAATTTTCTCAAAAGGCGGTTATATTTTTTTACGCATTCTTGCTACGGGTATATCAAGTTGTTCACGATATTTTGCAACAGTTCTTCGGGCAATAGGATACCCTTTTTCTTTTAATAATTCTGCGAGACGATCATCCGGATAAGGTTTTTGTTTATCTTCATCAGCAATGATGTTCTGTAATATTTTTTTAATTTCGATAGTAGAGACTTCTTCTCCCTGATCATTAATCATTGCTTCAGAGAAGAACTCCTTAATAAGTTTTGTACCGTATGGTGTTTCTACATATTTACTATTGGCTACTCTGGAAATAGTAGAGATGTCTAAGCCCACCATATCAGCAATATCTTTCAGAATCATTGGTTTTAGTTTCGTTTCATCTCCGTCAAGAAAATATTCCTGCTGATATTGTATAATTGCACTCATGGTTACAAATAGTGTTTCCTGCCGTTGTTTGATAGCATCGATAAACCACTTTGCACCATCGAGTTTTTGCTTGATAAATTGTACTGCATCTTTTTGTGCATTTGATTTATCTGCAGATGCCTTATACGTTTCAAGCATTTCCTGATAATCTTTTGATACGTGCAATTCAGGTGCATTTCTTCCGTTTAAAGACAATTCAAGCTCACCATCATTTATTTTTATCGTAAAATCAGGAATCACATGCTCAACAGCCTTTGAATTTCCTGCAAAAGCGCCACCCGGTTTAGGGTTTAACTTTTCAATCTCGTCAATGGCTTTTCTAAGCTGATCCTGACTTACACCATATTTCTGTAATAATTTTTCATAATGTTTTTTTGTAAAAGCATCAAATTGGTTCTCAATAATATCCGTTGCCAATTCTACAGCATCACTTGGTGTTTTATGACGTAACTGCAGTAAAAGACACTCCTGTAAATCTCTTGCACCAACCCCGGAAGGCTCCAGTTCGTGGATAATATTCAGAAGGATATCGGTAACCTTTTCTTCATCCGTATAAATCCCCTGAGTAAAGGCCATATCATCTACTATATCCTGAATGCTTCGTCGGATGTATCCCATATCATCTATACTCCCGACTAAAAACTCTGCAATTACACGATCTTCATCATTCAGCATAAAAGTATTCAGCTGATTGATTAAATCCTGATGGAAGCTTATCTGAGCTACTATAGGGCTGAATTTATCATCATCATCATCGCTATAGTTATTGGTTTGTAATTTATAGTCAGGGGTTTCGTCATCACTCAAATACTCGTCAATATTGATTTCATCAGTATCAATCCGTTCATTGTCATAGTCATCGAAATCATCCTGCTCCCCAAATTCATCTGCTTCCACATTGTCTTCTTTACCCGATTCAAGAGCCGGATTCTCTACCAGTTCTTCTTTTAATCGTTGTTCAAAAGCCAGCGTGGGCAATTGTATCAGCTTCATCAATTGTATTTGCTGAGGCGATAGTTTTTGAGATAACTTTAATTGTAAGTTTTGTTTTAACATATATTGAATAATGCTGCTAAGTTGGTGTACAAAAAATAGTTTAACCTATATCTGTTTCATCAAATTTATGAAAAAACGTTGATAAGTTAAACTATTATTATAGGATTAACGAATTGTAAATTAAAATTCTGCGTTTTGCGGTGTTCTTGGGAATGGTATTACATCACGGATGTTGGTCATACCCGTTACAAAGAGTACCATTCTTTCAAAACCTAAACCAAAACCGGAGTGTACTGCAGAACCAAATCTGCGGGTATCAAGATACCACCACAATTCCTCTTCAGAAATATCCAGCGCTTTCATTTTTTCTACCAATACATCGTAGCGCTCTTCTCTCTGAGAGCCGCCGACAATCTCTCCGATACCCGGGAATAAAATGTCCATGGCACGAACTGTCTTTCCATCTTCATTCAAGCGCATATAGAACGCTTTTATGTTTGCCGGATAATCAAATAAGATAACAGGGCATTTGAAGTGTTTCTCTACAAGAAAACGCTCATGTTCACTTTGTAAATCAGCTCCCCATTCTTCAATGATATATTGGAATTTTTTATTTTTATTTGGTTTGGAAGCTTTTAATATATCAATTGCTTCTGTATAAGAAACGCGTTTAAAGTTGTTTTCTAAAACGAATTGTAATTTCTCAATTAAACTCATTTCACTGCGTTCTGCCTGTGGTTTGCTTTTTTCTTCGTCTTTCAGTCGTTGTTCCAAAAACTTTAAATCATCTTCACATTTTTCCATGACATGACGAATGATTGACTTGATAAAATCTTCTGCAAGATCCATATTGGCATCGAGATCATTAAAAGCTACTTCGGGTTCAATCATCCAGAATTCAGCTAAATGGCGAGATGTATTTGAGTTTTCTGCACGGAAAGTAGGACCAAACGTATATACCTGACCTAAAGCCATCGCATACGTTTCAGCTTCTAATTGCCCGGAAACAGTCAAATTCGTATGTTTTCCGAAGAAATCTTCTTTATAGTTAATGGTGCCATCTTCATTTTTCGGAGCATTACCATCAAGAGAAAGCGATGTTACCTGAAACATTTCTCCGGCACCTTCAGCATCTGATCCGGTAATAATAGGCGTATTTACATATACAAATCCACTTTCCTGAAAATATTTATGTACCGCATAAGACAATACGCTTCTCACACGCATAATAGCTCCGAATACATTCGTTCTTACTCTTAAATGTGCATTTTCGCGGAGAAATTCCAAAGAGTGTTTTTTAGGCTGGATTGGGAATTTTTCAGGATCTGATTCTCCTAATATTTCTAAGGATTTTACCTGAATTTCGAATTTCTGACCTGCTCCCTGGCTTTCAATCAAAGTACCTTTTACCGCTATTGCTGCTCCGGTAGTAACTTTCTTTAATAATTCTGCCGGGAAATTTTCAAAATCAACAACACATTGTATATTATGTATAGTAGAACCGTCATTCAATGCAATAAATTGATTGTTTCTAAACGTTTTTACCCAACCTTTTGCGGTAATTTCTTGTAAAAGACTCGATCCATTTAAAAGATCAATTACTTTGGTGTGTCTCATTTCCGTGTATATTATAATTTTGAAAAATAACGTATTTTTAAAATACCCGCAAAGATAATGAATTATAGGATGATTGTAAAAGATTATTTTTCTACCAGATAAACCTTGGTTTTATGAGTATCTTTGCACAAAATAAAAATGAAAATGAATTGGATATTATTGATTATAGCCGGACTTTTTGAGATCGGATTTACGACCTGTCTTGGAAAATTCAGAGAAACTGCAGGAACAACTTCCTATTTATGGTTTCTGGGATTTTTAATAAGCCTTATTGTCAGTATGGCTTTATTGATGAAAGCTACTCAAACCTTACCTTTGGGAACTGCCTATGCAGTTTGGACCGGAATTGGTGCTGTAGGAACCGTATTGATGGGAATATTGTTTTTTAAAGAGCCCGTAGATTTTTGGAGGTTGTTTTTTATTTTTACATTGATTGCGTCTATCGTCGGATTAAAGTTTGTATCAAATTAACTTTAAGACTATTTGTCATAAAAAAATCCACTGAAAAGTGGATTTTTTAGCTTTATAATCGTAAAAAGCAACTACACTATAATATTTTTAGTAAGTGTAGAACTGTTTTTGGATGTATCGAAGAAGAAATCTATTTGTCCTAGTACAAGACCAAAGCAGCCTACCTGATTAATCATTACATCCTTATCTTCACTGTTTTTTACAATAGTAGGTTTGTCGAGGAACGTATGGGTATGTCCTCCGATGATTAAGTCAATATTTTTAGTTTGTGAAGCCAGCATCAAATCGCTCACATTATCACTCGCTATGTCATATTTATAGCCTAAATGGGAAAGACAGATGATCAAATCACATTTTTCCTGTTCTTTGAGAATACGGCTCATATCCTGGGCAACTTCAACGGGATTGATAAAAACAGTTTCTCCATATTCTCTTTTATTGACAAGTCCTGCCAGTTTTACGCCAAGACCAAAAACACCAATTCTGATACCATCTTTGATAAAAACCCGATACGGTTTTGTTAAGCCGTCCATTACCGTATTTTTAAAATCGTAATTGGCGTTCAGAATATCAAAATTAGCATTTACAACCTGGGAAGCCAGTCCGCCTACACCATTATCAAATTCGTGATTACCGATGGTAGTAGCGTCATATTGCAGCATATTCATCAGTTTTATTTCCAGTTCACCACCAAAATAATTAAAATAAGGGGTTCCCTGAAACATATCACCGGCATCGAGCAAGAGAACATTTTTACTCTCCTTTCGGATTTTGTCTATCAAAGTTTTACGTTTGGCAACGCCTCCCTGATTTGGATATTTTCCGTGATCAGAAGGAAAAGGATCTATATGACTGTGGGTGTCGTTGGTATGTAGAATGGTTAAACGCTTTAAATCATTTCCTGTAAAACTGGATAAGGATAAACCTCCAAGGGCAACAAAGGCAGTTCCTGAGGCAGTTTTCTGTAAAAAATCTCTTCTATTCATTGCCTTCTTCAATTATATGTTGGGTTGTAATAACCGGTAGTTCAGGATGTTTTTTAAAATATTCAATAAGCACATTGCGCAGTTTGTAATCCATGGTATAGGTGCGTACAGCTTTGGTAAAAAATACCATACTGTCACCTCCTTGTGCAAGATAATCGTTGGTAACAATAAGGTATGTCTTTTCAGGTGAAACAATTTTGCCGTTGATATATACATTTTTCAGCTGTTGCGTTTTAGCATCAATATGAATGAAAATACCTGCTAACGGATGGGGCTTTTTATTAGCAAGCATATAGTTTGCCAATTCTATGATTTGTTCGCCTTTTAATTCAAGTACCACTGCTTCGTTTTCAAAAGGCATTACTTCAAATGCAGCACGGGTAGTTACATCTCCCTCAGAAATTACAGAGCGGATGCCACCGTGGTTAAGCATACAGCCATCAATATTTTTTTGATATCTTTTCTGAAACACAGGATTTACAATTTCTACAGTAGCTTCTGCAAATAGATTTCCGATGATGGTTTCCCATTTTCCTTTTGATTTGTCCATAGTTATAGGACTGTGAGAAAGGACTTTGCTCAGATCTTCATCGATATGTTTTTTATAAGGGGCTACAAACTTATCTATAGAAAGGTCGGGAGCAAGGGTGTCGGAGACAGAGATGTTTTTGCCTTTTATTTCTGTATTTCGATACAGATGCGGGCTGCATGCGAAAAATGCATTTATTGAGATTAAGAATAAAAATAAACTAATAAATGAAGTCTTTTTTTTAGAAAATCGTATCATTAAATCTTCCTTAAATTATTTAACTTTGTGTAGTGGTAAAATTACAACGATTTTATTCATTGTAAAGCATCACGATGTTAAAATACCTTCAACTAAATTTAAATATAAAATTCAATGCAAAAGTTTATCGGTACCGGAGTAGCACTTGTAACTCCTTTTAAAAGTGATTTTTCTGTAGATGTGGAAGCCCTCGAGAGAATTGTAAAATTCAATATTGAAGGCGGAATAAATTACTTGGTTGTATTGGGAACCACTGCTGAAGCAGCCACTCTCACCAAAGAAGAAAAAGAATTAGTAAAAAGTACCGTAAAAAAAGCAAACAATAATACATTGCCATTGGTATTGGGAGTAGGTGGTAATAATACAATGGAAATAGTACATCAGCTACAAACTGAAGATTTATCGGGGTTTGATGCAATTTTGTCTGTTTCTCCTTATTATAACAAGCCAACTCAGGAAGGAATTTATCAGCACTTCAAAATGATTGCAGCGCATTCGCCTTTACCGGTTATAATTTATAATGTTCCGGGCAGAACTTCAAGCAATATGTTGCCGGCTACCGTAATACGACTTGCAAATGATTGTGATTCTATCATAGGAATTAAAGAAGCGGCCGGAGACATTGTTCAGGCAATGCAACTGATAAAAGACAGACCAGAAGGCTTTTTAGTAATTTCGGGAGACGATATGATTACGCTACCTATGGTACTTGCAGGAGGAGATGGTGTTATTTCTGTGATTGGAGAAGGTTTTCCTCATGCGTTTTCAAAAATGGTACAGTTGGGATTAGAAAGAAAAGCAGATGAGGCTTATCAGATACACTACCAGTTGAGTGATAGTATCAATATGATATTTGAACAGGGAAATCCGGCTGGTATCAAAGAGGTTTTCAAGGCGTTGAACCTATCGGAAAATACGTTAAGACTTCCTTTGGTTCCTGTAAACAGCGATCTATCAAATCGTATTACTCAGTTTGTCAAAGAATTTAAAAACTAAATAATCAAAAAAGAAACAGTATGCTATCAAAAAAAATTGAATCCGCTTTAAACAAGCAGATAAAAATAGAAGGAGATTCATCGCAAATATATCTGGCTATGGCTTCATGGGCAGAAAATCAGGGTTTTGAAGGAATTGCCACTTTCATGTATGCGCAGTCAGATGAAGAGCGTGTACATATGCTGAAACTGGTAAAATATATCAATCAGCGCGGTGGCGAAGCAATTATACCGGCGGTTATACAGCCAGAATTAGATCATACCTCTTTCAAAACATTATTTACCCAATTGTTTGAACATGAGGTGTATGTTTCTGCAAGTATTAATGAGTTGGTTCATGTTTCTCTGGAAGAAAGAGATTATGCTACTCATAATTTCTTGCAATGGTATGTATCAGAACAGATAGAGGAAGAAGCTACGGCACGTACTATTTTAGATAAAATCAACCTGATCGGTGATGACAAAGGAGGCTTGTATCTGTTTGATAACGATATTAAAAATTTCCCTTCCATACAGACCAATCTGGCGTAATAATATTAACGAAAAATTAAGTGGATTATTAAAAAAAGATGTTTTTATTTGGACATCTTTTTTTATGTCTAAAAAAAGAATTGTAGAGTCAATTATAAATATTAAATTTGCATTTGCTGTTAAACATGGTTTGATGGTGTATAAAAACCGATTTATGAAGAAAATTTCCTGTGCTTTATTATTAATGCTTGCATTGACAGGCTGTAAGTCTACGTATCAGAAAGCTATGAAATCAGAAGATGTGGCTTATAAAATAGCTGCAGCTCATGATTTGTATGAAAAGGGGAAGTACCGAAAAGCGACGCGTTTATATGAGCAGGCAAAGCCGAAAATAGGCATTGCTCCTGAAGCACAGATGCTGTACATCAACTATGCTAAATCGCAGATGGCTTTAAAGAATTATGAATTGGCAACACCTATTATTAAGGAGTTTAACTTAAAATATCCTGCGAGTGTATTCAGAGAAGAGATGATGTATTTAGAAGCTTATACCTTATATCTGAGATCAGAAGATTATAAATTGGATCAGTTGGTTACACATGATGGTATTGCAAAATTTCAGGAATTTCTCGCTGCTTATCCGCAATCAGAAAAAGCTGATTTAGCTAAAAAATACAGCAAAGAGCTGGTGGAGAAAATAGAGCGTAAAGCTTTTGAAAATGCAAAACTGTACAATAAGATAGGGGAATATACACGTGATTATAATGCGGCAATGATTTCTTTGGATAACTTTATGCTTGATTATCCGGGCTCCGTTTTCAAAGAAGATGCACTGTTTTATAAATTCGATTCTGCTTATAAATTAGCAATAAACAGTGTGTACAGCAAAATGGAAGAACGCTTAAAAAATGCTCAGGTAGCATATAAAAGCTTGATTTCATTCAATGAAAATACAAAATACAAGGCAGATGCTGATCAGATGTTGGCACGTGTTGAAAAGGAATTACAACAATTTACAAATTAATTATTTAAATGGACTTAAAAAAAACGAATGCACCGGTAAATACGGTTACGTATAATAAAGATGAAATAGAAGCATCTACTGGTAATATTTATAAAGCAATCACCATCATTGCTAAAAGAGCCAACCAAATCAATAGCGAAATTAAAAAGGAGCTTATTGATAAATTGGATGAGTTCGCTACGTATAATGATAGTTTAGATGAGGTATTTGAAAATAAAGAACAAATTGAAGTATCTAAATATTATGAAAAACTACCAAAAGCTCATGCTTTGGCAGTAGAAGAGTGGTTAGATGGTGAAGTAACTTACAAAGAACCTTCTAAATAATATACCGATGTCTGTTTTAAGCGGTAAAAAAATAGTGCTGGGTATTTCCGGCGGTATTGCTGCATATAAAACAGCAATATTAGTTAGATTATTCATAAAAGCAGGTGCTCAGGTTCAGGTAATCATGACACCTGCTTCTCGTGATTTTGTTACCCCGTTAACATTATCAACTTTGTCTAAACGTCCTGTATATTCTACTTTTTATGAAGATCAGAATGGTGCTACATGGAACAACCATGTAGAACTGGCACTTTGGGCTGACATCATGCTTATTGCGCCGGCTACAGCAAATACCCTTTCAAAAATGGTTACCGGAGCTTGTGACAACCTGTTACTGGCAACGTACCTTTCTGCAAAATGCCCCGTGTATTTTGCCCCGGCAATGGATTTGGATATGTACAAACATCCTTCCACAGTGCATAATTTTTCCCTTTTAGCTTCTTATGGAAATATAATGATTCCCGCAGAATCCGGTGAATTGGCATCCGGTCTGTCCGGTGAAGGACGAATGGCGGAACCTGAAAATATACTTCGCTTTTTAGAAAATCATATTGTTGCAGAAACTTCTTTAAAAGGTAAAAAAGTATTGGTTACTGCAGGTCCTACTTATGAATCCATTGATCCTGTCCGCTTTATCGGAAACCATTCTACTGGAAAAATGGGATTTGACATTGCAGAAGCAATGGCTGATAAAGGAGCCGAAGTGATTTTAGTCACAGGACCCACTCATCTGAAAAACAGAAACACCACCATAACGAATATTAAAGTTGAGTCTGCCCAGCAGATGTATGATGTCTGTCATCAATATTTTGATTCTGTTGATGTTGTCGTAGCTGCAGCAGCAGTAGCAGATTACAAACCAAAAGTTGTGGCGGCACAGAAAATAAAAAAGGACGAAAGTACGTTTACAATAGAGTTAGAGAAAAATCCGGACATACTTGCTTCTTTAGGAGAAAGAAAAAAACAGCAGTATCTCGTAGGATTTGCTTTGGAAACAGAGAATGAAATTGAACACGCAAAAGCTAAAATCAAGAAAAAGAATTTAGATCTTATTGTTTTAAACTCCTTAAATGATGAAGGAGCAGGTTTTGGTAAACCAACAAATAAGGTTACCTTTATTGATAAAGATTTTAATATCTTTCCGCAAGAGTTGAAATCAAAAGAAGCAGTAGCTGAGGATATTGTAAATAAAATAAAAGAACATTATGAAATATAGATGGCTTGTTATTGTCTTTGTACTATTTGGTTTTTTTGTTCAGGCACAGGAACTGAATACTACGGTAGAAATAAATTCTGATGCGGTTGCACAATCCAATAAACAGGTGTTTAAGACGCTGAAAACAGCTGTAAAAGAATTTATGGACAATACGCAATGGTCAACTAAAAATGTAAACAGAAGCGAAAAAATAGACTGTAATATTCTTATTATCATTAAAACACTGGATGTAAATAATTTTTCGGGAAGCATACAGGTGCAATCTTCAAGACCTGTTTACAATTCTAACTATTCGTCACCGGTTTTTAATTTCAGAGATGAAGATTTTGATTTTCAATATATAGAATTTGAAGCGCTGACCTATAGCGAAAATAATATTTCTTCCAATCTTGTAGCCGTTTTATCTTTTTATGCCAATATTATTGTAGGTATTGATGCCGATTCCTTCTCCCTAAACGGAGGGACTCCAAATTTACAGAAAGCACAGAATATTGTAAATATGGCACAACAGATGAATGCCAAAGGCTGGAAACAGGAAGGAAATAAAAACAATCGTTTTGCGGTTGCAAATGAAATTCTTTCAGGAGCCAATGCTTCATACAGAGAAGCTATTTATCAATATCACATACACGGTATGGATCTTATGGCAGATAATCCTTTAGAGGGTAAAAAAGGAGTGAAAACAGCTTTGGATATCCTTTCTAACGTACATAGAAACCGACCAAATGCACTGCCAACACGTATGTTTTTTGATGCTAAAGCAGATGAAATCGTTTCTATTTTTTCTGCCGGACCTGAGTTCAATAAACAAAGTGTTGTAGAAGTTCTGACAAAAATATCACCTCTCAACGGAGGTAAATGGAACAGAATGTAACTCTGAAAACAGTATGTTAATAAACTTATCTATTAAAAATTACGCGCTTATAGCGTATTCTTCTATTGCTTTTTCTGATCAGTTTTCAATCATAACTGGTGAAACCGGGGCTGGTAAATCTATTTTACTCGATGCTTTAGGTTTGGTATTAGGAAAACGTGCTGATTTGAGTGTACTCAGAGATAAAGATGGAAAATGCATTATAGAAGCACAATTTCAGATTGGCAATTATACTTTGCAACCTTTTTTTGAAACAAATGATATTGATTATGAGGAGCAGACAATTGTGCGTAGGGAAATTTTACCTTCCGGAAAATCAAGAGCTTTTGTAAATGACAGTCCGGTAAATCTGAATGTTTTGCAGGCCTTGGGAGATAAGTTGCTCGATATCCATTCTCAGCATCAGACTCAGGAACTTACAAATGAAGTTTATCAGATAGAAATCATTGATGCCATTGCACAAACACGACCCTTAATTTCAGAATACCAATATCAGCTACAGGCTTATAAAAAAGCAAAAAAACAACTCAACACACTCGAAAACCAACAGGCGGCTTTGTTGAAGGAACAGGATTACAATACTTTTTTACTTGAGGAACTTATTAGTGCAGAACTAAAATCCGGTGAACAGGAAGAGCTCGAATCTGAATTTGAGAAACTCAACAATGTAGAATTTGTAAACGAACATTTAGAAAAAGCCATTGCGGTTCTCAATGATGAACAATACGGTGTACTGCATCTGCTGAGAGAAATAAAAAGTAGTTTGCTGAAAGTAGCACCAATTGCATCAGACTATCAGGAACTGACAGATAGATTGATGAGTGTAGAAATTGAGCTCAATGATATCAAACATGAGGCCGAACTGGCAAATGAACGACTTATAAAAGATCCGTATCAGTTAGAATTGATCAACAGTAAATTGCAGAACATCTATAACCTGCAAAAAAAGCATCAGGTGCAGACCGTAGAAGCTTTATTGGACATTCAAAACGAACTGAATGCAAAGGTTTTTCAGGCAGAAGGCATTTCAGAAGAAATTACAGCGTTGCAGCATCAGATTTCTGAAGCGGAAATAAGCTTAAGAAACCTTGGAAAACAGATTCATGAAAGCAGGTTAAAGATCATTCCTGCGTTGACGGAAGAAATCAAAGCAATAATCAGTCCTTTGGGCATGCCAAATGCCCAGTTTCAGTTTGATCTTAAACTGTCCGATACCTTTTTATCAAACGGGATGGATGAAATAGAATTGCTGTTTTCTGCCAATAAGGGCATGATGCTTGGTTCTATGAAAAAGACAGCCTCAGGCGGAGAAATGTCACGTATTATGCTTGCCATTAAAGCAATTTTGGCTAACTATCTTCATCTGCCAACCATTATATTTGATGAAATTGATACCGGAGTATCAGGAGATGTGGCTGATAAAATGGGAAATATTATGAAACAGATGGGGCATAAAATGCAGGTTTTTGCCATTACCCATTTACCTCAGGTAGCAGCCAAAGGAAACCAACATTATAAAGTTCGTAAAGACAACGATATGGAACAAACGGTTTCAGAAATCAAACAATTGACAAAAGAAGAGCGCATTTTAGAAATAGCACAAATGCTGTCTGGAAAAAACATAACGGATTCTGCTATCAACCACGCCAAAGAGTTATTGGCTGAAGTACAGTAAAACATAAAAAAGGATTAGTGAAAACTAATCCTTTTTCTTTTTGCCGTTATTAAATTTAATATTTCCTAAAACATTGGGTTTAGCACTAAATGTTTTTTTCTTAGGTTTAAATTCTTCTTTTTTAGGTGTTTCTTTTGATGCTTTAATCACAGGTTTTGGTTTACTGTTGTTTTCCTTACCGGCGTGCATCTGCTCTTTATTCTTTTTTAAAACCTCCTGAGGATTTTTAGGATTTTCTTTAGTTCCTCTTAAATAAATAACAAGACCGTTCAAAAAATTTCTCAGAATCTGATCCTGGCATTCCATGTATTTTGGATGATCTTCTGCTCTGAAGAAATTACCTATTTCTCCTTTTGAAACTCTGAAATCAACCAATTCTAAAATTTCTACAATCTGATCGTCACGCAACTGTAAGGCTACGCGTAATTTTTTTAAGATATCATTATTTGTAATCATGTGATAATTTTTACCAAAGGTATTTATAAATAACATATAAAAATCAAAGCGATTTTACATTTTGTAAGATTTCTTTTGTAAATTAGTTTTTTTCAAAAAAAGACATAAAATAACCATATACTTAATACCGTAATCTTATGAGTTACTATAAAATTAGTGATTTAGAACAATATTTTAAACATTATAAAAAATCAGTTAGAGAACCGAGGAAATTCTGGGGGAAAATAGCAGAAGAAAACTTTCTCTGGTATCAGGGATGGGAAAAGGTTTTTGAGTTTGAAATGATCAAAGGAGAGATTAAATGGTTTTTAGGAGGTAAGGTAAATATTGTTAAAAACTGTATCGACAGACATCTTTCTAAAAGAGGCGATAAGCCCGCTATTATTTTTGAACCGAACAGTATTGAAGAAAAAGAACAGATCATTACTTACAATGAATTATACACACGTGTAGCGAAAATGGCAAACGTGCTGAGAAGTCAGGGGGTAAAAAAAGGCGACAGAGTATGTATCTATCTTCCTATGATACCTGAACTGGCAGTTGCTATGCTGGCATGTGCCCGTATCGGAGCCATACATTCTGTAATTTTTGCAGGTTTTTCTGCGGCGGCGGTCAATGCACGCGTAAAAGATTGCGGTGCTAAAATGATCATCACAGCTGATGGAAGTTACAGGGGTGCTAAAACACTTCAATTAAAAACCATCATTGATGAAGCGATAAAAGAAGAAACTTCTGTAGAAAAAGTATTGGTAGTTAAAAGAACGGAGGAGGAAGTGAGCATGAAAGAGGGCAGAGATATCTGGCTGGCACCTCTTTATGAAGAAGCAGAAGAAACAAATATCGCTGAAATAATGGATTCTGAAGATCCGTTATTCATTCTTTATACTTCGGGTTCAACCGGAAAACCTAAAGGAATGGTTCATACTACGGCAGGATATATGGTTCAGACGGCTTATACCTTTAACAATGTTTTTCACAACAATGATGATGATGTTTTTTGGTGTACAGCTGATTTAGGCTGGATTACAGGGCATTCTTATCTGTTATATGGTGCCTTGTTGAATGGGGCTACAACAGTATTGTTTGAAGGAATACCTACCTATCCTGATGCCGGAAGATTCTGGTCAATAATTGATAAATATAAAGTTACACAGTTTTATACTGCTCCGACTGCTATACGTTCCCTTATGACGGAAGATTATGAACATGTTACCAAACATGATTTATCATCCTTAAGAGTTTTAGGTTCTGTCGGTGAGCCTATTAATGAAGAAGCATGGCATTGGTTTAACGATTTCATTGGTAAAAAGAGATGTCCTATTGTGGATACCTGGTGGCAGACCGAAACAGGAAGCATCATGATATCTCCTTTAGCGTATGTAACGCCGGCAAAACCCACGTATGCGACACTACCTCTTCCGGGGATTCAGGCTGTACTTATGGGCGAAAAAAACACGGAAATTACCGGAAATCAGGTAATGGGAAGTCTTTGTATTAAATTTCCATGGCCATCGATGGCGCGCACTATATGGGGGGATCATGAGCGGTATATAAAAACGTATTTCTCAGATTTTCCGGGTACCTATTTCACAGGAGACGGTGCGTTACGCGATGAAGTCGGCTACTATAGAATTACCGGAAGAACAGATGATGTAGTCATTGTATCCGGGCATAATCTCGGAACTGCTCCGATCGAGGATGCGATTAATCAGCATCCGGCAGTAGCAGAGAGTGCAGTGGTTGGTTATCCGCACGAAATAAAAGGAAATGCTTTATATGGATACATAACCCTTAAAGCTGAAGGAACAAGCCGTGATAGAGAGAATGTTCGTAAAGAAATCAATCAGCTGATTACGAGCCATTTCGGTCCTATCGGTAAATTGGATAAAATACAGTTTGTAGATGACTTGCCAAAAACGCGTTCAGGGAAAATTTTGCGCCGTATTCTGCGCTCAATTGCTACCAACGAGATGGATAATTTTGGAGACACTTCTACCATGATCAATCCTGAAGTTGTACAGCATATAATCGACAATAAATTATAAAAAATTAAGTCCCGGTTTTTTCCGGGATTTTTTGTTTATACTTTCAAATGCATTATTTTTGAAGAAAACCCAAAATATGACTTCATTCTCTAATGAGATTATTGATATAGGACAATTGCCGCAATATCAGCAAACAATTTTAACACCTGTTTCGCAAAAATACATCAAGGTTGTTTATTTTAATATTGTACTTGCCAATCTTATATTTATTGGTTTAGCGGCAATAGCTGTTTATTTTTTAGACAAAGAAGAAATAGACCAATACCATATACTGATCGCGGTTGCAACAATCGTTCTCATCATACTCAACACGGTATTTTCTATAGTTTCTTTTAAGAGAAAAAGTTTTGCTTTCCGTACGCATGATGTGATTTACCGTTCAGGGATATTGTCTGAAATCAATGAAATCATTCCTTACAACAGGCTTCAGCATGTAGTGCTCAAACAAGGTTTTTTATCCAGAATGCTTGGATTGGCAACCATAGAAATGTTTACAGCGTCAAGTACCAATAAACAGGTAGCGATTCCCGGAATTGAACGGCAAAAGGCAGAAAACATAAAAGACCTGCTGCTCAATAAAATCCAGGAGATCGAAAACGATGAAACCGTTCAGGATATACATCAAGAGTCAAAAGATCCGTCTAATGGAGCGTAGCACACTGAACCTTTCTGTCCCCCAACGACAATCAAAAATTGGCTTGATTGTGCTGATTGGGTATTCTTTGGGGAAAAATCTAAAAGCATTTATTCCTCTTTTATTCGTTATTTTACTCAGAGAGAGCGGCAGGGAAGATAAAATAGGATATTATATAATTGGTTTTGTCATCATCCTGCTGTTTATTATCCTGAACAACTATATTCGTTTTCGTTACTTTAAATTTTATATCAATGAGGATACGGAAGAATTTATTCTTGAAAGCGGCTGGCTCAATAAAAACAAAACTGTCATCAAGCTTGATAAAATACAACAGGTAAATCTGAATCAGAAACTGTTACACCGCCTTCTCAATGTGTATCAGACTGAAATTGATACTGCGGGATCGGCTCAAACAGAAGTTACGATAAAAGCGGTTTCAGCCGAAGTTGCTCAGGCGCTTAAAGAACGCCTGCTCCAAAAAAGGACCGCATCATATGAAGTTTTTGTTGAAGAAGATATTCCTGAAAAAAACATTACTGATGAAACGTATAAAAAAGTAGCCATTTCTTTAGGCAGTCTTATAAAAATAGGACTTACAAGGCATTATATACAAACTTTTCTGCTTATCCTTCTGTTGTTATTTCAGCTCATAGAGAAGGTTGATGATTATTATACAAAAGATGATCAATCACTATACAGCGAAGTAATGGATTATACAGCAGCCAATATGACAGGATTTTTAATCGTTATCGGTGTGGTAATAAGTCTTGTTATAGTGATATTGGTAAACCTAACAAGAACCATTCTGAAATATTATAATTACAAGATTTCTTTGGAAAATGATTCTTTACTCATTTCTTATGGATTATTAGAAACAAAAAACATCATTGTAAGACCACCCCGTGTACAGTTTGTCAAAATTTCACAGAATTACTTTCAAAAACTGCTAAATGTTTTGGAGTTAAAAATTTTACAGTCAGATTCTGATAAAGGAGATAAGAAAAAGGGGATAGGTATTGATATTCCGGGAGTTTCTCCCGCTGAAAAAGAAGTGGTATTACAACAGATTTTCAACAAAATGTTTGAAAAGCGCAACGGTATAGCACCTCATATCAGAAAATGCATCCTGCACATTATCTGGTTTGTTTTATTGCCTGTTATGGTAGCTTTTGTTGTCATTTATCAATATTATGATCCTACATATTTGTGGATACTGCCTCCGGTTTTCGTTTTTTTGTTGTTCTATCAGATCATTACCTATAAAAATGCATTTCTGTATGCGGATAAAGAATTTATCATATTTAAAAGAGGGTTTTGGGATGTTGAATATTCTATTCTTGAAATTCATAAAATACAACAAATCAGAACATATCAATACCAGTGGCATCGGAAAAATAATATAGGGAGTCTTACGATTTATACAGCTGGCGGTACGCTGCATTTTACAGTAAGCGATTACAAAGAAATAAATGAAAGAGTAAATTACTGGTTGTATGAAATTGAAAGTAAAAATAAGCCGTGGATGTAATAAAGTGAGTACCTTTGGGAATTAATAATTTTTATGAAAAAGTGGATTAAAGCAGCGCGATTGCGTACACTACCCCTATCTGTTTCAGGTATTATAGCCGGTACGGCTTGTGCGTATCAAAGCTATCACGAGCAACAGAATTTTTGGAGCATATTTATTTTATGCCTTCTGACAACATTATTTTTACAGGTCTTATCTAACTATGCCAATGATTATGGTGATGCTGTAAAGGGAACCGATAATGAAAACCGTGTAGGCCCGAAAAGAGCAGTACAAAGTGGAGAAATTACTGCTGGCCAAATGAAAAAAGCTATTATTGTTATGGCAACTCTTTCTCTGATAAGCGCATTAGCGGTGATCTTTACTGCCTTTGGAAAAGAACAGTTTGCTATGGCCGTTTTCTATTTTATACTGGGTGTGGCCTGTGTTGCGGCAGCGATCAAATATACAGTAGGTGGCAGTGCGTATGGCTACAGAGGATTCGGAGATATTTTTGTTTTTCTGTTTTTTGGTGTGGTAAGTACGGTAGGGTCTTATTTTTTGTATGCTCAGCAATTAGACTTCCGCGTGTTTTTACCCGCAGTTACCATCGGATGCCTCAGTACAGCCGTACTCAACATGAATAATATGCGGGATATTCACAACGATACCGTTATGAATAAAAATACTCTTGTCGTAAAAATGGGATTCAATAAAGCCCGTATTTACCATTTTTCACTCATTATGGTAGCGGTGATTGCTTTAAATACCTATGCACTATGGATGAATTTTAAAGGGTACCAATACATTTATCTGATTGGTTTTGTGCCTTTAATAAAAAATATGAAAGTTGTTAACACAGTTATTGATCCAAGAAATTTAGATCCTGAATTAAAAAGAGTATCTTTAAGTACCTTTTTTATAACCCTGTTATTTGCAATTGCAATACTATTAAACTAAAAAGATATGAAAATAACGTATTACGGACATGCCTCTTTAGGAATTGAGGTAAACGGAAAAAACATCATTGTAGATCCTTTTATTTCAGCTAATGAACGGGCATCACATATTGATGTTTCATCCTTAAAAGCGGATTATATATTGCTGACGCATGCTCATGGAGACCATGTGTTGGATGTTGAAACTATCGTAAAAAATAACAGTGAAGCAGTAATTGTTTCCAATGCTGAAATTGCCTCTTACTATGAAGCTAAGGGCTATAAAACACATCCTATGAACCATGGAGGAACGTGGAATTTTGATTTCGGCAAAGTAAAATATGTCAATGCCATTCATTCCAGTTCATTTCCCGATGGTACTTATGGCGGCAATCCGGGTGGGTTTGTGATTGAAACCGATGAAAAGAATGTCTATATTGCCGGAGATACAGCTCTTACATACGATATGAAACTGATACCGATGAGAGCACCTTTAGATTTAGCAATTCTTCCAATCGGTAATAATTTTACAATGGATGTTGATGATGCAACGATCGCAGCAGAATTTTTAGAAGTAGATCGTGTGTTGGGATACCATTTTGACACTTTCGGATTTATTAAAATAGAAAAAGAAGTAGCCATTCAAAAGTTTGCCAATAAGAAAAAGGATTTGGTCTTGTTGGAAATCGGTGATGCTCTCGAGATATAAAACGAACTATTAGAAGATAAAAAATGGATGGCTGATGTATTTCAGTTGTCCAATTTTTTTATCTGTACGTTAAAAAACAAACACATGATACAAGCAACATTTAACAAATACATACTTCAGTTTAAAAGGCCTTCTGGCACTTCAAGAGGTGTGATGACAGAAAAGGAAACCTGGTTCCTGATATTGCGTGAAAATGGAAAAACAGGAATAGGAGAGTGTGGCCTTCTGCGCGGATTAAGTTATGATGATGTATTGGATTATTCAGACAAATTACAATGGGTGTGTGATCATATCCATTTAGGTAAAGAGGCATTGTGGGAAGCATTGAGATCCTATCCTTCGATTCAGTTTGGAATAGAGCAGGCTTTTCTTTCCCTGCAAAGTGAAAATCCGTATATTTTGTTTCCCGGCAGATTTACTGATTCTCAAAAAGCCATTCCTATAAACGGGTTAATCTGGATGGGTGATCCTGATTTTATGAAAGAGCAGATTGATGAAAAGCTGGCCAATGGTTTTTCTTGTGTTAAACTCAAAATAGGAGCGATAGATTTTGACAGAGAAATGGAATTAATCCGTTATATCCGTAATCGATATACACCTGAAGTAATGGAAATAAGGGTAGATGCAAATGGTGGTTTTGATTCAAGTGATGCTTTATATAAATTAAATCAATTATCTGAATTTAAATTACATAGTATAGAGCAGCCTATAAAAACAAAACAGTATGACAGTATGGCAGAGCTATGCAAAAATACGCCTTTTCCGATAGCTTTGGATGAAGAGTTGATTGGCGTCTTACATTTTGATGATAAAGAAAATCTATTGCTTAAAATCCGGCCACAATACATCATTTTAAAGCCGAGTCTGGTAGGTGGATTTAAAGGATGCGAAGAATGGATTGCTCTGGCAGAAAAATATGGTATAGGTTGGTGGGTAACTTCTGCTCTTGAAAGCAATATTGGCTTAAATGCTATTGCGCAATGGACGTTTACTTTAGAAAATGATATGCCTCAGGGATTGGGAACCGGTGCTCTTTATACCAATAATATAGCATCTCCATTAGTGGTTCAAAACGGACATCTTTGGTATGACAGTACTTTGAATTGGGATACTTCTTTTTTAGAGTAAAAGTGTATTTCAGCTCTTTTGCTATTTTTTTGAACAGATATAAAATAACATAATAGTAGCATTAATTCTATTCCTTAGAATAAAAAAAAGCTGTCGCATCCGACAGCTTTTTTTGTTTTATTTAAAACTTACTTTTTAATGACTTTTATCAATTGTTCTTTTGAGTCAGCAGTCAGTTTTATCATATAAACTCCTGCAGAAAGGTGGCTCATATCTGTTGTGATTTCCGTTGAAGAAGTTACTTCTTTTCCAACTCTTCTTCCGGACATATCATATATTTCTATACCGGTTAAGATTTCTGAATAACGGATTGTTAAGCTGTTTTCCACCGGATTCGGATAAAATTTCAGGGCATCTTTATCAAAACCGTCAAGACCTAAAGTTACCTGAACAGTTACCGGAGTTGGTAAACTCGGACATCCGTTAGTACCGATGATTACAGCGTAATATGTTTTATTATTCTGTAAAGGCATTCCATTAGACAAAGGATTGTAACCATTTACAGCATCGTTATACGTGATATGCCATACAACATTCAGCTGATCCATAACAAGATCTCCGATAACAGCACCTTCCTCAAACGTTTGTGATAAACTACCTGTAGGAGAATCCGGAATACTGTTAATAGTGACAGTAACTGCTTTGCGCAATGATTCACAACCTGCTTCTACTTTTGCTACATAGTAAGTAGTAGTTGTCAATTGGGTATTTTGAGTCAGAGCTGTACTTGCTGTGGCAGTTGTATACCATCGGTACGTAATACCTGTCGGGGCAATAATGTGTAAGTCTGCTACCGTTGCGTTTCCGCAAAACTGAAAATTATTGACCTGCGGTGCAGTCATATTAATAATTTTTACAGTAACTGCACGTCTTTCAGAAGAACAAGTATTGAGGTTTTGTGCTACATAATACACGCCGGTAGTCAGGGCGGTTTCATTTGATAATGCTTCCTGAGCTGTGGCACTGCTATACCATGAAAGGGTGGCTCCGTTTACACCTTGTGCTACAAGGTCGGCCACTGTAGCGCTGCCACAGAAGGTTTGCAGAGCAGCTGATGGTTTGTTCAATGCAGGTAATACAGTAATCTGAAAAGCAGTTTTTTGAGATTCGCACTGATCAATAGTGCGTGTCGCATAATAGGTACCTGAAGTCAGTACAGTAGCCTCTGAAAGAGGAGTCTGGGCTGTAGAAGAAGCGTACCATTTAATGATTCCGGTACTGTTTACCATTGCGTTGAGCTGGCTCAGCACTGCAGCATTACATACGCTTATATTCTGTGTTGCTAAAGGCGTAACCACATCTTTGATGACTACAGCAACTGCTTTTCGGATACTTTCACAATTGTTAAGCGTTTGTGTAGCATAATAGGTTCCCGTAGTAAGAACAGTTGTGCCGGGTAATACTTCTGTCGATGTTGGGGAAGCATACCATTTGATATTTTGTCCTGTAGCGGATAGACTG
Source organism: Flavobacterium sp. (assembly GCA_032096595.1). GTDB lineage: Bacteria > Bacteroidota > Bacteroidia > Flavobacteriales > Flavobacteriaceae > Flavobacterium. The sequence goes on along the minus strand of DAMCXY010000001.1, from coordinate 254,325 downwards.
TTTAAAGTTGCATTTGCACAAAATGTCTGAGTAGCTGCCGTAGGGGTAGGCGTTTGGTGAACGGTTACCGCAACTGCTCTTCGGTTGCTTTCACACAATTCTATAGTTTGGGTAACATAGTAGGTACCGGTTGATAAAATAGTATCAAACGTTAATACTTCAGTAGAGGTTGCCGAGGCATACCACTTTAGTGATGTTCCTGTAGCAGTTAGATCCTGAAGTGTAGCACCGCTACAGAATGTTTGTGAGGTAGCAGTAGGCTGTGGTGTCTGATGAATAGTGACTGCTACTGCTTTTCGTTCACTTTCGCATATATTGAGCGTTTGTGTAGCGTAATAAGTTCCTGTTGATAGGGCTGTATTGGGTTGTAATGCTTCAACTGCTGTAAGAGAAGCATACCATTTGATGGTGCTTCCTGTTGCAGAAAGATCAGCTACAGTTGCCTGAGTGCAAAATACCTGATCTGTAGCTGTAGGCATTGGTGTAGTATTGATCGTAACCATCACAGCTTTACGAGCACTCTCACAATTGTTCAGTGTTTGAGAAACATAATAGGTAGTTGCGTTTGTCAATGCTGTATCAGACGGTAATACTTCCGTTGAAGAATTGGTCGCATACCATTTCAATGCTGTTCCCGTAGCAGATAAATCAGCTATTGTTGCCTGAGCACAGAATACCTGATCTGTAGCTGTAGGAATTGCCGTCTGATGAATCGTAACCAATACCGGTTTTCTACCGCTTTCGCAGGAATTGATGGTTTGCGTTACGTAATAAGTAGTATTATTTGTTAAAGTTGTTGTGCTTGCTAAAACCTGTGTAGATGTCTCTGATGCATACCATTTGACAGCAGTACCTGTTGCAGTCAGATTATTGATTGTAGCTTCATTACAAAATACCTGATCTGTGGCAGTAGGCAGCGCTGTCTGATTTACAGTGATTGTGACTGCTTTTTTTGAACTCTCGCAACCGTTAATGGTTTGTGTCACATAATAAGTACCTGTCGTTACAGCAGTATTGTTCGTCAAAGCCGTAGTTGAACTGTTCGTCGCATACCATTTGATATAACTTCCGGTTGCCTGTAAAGTGGCAACTGTAGTGGTTCCGCAAAAGGTTTGAGCATCTGCCACAGGCTGTGCTGTCTGGTTAATGTTTACCTGAACAGCCGTTCGGGGGCTTTCACAACCGTTCAAGGTTTGAGAAACATAATAAGTAGTGTTGGTTAATGCTGTTGTACTGGTTAAAGCAGTCGTTGCCGTAGCTGTTGCATACCATTTTAAAGCAGTCCCTGTAGCGGTAAGATTGGCAACAGTAGCCTGATTACAGAACGTCTGACTGACTGCTGCAGGAGCAGCAGTCGTATTTATGGTAACGGCTACAGCTTTTCTAACACTTGTACAACCGTTTACTGTTTGTGTTGCATAATAAGTGGTTCCGTTGCTCAAAGCAGTTGTCGGTGCTAATATATCGGTTGATGTCTGGCTGGCATACCATTTAATATCTGTACCCGTTACCGTAATATCTGCGATGGTTGCCTGATTACAAAATGCCTGACTGGCTGCACCACCGGGAACAGCAGTTTGATTTACAGTAATCTCTACTGCTTTTTTAGGACTTTCACAATTGTTTTGTGTCTGTGTTACATAGTAAGTTCCAGTAGCCAAAGCTGTAGTATTGGTCAAAACGGTAGTAGAGCTGGCTGTAGCGTACCACTTGATGTCATTTCCTGTTGCCAGTAAATCTCCTACAACAGCAGGACTGCAAAAAGTCTGAGCTGTTGCTACAGGTACAGGTGTTGTACAAGGTGTATTTGTAGTAGAAAGAATTCCTTCGATAACGATAGCATCGGCATTGATCAGAAAGTAATTTCCGTTTGACGACCCGTATGGAGTTATTCTGAATTTAATGGTCTGGTTAGCAGTAAGTACAGGTAAAGATTCTAAATCTACTGTAGTTACACTTCCTTGTGCTCCGGTAGCAGGCGTAGCATATTGAGTTCCTACTTGTACAAAAGCAGCATTGTTGATGGAATAATACAAGCGGTAACCGTTTGGTCCGCTGCTTGATCTTCTGGTATTCGTTTTGAGCTGGGTAAGGTCAAGTTCGCTATCGTTATTTACCGTGACTGTAAAATAAAAACTAAAGTTATCACTTGATTGTCCCGCATTGTTATTCGTATTCCATCCTCCAGTACCTCCCCATAACGGTACTCCGCCAGGAGGGGTATTTTGTACTGTAATAGCACTTCCTCGTATCAATCCGCCTGATGAAAGGTTTTCGTTGATTGATGATGGTGTAAGCGGGCTGATACCTAATCCGTTCGGACCTGTGCCGCTTGCAGTACTCCATCTCACAACTACTTCTGATGTTTGAGCAGAAGTAATTACGGAAAAAAGAGTAATCAAAAATAACAGTAAACTCTTTAGTGATACTGTTGTTGGTAAAGTAGTTTTGTTGTTCATTGTAGAAAAATTTTTCAGCTGCGAAATTACATTTTATTATCCGACCAAAAGGATGTGCAAAATTAAGAAATTATTAACAATGCACAACAAGGGATTGATAATTAGAGATAAAAGTGTAATTTAAACCACTTTTTTTTGAAAAAAGAGTAGTAAATATCTGGGAAAAATGTGGGATAAAGAATCAATCTTCGAGATTTTCATTAAAAGTATTTGGTAAGATTTGCGGCATAAACTTAATGAGTAAAGGAAGCAGCAGACTACCGCCGGGTAAGATAAAAATGGTAAGAGACGGAATCGTTTTACTGAGTTCAATCAACTGTTTTTTGATGCGTTTCTTTTCCTGTGTATCCAGATTTTTATGGGTTGCTTTTGCAAGCAACAAAAGCAATTCTTTATTATTGCTTAATTCTTTTGCCAGACTTTGTTTATTCCGCTCGAGTAAAAGTAGTATCGCTTTAGAAGTATGTTTATAAAACTTTTTTATCGGGTGTGAAAACTGAAAATAGGGGATATCTTCCTTATTTTCAAGAATAAAAACTTCAATGGCAATCAAACTTTTTTTAATAGCCTCATTTTGTAAAGAAAGAAGTTTACCTACTTTATAAATAAATTGTATTTCAGCCGATTCTAATAATTTATCGGACCACATGACGCAGTTGGTAATGTCTAATAAATAATTTTTACCCCATATACTGGTAAAGGTAGAAAAGCGTATGGTATCCAGTTCAGGTTTTTTAAAATCCTTTTTCGTATACCGGATAGAGTTTTCAAACAAATCAAGAATCAATTCGTCGTATTTGGATTTTTGTGTTTTTTGCTGATAAGCATAATATACAAGTTCCAGTATGGTCTGTTCCAGTTCCTTAAAGTATAATAACACATTCTCTTCATCATTTAAGAACCGTCTGAAAGCGAGTATGTCTACAAACAATAAGGCATTGGACAGGTTGTGCGAAAAATTGCGTTCAATGATATTACTCGTGGTCTGTACCCGGCTGTTAATTATTTTTTCAAGTCCTGCTTTTTCATCATTGACAGACGGCAATATATAATCGAAAAAGTAAGAGGCTTTAAATTGGTCTAATGTTTGATAAAATGTGATAGTTCTGGATAAAAAACGTTCTGTATTGCTGTCATGCGTTTGCTGTACGTAGGTTTTATATAAAATATGCAGCAATGTTATCTTGGCTTTCTCTTCAGTGGTCCACTGTTTGTGTTTCACATAAGTAATGGGTATCTTTGAAGTATAGCCATATGTAAAACCAGATTGCCTGATTTCATCATAAAATGCCGTTTCCTCCACGATTTCATTATGATGTAAAGCGGTTTCTTTAAAATATTTTGCAATCCAGTTACTTTTTGAAGGATTCATGCATTATTTTTTTGTATTTCAAAAGTAAATGAAAAAAATAGAGAGAAAAAATTTATATTTACAACAAGATGTATTTAATATGAAAGCACCTATATATGATTTTAAAGCACTTTCCATAAACGGAAAGGAAATCGACTTCAACACGTATGAAGGGAAAACACTATTGATCGTAAATACGGCAAGTAAATGCGGTTTTACCCCTCAGTATGCCGGATTGGAAAAGCTTTATAAAAAATATAAAAATAAAGGACTTGTGATTTTAGGATTTCCATGCAACCAGTTTGGAAATCAGGAACCCGGAGATGAAAAAGAAATTCAGGACAACTGTCTGGTAAATTACGGCGTTACCTTTCCTGTCTTTGAAAAAGTTGAAGTAAATGGGGCTAATGAGCATCCGTTGTTTACGTATCTTAAAAAAGAGTTACCCGGTTTTTTCGGAAAGCGCATCAACTGGAATTTTACCAAATTTCTCATTGATAAAAACGGAGTTCCGGTAAAGCGTTTTGCTTCGTATCGCAAACCGCGAAAAATGGAAAAACGCATTGTGAGAATCTTATAACGTAAACGAATAGTCTGTACTATTCGTTTACGGATAAATCATGAATCTTCAAACCGGAGTTGTCATAATACAGTGCCTTTACAATACCGTCAGAAAGTCCGATTTTAGGTACATAAATTTGTTTGGCACCACTCCATTTCATGGCATTGGCATAAATGCGGATTGCCGGGATGATTACATCGGCACGATCCGTATTTAATCCTAACTGAGAAATCCTTTCTTCATACGAAAGATTATTCAGATAGTTCAATTGTCCATTTAGGTAAGCAGCTGTAAGCGGCTTATCCTGAGTTTTGCCCGACATTTTAAATAACTTATTGATGTTGCCACCCGATCCGATGAGCTGTATGTGCGGATACATCGCCGTCTGGGTTTTGATCCATTTTTCTATTTCCTGCCATACCGTGTCGGTAACCATATTATTCAGAAGGCGAACCGTACCGTTTTTAAACGATTTGGAAGCCATCTGTTTACCATCAGAAAACAAAGTGAATTCTGTACTGCCGCCACCTACATCTACATATAGAAAATTACCTTCAGAGTTGATAAAGGTTTTTAAATCGGAATTAGCAATGATCATGGCTTCTTTTTTGCCATCAATAATCTCAATACGGATGTCGGATTCCTGTCTGATGAGTTTGACCAGATCCGAACCGTTGTATGCCTCCCGCATCGCAGAGGTAGCACAGGCAGCGTATTTTTCAACTTTGTAAACCTCCATAAGAAGCTTATAGGCTTTCATAGCCTTGATCATGCGCTGGGTATTTTCTTCTGATATTTCTCCAACGGTAAAGGCATCCTGCCCCAGACGTATCGGCACCCGGATTAAATGACTTTTATTGAATTGTGTCTTTTTGCCTTTTTCTTCAATAACGTTCGTTATCAAAAGGCGCATTGCATTTGATCCGATATCAATTGCTGCATATTTTTTTATTTCAATCATCTCAATCCAAAACTACATCTAACTGGTTTCTGTAGTATTTATAAGTTTCTAATTGTGCACGGAATCTTTCAGATTCAGAAGCCTTTCTGTATTTATTGGACAAATCCATCGAGTGAAGCCGTACTTTTACATTACCGCTCCAGCAGATATTAAAACAATCTATTAATTCTTTTTTAAGATCTTCATCATAAATCGGACAGGTGACTTCTACGCGTTCGTCGATATTCCGGGTCATAAAATCGGCAGATGAAATATACACTTTAGGATCACCCTGATTGCCAAAAATAAAAATACGGGAATGTTCCAGCAGATTATCGACAATACTGATGGCTTCAATATTATCACTCATGCCTTCTATACCTGGAATCAGACAGCAAATACCTCTTACAATCAGCTGTATTTTTACTCCGGCTCTGCTGGCGTCGTACAGACGGTCAATCATTTTATAATCGGAAAGGCTGTTCATTTTCAGCCGGATATAGGCTTCCTTGCCGTCCAGCGCATTTTCGATTTCCTGATCAATAAGTTTATAGAACTGGTTACGCGTATAATGCGGAGAAATGATCAGATGCTTATAACGTTGAATTTTATAGTTTACTTCAAAAAAGTCAAAAACTTTGCTGACCTCTTTTAAAATTTTCTGATGGGCGGTAAGCAGGGCAACATCGGTGTAAACGGTTGCGGTACTCTCATTAAAATTACCAGTAGAAACGATACCGTAACGACGGATTTTTTTATTTTCAAGACGCTCAATAAGGCATATTTTACTGTGTACTTTTAAGCCTTTTACACCAAAAATAAGATGCAATCCTTCCGTCTGCATTAACTCGGCATAGTAAATATTACTCGACTCGTCAAAACGAGCACGTAATTCTATCTGTACCGTTACTTTTTTACCGTTTTTCGCGGCATTGATAAGGGAACTGATGATTTGTGAATTTTTTGCAAGCCGGTATAATGTGATTTTTATAGCAGTAACTTTCGGATCTAAAGCGGCTTCTCTTAAAAAACGTACCAGATAATTAAAAGATTGATACGGAGTGTGTACCAGATAATCTTTTTCGCGTATCTGATGAATCAGGCTTCCTTCGAGATTCAGACCGCTTACGGGCAGCGGAATCAATTTTTTAGACAACAGGTCTTTTCTACCGAGATTCGGAAACTTCATATAATCCCTTCTGTTGTGATACCGTCCGCCGGGAATAATACTGTCAATTGCTTCAATCTCCATTTTTTCAAGAAAAAACTGTAGCGTATCATTTTCGATGCTTTTGTCGTATACAAAACGCACCACTTCGCCAATACTTCTTTCTTTGACACTCGTAGATATTTTCTCAATAAAGCTTTTGTGAAGATCCGAATCAAAGTCCAGTTCAGAATCTCTTGTTACTTTGATCATGTGGGCAGATACGCTTTCGTAATCAAAAATAGAAAAAATGCTGTCGAGATTAAAACGCATCACATCATCAATAAGCATGACGTACTGAATACCGTTTTTTGTAGGCAGTTCAACAAACCGGTTGATATGGTTCGGAATTTCTATAATGGCGTAACGCGTGCGTTTTCTTTCCGGTTTCGGATTGCTACTTTCGTCTTTGAGAATCATTTTTACGGCAAGGTATCCGTTGGGATCTCTGAGCAAAGGAAACTCTGCGAGATCGTTAAGCATGATCGTAACCAGATCGGCACTTATTTCATGGATGAAAAACTCTTTTACAAAAACTTTTTGTTCTTCGTCGATCTGTGTTTCATCGAGAATGTAAATATTTTCCTGTTGCAGCTGTTCTTCTATTTCACTCAGAATTTCAAGACTTTGTGCCTGAAGATGGATTACTATTTCGGTAATTTCGTGCAGCAGTTCACCGGCGCTCACCCCGTTGATGATTTTTTTATGACCGTCTTTGAGCTGTGTGATACGGCGGATAGTAGCATAACGCACCCGGAAGAATTCGTCCAGATTGTTAGAAAAAATGCCTAAAAAGCGCAATCGGTCCAGTAATGGAACCGTTTTATCTGCCGCCTCCTGCAATACTCTTTCATTAAAAGCCAGCCAACTTTTTTCTCTGTCAAGGTATTTGTTTTTCTTTTCTGAGATGATCATGTTTTAAATTCTTTTGGAAAAATAGTCTTTATTATTTTTCCCTTGCTGATATCCTGCCAATTCTCCTCATCAAATTGTATAATCACGACACCTGCAGTAGGGACATTTCTAATTGATTTATCTCCAAATTTATTAACAAAATCCGTAATAGCATTATTATGTCCGAAAAGAATTAGATTCGGATGTTCGTTTTTACATTTTTTTATTGCAGCAGCTAATTTCTTAACATCAAAAGTATACAAATCATCATTAACGATAAGCAGCTCAGAAGGTATGTTCTGGTGTTGTGTAAATATAATAGCGGTATTGCGTGCGCGTTTTGCTGGACTGCTCCACACCATAAAACGGGTGGGAAGATCCTTGGTAATTTTTTCAGAAATCAAATGCGCATCATTAAGACCTCTTTTAGACAAAGGCCTGTCGAAATCTTTAAAAGGCAAATCCCAGCTCGATTTGCCGTGTCGTATCAGAATTAACTTTTTCATAGCGTACATTTTAGAGTAAATTCGTTTCAGGGCATAAAATAAAATGATAGAATTTACTGTATTTCTAATATAGAAAAAAAATATGTAATACCTGTGGAAATAGAAGCTGTTTTTTTCTGTTTTGATATATTTAAAGTAACTTTGTCTATCAAATTTATATCATAAATGAACACATTAGGAATTGAGTTGAAATGGGCTGCTATCTTTACTTTAGCATATTGTGCATGGAATTTTGTTGAAAAAATTACCGGAAATCATATAGATTTCAGCAACATCATCATTTCAGGATTCTTATATCTGCTGGTTGTTATTGTGTTAGGCTTTTTAGCTTTCAGAGATAAAAAGAAAAACTTTTATGCGGGTAAGTGGGATTTCAATCAGGCCTTTAAATTTGGTTTGTTTTTAACGGGAATGGTAGCTTTGTTAAGTCCCATTGCGCATTATATTTCTTACAATTCCATTTCGCCTGATTATTTTGAGCATTTGATACAATATGAACTGGCCAAAGGAAGAGAAACAAGAGAAGCGCTTTTGGAAAAACATAATTTTGACGATAAAATGTATCTGAATCTAAGAGATATACTTTCATACGGCGTTGTGTTTTCTGCTCTTTTTGCGTACCTTCTCAAAACAAAAAACTATAAGGCACCCGTAAAAGTGATTGCCGTAAAACCAAAAACAAAAAAAGTTAAAAAATAAAAATATGAACATCAGTAATATACCGAATATAAAACATACCGACAGTGGTAACTTTTTTCTTCTTGCGGGGCCGTGTGCCATAGAAGGAGAAGAAATGGCGTTTAAAATTGCAGACCGTCTGATGCAGATTACAGATGATTTAAAAATTCCTTTGGTTTTCAAGGGATCTTTTAAAAAAGCCAATCGTTCCCGTATTGATTCTTTTACAGGAATAGGGGATGAAAAAGCATTGAAAATCCTTCAGAAAGTAGGGGCTCATTACAATATTCCTACCGTTACGGATATCCATGAATCTTCTGATGCCGCTTTGGCAGCACAGTATGTAGATGTATTGCAGATTCCAGCATTTTTAGTGCGCCAGACTGATTTGGTTGTGGCAGCAGCAGAAACGGGCAGAGTCGTAAACCTTAAAAAAGGGCAGTTTATGAGTCCGGAGAGCATGAAGCATGCCGTTCAGAAAGTACTTGACAGCCACAATGAAAATGTAATGGTTACAGACCGCGGCGCTATGTATGGATATCAGGATATGATTGTTGATTTCAGAGGAATACCAACCATGAGACAATTTGCCACTACTGTTTTGGATATTACACATTCACTGCAGCAGCCTAACCAGGCAAGTGGTGTTACAGGCGGTAAACCAGAGTTGATTGAAACCATTGCCAAAGCAGGAATTGCAGTAGGTGCAGACGGTATTTTTGTGGAAACGCATTTTGATCCGGCTCATGCGAAAAGTGATGGTGCGAATATGCTTCATCTGGACTATTTTGAAGACCTGATGAAAAAGCTTGTAGCCATCCGCCAAACTATCAATCAATTTTAACGCTATTTAATCAAAATACGTTATTTTTGATATCTTAAAAAATGCATTGAAAAACGAATGAAAGAAAAAGATTCTTTTATCATCGGAAGGATAAAAAGCTTTAAATACGCACTCGTTGGCGTGTTTAAACTCATAACCACGGAACACAGTATTATGGCACAATGCTCGTTAGGGCTGATAGCGGTAATACTGGGTTTTTATTTTGACATTTCTGCTACGGAATGGATGCTGCAGATTCTGGCAATAGGGCTGGTATTAAGCATTGAAGGACTCAATACGGCTGTTGAAAAAATAGCGGATTTCATTCATCCTGACTTCAATAACAAAATAGGATTTATAAAAGACATAGCAGCCGGTGCTGTAACATTTGCTGCTTTAGCGGCTCTTGCGGTCGGTGCCCTCATCTATTTACCCAAAATATTTTTATAAATAATGGCTTCAAGTACAAAAAAAAGTACCCCGAATAATGCTCCAAAAACGGGAAAAACACCTCAGAAAGTAACCAATGGCAAACGCATCATGTTTATCATGGCAACCTTATTGCTGTTTTTCGGATTTATATTGCTTTTCAGTTTTATCTCTTATTTTACAACCGGTAATTACGATCAGAGCGTTGTGGAACTGTTGAATGACCGCGAAGCAGTAGTCGATAACTGGGTGGGAAAATTAGGTGCTTACCTTGCCAACTTTTTTATTTTTGAAGGATTCGGAATCGCCTCATTTCTGTTTGTAAAAATAGTATTTACACTGGCGTTGTATTTTGCCTTTACTTTTTCAGCAGTCAAACTGAGGAAAATGATTTTCTGGGATTTATTTGCCATTCTTGTTTTTTCAGTGGCTTTAGGGCATTTTGGAACGGACTATGCCTATTTGGGTGGTACTGTCGGTTATGAAATGAACCAGTATTTGCAGGATTATCTCGGACAGTTTGGAACCATGCTTGTGGTGATTTTCGGTATTTTGTTTTACCTGATTTTCCGTATTAAAATGGCACCGGAACTTTTTACCAATGTTTTAAAAAATACCAAAGATAAAATTACAGACAACCTTTCAAAAGCGGAAGATATTATTAAAAACCAACCGGTAAAGGAGACCGAAAAAGCAGCTGTAGGCGTACTTCCTTCTCAGGAAGAAAAAAAGATGACGGAGCAATCCTTAACCGATAGAAAACCGGTAGTAACGGAGCCAAAACCCATTGCAGAAAAAAATACTTCTGATTTTAGTATTGTTGATAAAGCGGCTCCGGTAACCAATTTTGATCTGATGCCTGTTGTAACGCCAAAAGAAAACAGCAGTTCGAAAGCAGCGCATAACGATGATTTTATTATCGAAACGTTTGAAGAAGAACCGACGATTGAAGAGAATTTAGCGGCCAAACTCGTAGAAGATTTCGGAGAGTTTGATCCTACATTAGAGCTTTCGCATTACCAGTTTCCTTCAGCTGATCTGCTTACCGATCACAATACGGGAGGTATTACCATTAATCAGGCAGAGCTGGAAGAAAATAAAAACAGGATTGTAGATACGCTGAACAACTATAAAATAGGTATTGCTCAGATCAAAGCTACTGTTGGGCCTACTGTTACCCTATATGAAATAGTACCGGATGCCGGTATCCGTATTTCAAAAATCAAAAGCCTGGAAGACGATATCGCATTGTCACTGGCAGCACTGGGCATCCGTATTATTGCTCCGATTCCCGGAAAAGGAACCATCGGTATCGAAGTGCCTAACACCAAACCATCGGCTGTTTCTATGAAAAGCCTTATTACCTCTCCTAAATTTCAGAATGCGGAGATGGAATTGCCTATTGCATTAGGAAAAACCATTTCCAATGAAACCTTTGTAGTCGATCTGGCAAAAATGCCCCATCTGCTTATGGCGGGTGCTACGGGACAGGGTAAATCGGTTGGACTTAATGCTGTTCTGACGTCTTTGCTGTACAAAAAACACCCGGCAGAAGTTAAATTTGTCCTCGTTGATCCTAAAAAAGTAGAGCTTACACTGTTCAACAAAATTGAACGTCATTATCTGGCAAAATTACCGGATACAGAAGATGCCATTATTACCGACAATACCAAAGTAATCAATACCTTAAACTCGTTGTGTATAGAGATGGACAACCGTTACTCTTTACTAAAAGATGCCATGGTGCGCAACATCAAAGAGTACAACGAAAAGTTCAAGCTGCGCAAACTGAATCCGGAAAACGGACATCGTTTTCTGCCGTATATCGTATTGGTAGTTGATGAGTTTGCCGATCTGATCATGACGGCCGGAAAAGAAGTAGAAACTCCGATTGCGCGTCTGGCACAATTGGCGCGTGCAATTGGTATTCATTTGATCATTGCTACACAGCGTCCTTCTGTAAACGTTATTACGGGGATCATCAAAGCCAATTTCCCGGCTCGTATTGCGTTCCGAGTAAGTTCAAAAATCGATTCAAGAACCATCTTAGACGGTCCCGGAGCCGATCAGCTGATCGGTAGGGGAGATTTGCTTTACACACAGGGCAATGATACCGTACGCGTACAATGTGGATTTGTAGATACACCCGAAGTGGAAAAAATAACCGAATTTATCGGTTCACAAAAAGCCTATGCAGATGCGTACCTGTTACCGGAATATGTAGGCGAGGAGACTGGCACAAGTCTTGATATTGACATCTCGGAAAGAGACAGTATGTTCAGGGAAGCTGCCGAAATCATTGTGACTGCACAACAGGGATCTGCTTCTTTATTACAGCGAAAGCTGAAATTGGGATACAACAGAGCCGGACGTATTATCGACCAGCTCGAAGCAGCGGGTATTGTAGGTCCGTTTGAAGGAAGCAAGGCGCGTAGTGTCAACATTCCCGATCTGTCGTCTCTGGATCAGTTTTTTAACAACGAACAAAATTTTGACTAATGAAGTATTTTTTTAATATCATTACAGCACTGATGCTCGTGTTTTCTGCACAGGCACAACAGGCAGACAAAGCAAAGAAATTATTGGACGAAGTAAGCTCCAAAATAAAATCCTATAAAAATATTGCCATAGATTTCAGTTACAATGTAAACGGGCAGGACCATTCCGGTAACTTAACGGTCGAAGGGGATAAATATCTCGCTACTTTTATGGGCATTACGCAACTGTATGACGGCGATAAGGTATATACGGTGAATCCGGAAGATGAAGAAGTAACGGTTTCCAAACTATCCACTTCCAATACAGGAGCCATCACGCCTTCTAAAGCGCTGACCTTTTTTAATTCGGGATACACCTATTCATGGGACATCACTCAAAAAGCAGCCGGCAAAAACCTTCAATACATCAAACTGAAACCGACCAGCAGCAAATCTTCCACCAAAGAAATTCTGTTGGGGATTGATACGGCAACCAAACATATTTATACTATTATTGAAGTATTTAAAAACGGCAATAAATCCATTATTACGGTTAAAACTTTTAAAACGAATCAAACTTTGTCGAAAAATCACTTTACCTTTGCATCGTCTAAATACCCGAATTATTATATTAATAAATTAGATTGATAACAGAGTGAAAATTCTCGACAGATATATACTTTCAACCTTTGTAAAAACATTTTTATCGGTATTTACCATCCTGTATTTTATTTTTATTTTACAGGGAGTATGGGTTTTTATCGGTGAACTCGCAGGAAAAGACCTCGATGTGATGACCATCGTTAAATTCCTGTTTTTCTATTCCCCAAAAATGATTTCGATGGTACTGCCCTTATCGGTTTTACTGTCTTCCATTATGACCTTTGGTGATTTTTCGGAAAACTATGAGTTTGCCGCGATGAAATCTGCCGGAATCTCCTTGCAGAGAGCCATGCGCTATCTGATTTTTTTTATCGCAGGACTTACATTGCTTTCTTTTTGGTTTGTGAACAATGTAGCCCCTAAATCGGAATATAAGTTTGTGAATATGCGCAAGGATATTTTGCAGACGAAACCCGCTATGGCCATTGCAGCCGGTCAGTTCAACGATGTGGGCAACATCAATATCAAAGTAGAGAAAAAAGAAGGGAACAAAGGCGAATTGCTTGATAAGGTAACCATGCATATTAAGTCTAATGTTGGTTTTATCAATAAAACCGTTATCAAGGCAGATCGCGGTATTCTGGAAACAGATGATGCGTCTAATCTTTTAAAACTGCACTTATTTGACGGACATTATTATGAAGATGTAGCGACCAAAACGCGTGCGCAGGCAGAAAAATCACCGTTTGCCAAAGCCAGTTTTAAGAAGTACACCATCAATATTGATATGGGGCAGTTCAATACTGAAGAGGAAAACAAGTCAGAAATCAGCAATACAGCCAATATGATGTCTGTAAAACAGCTGGGCTATACGATTGACTCCCTGCGTACCAATTTTCAAAAAGAAAGCGTTTCCCAACAGGACAACCTGATGCTCAGAAGTGAAACTGTTTTAAACGAAGAGATTTATAAAAACCAGGTGGTGGTAACCCCAAAAGGGGATTCGCTGTTTGGCGGTAAAACCCGAAACCAGAAATTACAGATTTACAGAAATGCGTCTTCAACAGCTGAAAACATTGGCTTTACAGCGCATAACAACGAATCCATTAATCAGGAACGCCTCAAAAACATCAACCGTCACGAACATACCAAACACGAGAAATTCGCTTTGGCCTTTTCGTGTATCCTTATGTTTTTTATTGGTGCACCTTTAGGAGCCATCATCCGCAAAGGCGGTTTGGGACTGCCGATGATTTTTGCGGTACTGATCTTTATCAGCTACCATTTTATCAACACATTTGGCCGAAAACTGGCGCAGGAAAACGGAATTCCGGGCAGTATGGGTGCCTGGCTCGGAGCGATGGTTTTACTGCCCCTTGCCATTTCATTTACAAGTAAAGCAACACGAGATAGAGGAATCAACAGTGTAGACAATATGTTCTACCATGTAAAAGTATTCTTCAAAAAAGTATTTAAGAAAAAAAGCAAACAACATGTCTAATATAGTTTTAAACACCATAGAAGAAGCGATTGAAGATATTCGTCAGGGAAAAGTAATCATTGTTGTAGATGATGAAAACCGCGAGAACGAAGGTGATTTTATTGCAGCAGCAGAAAAGGTAACACCCGAAATGATCAACTTTATGGCTACGCACGGCCGTGGTCTTATCTGTGCTCCTTTGACGGAAAAGCGCTGTAAAGAACTCAATCTGCCTCCGATGGTTACCAACAATACAGTATTGCACCAAACGGCTTTTACGGTTTCAGTTGATTTGATCGGAAACGGATGTACTACGGGTATTTCTGCTCAGGATCGTTCCAAAACCATTGAGTCTCTCGTAAAACCAGAAACCAAACCCGAAGATTTGGGAAGACCCGGACATATTTTTCCTCTGATCGCCAAAGAAGGCGGTGTATTGCGCCGTACGGGACATACTGAGGCAGCAGTCGATTTTGCGCGTTTGGCAGGTTTTAAACCCGCAGGTATTTTAGTGGAAATCCTTAATGAAGACGGTACGATGGCGCGTTTGCCACAACTGCTTGAGGTGGCTAAAAAATTTGATCTGAAATTAGTTTCGATAGAAGATCTGGTTGCGTACCGTATGCAGCACGACAGTCTGATTCAGAAAAAAGAAGATTTTGAAATCATAACCAAATTCGGTACGTATCGTTTAAGAGCGTATTTGCAGGTAACCAATAAACAGGTACATATTGCTTTGACCAAAGGCGTATGGAACTCCGGAGATGCGGTATTGACGCGTATCAACTCCTCTCAGGTAAACGACGATTTATTGAGCATACTGACCAGCAATCAGGAAGAAAAACTCGACCGTATGTTTGAAGCGATCGAACGTGAGGAAAAAGGGGCGGTGATTTTCATCAATCAGGACATCAGTGCTGTCAGCTTGCTTACGCGTCTTTCGGAAATGAAACAGCTGCAGGCAGAAACCGAAGGAATGGTCAAAGCACCTAAAGTAGAACTCGATGTCAAAGATTTCGGAATCGGAGCACAGATACTGCACGATCTGAACATTACCAAAATCAAACTCATGTCAAATTCCGAACATACCAAACGCGTGGGAATGATCGGTTACGGACTTGAAATAGTAGATTATATCAATTTCTAATTTTTTTCAGCAATCTTTTTTGCGGAAATAAAAAAAAGACTATATTTGCACTCGCAATAACAAATATTGCGAGTCATACTGGAGAAATGGCAGAGTGGTCGAATGCGGCAGTCTTGAAAACTGTTGACTGTAACAGGTCCGGGGGTTCGAATCCCTCTTTCTCCGCTGCGAAAAATAAAGCCCGACATTAGTCGGGTTTTGTTGTTTACAGACTTTTGCAAACAACGATTCTCCTCGAGAATAAACGGGCGAAATGAGATAATTCTTCTTTCTCTGCCCACAAATGCACCCCCACAGTTTTATCTACCGGTATATTTTGATTGATATATATCTTAGTACTCTTCTGATTTCATAATGTTTAATAGGGTTTGTGTGTATTTATTATAAAATAATACTGTCTTTACGGTTTTCCGTATGGTTATATTAAAATAGTTTGTTATGTTTGTTAAAATTTTTAGAAGCAAAAGCTATCGATATGGTTTTACGAAACTATGATGTTTTGTTTTGTAAAAAAATAATGTTATGTGATATTTTTTCTCAACAAAAACTAACTATGAATTTAGAAGAACTCTATCATTTAAGAAAAGACTTTACAATTATAGGTCTTACAGGAAGAATTGCCTCTGGGTGTTCAACTGTCGCTGATACATTGAATAGTGAAAGTTATAATTTAGAATTTCCTACAAATATCCAAAGAGATAAATTGATTGATCCAGAACAAATAAAAATAAACATGTGTGATAATTATTTAAAACTCAATTGGAAAGGTTTTAAAACTATTAATTATGAGCATATACTGTTTCTACATTTAATATTTGAATCACTATTAGAAGATAATTTCCTTAAAGAATTTTTATCAATATTCTTTCAAAACGGAAGTACGACTGAAATGGGTATTTATGATAAATTCGAGAACAGATTTGACCCAGAGGAAAATCATGATATTGTTTCTGAAATAACAAAAATATTTGCTAAATATAATTCGATCATTGAAGTACTTAAAAAAGACATTTCTGAATTAGAATCAA
The DNA here is from genome assembly GCA_032096595.1 of Flavobacterium sp. Taxonomy (GTDB): domain Bacteria; phylum Bacteroidota; class Bacteroidia; order Flavobacteriales; family Flavobacteriaceae; genus Flavobacterium. The sequence goes on along the minus strand of DAMCXY010000001.1, from coordinate 237,741 downwards.
AACAACTTCATTTACTGCTCGACAATAAAAGAAACTTTGCTGAATATTATTCACTAATTTTTGAAGATTTTAAATCATTTTCATGTGATTTTTTTGATTTACTTCATAGAACAGACATAACAAGAAAAACAAGGTTAATTCACGACTTAGCCAATAACTTGAGAAGTTACAAAACTGTAAAAAATCTTGTTATGAAACAACATAAGCCTAACATCGATAATATTTATACGGTTGCTATAACTATAAATAAAATAATAAAAATATGTAGGGCTAATAATCCTAAAAATTGCAAAATTGTAATAGATTCACTTAAAAACTCGTTAGAATTATCGTTTTTTAAAGAAAAGTTTGCTGCTTTTTACATGGTAGCAGTAAAGAAAAATCTATCAGAAAGAAATAAAAATTTAGAAAATATAATTAAAGATTTTGGTTATTCAGAAGAGAAAATAAAGCAACACTTAAAAAAAATTCTTTTACTTGACGAAAGTGAGTATAAAGGTGATGATGTTAATAAAGGTTTATTTCCTTACCCTGATATTGAAAATTGTATTCAAAAAAGTGATTACCATATCTTCTTCTCTGCTGAACGAAAAGGAAGTTATGAAGATTGTGAATCTTGCGATAATGTGACTCACGATTCAAGATATAAATACTTGAATTTAGATGTACAACTTATGAAATTTATATCTCTAATTCACCAACCAGGTATTGTAACACCAACTGCAATTGAAAGAACAATGCAAATAGCATTTAATGCTAAATATAACTCGGGGTGTATATCAAGACAAGTTGGAGCAGTTATTACAGATGAAAATTTCTCTGTTAAATCTATTGGATGGAATGATGTTGCTCAAGGACAAATACCCTGTTCATTAAGAAATATAAACGATTTATTAGAAGGTAAAAATCATCATCAATTTAGTGACTTTGAGATTGGTAAATACAGAACTGAAAGACAAGATGGATTAGAAGAAAGTGATGATTTAAAGTACAAAGATGGTGAAACTTTTATAGAAAAAACAAGAAAATTAGTTACTGAAGAGTCATTCAATAATTTAAGTGGCAGAAATTGTTCATATTGCTTTAAAACATTTCATAATAGTTTTGAAAACGAAAAGAATCAAGTTCATACACGTTCTTTACATGCTGAGGAAAATGCAATGATGCAAATTTCAAAATATGGTGGACATAAATTGAAGAATGGATATCTCTTTACAACTGCAAGTCCTTGTGAATTATGTAGTAAAAAAGCTTATCAATTAGGTATTAAAAATATTTATTTTATAGATCCCTATCCCGGCATTGCATCGAAGCATACTTTAAAGAATGGGGCTAGAAAAGATAATAATCCAAATTTGATAATGTTTCAAGGAGCTTTAGGTAAAACGTTTCATAAACTTTATGAGCCTTTTATGTCACAAAAAGATGAATTATCGATATTGACATCAATTAAACCTAAAGCTGATATATTTGAGTCAATTAGGAAACTGGATATTGAGAAAACAAAATTGGAGCAGATTAAACAGATATTACAATCATAACATAACATCGTTGGCGAAATGTAGGGGTAAGAGTTAAATAGAAAGTTTTCTCTTTTTTTCTTAATTTAGTAAATTATAAAAAACTATTGCTCAAGTTAGTACAAAGTTGAAAGTTTAGGCTTTCTAATCCGCCACTATCGCAAAGCCACGGCTCGTTATGCGACATTCTACAAATAGAAACCCACAAATAATTATCAATGAAATTATTCATTCTAGGAAATGGCTTCGATATAAGTCATAATATACCATCTAAATATTCTGATTTTTATAAATATTTGATTAATAACAGAACAGATATTTTAGAATCCATGGAGAAATTCTATTCAATTGAAAGTGAGTCTGAATTATGGTCTGATTTTGAGACTAGTTTAGAACAAGATATTATTTATGATGCTATAGTTGATATCATAGGGGACAATAGTCCTAATTTAAGTTCTGATGAGTTTAGCGATGGCGATTGGTATGATGCTCAAATTTATGTTGAACAAGAATGTGAAGAATTATTATATAATGTAAGAAGCGGTTTTGAGGAGTGGATCAATTCGTTAGACATTTCAAAAATAAAAAAAACTTATAAATTGGATCAATCTGATCATTATATCACATTTAATTATACTGAAACTTTAGAATTAGCCTACGGAATACCATTAGATAAAGTTTTACACATCCACAATAAAGTTGGAGAAGAACTAATTTTTGGGCATGGTAAAAAATCTGAAAATTTTAATGTTAGACAAGCACTATATGGAAACGAAGATGCTTATCTCTCATTTGATGAATATGGAAATCTAGAATCTGAAGAAGTAGGACACGAAAAGTTTGCTGAAAATGCAGTTTGTGATTTTTATGATATGATGCGTAAACCAACAGAGAGAATTATAGAAGAAAATTCGGAATATTTTAAAGATTTAAAAAATATAAATGAAATTGTTATACTTGGACATTCATATAATCAAATTGATTTGCCTTACTTCAAAAGAATATCAGAAATTTTAGGTAAATCTGTAACATGGACTTTATGTTATTATTCAGATAACGATATTCAATTAGCTAGAGTATTAATGCAAGAGCTTAATATTGACGATAACCAATTTGATTTTAGACATTGTACTGAATTAACCAATGAAAATACACAATAGTAAGTAAGAACGTTGCATAACATCGGTTTAGCAAAATGCGTGGTTAAGTACAAGATTGAAAGTTTCGGCATTCAAATCCGCCACTATCATAAAGTCCCGAACCGTTATGTGGCATTTTAAAGACCGACACCACGAATGATAATTGAAGCAGAAATAATAAGTCAACCATATTCAGGAGAATATACCGAAAGAACTTACGACAACGAGAGTGCATGGAATTCTCAAAGTTGGACTTTTATAAAATTTACCAATGACGACTATTCAGAATGGTGTGGACAATTTCGTGGGTTCCCAAGAAAAGTTGCTATTTCGACACAGAATAGGATTGTCTTAGTTTTGACTTCTGATTATTTATTTCAGCTTGATATAGAAACCTCAAATTTGATAGACATAGAAGACCAACCTCAATATCAAAACTTGACTGTTGCGCCAGATGGAGATTTTATTCTCGCTGACTATTACAACTTTGAAAAAGTTACCACAAGTATAAAATATAAAGAACCAATTGAAAGCCCAATTCAAATGGACATAATTGAATTCAAAAAGTGGGACAATGCAAAACTTGAATTTACTTGTAACGAATTTTTAAATTGGGGCAGACATTTAACAATGATCTACAATATTCAAACAAACAAAATTGAAATTAAAAATGGCTAAAAAGTATCCAATACGACACGAAAAACATACACTCGAATAAAAATCAACTAATTTCTTTTGTAATAACTTGCCAAATGAATGGAACGTAAATACTATTGATAGAGATTACATACAAGATTTGAATATTGAAATAGCAGAAAATGGAGTTTATAAATGACTTGAGTTCATTGTTCAACTGAAAAACTCTAATAATTCCGACATAAATGGTGCTTATGAAAGACAATCATTAAGAGTTTTAACTTGTAATTATTTGTGGGACAATTTAAGATAGGAGACAACGGACAAAAAATATTTGATATTGAGACGAAATAAATAACAACAGCTACAAAAGTTTAGCAAAATGGCGGGTCAAGGTAAAAATTTAAAGTTTCGACTTTCTATTCCGCAAAAAGCCAATTTTATTGACTTTTTTCATAAATTTAGAAAATACTAAAAGGTTGTTGCCCAAGTCAGTAAAAAATTGAAAGCATTGGCTTTTAATTCGTGACTATTGCCAACGTACGGCTCGTTAGCCGATATTTAAAAGCAAACTTTATGACAAAAATTTCAAAACAATTAAGTGGTATAGCTGGTGAATATTTTGTTGCAGCAGAATTTTCAAGACGGGGCTATTTAGCAGCTATAACATTAAGAAATTCGGATGGAATAGATATTTTAGTAAGTAATCTTAACGGTGATAAATTAATATCAATTCAAGTTAAAACTACACAAAATAAAAGAAAATGGGTTTTGACACAAAAAGTTGAAAATGAAACATCTGATAAGAAATTTTTTATTTTTGTAAATATACCTCTTGATAAAAATTTAGCTCCTGAATATTTAATAATTAAATCTACGGATTTAGCTTCTAAAATCTATTCAGGACATAGAAGTTGGTTAAATTCTTCAGGGAAAAAAGGACAAAAAAGAAACGATTCAAATATGAGACAATTCGATCCCCAATATTTTAATAAAGATGAACTTTTAGATTGGACTCAGTTAATTGATATTCTTGAAAAACTATAACATCACCTTACATGTGTTTTTTAAAATGGCTGGTTGCGATTAAATAATGTTTTTTCTTAAATTTAATCAATTAATTGACTTTTGCTTACTGTTTCACTAAATCGAAATTTGTCCCTTAAATTTCCGCCCTAACGGAAGTATGAAACCGTTAGTAGTAAGTTGCGAAAACATACTCACAAACTGAAATTTACATGATAAAATTAAAATATGGCAAATTGTATACTCTGTTCGACAGAACTAAAATTTATGAATACACCGACATTTGGCTCTGGAAAACTAAGTGATGATGGAACTGTTTGTTCATCTTGCTTTAAGAAGATAAACAACATAAATCCAAAAGTGGCTTTTAAGTTAAAAAATCACTCTATAGCTGACATAAAGAATCTGCTTGAAGAGAAATTGATTTCAGATCAGCAAAAAAAATCTCGACTTGAAGAAATAAAAAAGCGAATTCAAGAACTCAAACTTAGCGGTGTTTCAAACTTTTTGGGAAGACGTGAAATTAATGAATTAACAAGTATTTTGGCTCCGACAGAGATTATTGACAATTTAGTACAAGGGACATATAATAATGGACAAGGAATTTTAGTATTAACAAATAGACGACTTTTATTCGTTGACAAAGGAATGCTGTATGGATTAAAAGTTGAGGATTTCCCTTTAGACAAAATCACATCTATTCAGTATCAAACAGGTTTGCTTTTAGGATGTATAAAAATTCATACATCTGGAAACATCGCAAAAATTGAAAACGTAGAGAAAGCATCTGCAAGCAGTTTTGCAGAATTTGTTCGTGACAAACTTTCTCAACCCAAAGAAACTCATAACTCCACAACCGTTTCACAACCAAATGTTCTAGACCAACTCGAAAAGTTAGGTAAACTGAAAGAAAATGGAATTTTATCTGAAGAAGAGTTTAACGAACAGAAAAAGAAACTACTAGAAAAATTTTAAAAGCTTCAGTTAACATTGCTTTAGCAAAATGAAAATTTAAAGGAGAAATTGAAAGTTTCTCCTTTTTTGTCGCAACAGCTTTTTATAGGTACTTTTTTTATAAATTTATAAAATAATAAAAGGCTGTTGCTTAGCTTAGTGCAAGATTGAAAGTTTTGGCTTTCTGATCCGCTACTATCGCCAATATGCGGCCCGTTAGCAGTCAGGTTAAAGGAAGACAATCATACGACAAGAGAGAAATGAAAATATTTGCAGAAACGGAACGACTAATTTTAAGGGAAATACTTCCGACAGACATTGACGGAATGTTTGAACTTCATTCTGACCCGGAAGTTCATAGATTTTTAGGGAACAAAACAGTAAAGAGCAAAGAAGAAACGAATAACCTCATAAATTTTGTCAGACAACAATACATAGATTTCGGGATTGGACGTTGGGCTATTATTGACAAAAGCACAAATAATTTCATTGGTTGGACAGGTTTAGAGTTTGTTACTGTGCTAACAAACAACCATAAAAATTACTATGACCTCGGATATAGACTAATTAGAAAATATTGGGGCCAAGGAATTGCAACAGAAACAGCAATTGCTTCATTGGAGTATGCATTCGAAAAACTTAAAACAGACGAAGTTTTCGCAAGAGCTGACAGCGAGAATATCGGTTCAAACAAAATATTGGAGAAAGTAGGACTAAAATTTATTGAAACTTTTAACCTTGACGGAATAAAACATAATTGGTATAAAATTGATAGAAACGATTATGAAAGAACAAAGCCGAACCGCTAACAAGGTTTAGCGAAAAGGTGGGGTAAGGATAATACAAAGTCTGTGCTTCTTTATATTTCCTTTTTTTATAAATTTAGAAAATAATAAAAGGCTGTTGCTTAGGTTAGTGCAAGATTGAAAGTTTAGGCTTTCTAATCCGCCACTATCGCCAAGCCGCGGCCCGTTATATGCAATTTAAACTAACAACCCTGTAAAAAACGAGTAATGCAATTTAATATAATCTTACCCAATAGAGTTGGGACAGGTAATCCTGAAACACTAACCATCGAAAATAATATTATATTAATTGGTGCTAACGGTTCTGGTAAATCACGATTAGGATATTGGATAGAGCAGCAAATGCATAGCAGTGTAGTGGTTCATAGAATAAGCGCTCAAAAAGCGCTTGATATACCCGATTTTGCGCAATTAAAAAATCTTGAGCAAGCTGAAAAAGCTTTATTATTAGGTATAGATAATCAATTTGCAAGTTTAGGAAATAAATTATCTTTTCGTTGGAATAATAATCCAACTACTTCATTACTTTCAGATTACGATAAGCTATTGTCATTACTTTTTGCAAAAACATCAGAAAGAGATAGAATACATACACTCGAAACCAAAGCAGCGCAAAGCTATATCCCTGTCCCAGATGCTCCTATCGATATCATTATAAAGATTTGGGCAGATATAATGCCTCACCGTGAAATCAATTTTTATGACGGAAAGGTTTTAGCAAGAAAAACAGGTGAAGCTGAATATCACGGAAAAGAAATGAGTGATGGAGAAAGAGTAACACTATACTTAATTGGCCAATGCCTATGCACTCCTGAGAATTCTATTATTATTGTAGATGAGCCTGAGATTCATTTACATAAATCCTTGGTTGACAAAATATGGAATAAAATTGAAGAGGTTTGTCAAACAAAATTACTTATTTACGTCACTCACGATCTTGACTTTGCTGCTTCAAGAAAGGATTCTACAAAACTTTGGATAAAGAGTCATAACGGCTCCGACTCGTGGGAATGGGAACAAGTACCTTCCGATGAAATTCTACCAGACAGTTTAATGATTGAAATTCTTGGAAGTAGAAAGAATGTTATATTCTGCGAGGGAGAAAATGGAAGTTTAGATACAACTGTATATCAATTGGTATATCCAAATTATCATGTAATACCAAGAGGTGGTGGAGATAAGGTTATTGAAGCTACAAAAGCATTAAATTCTAATCCTAATATCCATCATTTAAATGCACATGGAATAATAGATAGCGATTATAAAGAAGATAGCGAAAAACATGCCTTATTACAACACAGAATACACACAGTTTCAGTAGCTGAAATAGAAAATTTATTTTGCATTGAACCAATTTTAAGAATTATAGCTGAACATTTAGAGTTAAATGCTGATGAAAAAGTAAATGAAGTTATAGACTACTTAGTAAATTCTCTTACATCCGAATTTGATGTTCAAGTTTCATCTAAAGCAGAGAAAATTATTGAATATAAACTTGGTGCTTATTCAAAAGAAGCTAATAACGAGCAAGGATTGTCAGATGGATTAACAACCACTATATCCAGAATTGACATACCCACAATTTATAATAACACAAGAAACAAATACCAAAATGCAATAGATTATCGTAATTTGAATGATCTGTTACTAATCTATAATAGAAAAAGTCTTCCTAACAGGATTTCTGCAATCTTTGGTTTGAGTTCTGGTCAGTTTCCTCAACTTTTAATTAGGATGTTAAAAGGAAATAGAAAAGAAGAACTTATAACTTCTATTAAAAGTTTCCTACCACAAATTTAAACTGCACATAACATCGTATTGGCAAAATGGTGGGTTAAGGGAAAAACAGAAAGTTTCTCCTTTTTTGTCGCAACAGCCTTTTATATTTCCTTTTTTCATAAATTTAGAAAATAATAAAAAGCAGTTGCTTAGGTCAGTGCAAAATTGAAAGTTTCGATTTTCTAATCCGCCACTATCGCCAAGCCCCGAAACGTTACCTGTAATTTTAGAGACAATACAAATGAATATTCCACTTTCAGAAAAGCAAAAAGAAAGATTAAAAATATTAGAACCTAAATTGGAATCTGCGATAAGAAACCAAGATTTTAAAACAGCAAAAGATATTGTAATTGACATTCAAGCTATTTTGAGACCTACTCAGCATTTTGTAAGATTAGTGCAATCAAAGAATAAACTTTATGAGTTAGCAATTGAATTAAATAAATTAGACTTTGCTTTAAGTGGTTTATTATCTAATAAAGAAGTTGTCAATGAAAAAACTCGTATTCATTTAGAAACAATTTCCTTAATAGCAATATGTTATCTAAGAATAAAAGAAATTGAGAACGCTAAAGAATTTATAAAAGACGTTTTACAAAATCATACAGTAATTAAAACTCAAAGAACACGTGAAATTTTTCATTCTGAAATTATAAATCGTTTTAACGAAGAAGTCGCATTAGCTACATTAACTTCAACTAAAAACGTTCATTTAGACGAAGATGAAATAGAACGTGAATCTATCAGAATTATTCAAACATTATCCGATGACGAGATATTTAGTAATATTGGACAGATTTCACCTCAGTCAACTAAAGATTTAATATATCTTGTTTACGATTTTTCTACAAAACAATTACCCTTTGTTGAAAGAAAGGCTCTTCCAAGTCCAGACCAAAAAATAAAAGATAAAGAAGTTGGAATTACCGTTTTTGAATCTATAAAAAGAGTTATTTATAATTCACTTTGTAATCCCGAAAGTGAAATTTATAAAACTTGGTTTAACAATGGAATTCAAACAGTCTTATCTAAAGGTTATATTAAATCTTCAATCATATCTTGTCTTGTAAATATTGGTTTTGGCGCGTCAATGATTGCAGCATCAATTGTAGCATTGGTAACAAAATTTGGTATTGAAGTTTATTGTGAAAAATATAAACCAATTTATATATCAGATATTAGAAAACAATAAAAACTGCAGATAACAAAGGTTTGGCGCAATGGCGGGTTAAGGTTAAATTTGAAGTTTCGGCTTTCTATTCCGCTAGTATCGCCAAGTCGCGACCTGTTAGCAGAAATTATTTAACCAAACAATGTACACATATGAGAGGTTTTGAAAGTTTTACAATTTTTAAAAATAATATTAAAGATTCAAAACATATTTTTGACATAACATTACATCTTTATAATCAAGAAGTTTTAAATCTAAAAGATAAAATACCTGAACTTTTAAATAAAGTTGACACAATAAAAACATCAACAAATTTAATTGAACATAGTACAATTTCTTTATATAACCGTTTACAAAGCAAATACCCTAATAAACTAAAACAACTATTATTAATTAATTTGGTTACTTCTCTTGAAGTTTATTTAACAGATGTAATTTTTGAAATTTTTAATCGAGATATTAAACCTTTCAAAGTTGATGAAAGTATTTCTTTCCCAAGAAACTACCTATTAAACCTTGGTGCGATTGACGAATTAAAAGAAAATATCGTAAAAAAAGATTTCAGAAATTTGACAAGTGGAGGATTAAATCAAATAGTAAAATATTATAAAAAAATATTTGACATTGACATTAAAACTTTAGGTATTAATTTTGAAGAAATTGAAGAAATTCATACCAGAAGACATATCTATGTTCATAGAAATGGTTTACCTGATGAGGAATATTGCGTAAAATATCCATCGGATAAAATCAAGGTTAATTCTTATATAAACTCTGACAATCAATACGTAATTGACGCTTTCAATAAAATTTTAAATTTTGGTGCTTTAGTAAATAAACAATTGCTCAAAAAATATCCGGAGATTGACAGAAATGTTAAATATCAGTCAGGAAATAGGAAGTTGATACCTAATGAGCTGCTTATTATGTTAGAAATTGTTTTAAAAAGTGACAAGTTTGATATATTGGATTTCTTTAATAAAGAATCTAAAAACGGAAAAAAATACCTTGATAATGTAATAAAAATTGCAAAGCAAGATAATATTTGTTATTTATTCTTAAATGGAGCACAGAGTGATATCAATGGATTTTATAAATATATTCAAAGCAACGAAAATTTGAAGATAAATAAAACTGTTCAGATATAACTTCTGCTAACATCGCTTTAGCAAAATGAACGTTTAAAGGAGAAATTAAAAGTTTCTCCTTTTTTGTTGCAATAGCCTTTTATGTCTACTTTTTTAATAAATTTAGAAAATACTAAAAGGCTGTTCTTTTGCCTAAACGACCGCGAAAAATTAAACGACAATAATAAATGAACAAACTTTTAACAACTCTTTTTGCACTATTGATATTTTTTCCTGCCTGTGCACAGCTGGACAAAAATTCAGATTTATATAAAACCATACTGACCAAAGACAGTTTGCTTTTTGACGTTGGTTTTAACCATTGCGACATCAAGCAGTTTGAAAATTTGTTAAGCGAGAATCTTAAATTTTATCACGATAAAGATGGAATTTCTGACAAAACAAAATTTCTGACCGACTTAAAAAATGGAATTTGCAACGAGGAGACCCATCGCAAGGTTCAGCGATTTTTAGTAAAAGAAAGCACAGAGATATTCCCTCTTTATAAAAATGGTGTTCTCTATGGTGCAGTTCAGAATGGCGAACATACATTTTCGGAAAAAAGAGAAAGTCAAGCAGGAATAGCAAAGTTTACCAATGTTTGGCAATTAGAAAATGGCGAATGGCAACTAACAACTTCCTTTAGTTTTGACCATCAAGTCTATGAAAAGAATACAGTAAAATCAATATTTGACAATGAAACTGAAATTCAAAAATGGCTCAAAGAAAATAAAGTTCCGACTTTGGGAATTGGAATTATTGAAAATGGTAAACTGCAACAAGTAAAAGTATTTGGCGAAATTTCAGAAGGGATTTCAGCACCTTATAACACTATTTTCAATGTAGCTTCTTTGACAAAACCTGTAACTGCAATAGTTGTATTACAATTAGTGAGTTTAGGAAAATGGGAATTAGACGAACCGCTTTACAAATATTGGATAGACCCGGATATTACCAACGACCCGAGAACGAAGAAACTCACAACAAGAATTATTTTGAGTCACCAAACAGGTTTTCCCAATTGGCGTTGGATGAATGAAACTAAAAAACTCAACTTTCAATTTGATCCGGGAACCAAATATCAGTATTCGGGAGAAGGAATGGAGTATTTACGAAAAGCATTAGAAAAGAAGTTTAATAAATCGTTGGAGCAATTAGCTCATGAACTTATTTTTCAACCTTTGAATATGAACGATACAAAGTATGTCTGGGACAAAAATGTGGATACCACAAGATTGGCAATAGGTTATGATAAAGATGGAATACCGTACGAAACTGTAAAGAATGAAACACCCAATGCTGCAGATGATTTATTGACAACTGTTGAAGATTATGGCAAATTTTTGGTAAGTGTCATGAATGGTGATGGTTTATCAAAAAATGTATTTGAAGAAATGACAACTAAACAAGTAGCAAGTACAAAAGGAAAACATTTTGGTTTAGGATTTGAAATCTATGATTTAGATAATGAAGAAACGGCTTTGTCTCACGGCGGTGCTGATAATGGTGTTCAAACGCTATTTGTTGTCCTTCCCAAAACAAAGAATGGTCTTTTGATTTTTACAAACTCAGACACAGGTGTAAGTGTTTATGAAACGTTACTAAAACATTATTTAGGAGACAACGGACAAAAAATAGTTGACATTGAGACGAAATAAAGTTCTTTTTATACAACGCCTTCAAGTCCGATAAAGCCATACAAAATGGTAGCGGTAATTTAAGAACAGAACTTGCTTATGAACCTAAAACTTTTGACAAAATCAATTTTCTTGATTTTAATTTTTGCTGGAAATTCTATTTTTGCTCAAACCAAATACCAAAAAGATTTTATTGAATTTTGGACAGACATCCATAATCATTATGCGTATTTCGAAGAACAAAAAATAGATTGGGACAAAGTCAGAGAAATATATGAACCCCGAGTTGAAAAAATTTCAAACGATTATGAATTTATCGAATTTTTAGAAACCGTTTTAAACGAACTCTATAACGGACATTCGTCTTTAAACACCAATCTGAATACTTCAAACAGACTAATTCCTTCAGGTTCCGACTTGTATGTTGAAAAATTAGGAAATAAATTTTATATCAAAGATTTACGGAAAGGTTTTGGAGCGGATTTATCAGGATTGAAAATCGGAATGGAAGTAAAACGTTTTAACGGTAAATCGATTGAAGAACAATTGAGAAAATTTCTTCCAAAATTTACTGACAATATCAATCAGAAAATGTATCAATATGCTCTTGATATGCTTTTTGCAGGAACACACAACACTAAAAGAGAAATTTCAGTAATAGAAAATGGAAAAGAAAAAATCTATGTTCCTGTTACGTATGCCAATAGTGAAGAATTGCTCTATAGCAAGGCATTGAATGCGAATACAGCTTACATCAAAATCAATAATTCTTTAGGAAATAATAATCTGATTGCAGAATTTGACAGAACATTGGACAGCTTGTTTGAGTTCAAGAACTTAATCATTGATTTAACGGAAACTCCCGGAGGAGGAAATACAACGGTTGCCAGAGCGATAATGGGAAGATTTGTAAATCAACTTTTGCCCTATCAAATTCACGAATTTGACGAAAAACAATATACAACCAAAAGACACTGGCATGAATATGTAACGCCAAGAAATGAATTTTATAAAGGCAACCTTTATATATTGGTCGGACGTTGGACTGGGAGTATGGGAGAAGGTATAGCCATTGGTTTTGATGGAATGAAACGAGCTAAAATTATTGGAACTGAAATGGCAGGACTGATTGGTGCTATTTCTAATTTTCAACTTACCGAAACCAAAATTGGATTTCAATTTCCGACAGAAAGATTGTATCATATTAACGGAATACCGAGAGAAAATTTTTTACCTGAAATCTTAACTTTAAACAGTGAACAAACTATACAGAAAGCTAAAGAAATCAAATAAAAATAACGGCTACACACCAACATCTAAATAAATAGGAGAAAAAGGAGATTTTTCTCTCTTTTTTATTATTTCTTTTTTCCATATTTTAGTAAATAGTAAAGACTGTTTTTTTTAAAAGATTGAGCTTAGATATTCTCATTGGTCAAATACAGTAGGTTAATAATATCCACCTAAACAGGTATATATGAACATTGTTTTAGAAACGAATCGACTTTTAGTAAGAGAACTGCATCCTGATGATGCAGAAAACTTTTATCTTTTAAATCTAAATCCCAACGTCATAAAATATACGGGTAATACTGCCTTTAAAAACATTGAAGAAGCACGAATATTTTTAGAAAATTACCAGGATTATAAACGGAATGGTTATGGAAGATGGGCCGTAATAAAAAAAGAGACAAACAAATTTATTGGTTGGTGCGGATTGAAATTTGATGAAATAAAAAGGGAAACGGATATTGGATTTCGCTTTTTTGAAGAAGAGTGGCATAAAGGTTATGCAACAGAAAGTGCAATGGCTTGTGTAGAACACGGGTTTGAAAAACTTCATCTGAAACGTATAATAGGCAGGGCTATGAAAGAAAACATGGCTTCCATAAAAGTTCTCGAAAAAATTGGACTTGAATATATAGAAGATACTGATTTTGATGGAAAAGAAGCTGTACTTTATAAAATAGAACATAATAAATTTTAATGCATAACCACATAGAATAAATTCGCATGAACAAAATCATACTATTCCTATTTTTAGCTTCAACATTGCTGTTACAAAGCTGTGCATCATTTGATAAGAACGTAATGAATCCCTATAAATTGGATAAAAGTAATGTAGAGGAACTAAACGGCCTATACGAAATAATTCAGATAGATTATGATTCGGTTTATAAAAAGTACAATAAAAATTTGTGGGTTAGGAATAACTTTTATAAACAAATTGATCGAAAACTTCTTAAAGATACTTTACATCTTGACAGTTTAAAAAGTTATAAATTTGGATTAGAGATCATAAAAGAAAATAAAATTAAAGTAAGTTATATTGAGAATGATACTGTTTTTAGAGAAAGAATCCTGAAAACGAAATTAAAAAAAGATGGTTATTTATATCTGAAAAACAAGAATACAAAATGTATACTTGTGCCTTTTATCGCGGGAGCTCTTGATGTTAATAGAATAAGATTAGGCAAAAACATAAATGGAAATCTTATTTTTGATTATTCCAATAACAGGTCAGGTGCCTTTTTGTTAATTATCTTTTTAGATAGCCGAACAAGAAAAAATAGGCTTGAATATAAAAAAATCCAGTAAAACAGAGTAGAACAGCAGTTGGTTTGGATGACGGATTCACCCTAACTTTAAGATTTTTACCATGCATCAAGCAAAAAAGCCATTCTATGATTTTTTATTAAACCTGATTTAAATTTCTATATACAATAATTATGATGCAGATAATAAAGCTAACGCAACTGAACGAGACGCAAAAAGAGCAGATTTTCGATTTGTGGAATACCGAATATCCCGAAAAGCTGGTTTACCATTCAATGGCTGATTTTGAAAGTTATCTGAGCAGGCTAACCGAACAGAATCATTATGTATTATCAGACACCAATGATAAAATCAAAGGTTGGGCTATTACGTTTATCAGAGAAAATGAAAAATGGTTTGCAATTATTATTTCCGGAAAGCTGCACGGAAAAGGTATCGGAACAGAAATGTTGAACGAACTGAAAAAAAACGAAAGCATTTTAAATGGATGGGTTATCGATCATAATTCAGACAAAAAGCATAATGGAGATAGGTACAGATCACCATTAGAATTTTATATAAAAAACGGTTTTAAAGTGATACGTGAAACAAGACTGGAATTGGAAGTGATGTCTGCTGTAAAAATAAAATGGATAAAATAGAAGATATCGAACCCAAAGAAATTATACTTTGTAGACTCCAAACCGGCTCAAAATGGTAAGATAGAGGTAACATCTTACTGTAAATGCTTTCAAATGAAACATGCCATTCAGCAGTTGAAATGAAGTTCAGTATACAGACTTCACCATCATCAGCCATAAATAGTATATGACTAAAATGAAAAATTCTATTAAAAATATCATCACAATACAGCATCCTGAATCGGTACATCATACAAACGGTATGATCGGATCCTGGACAGATTGGGAACTGACTCCGAATGGAAAGGAACAGGCAGAATTAATTGGCAGCAAATTAGCAATAGAATGCGATGGAAAGACTTTTGAGCTTTATGCATCTCCGCTAATGAGAGCAAAGCAAACTGCCGAAATTATAGGCAACTGTTTAAAAATTAAACCCAACATCACCGAAACATTGAAAGAGCGAAATTTAGGTTCAGCTGTAGGCAAGTCAGTTCAATGGTTACGGGAGAATATTGAAAAAGAAGAGTACACAATTGATGATAAATGCTTTTCTGATGCAGAGTCACGCAGAGAGGTCTGGCATAGGCTGACTCCTTTTTATGAAGAAATAATGAATAGTAAAATTGAAAATATCATCATTGTTTCACATGGAGATACCTTGAGCATTTTCAATGCCATGTGGTTGGGATTAACAGTTGAATTTTTAAATTATGGTGATTTATACGGGAAATCAGGTGGAGTTTCCTTTCTGACCAAAAATGCTAAAGGAAAGCATATCATCAGCAGGTTAAGTGATATGTCATATAGTAGTAATGAATGTAAATAAGTTTGTTTCAAAAAGATTTTTATCTGGTTTAGTGATTTAAGAGAAGAAATTTATTAACAGTCAAAAGGATAAAAATAGTGTAATATAACGCCACAAATATCATCGCTTTACTTTCTGTTTCTGCGAATTTTTGTAAGTTAGCGGTATTGAAAAAAGATTCGCTTTGAACAGTTTTTCCACGACTTTACGTTTTTACGAACCTGTTTTGCCAATGCTTTTCGCAGTACAAAATCCATTCTAAATGAAAATTCTGTTATTCCCTATATTTTGTGTCTTTTTTACTACCACTCTTTTCGCGCAATCGGCTTCAGAGTATTATTTTGAGGGCAAAGACACTCTTTTTTATTCCACTGCTTTACAGGAAAACAGAAAGATTACGGTGAGTTTGCCTAAAACTTATACGCCGGAGAAAGCAACCCAATTTCCGGTAATTTTTGTTTTTGACCGGCAAAACAACAGAATTTTTCGTCAGATATATGAAACCATAAACTATTTAGTTTCCTTTGACGAAGTTCCGGAATCCATTATCATTGGTATCAGCTCAGACAATCATTCCAAACGCTATTTGGAAACCAGCTTAAAAGATTCTGCTGAAAATGCAAAGGGAGAACAGATGGGGCGATTTCTATTTGAGGAACTCATTCCGTGGACAGAAAAGGCCTATCATGCAGGTAAAATCAGAACGCTGATCGGGCATTCCCGTTTTGGATATTTTACATCTTATCTGCTGATCAAACGAATGAACGAACTTACCTCTGTGATTGCGATCAGTCCGTTTTATGTACAGAAAAATGTAAATCTTGTAGATTCTTTACAAAGAGAGCTTTCCCATACTCAGTTGACACATACCGTATATTACAGATTCATTACAGGAGATCCGTTTACGGATTCTAAAGATTATGACCTTATGCATGATTTTTTAAAACAGGCTACCGCAATTGATTCGAAGCTGGATTGGAAAGGATATCGTTTTAATACTGTTCAGCACATGGCAGTTCCGGGCATGGCAGTGCCTCCGGCGCTAATTGATGTCTTTGATTACTGGTCAGAAGAAGTAACCAAAATTCAACGGAGTGAGGTGCCTTTAACCGAAGTTGCCTATTCTGAATTTAAGCTTAAGATGAAGCAGCATTACGGTTCCGAAATTGGAATAGGGTTGGCGGTATTGAATGGTATTGCTTATCAGTATTATAATGATGGAAAGTTTAAGGAGGCAATAAACGTGTGGAATATACTTTTAAAAGAATATCCTATGTTTACGTATGCCTATATCAGTATTGCCAACGCCTGCTTACAATTAAAAGACAGTGAAGAAGCAATGCGCTCATTAGAAAAAGCACAACTCGGGTTAACATCCAATACATTTTATTCAGATGAAGAAAAGCAAAGTATTATAGAAGAAATAACCCAACTCAAGCGCCGATAACAGCGAGCCAGAGCCATTTTTGATGGCTCATGCAGCAGTTTGTTGGTGTTGAATATTGCATTTGAGCCATCGCAGTTTTTATTACAACAAAAAGGAAAACTAATACGAAAGCACTAAACCTGAATTTTAAGAAAGATTTTATTCTATATTCTTACTTTTGCTCTTAAGAAGCATTATTGATGTATTTAATAAATATTGATGTATATGAAAGACAAAATAGGTTTTAATCTGCCATTCGCACTTATTGCATTTCCTATCGGATTGGCGCTGTACAGAGAATTTGATTTTACAACTTTTACATTTAAGAAGACAGCTTTGGGCTTGCTTTATCTGGTGACCTTTATTTTGGTAGTTTTTTTGACGTTCAGAAAGAAGTCAAAATCATCGTAACGCTGATTGTTTCATAATTCGTAAGAACACAAAATTGAGAAAACAGACTCCGCTGTCTGCCACAACAGCCATATACATCACAAAGACTTTCATTTTTATTTTTTAAGGTTGAATGTTATTGAGCTATGATTAATGAATGTGGCGAAACGTATCCAGTAATAATTTCAGTGCTTCTTTGGAATGCATGTTCTCCATAGATTGTAAGGTAACCTCAGTGATTTTTGCAGCACGTTGGCACATTGTCTTTTCGTAATTTGAAATAGCTGTTTTAATGTTGCTGAAATCATTTGCTGTCAGTTGTTCTGCGAGTTCAAAGGCATCTAACATGGCCATATTTACTCCCTCGCCGGCATAAGGCGGCATACGATGCGCGGCATCTCCCAAAATGGTTAAATTTGGTAAACTCTCCCATTGCTGGTCGAGTGGGAAATGATATTGTGGACGGGGAACAAAATAACTCTCATCACTTTCAAAAAGTTCGTGCCACTCATAGCCCCAATCAGCAAAACGCTCTTTAAACCAATCATATATTTCCCGTTTGTTTTCGAAGTTGATACCGGAAGTTTTTACCCAGTCTTCCGTTTCCTTTGTTCCGGTGTAAAAAGACAGTGAACCATCACCTTTGGCGCTCAGAATAATACTTTTTTCCAGTCCTAACGCAAATACTTTACCGCCTTTGACAAGCTTCCAGAGTTCCGGCACATTGGTGGCTGCATTGTAAATAGTTCCTTCTACAATGGTTAACCCTGAATAAACCGGAGCAATATGGGTAAGGTATTTTCTGAGTTTAGAATTGGCACCGTCTGCTGCAATAACAAGGTCGGCATACACGATACTTCCGTTATCGAAATAGATATCCCATCCATTTTCTTTGGTTTGTAGTGATACAAATTTAGAATTCCAAACAAGGGTATCTCCTTCAAGTGATGCAATAAGCAAATCCCGAAAGGGACCTCTGTCAATTTCCGGACGGAAAGAAATTCCGCTTTCCACTGCTGGGGTTTCATTCATGTGATCGTCGAAATATACCACTGCGTTATGGTCGGTTAAGCGCAGTTTGTCTGCATCAGGACGGTAATGTTTTTTAAATTCAGAAAGCAAACTGGCAGCATGCAGGGCTTTCAGTCCGGATTCTTCGTGCAAGTCTAATGTGGCTCCTTGCTGGCGCACATTCTGGTCTTTATCTCTTTCATATACTTTTACCTGATATCCCTTCATTTGTAGTAATCTGGCAAGAGTCAGTCCGCCGGGACCTCCTCCGATAATGGCTATTTTTTTATTTTTTAATGACATCCTATTTTTATTTTGATAACACAAAATTACTGTTGTATAATGAATTAAAATAGCGTATTTTGGCATAAAAATACTCGTAAACGACATTATGAGAATCGAAATTAAATCAAGGGACGGAATAGGGATGTTAGCCGCTTTTGCTGAACAAGTAGGCGGTAACGTTATAAATGGCAGAGTAGATGTTCCGGAAAAATTTGGAACAGGTTTTATGCAGGGCTATAGCTTCGATGAGCGTTTGCGGATGATGATCGTACGCTACGAATTGCACCGGGATTTTGCTGTTAGTCGAAAAAATCAACCTGCGAATATGCTGCTGTTCAATTTTCAGCACATCATCACCTCAAGCCAAACACAAACGGGTACTAAATTGCAACCATCGGTTCAGATTACAACACAGGGATTAAATGCGGAACTTTTTGTTCCCAAAAATACCATTCAAAATTCTATATCATTGAGTATTGATGCAGAGTATTTACGAGAGCTTATCGGAGTACGAATAGACCATCCTTTAATAAATAGTATTTTGGATAATAAGCAACCCTTACTGTTTGAAGAATTTATATCTGTTCCGCTATTGAAAGTGGTCGAAGATATTGTAAGCAGTAAGGTGCCGGCATTGCTTCAGGATTTTTACTACAAACTAAAATCTCAGGAACTCATTTGTCAGTTACTGATTTCATTGGTAAGACGGGATGAGAAGAAAGTGTATGGCTTTAATACAGCCGATATTAAGATGCTTTACAAGGTTAAAGACCGATTACTTCAAAATATTGAAAAAGCCCCCACAATTGCCGAATTATCGAACTTTTCCGGCATGAGCGAAACGAAGCTAAAAAGATTGTTTCATCAGGTTTTTGGTAAAAGTATATTTCAATACTTCCAGAATTCAAGAATGCAGGAAGCTGCACGCTTGTTGAAAAAAGGTTTATCTGTTTCAGAAGTGGGGTATCAGCTGGGGTTTTCAAATTTAGGACATTTTACAAAAGTTTTTGAACAGGTGATCGGAGTTAAACCAAAACGGTATAGTAAGCTAAAAGATAATTAGTTTACTGCCCTTTTAAGAGAGAGTACTATAGATTTTAATTTAAGAAGAATTACTTCTTATTACCCTCAAGACAACCAGATCTCTGACAACCAAGAAGTATATTAATGAAATCACCAAAAATAATGGATAAAGTACTAATGTTACTTTATCCATTATTTGTTTCATTTGTAGTAAAGATCTACAAGGAATTAAGTGAAGGTAAGTGCAGTACGCAGTATTGTAAAAAAGTTACAATAGAAGTCACCAATCTTGTAAGCCGATACTTCAAAATTCTACTTTATATTTTACTATTCAATAAAATAATAGGTCACCACAATTACGTTTTTTAATGTATTTTTTTTCAATATAATATCGATGTTAATTCATTAAAACTTTTACTTAATCTTACCCAGTTACCTTGCCGAGTTAATACTCTTGCATAATACTTATCCTTAGCCAAATCAACGGCTACAATTTCATCTTTTTCAACAGACAAATTACCATCTCGGTAATGTTGACTAAATTTTAATTTTGTATCCATAGTTTTAATTCTTTAACATTACAAAAGTATATATATATACTGATTTAAAATAATAAATTGTAAAAAAACTTTTATTATTATAGATTGTTTAAAATGCTGGTAAAATATACTTATTGTTTTTAAAAAATGATGGTAATGTGTGCTGATTAATTTGCTTAAATCACTATAATTACACCTTTAAAGGTTTATAAGTATTCTTTTTTGTATTGAAAATTTAAGGTTCTCTTATAAAACGAGAATTGTATCTCTTATCATAAAATACATTTTTGATAACAATAAAGAAAAGGATACATCTATCGAAAATTATAGAAAAGATAGATTCAGAAAACGTAGGCACAACTTACGAAAAAGATGGCTGCGTCAGAGCTTTATTTGAAATGAAAAGACATTTAAAAGATAAAAAAGATTGTTGGGGAATGGTTCAAAGTCTAATGGGAATGGTAAATTATCGAACCATTATAAATTATAATTTTCTCAACAATTCTAATGCTTTACGTATTTTTTGGTCACTATTTAAATCTTCCAGATTATCTCCTCCTAATACTTCAAAATCAGGTAAAATATTTGATTTATAAATTTTTAAATTTCGGTCAACAACATAATCCGTCGATAGATTGATTCCTGCATCTTTGTTTATTTTAAAACCTTGAACTGCTGTAGTGTAATTTGCTGTTGGTTCTCCTACTATAAAAGTGTTATTTCTACCGATAAATGATACAGCTGTCATTTCTCCTGAACTCGCAGTATAGCAGCTCGTTAAAATCACTATTGGAATATCATTATTTATTGGATAATCTAAATCTTCAGTTCTTTCTAAAATCACATTGTCAATCCATAATTTTCCTTCTTTAATTTCCCAATTTCCGGTAGATTTGTTTTGAGCATTTCTAAAACCGCCAAAAAGTAAATTGTCTCCAATAAACTCTTTCAAGCCAAGCAACATAGGATACATATTTCCACCGGTATTAAGTCTTAAATCTATGATCCAGCCTTTAATTGTCTTTGAATTTATATTATTGATATAAGATACAATATCGTTTGCTAAACTGTCTACTTTTGTAAAATTAAAATCGTTGTTCCCAACAATTCTGATATAGGCGATTTTTGTGTCAATGAGTTTACTGAATGTTTTTGTATCCGTTTTTATTTTATCCTTTAAATACAAATTTGTTTTCATATTAGTAGGATTCCATCCGTATGTTTTTCCTTTATATTTTAAGCCTCCGTGATAATCATTGAGTTGTTTAAAGACTTCTTCATAAAAAGGGGCAATTTCATCTATCAGAATTAAATCTCGTGATTTACTATATAATTCATTCTTAATATTGTTGATATTTTCGGCATGGATTGAGTTTATTTGTATCAATTCGATTGACTTGTCAATAAATAACTTTATACTGTCGTTTTTAAAATTTTGACAGAATGATACTGTTGAAAAAAGAAGAAGAGAGATTATTAAAAAATATCTGTTCATATATTTAAGAATAAGAAGCTTATTGGATGTAAGCATGTTTTCAATAGAACAAAGTTATAAAATTAGTTTGTATTGTTCTTTTTATATGTACTACAGGTATTAACCGATAAATAGGTAATTGTGATGGAAGGTAGTGGATTATTATAGACTTAGGAGTACCGAATACAAAAAAATCTTTTTACTTTTGAAACAGAACTTTTGCCGGAAAAACAGTATCAAATTTTGATTAATTTGGTTTTAAATCTCTAAAAGGTTATCATCAGATTTCCTGTTTAATTAATTTTTTAACCACCTGAAAGGATCTGTTTTTCATAAAACTGTAAACAGATATCATGTTTTATTTTGACAGAAATTTCGGTTTTTTTTTAGGACCTCTTACCGATAATAAATATCATAAACATTATGCTTTGCAAATCAGTGTTTCCACACAGTCAAATCTTGCCTTATCTGATAAAAAAGGGAAAAATCTTTTCGGAAAAGCACTTTTACTCCCTTCAAAAGTTGAACATGCATTGACATGCAATACGAATCAGTTGACGATCTTAATAAACCCACTAAGTAGTGTCGGTCATTATTTAAAGTTGAAATTTGACAGTACAGATCCGGTAGTTTTCAATAATTATATATCAGATGAGCTCCTCAGAACATTAGATAAATTCGAAAGAAATGAATGGTCATTTGAGATGGTTTGTCAATCCGTTTCACAAATACTGACAACCTGCAGAGCATCATTGGAAGACGAAAAGTATATTGAAGACAAAAGGATCCTTAAAGCACTGGATTTTATGGATATCCATTTTGATGATGTACTTTCTTTAGTAAGGGTCGCCGGATATTGCAATGTATCACCCACTCGTTTTTTACATCTGTTTAAAGAGAAAACCAATCTCAGTTTCAGACGCTATCAGTTATGGAATAAGTTAGTAAAATCATTACCTTATCTAACAAAAAACTCTATTACAGATACGGCACATGCTTTTGGGTTTTCAGACAGTTCACATTACACAAGAACGTTTTCGGAAACGTTTGGTGTGACACCTAAATTCTTTTTACCTAAACGTTAGCCGGTTTATACAATTTTATATTTGTACTGTTTTGCAATTTTGTTTGGTTATAAATCATAACCATAAAAGCAGTTTTATATTTAAAATTAAAAAACATGAACAATTATCTGAAAGAAACCCCTCTGCTGAATTATCATGACAGCTCGGTTCAAGCCTTAATCAAAACAAAAAAATGGCTGCAAATGCAACCTGTTGACCGCGTACAGGCCATTTATAATTATGTAAGAGATGATATTAAATTTGGTTATAATTCATCTGATACAATAACAGCGGCTCAGGTATTGAAAGACGGTTATGGACAATGTAATACCAAAGCGACTTTATTAATGGCACTTCTGCGGGCAGTGGGAATTCCAAACAGAATACACGGATTTACCATTGACAAAGCTCTGCAAAAAGGAGCTATAACAGGTATTTGGTACACATTATCACCTAAAAATATTCTTCATAGTTGGGTCGAGGTCTACATAAACGAAAACTGGTATTTTCTTGAAGGTGTGATTCTTGATAAAGAATATATCACCAAAATTCAGCAGAAAAATAAAGAGGGGACAACTGTCTTTTGCGGATATGGAGCTTTTACTGATAATTTGGCAGACCCACCGATTGAATGGAAACTCAACCATACTTTTATTCAGCACAAAGGAATCAATCAGGATTTTAGATTGTTTGATACCCCAGACGCATTTTATGCTAAGCACCAACAGCAAATGGGCATCTTCAAAAGATTCATTTTTAGCAATATGGTAAGAAAATTCCTAAACAGAAATGTTCAAAAAATAAGAAAGGGCAGGGGATAGCCTATAATATAAAATAGATGAATCCGGTTTTACAACATCTTACTGAATAGGCTTGTTGTTTTTCCAAAACACAAAATCATAAAGAGACAGAAATTTCATAATGTATGGAAAGTTGTGTAGTTTTACTATAACATAGAATAAAAAAAGGGAAACAATAAAGTTCCCCTTTTTTACTAACACTTTGGTGGATGTCAGTTCTTCTTCATAAGCATTAAATAAATATCAATTTTCAGACCAAAATAGCTGTATTTTAAAAGGTACTGATTTTCAGATAATTTTATTTTTTTAGAATTTTAAATGTAATTTCCAACTGTCTAAAAAATCCACAACAGCTGCTTGTTATGTTGATTTTTTCCAATAATAATGGTATAGTTCAGCAATTGAAAGAATGATTTCTCGGTCCCATCTCAGAGGATGATTAAAAAAATGATTGATATTATTATCAAATAAATTCTAAGAAATAAACGGATGATAACACGCTACTGAGTATCACAATAGTTAAGCTGAAATAAATAAGCGAACCACAATACTTATGTCTTAAATAAGTTTGTATTTTAAACAAAATCACGTACATCGAATGAAAAGCATCACACTACCGGAAGAACTTACTTTAGAGACTAATCAATCTGTTCAGGTTTTTGATTATAACAGTATGCAGCCAATTGTTAAGCAGGAAATTATTCTGAATCAGAATGCTTTTAGTTTTTTAATGGAAGGAACAAAAGAAGTGTTTTTTGATACTTCAGCCATTTCAATTGATAATACCAGATTTCTTTTAATGGGCTCAGGGCATTGCCTGATGACCGAAAAACTCTCTGATGTCAAAAGTTACAGAAGTGTATTATTGTTTTTTACCAACGAAGCTTTATTGAAATTTATACATAAAGTGGCACTTGACAAAACAGTATCGAAGGGATATAAATCTGTTTATGATTTTCAATATGACCATTTTATTCAGGGCTTCGCAAAAAGTTTATCCGATATTTCAAGATTATCAAAACATCTGCAAACAAAATTACTCGAAGTAAAGTTTGAAGAAATCATGTTATATCTGACCGAAATTTACGGAACAGATTTTTTATCTTCATTTATCGTAAAAAGTCCTGATAGTACACAGAAATTTATTCGGACTGTTGAAACCAATCAATTGAGTAAATTAACATTAAAGGAACTGGCATTTTTATGCAATATGAGCATTTCAACTTTCAAAAGAGAATTTGAGAAACACTATGGCGAATCACCTATCAAATGGTTCCAGAACAAAAGATTAGAACATGCTCATTATCTGCTGAACCAGCAGCAAAAAAATTCTTCTGAAATTTATGTAGCAGCAGGATATGAAAACTTATCCAGTTTTATCCAGGCATATAAATCAAAATATGGAATGACCCCCAAACAACAGCATAAAAAGTGAGCTTTTAGCAACAGTTTTTGAACCTAATACTCCATTTTCTCAATAATAGTGCTGCTAACTTTGCTTAAATTTTAAATTGTAATACAATGAAAAAAGCAAATTTTATTTTAGTATTGTTGTTGCTATTCTCAACAGTACTTTTCGCACAAAAAACATTTACGTTATCCAGTAAAGATTTAGGAGGATCAGCAACTCAAAAACAAGAATTTAATGGGTTTGGTTGTTCAGGAACCAATGAATCTCCTCAGTTATCGTGGAAAAATGCGCCTGAAGGGACAAAAAGTTTTGCCGTAACCATGTATGACCCTGATGCACCAACAGGAAGTGGATTCTGGCACTGGGTGGTATTTGATATTCCTGCAAACGTAAATGAATTGCTGTCTAATGCAGGCAATGTCAAATCCAATATCGCTCCCAAAGGTGCTGTACAAAGTATAACAGACTACGGAATCAAAGGATTTGGAGGTCCCTGTCCACCAGAGGGACACGGATTTCATCAGTACATCATCACGGTTTATGCTTTAAAAACCACTATATTAGGGCTTGATGAAAATGTAAATCCTGCAATAGTAGGGTTTAATCTTTGGAATAATACTTTAGCAAAAGCGAGTATTATTGTCTATTATAAGCGATAAATGATAATGGATTGAGAGAAATCTTTCGATCCATTTCTTATTTGTAATATATTGTGTTTATGTAAGTATTTTTAAATAATTTTGAAAATATAATTCACTTCTAATTTTATTCCATCCCTGACAGATTGGGATACAAAATTGTAGATTTTTGATAAGCAATAATGAATTCAATTACATTCAAATACAATAAGAAAAAAATAGTAGTTTTTATCGTTTTAAGTATCATTTTTTTGTTTCTTTTCTATTATATTTTACTAAATGCTTATTTATTAGCTCATAGAGAACCATCAAAAGCTATAATAAGATACCGATGGGTTGGAGAATTATTTTATGATAATCCAAATTTGATTATCATCACTTCAATTTTTTTTATTGTTTTGTTTTTCAGTTTTTTATGCTATTATTTATTAAAATTATTTCAAAAAGAAATGAAATTATCTCTACAAAAAAATAAGTTATATATAAATGGTAGTTATCTTGTAGCAATAAAAAATATAGAATTTACTCATCTTGTATTGTTGAAACACAGCACTTCAATTTATTTTTATTTAAATAATGCAGAAATAATAAATGTTGGAAATAATAATCTGTTAGAGAGATACAAGAGAAAGATAGATGTATTATTCAATAAAAAAAGAGTACATATGAACATTAGTCTTTTAGAGATGAAACCTAATGAAGTCTATACAATTATCAAAGAATTTATAACTATAAAAAAGAGGACATAATTAAAATGTCCTCTTACTATAAAACTTTGTTTGTTTTAGGATACTTGAATAATTTTTTAAGCTTGCTATAATATTCTTAAAGATGCTGTCAGGCAATTTTTGTGTGTTATTACGATTTCAGGTATTACAATTCTAACATTCCCAAAGCGTATTGCAGTTCGGTATGCAACAACCTGAGATTATATACTGCCTGCAGATAATTGATTTTAGCCTGTGTAAGCGCAAGTTCGGCATCTGTCAATTCCAGTCGTGAACCCAATCCGTTTTCAAACCGGTCTTCTGTCATCTGATGATTCAATTCGGCAGATTGTACTGTTGTAATCTGAATTTCCAATTGTGAAGAAGCTTCTTTCCATCTGCTTATTATACTTGCCAGTGTTGTTTTCACTTCGTCTTTCAGATCTTTGAGTCGTACCTCTTCCTGATCTGCTACAATTTTTGCCTGATTGATTTTTGATCTGCGTTGTCCGCCATTAAAAATAGGTACGCTTAGTTGTAAGCCCAGAAATGAAGTTCTTGGCCATACATAATCATTAAATTTCAGGTTATCTGCCTGTGCCTGAATCTGATATTGCCCGATGATTCCTATTTTAGGTATCAGTTCAGCTTTGGTTGCTGATACCTTCTGTAATTGTAGTTCAATAATCAATTCCTGTACATTTAAATCATTTCGGTTGACTTCGGCAATGTTTAAAGCTTCGCTTACCGTCAGAAACTCGGTTTGATTGGTCTGAACATCCGATTCTAATTCATCTGTCAGTTCCAGTTCCTGTATTTCATCAAGACCAATAAGCCTTTTGAGTTCTATACGGGAAACGTCTATATTATTTTTAAGGTAAGAAACCGAAGATCTCAGATTTTCAACTGCAATAAAGCTGCGTAAAGTGTCTGATTTAAGTCCTCTGCCCTGTGCAAACAAAGATTTTGAATCTTTCAGCGCTTTGACGTTCCGCTCATGGCTTTGTTCTAAAAGCTGTAGCTGACGCTTCATCATTAATATATCGAGATACCGTGAAGAGATCGCGAGTGCCACCCGGCTTTTTAAATCTTCTGTTTTCTCAGCCTGTATTTTTTCATTAATTCGGGATGCTTTCGTCATTCTGTGCGAACCTGGATCCAGAATAGGCTGGTATAACGATACAAATCCGTTAAATGCATTTCTCCCGCCAACAGCAACTTCCTGTACTGCTTTAGTAGTTCCGGCAAATGATCCGGGAAGGAAGATATTTTGTCGGTCGAAATAGTAAGAATAGGCTACTCCGGCTGAAATATCCGGTAATAGTCGGCCTTTATTCTCCCTTGTTTTTTCTGCAGCATTTTTTTCTTCCAGTATTTGTACTTGTATTGTTTTATTTCCCTGCCTTGCCATTGTCAACGCTTCCTTAAGTGAAAGTGTTTTTGTCTGAGCCAGTGATGGTCTGCTGCCTATAAATAGCAATAGCGCTATTATAAATATATGTGATGCTTTTTTCATTGTGAAAATAGTTTTATTCATTGGGTTAGCCGAAATTTTCAGGTGATTATTACCACCAGGTGCAGCCGGTATTTCTCAACTGCACAAGGAGATAATTATTTTCCAGTCATTATTCATTAGCATTTGTCATTTCATTTTCATCCAGTTCTACTGCTTCTTTTCTGCGTTTACTGCTGGACAAATAAGAATATACAGCCGGAATAATGAACAGCGTAAGTATTCCTGAAAATACAAGTCCGCCTGCGATAACGATACCCAATGACTGACGGCTGTTGGCAGTAAGTGCAATAGGTAGTGCACCGAATATCATTGCCAGAGAGGTCATCAGAATAGGTCTGAACCGTTGTTCGGCTGCCTGTATCGCGGCATCAAATTTAGACAAGCCTGTATCTTTGAGGTGATTGGCGAATTCAACAATAAGGATTCCGTTTTTGGTAATAAGTCCTACGAGTGTAATAATACCAATCTGGCTGAATACATTGAGACTTTGACCAAACCAGGAGAGGCTCAGAATAGCTCCTGTCACCGCCATCGGTACAGTAAGCATAATAATTAGAGGGTCACGCAGACTTTCAAATTGTGCGGCCAGAATCATATAGATAATTACCAGGGCAAGTATAAGAGTGAAGGCGATGTTTCCCTGACTTTCTCTGTAATCACGAGACTGACCGGCTAATGATGTTTTGAAGTTTTCACCCAAGACTTCAGTTTTAATGCGTTCTATTTCTTCAATCCCTTCTGCAAGACTGACACCCGGAGCCGGAGCTGCGGATACGGTAGCAGAGGTGAACTGATCATAACGGTATATAGCGGCAGGACTTACAGCCTCTTCGGTTGTGATGAGGTTGTTTAGAGGGATCAGTTGTCCGTTGTTAGAACGTACATATATGGAATTAAGATCGGTAATATCATTTCTCAATTCCCGGTTCATCTGTCCGATTACCTCATATTGTCTGTCGTTTCGAAGGAAATAAGCGTAGCGCAGTCCGGAGAGGGAAAGCTGCAAAGTACGGGCTACTTCTTCTATTGAAACTCCCATCAGGGCTGCCTTTTGCCTGTCGATATTTATTTTGATTTCAGGTTTATTGATTTTGAGATCAGCATCGGCAAACATCAGTTTTTTACTCTGACGTACAGCATTCAGAAATTTAGGTAGTGCTGCAGTCAGGGTATCCAGATCCTGAGTCTGTAATACAAATTGTACGGGCATACCTCCTCCATAACGCGAACCAATAGTAGGCGGCAGATAAGGAAATAAGAGAAAACCTCTGAAATTGGCAGATGCTGCCCCATATTGATTGTATAAGTCCTGTATGCTGGCTTTTCTTTCTTTAGGATCTTTCAGATAGATACTTTGTACAGCAACATTAACAGGTGCAGGTGCCGGAATGAAAGATATCGCAACCATGGAATAGGTTTGATACAGTCCATCCGTAGAGTCATTGACATATTTACCGACTTCAATCATATTTTTTTTCATATAATCGAAAGAAACACCTTCAGGCGCAATGGCGATAAGACTCATATTTGATCTGTCTTCTACCGGCGCAAGTTCTGAAGGTAATTTTTTACCTACAAAATAGATAAGTCCTGTAGTGACAATCAGAAAAATCCATGCCAGCCATCTGACCCGCATAAAGGCAGTTAACAACCGTGCATATCCGTTATTCATACGAACAAAGAAAGGTTCTGTAACCCTATAAAACCAGCCTGGTCCTTGTTTCTTTTTCAGAAAATAAGCACTCAGCATAGGCGTTAGTGTAAGTGCAACAAAGGCAGATACCAATACAGAGCCAGATACCACTATAGCGAATTCTTTAAAAAGTTGTCCGCTGATACCTCCCATGAAGACAATCGGTAAAAATACAGCTGCCAGTGTAATGGTTGTAGAAATTACTGCAAAATAAATTTCTTTGGATCCTTTAAAGGCTGCCTGTATCGGTGGCATGCCTTCTTCTATCTTTTTATAAATATTTTCAAGTACCACGATTGCATCATCCACCACCAGTCCAATAGCGAGTACCAATCCAAGCAACGTCAACACATTGATGGAAAAGCCTGAAACATACATGATGAAAAAGGCCGACAGGATAGATACCGGGATAGCGATAACGGGGATAATGGTAGAACGCCAGTCGCGTAAAAAGAGGAAAATAATAATAACCACAAGACCGAAGGCAATAAAGAGGGTTTCTTCCACTTCTTTAATAGATTCGCGAACCGACTGCGTAAAGTCAAATCCTACAATAAGACGATATTCAGACGGAATGTCTTTACGTAACTGCTCAAGACGTTTGTAAAATTCATCTACTACTTCAATAGCATTCGCACCGCGCTGTATTTGTATGGCTACACCGATACCGACACGATTAAGATTGCCTGTTTCGTTGATAATGGCAGTACGCTCATTCATCTCACCCAATTCGGCTGAACCTATATCTTTGAGACGAACCACAGAATTTTCAGTTTGTTTGACAATCATTTCCTCAAAATCAGTTTGTGTTGTCAGTCTACCCAGTGTGCGTATGCTGAGTTCACTATTATTTCCTTCAACCCTTCCGGAGGGTACATCTATATTTTCCCTTAACAACGCCTGCCGGATATCTTCCGGAGTAAGCTTATGGGCAGCCAGTTTAATCGGGTCAAAGCGTAAACGCATTGCATATTTGTGCTCACCTACAATGGCGACATTGTTGATACCGGGAATAGATTGCACACGGTCTTTGATAACAGTAGAAGCGATATGACTTACTTCCTTAATATCTTTCGTATCACTTTCTACTTCCAGAAAAGCTACAAGGTTATCCGGTGAAGAGGCTTTTTGTACAATTGGCGGATCTACATCTGCCGGAAGCTGTTTTCGGGCTTTGGATACTTTATCTCTGACATCGTTCAGAGCATCTTCGATGTCCATTTCTCGATTAAATTCTATCGAAATAACGCTTACCTGCTCTCTGGATTCGGAGGATATGGTACGTATTCCGTTTGCCTCGGCAATGGATTCTTCCATAGGCCGGGTCAGTTTAGATGCTATTACATCGGGACTTGCTCCCGGATAAAAAGTGACAACTGAGATAACGGGCGGTTCTGTGAGTGGGAACTCCCGAATCCCTAATTGCTTCCATCCAACAATACCCAAAATGACAATAAGGAGGGAAAATACACCGGCTAAAACCGGTTTTTTTATGCTTAAAGATGATATACTCATGATGTTGCAAATTGAAATGGATTATTTTTTTATGACAGGCTGTACCGGAGTACCGTCGGCAAGTCGCAGCATATTGGAAATTACAATGCTGTCTCCCGCTTGAATACCGGAGGTAATAATGGCTTCTGATTCCGTTCTGTTACTTATGACTACAGGCATGGGTTTGGCTATGCCACCTTTTATAACGAACGCATTATAGCCTTTTTCGCCGGGCATTAGTGCTTCCGTAGGTATCATGATACCTGTTGTACCTTTCTTTTCAGTACTGAAGTAAACTTTTACAGATTGTCCTGCCCGGAATTTATTTCCATTATTGTTTGTAATGGCTTGTACCTGAAGACTTCTGCCATCTGCGTCCAGTCCCGGTTCAGTAGCAGTAATGCTGGCGTTGAATTGTTCATCAGACAATCCGGTACTGAATTTAATCGGAGTACCTAATATGATAAGAGGCAGATACCTTTCCGGTAGTGTAAAACTTATTTTTATGCTGCTTTGATCCTGAAGGTTTACCAAAGCTGTTCCGGGTGATACATAGGCTCCTAAATGCACTTTGGTTATACCTACTTTGCCCGAAAATGGGGCACGGATTACGGTTTTTGCCAACTCTGTGCGCAAATAATCTTGTTGAGCTTCAAGAGAGTTGAGTCGTGTCAAAGCTTCGTCATATTCCTGTTGTTTTACAGTTTCTGTTTTCAGAAGGTTTGTCATCCGATCTTTATTTAATCGTGCAAGTTTGAGTTCAGCCTCTATCTGTCTGAGCTGTGATCTGAGATCGGCGTCATTGAGCGTATAGAGTACATCTCCCTGATTAACATAGCTGCCGTCTTTAAAAGCTACTTTGGTTATCTTTTGTGCGGTTTCACTCACAACTGCTATTTCACGGTGTGGCATGAGAGTACCTACAAAGATTTCCTGCTGGTCGAGCTCCTGTTCCTGAGCAATAATAATATCTACGGGTAATTTTGCTGCAGCTGCCGGAGTTGTAGCTTCATCTTCTTTTTTAGGTTTGTTTTCACATGCTGTGAACAGGATGCTTAACAATGGAATTATTATTCCTAATTTGTATGTATGGTATTTGTAAAACATTATCTTGTTTTTAAGTTATGAAACAAACAATTAATTTTATTGACAAATGTAGAAGTCAGTGGTTTTAAAGTTTTTACATAATTACAGGTATGTATTGTAAAATTTATTAACGCAGGGGAGGATAAGCATCAGAGGAAAATATCACCTATTTTATTATGATGACACAGATGATATCTTCCTTACAGTTGTATTATTTGTACGACTTAAATTTTTAGCTCAGATTTGTCATGTGAAAAAAAATAGTAATTTTATGATTTCTAAAACTTTGGCAAGAAGAATCTTAATAGAACATAACTCATATTATTACCTGTTACCAAACTATAAAAAACTTATAAATGAAAAATACGTACTGCTTTTTACTCATTACATTAGTTGCCTTAACTGCTATTATGTGTACTCCAAAGAAAGAAACCAACGCAAATGAGAATGTTGAACATTTTGATTGGCTGACCGGCAACTGGAAACGTACAAATGAAAAAAAAGACAAAGAAACTTTTGAAAACTGGCAGAAGATAAGTGCTTCTGAGTACTCCGGACTTGGATTTACCATGCAAAATAACGATACCATCAGTCAGGAACAGATGAAGCTTATACAAACAGGAGGTATATGGAATTTATTGGTCATAGCTCCCGGAGAAAAGGAGTTTACCAGATTTGAAGTGTCGGATATTGGTAAAGAAATGTTTGAATGTAAAAATGATACGCTTGATTTTCCGAAACGTATACTGTACCGAAAAAATGGCGATAAGATAAGTGCTGTGATTTCAGGAGATGACATGGAAATTAAATATGAATTTGAAAAGATTAAATAATTCATTTTATGAGTAGGATATGCAGAGTTACTGCTGAGTTTTTTCTAAAAAAGCGATACTGATAAATAAAAATCATATGGATGTAAAAATATGACTGCGTTTGAGAACAGCTTAAGACATTCTTTTGGAATTGAAGGTAATGATGAGCTAAAATACATTATTTCACAGTTTGAACCCGTGCTGTTGAAAAAAGGAGAAGTCTTTTTGGAAGAAGGAAGGAGCTGTGATAAACTCTGCTTTGTGCAATCCGGTTTTTTACGCATTTTTACAGAAACGGAAAACAAACAAATAACGCAATGGATTGCTCCACATGGCTATTTTGTAACCGATTTGTCAGGTTTTATTTTTGAAAAAATGTCCCGCTGGACGATAGAAGCATTGACGGATACCCGCCTATTTTACATTGATAGAAACAAATATAAAAAATTAAATACCTTTATACCGCAATGGCCGGAACTGGAAAGACAATTTATTGTCCATTGCTTTACCACACTCGAAGACAGAATCTTTAGTCACCTTTCCATGACAGCTGAGCAACGTTACCATTTTTTCTTTCAGCATAATAAAGAACTATTCCATCAGGTACCGTTACAATATATTGCCTCAATGCTGGGAATGACTCCGGAAACCTTTAGCCGGATTAGAAAAAAACAATAAATATTATTTTCTTGATATTTATCAAGCCATTTCAATTACAAATAATAGAACTTTGGTCTGTCTAAAAACCAAAACAATCATGAAGTATCTATTCGTTTTATTATCTCTTATTTGCATCAATACAACAGCCATGGCAAAAGAAATTACAACTCAGATTACCATTAAGGCAACACCGGAAAAAGTATGGGCTGTTCTTACCGATTTTAAAAAATATCCCGACTGGAATCCTTTTATTCGCTCTGTTGAAGGAAATGTACAAGTTGGTGAAAAGATAAAAGTAATTATCCATCCACCACAAGCTAAAGAAATGACTTTCAGACCTATAGTTTTAACAAAGACAGATGAAAAAGAGTTAAGTTGGTTCGGTACGTTATTTTTCAGAGGGATTTTTGATGGTGAACACCGCTTTGAAATTGTTGATAACAACGATGGAACGGTTACATTGAAACACAGTGAAAAATTTAGAGGTGTATTAGTGTGGATGTTTAATACAAAGAAAACAGAAGCCGGTTTTATTCTGATGAATGAAAAAATAAAGGAAATAGCAGAAACTCAGCAATAGTACACTAAAAGAATACTTTGCTCAAATAAAGATATTTGAAATAACTAATAAAAAAGTGATTAATAAGTCAGTGAATGCTGGATTTGCCAACAAGCATTACCATTTTTCAGCATATTTTATAATTCAATTTATGATTTTTTGTAAATTTATAAAGGAGTAAATTTGCTCTCAGTAAATAATTTGCAGATAGATGCAATTGGAATCATGCCGGTTAATCAATACCGTGCTGTTTCATAAAAGAACAAAAATTGAAAAAGAAACGTTTGCTATATATAGTTGTTATTGTCCTGCTGATTCTTGGTGGTACAGGTATCTGGAGTTTTAAAAAATTTAATTTTAACAGGGATTTTTTTATTGGTGAACCTTTAGACAGCCTTAACGGTGTTGTTGTTTATTACAATGGTGGGGTAAACCATGTATTGGAACGCAATATGACTGAAGAGGGCTATAATTTAGGTCTCAAATATCAGTGTGTTGAGTTTTTCAAGCGATACTATTATCAGCATCTTTGCCATAAAATGCCGGACAGTTATGGTCATGCAAAAGATTTCTTTGATTCTACCTTATCGGATGGAGTGAAAAATGAGAAAAGAGACTTGATACAATATATCAATCCGAGTTGTACACCGCCACAGATAAATGATCTTATTATTTTTGAAGGCACGGTTTTTAACCGATACGGACATGTAGCTATAGTTTCTAATGTAACGGCACATGAGATAGAGATCATACAGCAAAATCCCGGACCGTATGCAAAATCCCGTGAAATTTATCCTCTTATCCATAAAGATGATCAATGGATAATTGATAATGATCGCGTTTTGGGCTGGCTCAGAAAAGAATAATGCATTACCATATCAACATCAATAAAAATCATCAGAATGAAAAAAATCTTATTAATAGCTTATTGTTTTCTCTTAGGCAACACCGTATTTTCACAGAAAAGTAACTATTGGAAAGCTTTTATGAATGAAGATGAAACCCTGTTTGGATATAAAGATTTGAAAGGTGATATAAAAATATCTCCTAAATTCAGTTCCGTTTATTATACCGATAAGTTTGAGCATATAATTGCAGTTACAGAGAAAAAAAAGGGTATTTGGGAAAGTTATTATCTGACTAAAGCAGGGAAACAGGTAGGGAATGACAGTCTTTATATTTTTGATAATGCGATAGACTGTGAGAATGAAGGATTTATCCGTTTTACTGATACTAAAACAGAAAACGTAGGAATGCTTGACAGAAATGGAAGGGTGGTGATTCCAGCTCAATATAATGCAATAAGCAAAGTACAAAACGGAATGGTAATGGCGCTTAAAGAAGCGGAGAAACAATATTGGGAACATACGAATCATGAAGGATGTAACCATTATAGCTGGAAAGGGGGAAAAGAAGTGTTGATGGATAGCTTAAACAATGTATTGATAGAAAACTTTTCTTATACTGATAAGCTGAACTTTTATTCATTACTCAAAACTAAAACACCTCATCCCGACCCTATAAGGGTAAATTTCTTAGCAAAAGATGGGACTTATTTTTCGTTTATCGATTTTGAAAAAGAATTTTCCAGCTGGTTTTTGAATGAGCTTACAGTAAACTTTACTGAACAAAAATTGTTGGATGCTTCTTATAATAGTATCAGTAGCTGGGATGCTGAAAAAGGATGGATTCATACTCACAAGAAGAGTTTTTTAGCTAAAAATTTTCTGTTGATTCAGAAAAAAATCATAGAAACTCTTAATCCGGATATGGAATATACCATTTTCAAAAGCGGATTAAATCCGTTTATTTATGAAGATTCTTCTTTTGATCAGTATTATAATAATTGCAGAGAGGCTCTCGAATGGAAATATCCTGTAATGAGTGTCGTAGTTACTTATTATAAAAACAGCGATATTCTGCAAAATCATTTTGATTTTTTACGGACAGATAACGGATATAAACTTATTTCAGTGACGATACGCGATGCCAATCTTAAACTGTAGAAATCCCTTTATGATACTTTATGCCATTTGTAAATAATATTCATAATTGTGTTTTATGATGATATAAATGCGTAAACCCGAAGAATGATTTCATTAAAAATATCCTTTTATTTTTTAAAGCTATTAATAAAAAATTGAACATAGAAAGCCCGCTGCATACTATACTGCATACATTTAATATTTCTTCTCTCCAATCTAAGGAGATGTTTATACAGCACTCAAAAGTTATTGAATTACAAAAAGGCGAAATGATTTTTACTGAAGGTAAAAAAAATCAATCAGAGTATATATTGCTTTCAGGAGTAGTGCACCGGTTTAATATTTCAGAAAAGGGAGACAACATCACAACAGGATTTTATATGTCAGGTTCTGTAATTACACCTCATTTTGCAAGAACCAATAAAGGTAAAAATATATTTAGTTTACAAACTTTGACAACCGTTGTTATGGTTGAAATTCCGGTGAAAGAATTGGATAGTTTAAGAAAAAACAATCAGGAGTTTCATGCATTCGGTCAACTAATAATTGAGGGTGAACTTGCGGATACCTTTGCGAATGAAATAGTTTTTCGTTCTTACAGTGCGAAAGAACGGTTGTTGAGTTTACGAAAAAAATATCCTGCAATAGAAAATACAGTTCCACATCATATCATTGCTTCTTATCTTGGTATAACAAATGTATCTTTCAGCAGATTGAGAAATGAATTATCCAATGGCTAAAATGTTATCAAATGATAACGTTTTAACTTCTACAGAAACAGATATTTGTACCATTCATAAAGTAAAGATCTATAAATATGAAAAGGTATTTAATTGCAGTAGTTGTTTTGATGTTCAACAGCGGATATAGCCAAATGCAAAAGTTAAAATTAACCACAACGGCTGGCTCACAGTATAATAGGTTCAATTCTGGTTTTTCTACGAATACTGGTCCCAGGATTACTTCATTCTCTTTAGGAGCAGGTAGTTATTTTTATTTTGGCTCTTTTTTTGTTGGCACTGAATTTCAATTTATTGACGGACAACAGAAAAATAGTGATTACCGCCTTTCTCTATCTGGTCTGAATTCCACACTATCTGTAGGATATAATATATTGAAATCTTATAAATACTCTTTTGAACCCAATGTAGGAGTTGTTATGATGAAAAATAAGGTAAATACGGATAATTTTAGAAACAACGAATCTGTATATTTTACCAAAAATAGTACAGGTATTGTTCCGGCAATTGATTTTTCATTTACGAATGCATCCGGATTATTATATGGGGTAAAGATAGGTTATCAAATTGTAATGAATGAAAATTCCTTTTGGAAAAAGGGTATTACTAATGGATCTTCAGAATTCTCTGATCCGACCAACTCCTTTTTTATACAAGTAAAAGTAGGTGGTATCTTACAAATGAAAAACAATAGTCGTCAAGAAGATACTAAAACTTCAATTATTGAATCAAACCATTACGAAACAGAAATGAAAACTGCAATTATTGATAACAACGGAGACAAACTCTTCACTGTTATGCATCCAAATCCGGGAAAAGAAACGATTATTTTATTACATGGTGGACCTGGTTTTCCGTCCAGTCTTACAGAAGTTATTAATGATTTAAAAGATCATTTTCAGATCATTTTCTTTCATCAAAGGGGAACAAAAAAATCACCGTGTAGGAGTGGAGATTATTCAATGGAAGCCTATTTAGAGGATATAGAAGCCGTTCGTCATTTTTATAACATAGAAAAATTTCATTTATGGGGACATTCCTGGGGCGGACTTTATGCTCAGATCTATGCTGAAAAATATACGGATCATCTGTTGAGTCTTTTTTTGTGCAGCCCCGGATCGGGAACCAATGTGCAATGGAAACAAACTGAAAAAGAAGTTATGAAACTCAATAAGTCTATGACCACCACCTGGGAATGGACAAAAATGGGTATGAACAGTTTTTTGGGAATGCTGGGAAGCGATAACGCCTATAAACGTCTTTTCACTCAGGTAATGAAAAATTATAATAAAAAATTTGTTTCTGTAGATGCTTCCATTATAGCGGAAGATTTTGACTTACTCAAGGCAGATCCTATAAATAAAACAAGACCTGCCATTGTAAAATATCCCTTATTAAAAGGTTTGTCACATCCGGATTTTAAAATAACAATCCTTTATGGCGATCAGGATATTTATACGGTTAGTAAGAGCTTCGTTATAGATCGTTACCCGACCGCAAAAGTAGTTGCTGTTCCTAACTCAGGTCATATCCCGTGGCTTCATAATCCGGATGTATATAAAAGTATTGTCAGCCGGCATTATAAGTAATGCCGTGCATCATTTAAAAATATTCATATCTTCATTGTATACCGGACTATGTACATCCAGAAAATTCAATACGCTGTGAAACACATGATTTTGTGTCAGTGTACGGTTTGGTTTCAGTTGTTTTGAGTTATCCGAAGTCCAGACAATAAAAGGTATTTCATACTGTTCTTTTGGAGCTATACTCATCGGTAATCCATGCATATACAAATTTTTCTCGCCTAATGATTCTCCATGATCTGACACAAAGATCATCGTACTCTTATAACCTTCCAATTGTTTTAAACTCTCAATTACACTGTGTAGGATGTAATCTGTATATACTATGGTATTATCATACGCATTGATGAGTTCTTCTTTTGTACAGTTACCTAACTCAACGCTGTTACATACGGGACTAAATGTTTCAAAATCTTCTGGATATTTTTTACTGTATGTAGGTCCGTGACTTGTGCTGGTATGCAAAACCACCAGTATTTTGGCTTTGTTGCTTGCGAGTATCTGCTCTTTCAGTCCTGTGAGTAAGATTTCGTCATAGCCGCATCGTTCTCCTTCGCATTGTGCCATCAGTTCATCCTTTTTCAGATAATCCTTTATATGAACCGGTGGTTCTCCCCAGTTCGTTGTTCGCCAGATAACCTCAGCACCATTTCTGTACAAATAGTTCGGGAGAATCTCGTACAATTTACCAGTATCGGCATGCTCAAGAATACATTTTACCCCTGCTGTGGTGTAGGTAGCACAGGAAGTAGCATTAAAGTGGAAAAGGTTTTCTGTTTTGGAAAGCAAAGGATTGGTGTTTCTTTTATAACCATAGAGAGAAAAATTCTGTTTTCTTGCAGATTCTCCTATAACAAGTACCACTACTGCTTTTTCCTGATTTTTTATAACCGCATCCGGTAAGCGTATTTCTTTTTTGTTTTTCTGATTTTTATGAATATAGAAAAGCGAAGTATTTACCGTATAAGACCAGGGCATGGCAAGTCCGCCCAATTGTTTAGAATTTTTGTCAATCCAGAGCCAGTTGCTTGCGTTAGCAAATGCCATAGCCGTCATAAACAGCAGCGCAATTGATAACACCAATAAAGACTTCTTTAATGGTAATTTTGTGATTTTTACTTTAATGATAAAAAATCCGGGAATAATAGCCAATAAGATTACATAAAGCACTAATTTGAGAGAAAAAAAACTGCTGGATTCTTCATAATTAGTATTCAGTATATTACCGATCATACTTTCATCGATGATCACACCATATGTATTGATAAAGTATACGGCAACTGTATTTATGATAAAAAATAAGATGAGTAGAAATTTTCCGATACGTCGGGATAAACTAAACAGCAGAAAGAAAGCGAAAGCATTTGCAACCAGCATCAGAATTACCAGACTAAAAATTAAAATGATACCATTAAAGCTTTTATAATCTACATTATTAAATACATAGGTGTAAAATGGAAAATGGAAGAGTATAAAATTCAACACACTTACTAAAAGGGCAAAAGGAACTAACTTTAAATTATTTTTTAACATATACACAAATTATTTTATAGAAAGAGATTACCACACTGGCAAATGCTAAGTAATAAACTATGAGGTTATCAGTAATTATTCTGTTGACGAGTGATATACCGCTAATGAGTAAAAATAGAAGTATTATCGGGTAATATTTAATCTTGCCTATCCAGTTAAATATTTTATATCTTATACTGATAAAGATACCAATTAATCCGGAGATGTATCCAATAATACTGCCGGAGATAACATCAATAGGATAATGGGCACCTACACCAACTCTTGAAAAAGCAAGGACTAACCCAAAGGTTAATATGGAAATACTATATATCATTTTATACTTTGTTTTTTGGGGTATAAATGCAAACATTAGTATGGTAAGAATAGTGAAAATAGTAATAGAATGACCAGAGGGAAGACTGTTGGAACCCGAAAGTTTTTTTCCAATGATTACAAAGCTGTCATTATCAATCATGACCGCAGGTCTCGGTACAGCAAATATTCTTTTTAGAGACGAACAGAAAAGAAGCGAAACCAATGATGCTGGTAGAAGTACCTCCCATATTTTTGGAGCATAAATTACCAAAATACCCAGAAAAGACAGAAAAACTAAGGCATCTCCAAACTGAGTAAGGTTATTTTGCAGATAGGGATATTGACTTAGTGTGTGGTTGATATAAAGGAAACTGTTTTTCTGTAGTTCCACATATTCACTAATATTCAATGCATTCTTACTATAAAGCCATAGTATGATAAAACCCAGTAGAAGTAAGGGAAGTACAAATGCTGATATGCTGAGTTTACAGTAATTATGGATAACATTTGAATTCATCTGCTTGTTTTGCATGTTTTTAAAAGTTTATTTGTTATGTACTTATTATTACACGATACCATACAATTACTATTGTACAGTAGATGGAAGAAGAAGTTTGCGTTTACATCATATAATATCTGAGCCTAACCTGTCACAGAAGGCAGAGAGAATGGATTGATGTATATAATATCAAACTTGATGTAACTGCTGTTTACCTGAAGTATATTTGGTCAATGAATCAACAACATACCACATCAATTATAGTTGGTATAGAATAGTATAAGTTTGTACATCATCTCTTATGGAAGAGTACAATGTATTGGTTAAATCTTTGTGTGTAAACACTTGTTTACTAAGTTTTAATACTTTAAAATATAGTTCTCGAGTTAATGAAATTTAAAGCTTTATTAAGTCTCTGTTTCGTAACATCTAAAGCATAGAATTCTTGCTCATTAAGGTTTTTTTTTTACTGTAAATTTTTTAGCTGGTAGAATGTATTCCCAAGTTTTAAACTTTGGAAAAGACGAAGAGTATTTTTCTATTTATGATAAATATAGTACTGAAATTTATCACCTATTAGTCTAATAAAAATCGTCATGGATTTTTTATTGTCGCTAAATTTGATTTTTTTGTCAGATCATTTCTATAATGAATGATCTGTCTGTAAGTAGAATATTTAACCCTTTATGAGGAGGATTAATTTTCTCAAATATTAATTCGATCAGGAGCAAACTTAAAAATAATATTTGTATAAAATAAACTTTACTTGAAATTTAAACTTTACTTAACATTCACTTTGTCATTAACTAAAATGATGAATTGACTTATTAAAGGTTAAATATTGAGAGTTGGTTTTCTATAACTGACTCAACAATCATCCTTTAGTTTTTCAATAGTGATTCATCATTTATATGATCATCCTTTGGGCAGGAAGTAATATTTTTTTATTAGGTAATAGCAAGTCTTATATCTTGAATTTGGAGTGATTGTATGAATTAATATATACATAAGGATATGAAAAGTCATGAATTCATAGAGGATAATTTGCTTTTTTTAAAATAAAGCCTTTACTTTGATATTAATCTACCATAAATGCAGATGCATTCAGCTGTATATCACTTCAACAATACAGGGCATCTTATATTATTAATAATTATAATGATCTTTCAGTGATGTTAATAACAGTTAGCACATCTGTACTAACTCCTTTTCAGTAACAGAAATACCTACTGTGTACATCATCTTTTAAAACGAAATAAGTAATTCAATAAAAATAATATGTTAAAAATAAGCATTTCATCAGTGCTGGTATCTTGTACATTATTATCCTGTATTCAGGTCAGAGGACTGACAGACGACTACAACAAACTTACTGCTGAGCAAAAAACATTGGTACAGCCTTTTCGGAGCAATACCATACTAACCAAAGGTAAAGTGTATAAGATCAATGCTACAGAGCTGTTAGAGGAACTCAGGGAGTATCCCAAAGCTATAGTATATATCTTTACTGTTGGCTGTCCGGCTGACAGTTGTTTACCGTTGCCAGTTTATGAAGCATATGCACGGGCTAACGGATATAAAATATTTTTTGTAATGACAAGTTACAAGGACTTGGACGAAGCATTAGACGAACCCATTAGTGAGCCACTATTTGTAATAGATAGTGACTACTACGGTAAAAAATATTTCAGAAAATATGTCGATTATTTTGAAAGTGAGTTACAAGGAAGAGACCGCAAAAGTAAAGAAGTAGTCTATGACGGAGGAATCCATTTTTTTGAGCATGGTATCTATAAAAATACGGCAACATATTTACCAGACAATTAAACATTCTAATTGTTACAGCATTATAGTTCTGTTTAATTTATAGGTGCTGTTTATACGCCCTGAATCTATTACTAAACAAGAACATCAAACAGAAAATATACATTAATTAAAAATAGATTGTATGAATCAGATAATGAAAGAGATAAAAAGAATCATCAACAGATCGTTACCAACAGACGAAACTATTGTAACGGGAAGAGATTATGTAAGTTATCATTACTTAAACAAGGGCACCCAGACTGATTTAGAAATATACTTAGTTCTAAAAAAAATAAATAATAAGGAATACATTTTTACACCGGTACGCTATCAGGTAAACTATAATGAGTTTGATAATATCATTAATGAGGTTTTAATTCAAACAGGATTGTTGCCTAAAGTTACTGATGATAATCGTTTGCCATCCTTTTTTATACATCAGCAAACCAACGCTGAACTACCGGTTACAGAGAGTATCATTTTTGAATTTAAAGAACAGTTTCAGCAAAATATTCTTCCTTTTTTTGACAGATGGGGGCATATCAATAGTCTCTATGAATTCATAAGCAATGTAAGAGATAATGCCGAAATTAAAGAAATACTTGGTCCGTATTCTGAGTTTAAAAAAGCCGCTATTTTGTGTTTGTGTCATGATGAAGGGTATCATGCTTATATGGATGCCCTTGTAAAAACAAAAAAAGAATTTTTTGAAAAAACACCGAACGAATCAAATGCAGAAAAATATTACAAGGCAGCTTGTATACTGAAAGAGGTACTGGATGATGCTAAAACAGCATATAAGAATGCTTAATTTCCATCATTAAAACAACATCAAATCCTTATGTCCCAATTCTTTTTATAAGTTAAATCATTAAAAAATAAGTTGAAGAATTTAATAAAAGAATGGACCAAATATTTGAGGAGGATGATGATTAACTTCAGAATAGAACAGATAGTAATTTCCGATCTAAAGTGATTCAACCAATTTGGTTTTTCGATAGAATCATTTCTGCTCTTTATCTACTTTAAAAAATCCAACTTGAATTCTCTTACTTCAAAGAAATAAAAGACCTTAGAAAACCGATTAAAACTTTAAAATTCTTA
Source organism: Flavobacterium sp. (assembly GCA_032096595.1). GTDB lineage: Bacteria > Bacteroidota > Bacteroidia > Flavobacteriales > Flavobacteriaceae > Flavobacterium. The sequence continues at coordinate 193,824 of DAMCXY010000001.1, read as the reverse complement.
TATTTACTTTTAGGTTGACCAAATCGTACTATAGAATTATTTTTTATAGTGGTAGAATAATTAATTTTAAGTAACCAAATATGGGCAAAGACACCATAACAATACCATTGTTATCTGAAGATGATACTCCAATACCAAATACACACATAAAAAAAGCTGATTTATTACCTCATATAAAGTCCCGTCTCGAAACTCAGGAAAAGAAAGAACATCCGATTCTTGATACCACTATTCCTTACAGAGACAATACAAATACAGAGCTTAAAAAGCAAAGTTTGCATCAACTGATTAAGAAATTGAATGTTGAAGAAAACCTCAGATATCAGAAAACAGCTGAAGATACGTACTGCAATGTATATTCTTATGATTATTGTTATTTTTCCAATGTATATCTTCCCACAGTCTGGTGGACAGATGATGCTTTGGAACGGGTGCTGAAAGGAGAAGAAGTAGAAGCAATTTTCGGTGAAACGGTCGATCGTATATATTCCAGTGCCATACATGACTGGTTCTTGAAATGGGGAAGCAGTTTTGGATGGAAAAGAGTAGATTCTGTTGATACACTTCAGAATCTGGTAAATACGAACGGAGGTATTGGCATTATTTGCGCCAAAAGAAAAGTAAAAGGACTTTCAGGACATATTGTTCCTGTGGTTCCTGAAAACGCCAATCATAAAGCCCATCGTGTGAATGGAGTTGTAGTATATCCGCTGCAGTCACAAGCCGGAAAATTGAACTATAATTATTTTTCTGAGGCGAGAAAAGACTGGTGGCAAGATGATTTATATTCTTCATTTGTGCTTTATTACCATGATTAGATGCAAACAATTCTGCTTCTTATCTGATAATTAAAAAGGATGTCTGACTATCAGGGTTTTATACGCTTGCAAATGACGTAATAAAGAAGTACTTTCGCTACTTGGAAAAACGGAAGCAAAGAAAATAATTTTGGGCTATTCTTTTGTTCAAATTATTGATAAAAAAGCAATTAATAACAGTACAGGTTTATAACTTCCTTATAAAATGCTACTTATTATCAATCTTTCAGTCGATACAAAAACCAATTTCTGAAAACAAGATATACTTTTACTTTTAAAGTAAAAATTAAGATTTTCTGGCGGACATGATAAATTTTGTCTTTTCCACCATACATTCTTTTATCTCCAGGAATTGTATATGTGATCGGTTTTTTCCAAAAATAAATCGCGGAATAAAAGTTCAATAACATACAACAGATAAGCAGTATAAATGGAAAACAGTCAGACAAAAAAGTATTATTGGGGAATAGGATTGGAAAATGAAACCTACTTGCAATTTGAGGATCCATTAATAGTCACTGGAAAATTTATACATGATAACATCGGTTTTGAACGATATAGTCTTGATTATACAACATGCTACCAGTCAGGCATTTTAGATCCTTTGTTGAAAAAGGCTTTTGAGGGTAATGAATATTATCAGGTAAGCAGGATGATCAACAGCCATTCGCTTGAAAAACTGGATATTCACTATCAGCACAAAACATTGGCAGTACCTAAAACAGCTGTTGATGAGACTATACCGGAACCTCTTGAAAATCCCTTGTATACTGGAAAATCAATTATGGAACTTTTTCTGGAAGGCCAACCCTACAATATTCAGAGCATGATTACGCAAAGGAATAAAACGATGGGTTGTGTTCATTTTGATGGCGATTCGATTGAATTTGTAACCAAATATTTCGAAAACCGTACCGTTATTGATTCCTGTAAAGAACTCAAAGCGACCAAGAAATTGTTCTTAGACAAAATCAACGCATCGGGTATTTTAAACGAAACCTTATATTTTCCGGATTATAATTCTGGCTTAAATATGTTTATGACCAATCAGGAAAATCTGGTTTTATTCAATAACGGTACCTATCATTTTCATATTACATTGCCTACATTAACAGAAGACAGCCGTATTGTTGATTATGATGCTTTTGAAAAAACACATGCCAATGCGATTTATATGCTGCAATGGTTTGAACCTTTTTTTATAGCCACATTAGGCAGTCCCGATATTATGGGGGTCATAAGTGAAAAATACACTCTTGATAAAAAGTTCACCCTGGGTTCTATGAGAAATGCTATGTCCCGCTATATTGGTGTGGGTACTTATCATAAGTCAATGCCAAAAGGAAAAATACTCACTTATAAAGTAGAGGATTTCAGAAAATTGCTAAAATTTTCAAAGCAGGAAAATATTTGGTGGCGTGATCAGATTGAAACCTATATGGGATATGAGCTGCTATCTGAAGTAGGTCTCGACTTCAATCAGGAGAAAATGTATCAAAGTGGTTTTGAATTCAGAAGTTTGGATGAGTTTCCTGAACAGAATCTAAAAGATGTACTGTATGCACTTATTCTGATCTGCGAACATTCTTTAAACATTGCAGATGTATCCTGGGGACATGACAGTGAGGTTTGGAATAATCTCGTTTTTAAAGTGCTGAAATCAGGTTATTTAACTGAAATCAATGAAGAAGAAAAAAGAGAAATCCTGAACTTATTACAAATTGCCGATGCATCAGACAAAATTTTACATACAGAATTTGAAGCTATCACAAAACTGGATGCCTTTTTCTTTAAAATACTGAAGGTCCTATACACAAAATATAAAGACAATAATAAGTGTCTGGATGCCATGTATGGAGAGAAGAGAAGTAGTGCACCTTATTGGGATAATTTTAATGAATATCAGATCAACAGGCATTTAGAGCAAATAGAAGGATATAATGAATTTTCTGTTTTGGATGCGGTTTAGTAAGTAAATAGCAGCTAAATGAAATCCATTTTGAGATATAATAAAAATAACATACAATAATTTTACCTTATGAAAAAAATTTTACTATTAGCCGTTTTATGTTCAGGATATTGTTTTGGACAAGATTTGAATTTTGATACACGCTTTTTTGATGCGGTTGACAAATGGGTAGCTTTTGAAAAAAATGGTGATCAGAAAGAATATGGATACGGATTTATTTATATCGACGAGGATGCGGGATTTACGTTTGATTATACCTCTGATTTTAAAATTACAGATGAAGGTTTCGAAAATATCCCACGCGAATTTCAGGGAATGTTCAAATCCAGACTTACTGCAAATACAGCTAATGTACACATCCTTACAGATAAACAAATTGCTAATTTACAATTACCTGCTCAACCCGAATGGTTAGAGGTATATAAAAGAAATGAAAATGAGCTGTCTTATCTTGTGAAAATAGGTTCAAGTTATAATCATGTTGGCGCGAGTATAAATGCTCTTAAACCGCTTTCGCAAGTCTATGCCGTCAATCCACATTATGAAGGAGTTGAGTTTGAACTGGCGTATGCTTACAATGCCACGGAAAACTATGAAAAAGCATTTGAAGTATTGACAAAAGCGATCAGTAAAGACCCGAAAAACTCTTTATTTTGTAAAGAGCTTGGATTTACCTTATTGGGTATGGGGCAGATAGAAAAGGCAGAGGAAACCTATAAAAAAGGAATAGCTCTTACTAACGATAATCAGCAAAAATCAGAGATGGCTTTGAACATGACACATTCCTATTTTCTTCTAAAAAACAGAGCCAAATTCGATGAATGGGAGAAGATAACTAAAAAATATATGGAAAAGGATTCACAATTCAATCAATACCTTGATTATTTTAAAGAAAATTGGGGAAAACAGTAGGTTTTCAGACTCATTTTTCAGTTTAGAATATTAATAGAAAGCCCTTGTAATTCCAGAAATATATTTTTAAGTTTAGAAGATAATTGATAAGATGGATATAAGAAAACAATTTCCGGTATTGGATCAGTTTACCTATCTCAATACTGCAGGTTCAGGCTTGTTGACCAAAGCTGCCCAGCAATGGAGAAACAGTCATGATATCTGGTTTTTAGAACAAGGCAGTAATTTTAGATTACATCAGGCGGCTTTTCTGCAGGATGTTAGAGTACAGCTGGCAAATTTTTTTCACACAGGTGCCGAAAATACGTTTCTCATCCCCAATTTTTCTTTCGGCTTTACTACATTATTACAGGGACTTCCAAAGAAAACTTCCTTTCTCCTAATTGAAGATGATTATCCATCGTTGACTTTTCCTGTATTAAACGGAGGTTTTGCTTATGAATATGTAACTTTTGACGAACATATCGAAGAAAAAATTATCGATAAAATAAAAACATCGCAACCTGCTGTATTTGCTTTCAGCATTGTTCAGTATATATCAGGACTCCAAATCAATCTTGAATTTATCAAACGCTTAAAACAAGAATTTCCACAGCTCATTCTTATTGCAGACGGAACACAATTTTGCGGTACACAGGATTTTAATTTTGATACTTCCGGTCTCGATGTGCTTGTTGGCAGTAATTACAAATGGATGTTGGGAGGCTACGGCAACGGATACATCTTGATAAAAGAAGAAATTAAAGACCAATTGTTCAACAATACAGCGACAGTATCGCTACCCGATGTGCCATTTTTAAAAGAGCGCAGTTTGTTGTCTCTTTCTTTTGAACCCGGGCATTTAGATACGCTGAATTTCGGCACTTTATTGCAGTCGTTGTATTTTTTTGAGCAACATGGATTTGAAAAAATCGAACAGCAAATTAAAAAGATCAGCACAACAGCTAAAAAAGAATTGGGCAACAGAGGGCTTCTGTCAGACGTGCGAATGATGCAACAGGATAACAGCACTATTTTTAATATTTCGGCTCAGGAAAAGCTTATTCAGAAGCTCCATGATGCCAATATATTGTTTTCTCCGAGAGGTGGTGGTATCAGATTCTCTTTTCACTTTTACAATTCCCAAGCTGATCTCGAAAAACTTTTAGAGATAATAGATTCAAAATAGATGATAAAATATTGTGATCAATAAACAAATAACCCGGCATTGACCGGGTTTCTTTTTTACACAATAGAATCGTTTTTTTTTAGTCATTTATATATCTGCTCACTACTTAAAAGCAATATCAATTGCTAAAAAGGGTAGTAAATTCTTTATGTTGTAACCTTTGAATTCTACATTTTTTGTTGTCATATTCTACACAATGCGGTCATGAAATAGTGAAAAAGCACGTTTTTTGGGTTCAAAACGCATGGCATAATAGTTGAAAAACTATAGTAGAATAAAAATAGTATAAAGTAATTTATATGCCTATAGTAAGATGATAAATAGAGAATACAAAACCGAAAATTTAATAGAAACATTGGAATCGCCAGATTTGAATGTAAAGAAACAACAGATTCAGGAAAACAAATTCATGAATCGTATAAAAAGAAACTCCTTAACCACTTTAGATTATACCATTCTCATCAGTGCTTTTTTAGTGTTGGTAGCAGGAGTATTTCTTGTATATCAGTTACAACCGCAATTTGAGGCAATTCATTTAGAAAGAATGAAAACCTTCTGGGGTTCAGCGCTTGCCGGCATTGGAGTGGTTTTATTAGTAATACAGGTAGCTTTTTTGCTTTATATGGTATTTCTGTATATAAAATACAAACCTGTAAAATCAGTATCAGACGAATTATTACCAACCTGTACTGTCATTGTTCCTGCTTATAATGAAGGAAAACTTGTTTGGGAAACTTTACGGAGTCTGGCAGCGAGTGATTATCCGGACCAAAAAGTACAGATCATTTCTATCGATGACGGAAGTCAGGATGATACGTGGTATTGGATGCAAAAAGCGAAAGAGCAGTTGGGAGACCGTTTGTCAATTTTCCAACAGCCTGAAAACAAAGGGAAAAGACATGCCCTTTATAGAGGATTCAAAATGGCTACGGGAGAGGTATTCATTACTGTTGACAGTGATTCTATTGTTAAAGCAGATACGCTGAGAAATCTGGTAAGTCCGTTTGTTGGCAACGATAAATGTGGCGCTGTAGCCGGAAACGTTAGGGTATTAAATGATAAATCAGCCATTATTCCAAGAATGCTGAATGTAAGTTTTGTCTTCAGTTTTGAATTCATGCGGTCTGCGCAAAGTTCTATAGGTACCGTTTTATGTACTCCCGGAGCTTTGGCTGCTTACAAAAAAGAGGCTGTTATGAATTGTCTTGACGAATGGATGAATCAGACTTTTATGGGACAGCCAACAGATATTGGTGAAGACCGTGCCATGACCAATATGATATTAAAACAGGGATATCATGTACTGTTTCAGAAAAATGCTTATGTATTGACTAATATTCCTGAAAAATATAAAAGTCTTTATAAGATGTTTATACGATGGGAACGAAGCAATGTGCGTGAAAATATTATGATGAGCAAATTCGCTTTTACAAAATTCCGTAAAGAATCGACTGCCGGTCCCCGAATATTATTGCTTAACCAATGGTTAAATGTGATTTTGGCATATCCGTTCACATTGCTTATGCTGATTTTTATTGTAACACAACCCGTATTATTCCTTAGTGCAACTTTGTTGAGTATTTTTATCTTTTCAAGCATACAGGTATTCTTTTATGCCAAAATACACAACTTGTCAGAGTCATTCTGGGCGTATCCGTATAGTATATTTTATGCCTTTACCTTATTCTGGATTACACCGTATGCAATAGCTACGGCTGGAAGGAGAGGATGGCTGACACGTGGTTTATCCGAGAAAAAATAACATTAAAATAAAAAAACCAACCGTAAAGGTTGGTTTTTTTATATGAGATATCAAGGGTAATGCAGTGATATGATAAAGCTATACTTTGTTTTTGAAACGGAAGAATCTTTTTATAGTCATTTATCTATTAAAATAAAAAGGAGACAATTATATATTGTCTCCTCTTGTAAAAAGCGTTATATGCCAATTGTCAGTTGCGTTTGGCTTTAATAGCCTCATGCCTACAAATTTAAATCAAGATGATAGATATATTTAAACCCCAATTGTATCTGACAAGATGTGCAAAAACGATTCTTAATTTATTATTACTATACATAATAGAATAATCATACCAATAGCGGTAAATAGTGAAATATAAGTATTAACTTATTGATTTTTAATTACTTATTTTTTATTTTGTTTTGAGCATAAATGGGGAATTCCCCATTCAATTGGGGAATCCGTTCTTAATTTATAAAATAAATAAAAGTATAAAGATTCAGAAAAAGTTATTTTTTCTGAAAATTGCAGTCCTCCTTTTCAAGTAATAATAATCCCCAATCATTGAGTTTCCATAGAACCTCAACTAATTTTCCCCCTAATTCAGTAAGAGAATATTCTACACGTGGAGGAAGTTCAGGAAATGCTTCTTTTGTCAGAATCCCGTCCTGTATCATTTCATTAAGTTGCTGGTTGAGAACTCTGCGATCAACGGTACCAATACCTCTTAAAAATTCACTTGGTCTTTTTTTTCCTTCATTTATTTGCCACACAATGGGAATTTTCCATTTACCGCTAATGGTATTCACAGCAAATTCAAGTGGACATATTTTATTTTCTGTCGTCTTTTCCTTAGTATTCATAATATTGACTTTTTTGTCACTATGGGATAAAAAACTGCGTTATTGTATATATCATGCCTATTAATCACCTTTGTAAAAATACTTAAAATATATAGAAATGGATAATTTGACAGATCAAATAAAAATACTTGAGGAAAGCATTACAAAACAATTACCTTTGGAAACTCAGCAAGCCTTTGCCACATCAATTCTTGATTTAAAAAAAAGAATGATTGAGCATAACAGTATCAAAACAGGCGATAAAATGCCGGATTTTATATTGAAAGACTCAAATGGAAATGAAGTCAATTCTAAGGATGTTCTTAAAAATGGTAAGATGTTACTTACTTTTTTCAGAGGAAGCTGGTGTCCGTACTGCAATCTCGAATTACAATACCTTCAGAAGCATCTTCAATTGTTACATGAAAAAAAAGTAACCGTAGTAGCGGTTTCTCCTCAGAAAGCAGAGCACAGCCAATCACTTGCAGCACAACACAATCTTTCTTTTACCGTAGTAACTGATGTTAACAACAAACTGGCAAAACAATTAGGAATCCGTTTTTCTTTACAGGACTTTGTACAATCACATTATAAAGAATTGGGAATTGACCTTCATCATTTTAATGGCAATGATGAAAATACCTTGCCGGTTCCGGCGGTATACGTAGTTAATTCAGATGGAATCATTAGTTACAGCTTTATTGATGCTGATTATACCAATCGGTTCGACATTCAGCAACTTTTAAAAACATTGTAATGGAATTCGAAAGAAAAGGAGCAAGGTCTTTAAAGGATATTCCGAATGATGTGTTACAACACTTAAATCAAGGGAAAATTTCAAGTGTAAATCTGACGGAGTGGTTAGCGGTAGACCAGACACTATTACTGAAAAATATTTTAAAAGCGCATAGTCGGGAATCTTATTTGAAACCCGTATTAAGTGCAGTAGAATCATTAAAAAATCAGACCGTAAATACGGTTAATAAAGCAATCGGCGCACAACTTTACAGAGAAAGTATCAACTCAAATGATGAAGCATTTTTTGAAATACTGTCACAACATACCTCTGATATGGTGCGTTGCTGGGCTGTTTACACGATTATAAATAAGCCTTTTAAAAGCGTTTCTGAAACATTACATTTTATTCAGGTATTTGCAGCCGATCAGCATTTCGGAGTAAGAGAGATTGCCTGGATGGCGGTCAGACCCTTAGTGGCAGCCCATTTGGAGGAAGCACTTTTAATTTTAGAAAACTGGACCATGCATGAAGATGAAAACGTACGGCGTTTTGCGACAGAAGTTACAAGACCCAGAGGAGTTTGGTGTGAACATATTGAAGAGTTAAAACAAACACCAGAAATGGCCGTTACTATTTTAGAAGCCTTGAGGGCTGATTCTTCGCTTTATGTACAAAACAGTGTAGCGAACTGGCTCAACGATGCCAGTAAAACCAGACCGGATTTCGTACAGACCATTTGTGAGCGATGGAATAATGAAAGTCCTGTAAAAGCAACGGCTTATATTGTAAAAAGAGCCTTGCGAACTCTTCATAAAAAGTAATTATACAGGTTGGTATTATCCTAAGACCGCAAAGAGTCGGTCTTAGGAGTTTTTTTTATTGCAGTTTGTAAGCCGTAATATAGGTTTTGCCCGAGTCGTCTTTCCAAAACGGACCTTCTACTGTAATAGTTTCACCTACATCGTATTTCTTATAGTTCTGACCTCTTTTATTGAGGTTCACAATGCTTATAGTGGCTGTATACTCCTTATTATCATTTGTTAACAAAGTAGCCACATAGCCATCTTTTCCATTTTCGATATGAATTATTTTTCCGTTAACACGTAAATTTTCATTTTCAATTTGGGCTACATCATTTGCCTTAACAGTTTTACAGCTTGAAAATGTGAGTGCCGTTACACTAAAAAGCGCGGTAATAAATAAGTATTTCATGGATATTAATTTTTTTTGGGTCTCTATCAGAGAGCGGTTACTATTCTTAATTTTGTTTCAGTAAAATCATTTCGTCTGTGTAATTCAGTGTATTGATATCTTTAAACAATACTTTTCCTTCTTTCTCTTCGACGGCACCGTAACCTTCCACAACACCTTTATCTGTAAATTTAAAAGCTACCTGTCTGACGGATGTTGTGCCTTCTGATTGAAAGGTATACAAAGCGATTATTATATTGTCTTTAATCTCACCTTCAATAGTGCCTGTATTTGCATCTTTCTCTTTTAATTTATAAACCAACTCTCCGGTTACTTTGCTATCTTTCACCTGTAACTGTAAAGATATGGTATCGCCTTCTTTTTGATACAGATATTTTCCGCTCTCCATAGCAAAAGCTTCAATTCGGGTAGTATCGGTTCGCGAGCCGATAAGGTTTTCAGTATTTTTTGCTTCTTTCTGACAGGAAAGCATTAAAACCGCTGCCATGAGCCAAACACCTTTCCTGATATAATTGTAATAGGTCATATCAATTTTTTTATAGTTTATACAGATGACTTTGCAAACGCTGTACCAAAGGGATTCGTTTTTTATAATACCGATGCGTTACACAATAAAATAGTTGGTATCATAAGAAATAGTGTTGTGTTTTATTTGTTAAAATAATATATATTATTTGTTATATTATGAAATATGTTATTTTTATATAGGTAAACTATTGATTGTATTTTTATAAATACATACAAATCATCATTATTATCGTATTTAGCAAATTTTATATGGAAAAAAACTACTGCCTCAACTGTAATGCCCATTTATCCGGGAAGTATTGCTCCAATTGTGGACAAAAGTCAGATACACATCGTATTTCTTTCAAACATTTTATTACGCATGACGTATTGCACGGTACCTTTCATATTGAAAGGGGGATGCTTTATACGGCAAAACAAGCTATTGTACGGCCGGGAAAAGCAGCTTTGGAATATATAGCAGGCAAAAGAGTGGTGTACTATAACGTCTTTTATTTTATTTTGCTATTAATTGGGTTGAATATATTTTTGAAGCACTACTATGACGGATGGGCTGTAAAGCTATACGGACATCAAACCGGACCTGCTATGAATAAGGCAGGGGAGAAGATAGATTACTTTCTCTCTGCTTATAATAAACTCATTATTTTTTCATTTGTTCCGTTGACGGCTTTGAACAGCTATTTGATTTTTAAAAGACGTAAATTAAATTTTAGTGAACATTGTATGGTTTCAGGAATACTGTTGTTAGGCATTCTTATTCTGTTTACTTTAAGAACTCTATTGAGTTATCTGGATTTTTCTCCCTTTTTGGAACCTGTTGGAGAAATTTTCTACTTTGTCATTCCTGTTTTTATGTTGGCATATATCATTTTTGGTTATTATGGTGCTTTTAGAAACGATTATACATTAGGTGGATTTGCCTTGCGGATGTTTGTCTTTTTTATACTGTTTTTCGTAGCGTTCTTATTACTTTTTATGTTTATATTGCTGATGGCCACGAACGGGGAGGGTGGTGAAGTCAAATATGTTCTTTAAGCCGGTCTGTGATGGCAATAGATATTCATAAAATATAAAACAATACAAAAATAGAGGAATATGAAATTAGGCGCTTTTTCAATAAGTTTGAGTGTGAACGATCTTATGGTTTCTAAACAGTTTTACGAAACTCTGGGATTTACTGCATGGGCAGGAAGTGTAGATCAAAATTATCTTATCATGAAAAGTGGAACTACGCTTATTGGTATTTTTCAAAACATGTTTGAAGGAAATCTGCTTACATTTAATCCGGGATGGGATCAGGATGCCCAGCTGGTTGAAGGTTTTGAAGACATAAGAACCATACAAGAGACACTACAGAACAACAATATTGAGTTATTGGCTTCAGTAGCCGAAAATACATCAGGTCCTGCCAGTCTTATGGTAAAAGATCCCGATGGTAACATTATACTTATCGATCAGCATGTAGGGTGATAAAAAAGAGCCGTTTATAAAATAAACGGCTCTTTTATAATCGTATTTTGCTCTTATTTTTTATAAAAATGAGCGCGGTTGTATTCATAATTCATGCGGGCAATGTTGAGTACAGAAATGCCTTGCGGACACTCAACTTCACAGGCTTCTGTATTGGAACAATGACCAAATAGTTCCTGATCCATTTGATAAACCATATCCAAAACTCTTTTCTGACGCTCTTCTTTTCCCTGAGGCAGCAATACCATATGGTTTATTTTTGCTGATGTAAAAAGAGCTGCACTACCATTTTTACAGGTAGCTACACAGGCTCCGCAACCGATACACGCAGCCGAATCGAATGCGGCTTCGGTTACCTGATGGGTTATGGGAATGGTTAATGCTTCCGGAGCCTGTCCGGTATTTACAGATACATAACCTCCTGAAGAAATAATACGGTCAAAAGCTGACCGGTCTATTTTCAGATCTTTTTTAATGGGAAAAGCTTCTGAACGAAAAGGCTCAATAAAAATGACCTCTTCCTCTTTAAAAGAACGCAGATGCAGTTGACAGGTTGTAGTGTGTTTCAGCGGACCATGAGCCACTCCATTGATCATCACACCACATTGACCACAAATTCCTTCACGGCAATCATGATCAAATTCTACCGGTCTTTCATCAGTCATGATCAACTGCTCATTAAGTGTATCCAGCATTTCCAGAAAAGACATATTCGGATTGAGATTATCAAGGGTATAATCCACTAATTTACCTTCTGTATTTTTGCTTTCCTGACGCCATATTTTCAGATGTAATTTCATAATTTTATGTTTACTATTATTTATAGCTGCGTACTATAGGTTGCAGCACTTCAAATGACAATGGTTCTTTGTGAAGAACAGGAGTATTGCCCGAATTCCATTCCCATGCAGAAATAAACTGGTAATCAGCATCGTTTCGTTTCGCTTCTCCTTCTTCGGTCTGATATTCTTCCCTGAAATGAGCTCCGCATGATTCATTACGGGTAAGTGCATCATAGCACATGAGTTCGCCTATTTCCAGATAATCAGCAACTCTTCCGGCTTTTTCTATTTCAGTATTCATACTTGCCTCATTCCCGGGAATGTGCACATTCTGATAAAATTCATCCCGTAATTTTCTTATTTCGCTGATGGCAAGTTGTAATCCCTTTTCATTACGTGCCAAGCCACAATGGTCGTATAAAATTTTTCCCAGTGTTTTGTGGTAATAATCAACTGTTTTAGTTCCTTTACAATTACTAAAGCGTGCCAGTTGTTCTCTTACCTGCATTTCTGCTTTTTCAAATTCAGGATGTTCCGTAGATATTTTTCCGGTATGTATGTCTCCTGAAAGATAATTAGCCATAGTATAGGGAGCAATAAAATATCCGTCAACAGAGGCTTGTAAAAGAGAATTAGCTCCGAGACGATTGGCTCCGTGATCACCAAAGTTGGCTTCACCTAAAGCAAATAAGCCCGGAATTGTAGTCATCAACTCATAATCTACCCACAGACCGCCCATTGAAAAGTGGGCTGAGGGCGAAATCATCATAGGTACTTTATAAGCGTTGTATCCGGTGATTTTCTCATACATATCAAATAAATTACCATATTTTTCTTTAATTTTTTCTATTCCCTGTTCTTTTATTGCTTTTGAGAAGTCAAGATAAACAGCATTTTTTAAGGGACCAATTCCATAGCCTGCATCAATTCTTTCTTTTGCCGCACGCGAAGAAATATCTCTTGGTGCAAGATTTCCAAAGGCAGGATATCTGCGTTCTAAATAGTAATCTCTTTCCGACTCGGGAATTTCATTAGCAGACCGGGTCTCATTTTTTGTGAGCGGAACCCATATACGACCATCATTTCGCAATGATTCGGACATCAGGGTTAATTTTGATTGATAATCTCCTGATTGCGGTAAAGAAGTCGGATGTATTTGTATCCAGCTTGGACTTGCCATTAAAGCCCCTTTTTTATGAGCGCGCCAGATAGCAGATCCATTGCATCCCATAGCCAGAGTGGAAAGGTAATAGATCTTGCCATAACCTCCTGTCGCCAATACTACCGCATGGGCTCCGTGACGTTCAATAGCCCCTGTATCGAGATTTCTGATGATAACGCCACGGGCTTTACCGTCGATAACGACTACATCGAGCATCTCATGACGCGTAAATAGTTCAACTGTTTTTTTACCAACCTGTCGCATCAGAGCCTGATACGATCCCAGAAGTAATTGCTGTCCTGTCTGACCGCGCGCATAGAAGGTACGGCTGACCTGAACGCCGCCAAAGGAACGGTTGTTTAGATAGCCTCCATATTCCCTGCCAAACGGTACGCCCTGAGCAACGGCCTGATCAATCAAATTAAGGGAGCATTCTGCCATACGGTATACATTGGCTTCCCTTGCCCGAAAATCACCTCCTTTCAGCGTGTCAGCAAACATACGATAGACACTGTCACCATCATTTTTGTAATTTTTAGCTGCATTAACACCTCCCTGGGCTGCTACAGAATGGGCGCGACGGGGACTGTCCTGAAAGCAAAAAGACTTTACATTATATCCCATTTCTCCCAGTGAAGCAGCAAGTGAACTGCCCGCCAATCCGGTACCAATAACAATAACATCTATTTTTTTACGATTGGCAGGATTGACCAATTTCGCTGTTTTTTTATAGTTTTCCCATTTCTTTTCCAATGGACCTTCAGGGATTTTTGCATTTAAATTCATCTTGTTACAATATAAAGGTTATCCTGTTGTATAAAGTAGATATAGAGGGGCATCATGGCGAACCCGGCGCTGATGATTACGGCATATAAAATACCGGAAATCTTAATCCATCGAACATATTTAGGATGAAAAAGTCCCAATGTACGGGCTGCACTGTGTACACCATGTATGAGATGGTAGCACAAGGCTGCCATGGAAAGTACGTAAAGGAGTACATACCATCCTTCTTTAAAGGTAGTAACTACCAGAATGTATAAATCTTTGTGACCGTCTGCATCGAGTGGAAGAGAACCGAATTTATAGACATACCAAAAGTTTTTAAAGTGGATGACAAGAAAAATTAAAATCAGCGTTCCCAATAATCCCATATTACGGCTGTACCATTTGCTGGCTCTTTTACGACGGTCATGTCTGTACGGTTTTGCTGCTTTTTTGTTTTTAAGGGTAATAAACAAGGCATCTACTGCATGCAATATCAGACAGCTGTAAAGAATATAAGAAACTATTTTGATCAGTATATTACCGGATAAAAAATGTGAATATGCATTGAATTTTGTATGTGCTTCTGCAGCAGGAAGGAATAATTGTAAATTTCCTAAAAAATGAATGATAAGAAAAAAACAAAGAAACAAGCCTGTGAGGCACATTATTAGCTTTCGTGTAAGGGTCGTAAACATAAGCAACAGTTTAATAATATCCGATTATTTTCATCCATAAACCTCCGATACCCATATAGATGAGCAACAGCAGAATACCAATTTCGAAGCCTTTTGTCCACCAAGATTTCAGATCTACGTAGCCGCTACCAAAATATACAGGTGCGGGACCGTGTCCGTAATGGGTAAGCACTCCATAAATAGAACCTATAAAACCAAGCATCATAGCAAGTAACATGCCGGGTATTCCTAAAGAAACTCCTACGCCCAGCATTGCTGCATACATTGCCGCCACATGAGCAGTAGCACTCGCAAAAATATAATGGCTGTAAAAGTAGACCAGAATGATGACCGGAAAAGCAACCATCCAGTTGAGTCCACCAATCTGTACTTTTATCAAATCACTAAACCAGCCTATAAAACCGAGCTCATTTAAAGAGCTTGCCATCATTACCAGTACCGCAAACCATACAATAGTATCCCAGGCTCCTTTTTCAGATTTTATATCTTCCCAGGTGAGTACAGAAGTCAGTAATAAAAGGGTAAGTCCGATAAATGCAGTTGTTGTTGCGTCGATAGACAGAGAACCTCCGAAAATCCATAAGGCTAAAAGGATAAAAAAGGCCAAAAGCATCAGCCATTCTTCTTTTTTTATCGCTCCCATTTCTTTCAGTTTCTGTGCTGCCATTTTTGGTGCATCTCCTGTTTTTTTTAACTCCGGCGGATACAGTCTGTACAATACGAGTGGTACAGTAAAAAAAGCTACCAGACCGGGTACAAATCCTGCTGCTGCCCATGACATCCACGTAATATTAATCCCCAGATCGGCCGCAAATTTCTGACACATAGGGTTACTTGCTGTTCCGGTAAGGAACATGGAAGAAGCAATCAGATTCATATAATAACTGTTAAGCGTCAGATAAGAACCAATTTTTTTATGGGTAGAAATATCTTCAGGCATGGAACCGAAGCTGATGGCCATGGATTTCATAATAGGATAAATAATACCGCCACCGCGTGCTGTATTGCTCGGAATAGCAGGAGCAAGACATACATCTGCAAGACCAAGTCCGTATGCCAGTCCTAAAGAACTCTTACCGAATATTCTTATAAACATAAAAGCAATTCTGTTGCCCAAACCTGTCTTGATAAAACCTCTGGCAATAAAAAAGGAGATCCCAATAAGCCAGATCACTTTGTCACCAAAGCCACTTAGCGATTTAGTAACGGACAGCGCCGCATTACCCGGTGCCAGAACCTGTGTCAGGGCAGTGAAGCCAATAGCAAGCATACACATAGTACCCATAGGTGCTGCTTTGAGAATAATACCCAGAATAGTGGCTGCGAAAATGGCAAATAAATGCCAGGCATTATCTGTTACACCTTGCGGAACCGGTATAAACCAGATGATTAATGCAAAAGCAAAAGTAATTGCCATCTTCTTGATGTTTACTTCTTTCATAATTAGAATTTTTAGTTTATAGTCGGCTCTGAACCTGTAAAATAAACAGGTTACCATTATATTTGTTTGTATTTTCGATCTGATGTTTGTAATAGTCTATCTGCATTCCCATCTGTATTCTGGCACCATAGTTTTTTAAAAATTCCAAACTGATCATAGGAATCAGGGATTGTCTCGGATTGGAATTTTGTCTGAAATCTGTATCGAGATATTCATATCTGCAGGAAAATTCAATTGCTTTGAGGTTCTTATAATCGATTTCATATCGCATATTAGGTAAAAAATATACTCCACGTATTTGATATTCATTAATATCTGGCAAACGGTCTGTTTCTTCGAGTCCAAAATACAGGTTATGATTTACTGCCTGTTTGGCTTCTATCTGAATATCCAGATTCCATTTTGGAGCCAATTCAATATCTGTGGCTACATCAACTCCCAAAGCATATACGCCTTTTTTAAAAACCTTACCGGCACCTCCGTTGATTCCGATATTCAACCCATATTTCTTTGATACATCAAATACAAGTCTTGTCAGAAATTGTTTGCCATTGTCCTTATCGGATACCTGATTTTTTCCGTTTCCGTTTACTACAGAAACAGCATATTGCATGGGAACTTTTCCAAGAGGCAGAGTACCTCCAACAGATGCACCGATCTGAAAGCTTGTCCATCCATTTTTTCCAAATTCAGTATATTGATTAGACCATTCAAGAGATTTAATAATATCTACAGGATAGGTTTCTTCAATACCAAACCAGGGACGAAATTGTCCTACTGTAATGGCTACTTTTTGATTAAAGGAATATCTGAGATACGCATTTTCCAAAACGCGGGTTTTGGGATCGTTTTTAAAATCGGCAAAATTGGCAAGTGCGACTACTTCAACTCTTCTGCTGATCTGACCTTTTACCTGTACACGCATATATTTTAAAGAAAAGCTGTTATTAGTAGCCGTTTCATCTGTATGATGAACACCCTCAACATCTACATGCTCTTTAAGACTGGCAGTATAGCGTCCCTGAAAGAGTCCCTTAAACTGAAATTTTGGATAGCTTTCCAATATTTCACCCTGAGTACTATCCGGGACCTGTGCATGCATTCCAAAACCCATCAATAAAACAAAGAAATAAGGAAAAGGCTGGCGAAGTAGAGATTTTTTCATATAGAAATATTTACGATATAAACGAATAAACTATTATGCATCAAATAAGCGGTATCAGATTTCATAGAATACTTTACTTACTTATTACTATTTATTGAACCCCATCTCCAATCTGCATTGGTTTGTTTGTTAACGTATCAAAATGAATCACAACATTAAAATAAGGGAATCATTCGCCACCTTTAGTATCAACTTTTTTGTTGATTGTTCAGTAAAAGTAGGAAGTTAAATCTGAATAAAAAAAATAAAAATGTATTATTTTAATATTATTTTAAGTTAATTTATGTTATTTTAATATATGAAATAAATGATTTGTTTATTATATGTATAGTTTATCTATAAAATAAATATTGTTAATTTTCTACTTTTAAAACTGCTTTCTTATTGTTTTAAAAAGCATATTTCTAAAAAAATCCGGTATTTTTGTAATCTTATATTTTATAAAATCAGATGCGGAGAATTTTGATTCTTTTTGGAGTATTCATACTGTTTTCATGTCAGAATAAGACAGATCAACTCCCATATTTAGGGAATCATACTGAAGAAGTTGTAAACGGGAAAATGCAGATAAAAAAATACTTTACCATTCCCGATTTTAAATTCAGAAATCAGGATAGTATTGTGATTACGAATAAAACGTTTGAAGATAAAATTTATATCGCTGATTTTATTTTTTTGAGTTGTCCCACAATTTGTCCTGTGATGAATCACGAAATGAAAAGAGTATATGATGTCTTTAAAGATAATGCTTCTGTTGTATTTGTCTCCCATACGGTAGATCCTGAAAACGATCAGATACCGGTTTTGAAAAGCTATGCACAAAACTTGGATGTTGACGGTAATAAATGGCATTTTTTACACGGTACACAACAGGAAATTTTGCAAATAGCAGAGAAGGGATATTTTACTCAGGCTTATGCAGATGTGTCTGCTCCCGGAGGCTATGCACACAGTGCCGGATTTATTCTCGTAGATAAAAACAGACACATCCGTGGTGTATATGACGGTACAAATTCAAAAGATGTCGATAGATTGATAAAAGATATTGTAATTTTACTTGAAGAAAAATCCGTTTGATGAAAAAAGCATTTGTTTTTCTTTTTCTGTTCTCTTTTCTCTACCAAAGTACTTCCAGTTTTTGGATCATCACTTCATTTTATATCAATCAGGAATATATTGCTAAAAACATCTGTATCAACAGATTTGATGCAATTCCGGTATGTAATGGGAAATGTTACCTGTCTGCGGAGCTAAAAAAAGATCAGGACAAAGAAGGACAGATTCCAACTATAAAAACACCGGAAATACAACCGTTATTTCATCTTACATTTATTTACGAGGCTCCGTATCATTCTTTTATTCCTTTTCCTGAAAAGAGTTATCCGGTATATCAGTCTGAAGCACTGATTTTATATGTTTTATCAGGCGTTTTTCAACCTCCTGAAATTGTTTAACAGAACTATCGTTAAAACAATTTATTAAAACAAAAACAAATAAAAAATGCAAACTGTCACTGTACCTGTTTGCAATATAGACTTATTTGATGATAAAGCCAACCACTTTTGGTTAGGGAGTATAGCGGCCATAACCGAGCGGTATCCTGTGCTGGAACAGCATCATGAAAATCTTTTTTATAGCTTACTTTTTATAGAAAAAGCGGAGGGAACCGTAAACATTGACGGAACCAATTTCATTGCGGATCATGCCCAAATCATCATTATTAAGCCACATTGCATCAATAGTATAAAGCTCCACAAAGGAGCGGTGGGAAAACTCATCTGTTTTACAGAAGATTTTTTTTCCTTGCGTTACAATAATAATGTATTGTATCATTTTTCATTTTTAGAGACTTCGGTACAAAAAAATGTTTTTCTGGATGGGAAACAAATGGCTTACTGGAACACCCTATTGTATCTGATATGGAATGAATTTGAATTACAGAAAAAACAATCTGAAAAAGCGATTCGATCTTATCTCAATATTATATTGATAGAGCTCGACCGTTTACATAAACCTTCAAAAGTAAGAGGATTTCACACGCCTGCACATGAAAAGGTATTGCATTTTCAGAAATTGACAGAAAAATATTTCAATATGCATAAATTACCTTCAGAGTATGCAAAAATGCTTTTTATCAGTACGAACTATCTGAATAAAATATGTAAAAAAATTACGGGGCAGACAGCAGGTGATCTTATCCGTAAGCAGGTAATTATTGAAGCACAGCGTATGCTGCATTATACAAATGACGCCATAAGTGAAATAGCCGGAAAATTAGGATTTGAACATGTTTCCTATTTTATAACTTTTTTTAAAAAACATACGGGTAAGACACCCGAAGAGTTTCGTAAAGGATCATTGCATTAACTTTTTAAAATGCTTATAAAAAACGTGCAGTAGTATTTTCCATAAAAAGCGGACTTTTAAAAGTCCGCTTTTTAAAATTCCGATAAACCTTTTTTCTATTATGTATGGATTATGATTCTTCAGGTGTCATAAAACCTCCTGAATACTTCTTAAAAAAATCTTTCTTATATACTTCTCCCAACGGAATTTCATGTTCTCCAACATACAGGGTATGATTGTCAAAGGATTCAATAAAATCTATATTGACCACATACGATTTGCTCACGCGAATAAATACTTCTGAAGCAATCTTTTGGTGGGCAGTTTTAAGATTCATAGCGGTGATCAGTTTTTGAGTCTGCGTATAAATAACCACATAATCTTTAAGGCCTTCAATAAACAGGATTTCTTTAAAATATACTTTGTAATAGCGTCGTTCTGATTTAATAAATAAAAAATCTTCTGTACTTCCTTCAAATGTGTTTTTTGGGGAATCTTTGGAAAGTAATCCTTTATAGGCAACAGCTTTAGCGATTGCTTTTTCAAGCCGATGTTTGTCAATCGGTTTTAATAAATAGCCAATAGCATCAAGTTCATAACTTTTCAATGCATATTGTGAATAAGCGGTAGTAAAAATGATCAATGTGTCTTTCGGCAGCTGTTCTGCAAACTCCAGTCCCGTTACTTTCGGCATCTGAATGTCTAAAAAAATCAGATCTACCTGATGGGTTTTTAAAAATTCTGCAGCTGTTACCGCATTCGAAAATTCTCCTGTAATTTTCAGATCAGACACTTCCTTTATAAGGGAACGCATTCCTTCTCTTGCGAGTGGCTCATCATCTACTATAATACAATTCATATCGGAAAATTTAAGTTTACGGTATAGCTGTTTTTCTTTTCTGTCAGGGTTAGATTGTATGCTTCACCATATAATAAATCGAGTCTTCTTCTTACGTTGACTAATCCGAGACCGCTGTTTTTATCATTGGATGTAATGTCTTCAGCACTTTTAGAATTGGTACATACAAAATACAGTGTTTTATCTTTAATTTCCAGATCTATTTTTATAAAAGCAACCTGATCACTGATATCTACACTGTGTTTCACGGCATTCTCAATAAAATTAGTGAATAAATTAGGCGGTATAAATACCTTTTTATAATCTTCTGATGCGGTTTGAGTATTGATGGTAAAGATGAAATTATCTCTTCTTATTTTTTCAAGATTAAGAAAATTTGATAAAAAATTTATCTCAGAAATCAATGCTGTTTTTTCTTCATTATTTTCATAAAGCTGGTACCTTAAAAACTCCGATAATTTTAAGATTACCAAAGAGGCTTTATCAGGATTTGCCTTTGTAAGTACATTAACACTATTGAGCATATTGAAAAGAAAATGAGGATTGATCTGGTTTTTCAGCTCATTTAATTCCATACTCAGGGTAAGGTTTTTTAACTCATTAAGCCGTTCATTATCTTTTACCCAGCGTTGAATCAGTTTTAAGGTTGTGGTAACCATAATAAAAGGTGTAAGAAAAATAGTAGCTGAAATAATCACACGGGTCTGGCTGATTTCTATATGTTTTTCAATGATACGGTGCGGTTCAAAATACACAATCATAATCTCTGAAACAAAATAAATTCCGGCTCCAACCATGATCATGAGTAATACTATATATTGGATATACTTGGCTCTAAAGAAAAAAGCAGGTACCAATACATACATATTGATATAGAACATAAAGACAAACAGAACATACGTAATAAGCAAACTGTAAAACTCATACATGCCTGCATATTCCTCCCGTCCTTTAGTATTAAAAAGAATGATCATAAAACCGATAAGCATGATCAGGTGCCTGAAGATACGGTAACGGTCTTCAATCAGCAAATTGACCACCTGTCTGTTCTTTATATCATGTGCATTACAATCCATTTTATTTTATTTATTCTTTACAAAAGTAAACGTTAGAGAAGATAAGTATCTATAAATTATACAAGATGTGCTTTTTTTTATACCAAGTATGTAAAAATAAACTTTCGTATAAAATATATACCGTTTCGTATAATAAAAAAAGAACCATTGCCTCATTGTTCTTCATTTGTATAAAAATAGCAGATATGTATTTAGAGGAATTTCAAAAATGGGCAGATGAGATTGACACATTTTGTCTGCCGGAAAACGAGCATGAAGAAAAAATAATTCAGGTAGTAGATCTACGTCATTTTATAGAATGCTATAAGCCTTCACTTACGATTATCGACTGTCTGAATCATAAGATCAATATTGTGTCTGATCTGGGAGTCAGAAAAGGAATTGTATTTTTTGATTATAAAGAAATAAACAAAGCAGAAGCTCATTCCTTTTTGTATGAATCCGCTGCACTCGAAGATTTTAAAAAAGAATCAGGTATTGAAGAACTCTGGTTTGTTTTTGTAAAAGAACAAAATGATATTAATGATGAAGAAATCTTCGAATTTACAGCTGCAAAGCAACTGACCGATTTTTATAACAAAATTTTCATCTTTCATTTCTTTCCATCTATTATTCACGAACTAAATTAAAAGTATGATTGAGGTTTTTAAAACGAACATTCAAAATATTAAAGAAGCATATTTTGTTATGTCACAGTTATTGAAACGCTTTCCCGACTATAAAATTAATTTTGATCTCGAAGATTGCGACAATATACTTCGAATCGACGGGACTGTTGTACATCCGCAAATTATTGTTGAGTGTATTACAGCGTTAGGATATGAATGTGCTGAATTGACCTGATTATTTATGTGTTCGGCATAAATATTTTTATCACTTAGGTTTATAGAAAACCATTCGGCCTAACCCTCGATTTTTGTTCTTCTGCAGATTATTAGTACATTTGCTGTGATGAAAAAAATGCTCACCATTTTCTTTTTGATTTCCTATCTGGTATCTACAACCCAGCTTTCACAGGTGTTGCGGTTGCCTATTTTGGTAGAGCATTTTATAGAACATACCGAGAAAGATCATGATTTATCTTTGTGGCATTTTTTAGTATTGCACTATGATCATCATGAACCGGACGGAGATTATGAAACCGATAGAAAGTTACCGTTTATGACTCCGTCAGACATGGCTACTATCGTGGTTTATTTTAATGATCCTTATCACTTTGTAATAAAGAATGAACTCATTCAGGGCAGAGAAATCTTTTTTCACTATGAGCCCAATGTTCAATCTTCGTATTTATCTGCTATCTGGCAGCCGCCAAAATTCTGTTAATTCCAATTTAGATACGTTTATTAAAGCTGTTTCCTAAGGGAATGGCTCAGTTATTTATTTGATTAACAGTAAAAATTTATGCTTAATAAAATCATTGAGTTTTCTATAAAGAACAAACTCATCATTGCGCTATTTACTTTTGCGCTTATTCTGCTGGGCGTATATGAAACCACAAAACTTCCTATTGATGCCCAACCCGATATAACCAATAATCAGGTACAGATAATTACTGTAGCTCCATCGTTTGGAGCTGTTGATATAGAACGATTGGTAACTTTTCCGATCGAACAGGCAAACAGTAATATCAGTGGTATTGAAGAAATCCGCAGCTTTTCCAGATTCGGGCTGTCATTAGTAACTATTGTATTCAATGATGAAACCGATATTTACTGGGCCCGTCAGCAGGTTGCCGAACGTCTGCAAAAAATTCAGACAGAAATTCCTCAAAGTATCGGAACTCCTGAACTCGGGCCCATTTCTACCGGATTGGGCGAAATATACCAGTATGTAGTAAGAGCAGAAAAAGGGTACGAAGATCAGTATGATGAAACGGAACTCAGAACCATACAGGATTGGGTAGTACGCAGGCAGTTATTAGGGGTTAAAGGGGTTGCTGATGTAAGCAGTTTTGGAGGCAAACTCAAACAATATGAAATTGCAGTAAACCCACATAAATTGCAATCTTTTAACCTCACCATTAATGATGTCTTTTCTGCTTTGGAAAACAACAACCAAAATACCGGAGGAGCCTATATTGAAAAAGCGGAAACCGTACTTTTTATCCGTAGTGAAGGCTTGATCGGAAACGTTGAGGATATTGAAAATATTTCAGTGACCCACGGTACATCAGGCATTCCGGTATTTCTGAAAGATGTTGCTGAAATCAATATAGGTCATGCAATACGTTATGGAGCCATGACCTATAATGATGAAGGTGAAGTTTCCGGAGCTATTGTAATGATGCTCAAAGGAGCGAATAGCAACGAAGTAATAAAGAATGTTAAAGAACGCATCGAAGTCATACAGAAAACCCTTCCGGAAGGTGTCGTTATTGAGCCTTTTTTAGACAGGACAAAAATGGTAAACAATACAATCGATACCATTAAAACAAACTTGTTGGAAGGTGCCTTGATTGTCGTATTCATTCTTGTTGTTTTTTTGGGCAATTTCAGAGCGGGTTTTCTGGTTGCATCTGTCATTCCTCTATCCATGTTATTTGCCATCATTATGATGAACATTTTTGGAGTGGGTGGCAACCTGATGAGCTTGGGTGCTTTGGATTTCGGTCTTATTGTTGACGGAGCGGTCATCATTGTAGAGGCGGTCATGCATCAACTCTATCATCATAAAAAATTTGGTTTACAAAATAGCATTTCTCAAAAAGAGATGGACAGTCAGGTAGCTTCTTCGGCAACGAAAATGGTCAACAGTGCTGTATTCGGACAAATCATTATTCTTATTGTATATCTGCCGATTTTTACTCTGGAAGGTATCGAAGGTAAAATGTTTAAACCAATGGCACAAACCGTTGCTTTTGCTCTCATCGGAGCTTTTATACTTTCTTTGACTTATATTCCTATGATGAGTGCTTTAGTATTGAGCAAAAAGAAAAAGCAAAAACCCAATCTGTCTGACAAAGCCATGACTGTTGTTGAAATCAAACACCAGAGAGCATTAATCAAAGTATTGCGTTATCCTAAACTGGTAATTGGCCTTGTTATTACACTTTTCGCAGGGGCTGTGATCACTCTGGGCAATCTCGGTGGTGAGTTTATTCCTTCTTTAGAGGAAGGAGATTTCGCGGTAGAAACGAGAATTCTGTCCGGAAGCAATCTGACCACAACAATTGCCTATATGGACCAGGCAGCTCATATACTGAAAACACAATTTCCGGAGGTAGAAAAAGTAGTCACAAAAATAGGAAGCGGTGAAATACCTACAGAGCCAATGCCAATGGATGCCGGAGATATGATCATTGTTTTAAAACCCAAAAAAGAATGGACATCCGCTAAAACATTTCCGGAATTAGCGGAAAAAATGAGTACAGCACTCAAAGTTATTCCTGGGATGACAACAGGTTTTCAGTTTCCGGTGCAGATGCGTTTTAATGAATTGATGACAGGAGCACGTCAGGATGTGGTTGTAAAAATTTTCGGTGAAAACTTAGATACTTTAGCGCATCAGGCTCAAAAATTAGGAGAAATTATCCATACTGTCAAAGGTGCAGAGGATCTTTATATAGAGCCTGTTACAGGAATGCCACAGGTGGTTATTGAGTACAATCGCGAGATGATTGCCCGTTATCGTCTTACAATAAACGATGTAAACCGTATCGTAAATATGGCATTTGCAGGGCAGAGTACGGGAAGGGTATTTGAAGAAGAAAAGCGTTTTGATTTGGTGGTACGATTAGACCAGACACAGAGAAAAAATCTTGATGATATCAGAAATCTTCTCATTCCTGTTTCTGATGGTACACAAATACCTCTGTATCAATTGGCAACGGTAGATTTTAAAAATGGTCCTAATCAGATTCAACGGGAAGATGCTAAGAGAAGAATTGTTGTAGGTTTTAATGTCAGAAACCGTGATGTACAGAGTTTGGTAGAAGAACTTCGCCAAAAGGCAGACGTGCAAATGAAGCTGCCTGCGGGCTATTATACAACCTATGGCGGTGCATTTGAAAATCTCAATCAGGCAAAAGACCGGTTGATGATCGCTGTACCCGTTTCTATGGCACTTATCTTTTTACTGCTGTTTTTTGCTTTCCGCTCCGTAAAGCACAGTTTACTGATTTATACCGCAATTCCATTATCTGCTATCGGAGGTGTCTATTTACTTGCTTTAAGAGGCATGCCGTTTAGTATCAGTGCGGGTATAGGGTTTATTGCTCTGTTTGGAGTGGCTGTACTCAATGGTATTGTATTAATATCGGAATTTAACAGACTCAAACAAAACGGAATTAACAATACAACAAGAATTGTTCTTCTCGGAACGAGAATACGTTTGAGACCGGTATTGATGACTGCATTTGTTGCCTCTCTTGGTTTTCTGCCTATGGCGATCAGTACCGGTTCTGGTGCAGAGGTACAAAGACCGCTTGCTACTGTTGTGATTGGTGGACTTTTGCTGGCTACTTTTCTAACGCTATTTGTACTTCCGGTACTCTATATCATCTTTGAGAAAATCCAAAAACCTATGATGAAATTCAAAAAAACAAAAATAACTACAGTCCTTTTTTTATTCATGTTTGCAGCAATGCCTGTTTACTCCCAAAACATTACTCTTGAAGAAGCAATTGATACAGCTCTGAAGAATAATTATGAAGTAAAGGATAAAAATCTGATAGCGCTCTATCACCAAAAACAGCAGCAAACCTATTTAGAACTTCCAGCCATCAATATTACAGGAGAATTCGGACAGGTAAATTATGACGGAACGGATCAAAAAATCGGCGTTTCACAGTCTTTTAGTTTTCCTACAGTTTATTCCAGCCGTAAAAAAGTATTGTACGAATACTGGAATGCCAGTAAACTCTCACAACAGCTTACGGAACGTGAAGTAAAGAAAGTCGTGACAGAAAACTTTTACCACTTACTGGTACTCAGAGAAAGAGAGATTTTGCTGACTAAGAACCACCGGTTATATACTGCATTTGCAGAAAAAGCGTTATTGCGGTTTGAAAAAGGAGCTTCCAATCTTATGGAGAAAGCTTCTGCAGAACTACAGCTGGAAAAAGTTCTGCAGCAATTGCAACAGCTCAGAAAGGAGATTGAAGTATCAGAAATTCATTTACAGTTACTGTTGAATACGGAAGAACGGTATAAGCCGGCTGCTCAGAATCCTGTAATGGATGCTGAATGGATACAGATAGCCCCTTCAACGGCTGATCATCTGACGACACAATGGTTTCAACAGCAGATACAGATTGCAGAAGCAGAACTCAAATGGGAAAAGTCTAAAAAAATGCCTGGTTTATCTTTTGGATATTACAATCAGACTTTTAGAGAATTAAACAACAGCCGTTTTCATTCTTTTGAAGTAGGTATTGCCATCCCTCTTTTTAATAAATCCGTAAATGCTCATATTAATGCGGCAAAAGCAAAAATAGCCTTGGCAGAAAATCAGAAATCGTTTCAGGAAGCACAGTTAGATGCCCAGTATCAGAAAGCCATAGTGGAATATGGTGTACAACTTGATATTTATAAACGGTATGAAAAGATACAGTTACCCAGAGCAACTGTCATCGCAGAGACGAGCCTGAAACAGTTTGAAAAGGGTGAAATCAACTATCTGGAATGGGTATTACTCAATAATCAGGCTATAGAAATACAAAGCGGCTTTATAGATGCCTTAGAAGAACTGAATCAGAGTATTATTACTCTTCAATATTTAACACTAATCGAACAATAATCATGAGAAATACGCTTTTATTGTTTCTTATCTGTACGCTTATCGCTTGTACAGAAAAGCCAACAACAACGATAGAAACAAAAGAAAAGAACAGCAGTAATACGGTTGTGCTTACAGAAGCTCAGGAAAAGTCTACTGCTATTGAAACATTTGAGATACAACAGCAGTCCATTACATCTACTTTAAAGCTTTATGGGAAAACAGAAGTACCTCCTCAAAATCTGGTTTCGGTAACCAGTGCTTTAGGCGGATACGTAAAATCAATCAGACTGTTACAGGGACAGCGTTTTAAAAAAGGACAGGTTTTGGCTATCCTTGAAGACAATCAATTCATACAGCTACAGGAAGATTATCTGTCTGCCAAAGCCAATCTTGCAATGGCAGAAGCAGAATACCTGCGTCAGAAAGAATTAAATCAGAATAAGGCGAGCAGCGATAAAAATTTTCAACAGGCTACAGCCGGTTACAGAACCCTGCAAATTTCCAAAAAAGCATTGGAAGAAAAACTCCGGCTGATAAATATCAATCCGAATACGCTGACCTTGGATAAAATTACCCGTACTATTTCACTACATGCACCCTTTGACGGTGTGGTAGGAGAGGTATTTGTCAATACAGGTAAATATGCAGCCCCATCTGATGTGCTTTTTGAGCTTGTCAATCCAAGAGATTTTTTATTGAATCTCAAAGTTTTTGAAAAAGATTTGGCTAAAATTTCCATCGGTCAGCAGGTGCAGGCCTCTTCAAATACAAATCCTGATGAACTGTTTCTTTGCGAAATAGTTTCTATTGGCAGATCGGTCAACACAGACGGAAGCAGCGATGTTTATGCCCGCATAAAAGACCAGCGCGGAATAGATCTTTCAGCCGGGATGTATGTAAATGCTGAAGTAGGAGTGATAAATAAAAATGCATGGGTTTTGCCACAGGAAGCCATAGTAGGATTTGAAGGCAAAAACTACATCTTTGAGAGGCTGCAAAATCATACATACAGAATGTTACCTGTAGAAATTACTACTACAGAAAAGGAATGGGTTGAAATAAAGAACAGTTCATCTTTACAAAATAAAAAATTAGTGCGCAAAGGAGCGTATTCTCTATTAATGGCACTTAAAAATAAGCCGGAAGAATAAGCATTAAAAATTTTATAAAAGACACCCGGATCTATTTTTTTCGGGTGTTTTTATTGATAACAGAGCACTTATTATTGAAAGATGGATAACCGTGTTCTATACCATATAATTTGTCAACAATATATTGCTTTGAGAGAATAAAATGGATTAATAACACTAAAACGCAAAAGAAAGTTGTACTTTTATACAAGACAATCCATACAACAGTTATGCAAAAATTAAATAATAAAATCATTCTGATTACAGGGGCTTCCAGAGGTATTGGAGCAGCTATTGCGCTGAAACTTGCAAAAGCACAAGCCAAAGTAATCGTAAATTATGCGAATGACCGGGCATCGGCTGAAACTCTTGTTCTACAGATAAGGGAAGCAGGAGGAGAGGCAATTGCGCTGCAGGCTGATGTGAGTAAAGTTGCTGATGTAAAATATCTTTTTGATGCAGCAATAGCCCATTATGGAAAAATCGATGTATTGATAAATAATGCAGGGATTATGATCACCAAACTTGTTAAAGATACCACAGATGAGGATTTTAACCGACAGTTTGATATCAATGTCAAAGGAGTGTTCAATACCTTACGTGAAGCTGCGACACGTCTTGCGGATAACGGAAGCATTATCAACTTTTCTACTTCGGTAAACAGAATTATGTTACCCGGATATGCGACCTATGTAGCTACTAAGGCGGCTGTAGAACAGCTGACACGTGTTTTTTCAAAAGAAATCGGGAACAGGGGAATCAATGTCAATTCTGTTTCGCCAGGACCAACCAATACAGAATTATTTACCAATGGCAAATCTCAGGAAGTTATGGATCGGCTGGCATCTCTTTCTCCTTTCAACAGAATCGGAGAACCGGAGGATATCGCAGATGTAATCCTGTTTCTTGCCAGTGATGAAGCAAAATGGATCAATGCTCAAAATATAGGAGTGAATGGAGGAATGGCTTAACAACCATTCCTTTTATTTTAGAATATCATCAAGGTCATCTTCAAAGATGTTTACAAAACCATTATTGATAGTAGCATTTTTATTAACAAGAAGAGCTCTGTTGAGTTTGATGATAGCCCATTTTTCACGCAGTTCGGTAAAATCTACGGTATGCAGGTTGATAATTGGGGAATCATCCTGTGTAGCCAATATATTTTTCCAGGATATTTCATCTTCATCCAGATTGATGGCAATAACCTGTAAACCTTTGTTTTTTGACAAAAGATCCAGTACAATATTCTGAGCATCATTGTAATGACTCAATGCATTCTTTGTCCAGAAAATGATGAGCGTTTTATTATGAATCGTATCTTTTACAGATACTTCCTTTAAATTCGTATCTAAAAAGCGAACATCGGGCAATATACTGTTTGGTGACAGGTTTTTTACGGCATGCTGTATGGTTGAAATCTCTTTTCTTTGAATAGTATCCGTTGATAATTCATAAAAACGTTTCAGAAAAGCATTATTGTTATGGTGGTTCTGATCCTCAATAAAATAATTAAAAACGATATTATTTAAAACATTATTCTTTACTTTCTGATTGCTAATCAGCGAGTCTACCATATTCAGTTTTGCTATATTCCGTTCAAATTCATTTTTGTAAGTCTTGTTACACACCAGCGAATTCAGCATAATCGCCAGATAAGAAGTAAAAGGTCTGAATTCTCTTAATTTTTGATTGTTAAGATCTATTTTTTGACGGAAGTTATAATAATTCTCAGGGAGGCTGTCCAACACTTTTACAGAAGTCAGTTTCTGGTGCGCATACGGATAACTTTCTAAACGCGCATAATAATCATAATCTACAATTGCTTTCGCATACAGGTCAAAATCCTTATCCCACCCAATTTCTGTTTTTCTTCTCAGATAAAGAGCTGTTCTGGCATCGTGAAGCGAATCAGCCGTTTTCATAAATCGTTTGAAAGACTTTTTATAGTTCTTAAAAAAATCATTCCGATCCTGATTGCTGAAAGCAAAAAATTCCAGTAAACAGTTATTTTTATCTTTTCCTCTGCCGTAAAATGTAGAAGCATTGTCAAAATCTTTAGCATTTATTCTAACAAAAAGACTGTCGTTTTTGTCAAAATAAACATATTTTCTTTCATCGGCATGTTTTATAATATACATTCCCGGTGCCAGAAACGAAAAGCTTTTACCAAAATGATTTTGTTTGTCAAGAAAAAGCGTATCGATGAGGTTTTCCTGTTTGTACAATAAAATGTAGTCAGACTTCGGATGATATATATGCCCTCCGAAATAAGCACTAAAATTATTAACTTCAATATCTTTTTTATCACATGAAAAGAATAGAGAAATTAAAAAAGGAATGCATAAGGCAAAACGCGTTTGAAACAAAGGCAAAGTTTTCATAACTACAAATTTATCTTTTAAGTATCATACATGCTGTTAATTTTGAGTTAAAGCAGGCCAATGATTCTTAAAAGTAGCAGTTCTGTTTTTTGGATTAAAATTTGTACCTTTGCCAGGCAAAAAATAAGAATTATGTTAACTGTTTCAAATTTATCAGTTCAATTTGGTAAACGTATTTTATTCGATGAAGTAAATGCTACATTTACTCAGGGAAACTGCTACGGAATTATTGGTGCCAATGGTGCCGGAAAATCAACTTTTTTAAAGATAATCGCTGGAGAGATTGATCCTACTTCAGGACACATCATATTAGAACCGGGAAAACGTATGTCGGTTCTGAACCAGAACCATAATATGTTTGATGAGCAAACGGTTCTGGAAACAGTATTAATGGGTAATGAAGTACTTCATTCAGTGAAAAAAGAAATGGATGAGTTGTATCTGAATTACACTGATGAAAATGCAGACCGAATAGGAGAACTCCAGATTCAGTTTGATGAAATGAACGGATGGAATGCAGATTCGAATGCAGCATCTTTATTATCAAACTTAGGAATATCAGAAGACTTTCATTATACCTTAATGGGAGATATGGAAGGAAAACTCAAAGTCCGTGTATTACTCGCTCAGGCGCTATTTGGTAATCCGGATGTACTGATTATGGATGAGCCTACCAACGACTTGGATTTTGAAACCATCGGATGGTTGGAAAACTTCCTTGCCAATTATGAAAACACAGTATTGGTAGTATCGCATGACCGTCACTTTTTGGATGCTGTATGTACACATATTTCAGATATCGATTTTGGTAAAATCAACCACTTTTCAGGAAACTATACCTTCTGGTATGAGTCTTCTCAATTAGCGGCTAAACAACGTGCTCAGCAAAACAAGAAAGCAGAAGAGAAAAAAGCCGAGCTGGAAGAATTTATACGTCGTTTTTCTGCCAATGTTGCCAAATCGAAACAGGCAACATCACGTAAGAAGATGATTGAAAAGTTGAACGTAAATGAAATTAAACCTTCTTCAAGAAGATATCCTGCTATCATTTTTGATCAGGAAAGAGAAGCCGGAGATCAAATCCTAAACATACAGGGATTGGAAAAATCCATTGACGGAGAAATCTTATTCCGAAACGTAGATTTGAATATGAACAAAGGGGATAAGATTGTTGTTTTTTCAAAGGACTCCAGAGCAACGACTGCTTTTTATGAAATCCTAAATGGAAATCTGCAGGCTGATGCCGGAAAATTTGATTGGGGTATTACTACTACACAGTCCTATCTTCCTGCAGATAACAGCGAGTTCTTTAAAGAAAACTTAACCCTTGTTGACTGGTTGCGTCAATGGGCAAAAACAGAAGAAGAGCGTGATGAAGTTTATGTACGTGGATTTTTAGGAAAAATGATTTTTTCAGGTGAAGAAGCATTGAAAAAAGGATCTGTACTATCTGGAGGAGAAAAAGTACGTTGTATGATTTCCCGTATGATGATGCTCAGAGCAAATGTATTGATGCTGGATGAGCCTACGAACCACTTAGACCTTGAATCGATTACAGCATTTAACAATTCACTTAAAAACTTTAAAGGATCTGTATTGCTAACCACGCACGATCATGAGTTTGCGCAAACGGTAGGTAACCGAATTGTGGAACTGACGCCAAACGGAGTTATTGATCGTTATATGAGTTTTGATGATTATCTTGATGATCCGAAAATCAAAGAATTAAGACAGAAAATGTATCAGATATAAGAATAAAAAAATCCCGGTTTTCCGGGATTTTTTTATTTATGACAAATCATTGAAATTTCAATATTCACGTTTCTTGGTAATTTTTCTACCTGTACACATTCTCTTGCAGGAGCTGTAGCGGGTGAGAAATAACGGGCATATACTTCGTTGATTAACGTAAACTCTTCCATATTTCGGATAAAGATGGTTGCTTTTACTACGTTTTCAAAAGTAAGTCCTGCTTCCTCAATAATAAATTTCAGGTTTTCCATAACCTGAGTAGTTTCATCCTGAATACCGCTTGTAATCAGTTTTTCTTCAGCCTGATTAAAAGGAATCTGTCCTGAAATAAACAACAAATCTCCTGCCATTACAGAGTGATTGTAGGGACCTATTGGAGCTGGTGCTTTATCTGAGTTGATTATTTTTTTCATTTTTATGTATTTAAATTATCTGTAAATTTTGTCAGGGGCATTTCGTTTCTCATATTTGATATCCTGTAGTATGGTCGACTTGATACCGATAAAGAAATTCCACTGTTTATAGAATCCGTTCGGTACCCAGCTGAAATCAAAGCGCCATGATTTTAGATCGCGTTCAAAACGCAGTTGGGTGTAAGTAACTCCTTTATTTTTAAAATCATATCCGCTGGATATTCCTACCATCCATCCCGGAGAAAGTGTAACATTTCCTGAAAACATCACAGAATTGTTTACAATTTCAGGGTTTCGGGCATTATTAGAATAGGTAAGAGAATAGGCGAGGTTCAGATCCCATGGTATTTCACTGTTATAAAATCCTTTAAAGCCTTCGTCATCTTTTTCATCACCATCTTTATTAAACATACTCTTTCTGCGGTCAGACAGGTCAGTAGCCTGACCAAATAAATCATCAGCACGACCTCCGTTCTGTACATTTTTGTTATCAGAAGTATCACCTGAATTTCCAAACAAAGCATCTTTACTGGAGAATGCGTAATTTAAAGTAATATTTGCACTGGTCATTCTGAATAAACTACCGCCGTTGTTGATGTTAAGCACATCGATTCTTCTCCCGGCGCTGTTTATGGCATACGGGTCCAGTGTTGTACCAAGGTTTAGTTGAAGTTTATTGTCCAGCAATTGGGTTCCGGCAGCAACTCTCAAAGGAGCCAGTTTTAATGAATCTGCCGTCATATTATAACTTGTGTTGAAATTAAGTGTATTGAGGAGCATTACCTTTTTAGGTTCTCCCGTACTTGAGTTATCATCTCTGACTTTAGCTTCAAAATTATTCCCTAATGAAAAGCCCAGCATATTCGACATCTCCTTGCCCGGAGCTCCGAAAATACCGGTTTGGAAACGTGTGTATTGTTCCATAGTAGTACCGTTGGCATCAATGGCATACGTATCATAATATTGTTCAAAACTCGGTGTATAGGTATACGATACAGATGGTCGCATTACGTGTCTGATGGCCTGTATCTTGGCGTCTTTGCTAAAATTAAAAGTTCCGTAAATTGTAGTTCCTACATTTGCCGCAACATTATAGGTTCTATAAGAATCAAAACCATTTACCCGCTGATCAATTACCTTATTCTGTACTTCGTCATAATATTTTTTAACGGTATTCAGGTACCATACTTCATTATAATTTCCGGATAGAGAAACCGAAAGATAACGCAGTACTTTGAAATTGGTGGCAATAGGAATACTGTGCTGGAAACCGGTATTCATCTGATTAAACATTTCCTTTTTGAAAAACAGTGTGTCTGTGGTCATTATTCTGTTTTCTCCACGTACACTATACTGCAGATTGATGTTTTGGATAATTCCTTTTTTAGAACCGTTTTTTGGCGCAAACGGATAAATACGGTCTACATTTACCTGTAAAGTAGGCAAAGACATATTGATCTGTTTGGTATTCACATTTTGCGAGTGGGTAGCAGACAAACTCATGTTTATCTGGGGTACTGTCTGAAAAGTTCTGGAGTACGAAACAGAAGAGCTCAGCGTATTATTCAGTGCAGCTCCGACGTTTTGCGTGTTCATTGATTGTCGGAAATACGTGCTGCTTCCCAGATTGACCGATGCAGAAAAACGAGACATAGGATTCGCTTTGGCATCCTGTGCATGTGTCCATTGTACGTTGTAGTTTTTAGCGGTATAATAATCCGGAAAACCTATTTCGCTCTCAATCAGGTTTTCGATACTTATACTGGCATTACCGTTAAACCGATATCGCTTGGCATACATACTTTGCCCCTGTAAACGATAACTACCGTTGGTATAATAATCTCCGAGTATGGTAAGGTCATAGTTATCACTGAGGGCAAAATAATACCCTCCGTTTTGCAGAAAGTAACCGCGTAAATTGTTATCTCCGAAGCTCGGAATAATAAACCCTGATACTGATTTGGTTGTCATTGGAAAGAAAGCAAAAGGCAAACCTAACGGTGTAGGTACTCCGGCAATAACCATATTGGTAGCTCCCGTTATTACTTTTTCTCCGGGAATGAATTTTGCTTTATCAGTCTGAAAATAATATTCAGGATTGTCGATATCATCAGCAGTAGTAAACTGTATTTTTTTCATATAGTAAACAGAATCGTTTACCTTTTTTGTTTTTTCAGCCTTTATTTTGAACTCATCATATGTAGTTCTTGTATTCCAGACAATCGCTTTTTTTGTTTTGGTATTGAAACGTATGGAATCAGGCTCAATCACCTGACCTCCTTGTTTAAAAACAGGCCTTTGCGAATAATTACCTAAAGAATCTTTATATCTTCCGGCATAAATTTCATCCTTTCCATAGTCAAAAACAATGATTCCGGCTGTAAGTTCATAGTCTAAATAGTGAAATTCAGCATTATTATAGAGTGTAAGCAACTTATTTTTCTGATCAAATTTTTCATATTCAGAAGCTTTTCGTTTTACAATTCCTTCCAGTTTCTGTTTTTGTTTTGTGGATTTAGAATTATTTTTAATAGTGTCGTTTTTGATTAAAGAATCAGTTTGGATAGAGTTTGTAATAGCTTTATTTTCAGATTTTAAACTTTTTTTGGAAGTGCGGATATCCTGCGCTGAAAGTTTGGGAGAAATAAGAGATATTACTAAAGAAATAAAAACGATATATATTACTTTTGTTTGCAATTTTATAAATACTATTTTTGTAAGCTGATGTATGAAATTTTGAGTTCAAACTTACATATATTTTTTTTTAAAATAAGATTTTTAATAAATTTAAAACAATATAAAATTATTGTATGCTGATAAAGAAAATAAAACTGGTTTTAGTAGGGGTAGTGCTGTTTTGTAGTGCTTCTGGTCATGCTCAGAAATTCAAGGTCGTTTTAGATCCCGGGCATGGAGGAAAGGATTTTGGTGCTACAAGAAGCAATTACGTAGAAAAAAAGATTGTATTGGATGTAGCTCTCAAAGTAGGGGAGATTCTTGAGAAAGACAAGTCTATAGATGTTGTATATACCCGTAAGACCGATGTTTTTATTCCTTTAAACGGAAGAACCAATATAGCGAATAAAGAAAAGGCAGATGTTTTTATTTCCATCCATGCCAATGCAGTCCCTAACAGTCCTGATGCTGCCGGAACAGAAACATTTGTAATGGGGGTCAGTAAAAACAAATCCCACCTCGAAGTTGCTAAAAAAGAGAATGCTGTAATTACTTTGGAGGAAGATTATAAAAATACGTATGCCGGATACGATCCCTCTTCTCCGGAATCCATTATCGGACTAACACTTGTACAGGAACAGTTTATTGCGCAGAGTATAGAATTGGCAAGTTTTGTACAATCAAAATTTACGAATGAACTCGACCGTAAAAACAGAGGCGTTAAACAAGCAGGTTTTCTGGTTTTATATACGGCTTTTATGCCGAGTGTTTTAATTGAATTAGGTTTTCTTTCCAACTCGGAAGAAGGCGCTTATCTGAATTCTGATAAGGGTAAGAATGAGATGGCACGTTCAATTGCCAATGCTATTTTAGATTACAAGAAAAAATACCATTCACCAAATAATATCAAAAATACAACGGAGCCAAAATCAAGCCGAAACCAGGATGATGACACACCAAAATCTGTCAGAAATACTGAAGAAAGAACAGAAGTTCCTGAAGTAAAGAATTATGAACCTGAACCGGTAAGAGAAACCAAAAAAGGAGTAGTCTTTATGGTACAGGTAGCTGCAAGCAGTAAAAATATTGCAACCTCTGCTTCTAATTTTAAAGGGCTTAGCAACATTACTTCTTCAAAAGAAGGTACTCTGTATAAATACTATTATAATGAAACTTCCGATATTGCTCAGGCGAGAAAATCATTGGAAACCGCAAAACAAAAAGGATATGATTCGGCTTTTATCGTTGCATTCAAAGACGGTAAGAAAATAAATCTCCAGGAAGCATTGAAATAAAAAATATTTATAAGACTATAAAAAGCATTAAATTTGCTAAAATAAAAAAATATATTGTGAAGTTATCTAAAGAATTAAAGACAGCAATATTAGTTTTAACATCAATTGCATTGGTGTTATGGGGCTATAACTTCCTTAAGGGGAAAAATATTTTTGATACCAGTAGAAAGTTTTATGTGGAATATGATAATGTTGAAGGTTTATCTACCGCTTCTACAGTTACCATCAATGGGTTAACAGTAGGAAAAGTAAGTAAGATAACTATTCTTGACTCAGGTAAACTGTTGGTAGAAATATTAATGACCAATCATGTAGAAATTCCAAAATCTACAAAAGCAGTTATCTATGCTCCGGGATTTATTGGAGGAAAACAGATTGCTCTTGAAACCGATTTTGCTGATAAAGAATATGCAAAAGATGGTGATTTTTTAATCCCTCAGGCAAAAGTGGGTATGTTGGATGGTCTGGGAGAAAAAGTTGATCCTGTAATGCAAAAGTTAGATTCTGTATTATTAAATGTCAATAAAGTAGTCGTTTCGATAAACAATGTATTGGATCCACAGTCTCAGCAAAACCTTAAAGCTGCTCTGGCAGATTTAAATGAAACCATGAAAAATGCCAAAGGGATTACGGGGAAATTTGACCGTATAGTAGACACCAATACAGGTAAAATCAACTCAATTGTATCAGAATTCGGACAAACGTCTCAGAACCTGAACAAGCTTTCCAATAATTTGTCACAGGCAGATATTGACGGTATTTTGAAAAAATTTGATGCTGCGGCAACTAATTTAGATCAATTGATTGCAGGTATAGAAAACGGACAGGGGAATTTAGGGAAATTATTGAAAGATGAAGCATTGTATAACAATCTGAACAAGGCCTCAAAAGAAATGTCTCAATTGTTAGAAGATGTGAAATTAAATCCTAAACGCTACATTCATTTATCAGTATTCGGAAAAAATCCGGGACCCTATGTAGCTCCAAAATCAACAGAATAAAACAAAAAGCAAAACAAAACAAAACAAAAACAATAATTAATTTTTAATGCGTATGCAACTATTGAGTAGTATTCTCTTCTTGATATTATTGGGTATTGGCTTCGGTTTTTTTATAAAAAATGCCAGGAAGATATACCGGAATATAAATCTGGGAAGAGATATAAATCGTTCTGACCGCTCTTCTGAACGTTGGAAAAATATGGCAATGGTAGCATTGGGTCAATCTAAAATGGTTAAAAGACCAATTGCTGCTGTACTTCATATTTTCGTATATGTAGGCTTTGTGATTATCAACATCGAAATGCTGGAAATCATTATTGACGGTATTTTTGGAACCCACCGGGTACTATCTTTTATGGGGCCTGTGTATGATGTTCTGATCGGTGTTTTTGAAGTATTGGCTTTCCTTGTCATTTTTGCAGTAGTCATCTTCTGGATACGCAGAAACATCTTAAAGCTAAAAAGATTAAATCAGAAAGAGCTGGATGGATGGCCAAAAAAAGATGCGAATACCATTATTTATTTTGAAGCCATACTTATGGTTTTCTTCTTAGTGATGAATGCGGCTGATTATTACCTTCAGACGATAAACTATACCCATTTTGCACAAGTTGGATCTTTTCCGGTATCTCAATACATTTCACTTATTTTCAACGGAATGAATCCGGAAGTTGTATTTTATGTGGAGAGAGCCTGTTGGTGGTTACACATCATAGGAGTGATGTGTTTCATGAACTATCTTTATTATTCCAAACATCTTCATATTATTCTGGCATTCCCTAATACCTATTATGCTAATCTTGATGAATTAGGAAAATTTGATAATCTAGAAGCTGTTACCAATGAAGTAAAACTGATGATGGATCCTAACGCTGATCCGTTTGCAGCACCGGCACCGGATGCAGCCGAAGTTCCTTCAAAATTCGGAGCCAGTGATGTACAGGATCTCAATTGGGTTCAGCTTTTAAATGCCTATTCCTGTACAGAGTGTGGAAGATGTACCGCTTCTTGTCCGGCAAACATTACCGGTAAAAAACTGTCTCCGCGTCTGATAATGATGAAAACCAGAGACCGCCTTGAAGAAGTAGGTAGAAATATAGATGCCAATAAAGGCACGTTTGTTGAAGACGGAAAGTCGTTACTCAATGATTATATCACTCCGGAGGAATTGTGGGCATGTACGACATGTAATGCCTGTGTAGAAGAATGTCCGATCAGTATAAGTCCGTTATCTATTATCATGGATATGCGCCGTTATCTGGTGATGGAACAAAGTGCTGCTCCGATGGAATTAAACACCATGATGACCAATGTGGAAAACAATGGAGCACCTTGGCAGTACAATCAAATGGATCGTCTGAATTGGAAAGACGAAAACTAAAAGAATTTATATCATCTTAATATAAAGGAAAATGTCAGAAAGTATAGTAGTACCTACAATGGCCGAAATGATGGCTCGAGGAGAGCAGCCCGAAGTATTATTTTGGGTTGGATGTTCGGGTAGTTTTGACGACAGAGCAAAAAAAATAACGAAAGCATTCGTAAAAATATTAAACAGGGCAAAAGTACCTTTTGCAGTATTGGGAACAGAAGAATCGTGTACCGGAGATCCTGCAAAGAGAGCCGGAAATGAATTCCTTTTTCAGATGCAGGCAATGATGAACATTCAGGTATTTGATGCGTATGAAGTAAAAAAAATAGTGACGGCGTGTCCACACTGTTTCAATACCATAAAAAATGAATATCCTGAATTGGGCGGTACCTATGAAGTAGTACACCATACAGAATTTTTGAAATCGCTTTTAGAGGATGGGAGACTGACAATTGAAGGAGGACAGTTTAAGGGTAAAAAAATTACCTTTCACGATCCGTGCTACTTAGGTAGAGCCAACAACATCTATGAAGCACCACGAGACCTCATCAAAAAGCTCGATGCTGAACTGGTAGAAATGAAACGTTCCAAAAAGAACGGATTATGTTGCGGAGCCGGAGGTGCACAGATGTTTAAAGAACCTGAAAAAGGCGATCGGGAAGTGAATATGGAGCGTACAGATGACGTCATAGAAGTAAAACCCGATATCGTTGCAGCGGGCTGTCCGTTTTGTAATACTATGCTCACGGACGGAGTAAAATTTAATCACAAACAAGACGAAATAAAAGTATTGGATGTGGCAGAACTAATTGCAAACGCACAAGATTTATAAGTATGTATGTTCCCTTTGAAGAAATGCCGAAATCATCGAAAATATGGATTTATCAATCCGATCGAAAATTATCCGATGAAGAAATAGCAGAGGCCGATAAAATCGTTAAAGAATTTGTAGAAAACTGGGCAGCACATAGTACACCTTTACAGGCATCATATATAATAAAGTACAACCGCTTTATTATTCTGGCAGTAGATCAGGAATATCATGCTGCTTCAGGTTGCTCCATCGATTCTTCAGTACGAATAATCCAGGAACTTGAAAATAAATTTGGAGTTGATCTGTTGGATAAAATGAACGTAACCTATCGTACCGGTGAATTCATTACCCACAAAACTCTGGTAGATTTCAAAAAGATGGCAAAAGAAAGAGCTGTTAATAAAAATACCATCGTATTTAACAATCTGGTAAACACCATCGAAGAGTTTGAAGAATTCTGGGAAATACCGGCTGAGGAGAGCTGGCACAGCCGCTTCTTTTAAAATCCTTAATATTTACTAAAAAATTATAATTTTCATCCTCAAAAGGTTATTTTTGAGGATGTTTTTATTTCAAAAAAATGCTATGAGATTATTTATTTTACTTCTTATCGTATGTGCTCAAACTATGTATGCCCAAAAGAGAAACATTTCTGTTGAAGAGGCTTGGGTAAACAGAGTATATGATGAGATGACTCTTGAAGAAAAAATAGGGCAGCTTTTTATGGTAGCTGCTTATTCCAATAAAACAGAAAGTCATGTAAATGAATTGATGAGCCTGGTTCAGAATCAGAGAATCGGCGGTGTTATCTTTTTTCAGGGCGGTCCCGGTCGTCAGGCTAAAATCACCAATAAACTTCAAAATGCGTCTAAATTGCCTTTATTTGTAGGGATCGATGCAGAGTGGGGCCTAAGCATGCGTTTAGATTCTACTTACCGTTATCCTTGGAATATGTCTTTAGGAGCAGTTCAGGATATGAAATTATTGGAACAGATGGGAGTACAAATGGCAGAACAAGCCAATAGAATGGGGGTACATTTTACATTTGGTCCTGTAGTAGATATCAATAACAATGCGGCTAATCCGATCATTGGAAACCGATCATTCGGAGAGACACGTGAGATCGTAGCCGAAAGAGCTCTGGCAGTCATGAAAGGATTACAATCTCAGAATGTATTTGCAACAGCAAAGCATTTTCCGGGCCATGGAGATACTTCTACAGATTCTCATCATTCACTGCCTTATCTTGACTTTTCTAAAAAGCGATTATACGATATAGAATTATACCCGTATAAAAAACTCATTCAGAATGGTTTGGCAAGTATTATGGTAGCGCATCTGGATGTTCCTGCTTTTGAACCACAAAAGGGGGTCCCTACTTCCTTATCGTATAATACCATTACTAAAATTCTTAAAGAAGATCTGGAGTTTGAAGGACTTATTTTTACCGATGCTTTGAATATGAAAGCAGCTTCTACTTACAAAGGAGCCGGAGAGGTAGATCTTGCTGCTTTTCTTGCGGGTAATGATGTAATGTTGTTTTCTGAAAATGTACCTCTGGCAATTCAGAAATTTGTTGAAGCCTATCAAAACGGTAAGTTTGATGACAACCGTCTCGAATATTCTGTTAAAAAGATTTTAGCATATAAATATAAAGCAGGACTTAATAAATACAAACCTATTGATTACGCCAATCTTTACAACGATCTGAATTCGGTTCGATATGATGTACTCAATAACAAGTTGTATGAAAATTTGGTTACCGTAATAAAAAACGAACGTCAGGAACTGCCGTTAGATACCCGATCTAAAATTGCTTACGTAAAATTGGGGGATGATGTCAATAATACCTTTGTTGACGAATTGAAAAAGTATGCCAATGTAGATGTGTTTTTTTCTACAACAGTAGATGATTCCACAATCCTTGATGCTTATGATCATGTAATTGTTGGGTTTCATAAAGCAGATGGGGCATGGAAAAAGCACGATTTTACAACAATTGAGCTCAATTTATTACAGAACATTGCCCAGAACCATAATACCACTTTAGTAGCGTTTACAAAACCGTATGCTTTGAGTGCCATTACCTTTTTTGACGATTTAAAAAGCGTAGTACTGGCTTATCAAAATAATGACTTTGCACAAAAAGTAGCTACTCAGATCATTTTCGGAGATTTGCCTTCAAAAGGAAAACTACCTGTAACCATCAATAAGTCATATCAAGTGGGAGATGGTGTTCTTTTAAAAGCGACACCCAATAAGGCCCCGAGAGGAAATTTTACCAGAGAGAAACTTGTAACGGTTGCTCCTGAAGAAGCAATAGAAGTAGTCAACAATTCTGCACCGGTTTCAGCAGATTTATATTCAACTCCTGAAAAGGAAAAGATGAATGGTGCTAAGCTGAAAGAAATTGACCGTTTGGCACAATCTGCTATCGACAGAGAATACACACCGGGTATACAGGTATTGGTAGCCCGTAATGGTAAAATTATCTATCAGAAAGCCTATGGTACATTAAGCTATGATGATAAAGCTCCGGTAACCAATGAAACAGTTTATGATTTGGCTTCATTGTCAAAAATTTTAGGCACGCTGCCGATGGTAATGAAGCTGTATGATGAAGGAAAAATAAACTTTAACAGTACACTCGGTGATTTATTGCCACGCTTTAAGAATACGGATAAAGCAAAAATAACGTTAAAAGAAATTCTTACACATCAATCCGGTTTGGTGGCATGGATCCCATTTTACAAAGAAACGTTGGAAAACGGTTATCCTTCTAAAAGTTTGTACCGAATGACCTATTCAAAAGAATTTCCCATTCAGGTAAGTGAAAATCTGTATTTGAAAAAAGGCTATCAGGATATTATTCTGGATCGTATAAAAGAATCAAAACTTGGGCCTAAAACCTATAAGTATAGCGATTTGAATTTCATTTTACTCAAAGAAATCGTTGAGTCTAAATACAACAAACCATTAGATGTTTTGGTAGAAGATACTTTTTATAAAAAAATTCAAACCAATCTCACCTATAATCCGTTACAAAAGATGGACATGCATCTTATTGCGCCAACGGAACTGGATACTTATTACAGACATACAAAAATACAGGGATATGTACATGATATGGGAGCAGCAATGTTTGGCGGTGTAGGTGGTCATGCCGGGGTTTTCGGAAATGCTGTAGATGTTTTTAAGATGATGCAGTTTTATCTGAACGGAGGGATTTATAACGGACAACGTATTTTATCTGAAAAGACACTGAAAGATTTTAATACCTGTTATTATTGTTCTAACGGTAACAGAAGAGGAGCAGGATTTGATAAGCCACAATTAGGATCCAGCGGCCCTACGTGTGGTTGTGCGTCAAAAAACAGTTTTGGTCATACCGGCTTTACCGGAACCATGACATGGGTAGATCCGGAGTACAATCTTGTATATGTTTTTCTGTCTAACAGAACGTATCCAAACGCTGATGATAACAAATTGTCTAAAGCCAATACAAGAGAAGATATACAACAAATAATCTATGATGCTATTCAACAATGATAGAGCCTATTCGTGAATTTTTAGACCAGGTACCGCAAGAAAGACAGGATGCGATCATACAGTTATACCAAATACTTAAAACACATCTTCCGGAAGGTTTTGAATGCAGGGCAGATGCAAAATTTATTCATTTTGTAGTACCTCACAGTC
This sequence comes from Flavobacterium sp., assembly GCA_032096595.1. Taxonomy (GTDB): domain Bacteria; phylum Bacteroidota; class Bacteroidia; order Flavobacteriales; family Flavobacteriaceae; genus Flavobacterium. Next base: position 149,871 of record DAMCXY010000001.1, on the reverse strand, counting down.
TGTATGCACCAGGCTATCACTGCAATCCGAAACAGGCATTGCCCTTTGTTTCTCTTGCATCACAGAAAAACTTTATAAGTCTTTATCATATGGGACTTTATGCAGATCAAGAACTAATGGAATGGTTTGTAGCTGCTTATCCGGACCACTGTAAAACAAAACTCGATATGGGTAAAAGCTGTATCCGTTTCAAAAAAACAGAGCATATTCCATTTCAACTCCTTGGAGAACTTCTGGAAAAAATGACGGTACAACAATGGATTGAAAAATATGAACATAACCTGATGTTACACAAAAAATAAAATCAAGGAGTCTTAATTAATTATAGAAAACCCAATGAAGATAGCCATTGTTTGTTATCCCACTTTCGGAGGAAGCGGAGTAGTTGCCACTGAATTAGGTGTCTCTCTTGCTCAGAGAGGACATGAAGTACATTTTATCACCTATAGCCAGCCGGTAAGATTGGCATTGCTGAATCCGAATATATTTTACCATGAAGTAAACGTACCTGATTACCCTTTATTTCATTATCAGCCATACGAACTGGCGCTTTCGAGTAAAATTGTTGATATGGTAAAACTATATGAAATAGATATTTTACACGTTCATTATGCTATCCCGCATGCTTTTGCAGGTTATATGGCAAAAAAGATGCTTGAAGATATGGGAATCCGTTTACCTATGGTTACCACTCTTCATGGTACTGATATAACCCTGGTAGGTAACCATCCGAATTATAAAACAGCGGTTAGTTTCAGTATCAATAAATCGGATTATGTAACATCTGTTTCAGAAGATTTGAAAAAATCTACGTATGAGTTATTTGATGTAAAAAAAGAGATTCACGTCATTCCTAATTTTATAGAAGAAAAGCTTAATGGTTTTGTATCTGTGACCTGTAAACGACTTTTATTCGCTAATGATGATGAACGTATTATTACACACATCAGTAATTTCAGAAAAGTAAAGAGAATACAGGATATTATAAAAGTATTCGATGGTATTCAGAAAAAAATACCTGCAAAATTAATGATGGTGGGAGACGGACCGGAAAAAAGAGATGCAGAGAAATTAGCAGAAGAACTGGGAATATCAGATAAAATTATCTTTTTTGGAAACAGCAATGAAGTAGATAGTATCCTGCGCTATTCAGATTTATTTCTTTTACCGTCTGAAACAGAAAGTTTCGGATTAGCGGCTTTAGAAGCAATGGCGTGTGGTGTACCGGTTATTTCTTCCAATTCAGGAGGACTTCCGGAAGTTAATGTCGAAGGAGTTACAGGTTATTTAAGTAACATCGGAGATATAGATGATATGGTTAATAATGCATTAAAGGTATTGACTGATGATGATGTACTCAGCCAATTCAAAGCTAATGCTATTGAACATTCCAAAGCTTTCAGCGTAGAGAAAATTGTACCGGCATACGAAGCTTTATATCAAAAAGCGTTAAACATATAATACCTTTTTCATATTATAAAGAATGCCTTATCATAGCTATGGTAAGGCATTTTTGTTTTTAATGATAAATTTGTATTTTAGCATTTAGTAGTGAAAATATAATCAACTAATCTGTTTAAATATGAGTTATTCTCTTTTGTTGTGGCAAATTTTTAATATTTTGATATTAGTGCTTCTTGTGTATGTGGTATATACTTTCTTTGTATATGTCAAACAGAAAATGAAAAAGGATGATAAACATAAACAGCTATAACTTTGTGGTTATAGCTGTTTGTATTTTGTTCTAAAAATGCATCGTTAGAGGTCGAGCTCTCCTTCTCTGCCAATATCCATTTTTTTGCCTGTAACCGCGCTGGTAGCAACTTTAAGCAATGTCATTAACTTATTGGTTTTATTATCCCAATAATAGGCTTCATTAGGGATAACTTTCAGAACCCGGATACGAGGATCTTCTTTTCCTTTTTCAAACCAGGCTTCAATAAATTTATTCCAGTACTTATCAATTCTTGCCTGATCTTTTGAAATTTCGGCTGTTGCGTTTACGCTTAAGAACTGATAATCTCCTACATGGGCAAAAGTTAAAGTTACCTTGTCATTTTTTAGTAGATGTTGATGCGTTTCGCTTTCGGAAGAAAACAAAAACCAGATATTACCTTCATCATCTACCTCCTGACGACTCATCGGAATACTATGCGGATATTCCTGATCTTTTGGAAAAGTAGATAGCATACCAATGTCGATACTATCAATCATTTGCTTAAACTTTTCGACTGCTTCTTTGTGTTGTAAATTTTCTGTACTCATAACTTGTAAATTTTCTGATTCATTTATTAAATATAAGAAATCAGGGGCAAAACAGCTTTGATTTTAACGTATAAATAACTTAACTTTTTGTGGTTTCTGCATATTTTTCATGAAACAGATGATTGGGTTTCAGGTAAACCACATGGTTTTGAAAATCCAAAATTATATTAAAGCGTTTTAAAACTTCATTTCCCAACAGATTGGTACTGTAGCCTGCCGGTTTGTTATAATTGTTGATTTGTGCCGGAACATTTTCCAGAACATATCTGCCAAAAATAAGTTGTTCTGTAGCTACTGGTTTTACAGGTATTGCTTCATTGCGCGAATTATACATAATTGTTTCTTTAATAACAGGTTGCGCATCAATCGGAAATCCGGTTTTACTGATCATCTCCGGATCTAACATAGCCGTTCTTTGGTAGCCCGTATCGAATAAAAACCGACCGCTGTATTTTTTATCCCCGGATGCTATTTCTACATTAATACAAAAATGTTCTTTCATATATTGTATGGCAAATGCTTCATAGTCAGTGCTGATTTCAGGTCGTTTGGTATAAACCGTCATCACATTGGTGTCATAATCTATTGCTACCACTTTACCGTCAAAAGCTGTCCATCCAAACATGCCTTCACAACAATATCCTGTTGTTTCCAAAGGATATATCTGTTCATGCTCCCATTCAAGATCAGAAATTGTAAAATGGTTATCACTGATATCTTTCATGGTTATTTTTTTACCGGTCGGATTCAGGTATTTTTTTATGGCAGTTTTTAAAAGATAAAAGCCTGAAGCCCCTGAATCAAACAGCATGGGAATACTATCCTTATTATTAAGTAGTGACGTAACCTGTATGTTGTTATCAACACTTAGTGTAAAAGGAATAGTATGCTGCTGAGTGGGTATAACGGAGGAATAATTTTTTAGCTCGGGGCTTTGAAATCTTGTATTGTATAAATGGTCTTCAAACAGGACTGCTACATCAAACGTTTCATTATATTTCAAATTCACTTCAACAGAATCGATATCGGTAACCATCTTTATCGTTCTGGAATTATAGTTTTTTCCGGTAGTATAAATATCCGGATCCAATCCCGGATCCAGATTCCAATCCGTTATTAGTTCTCCGTTTTCAATAATTTTTACTTGTGGTGTATTTGATTTTAATACAGGGATTTGCTGTTGCGAAAAACCATAACTAAGGTTTAAAAGCAATACAAGCGACAGGTTAATTTTCATAAGATATGATGAATAAATATTGGTGTTTCGAAGATAATAATTTTTTATGCCTCAAAAATGTATTGGCAACTTATTATTACTTTTACATAGAAAACCTCAGATTAATAATTTTTATTGTTTATTGGTAAATAAAAATACAGTCATGTTTGTGCAAATTCTGGATATTTATTATCCAATAACGTTTTAATCTCAAAAAAGACTATAGTATCCGCATCAACTTTTTTCCTAATTTAGCAGATAAAAGACAACCATAATCAGAATGATATTAGAACAGATACTGGATCAGATATATACATTACCTGTTGCTTCTAAAAAGGAATTAATGGAGTGCATCACAGAAGAACAATACCCCAAAGGGCATATTCTGATGCAGGCAGATCGCGTAGAAAAAGTGCTGTATTTTATTAAAAAAGGAATTGTAAGAGCCTTTGCACCAAGAGAATTGAAGGATATTACCTTTTGTTTTATTCAGGAAGGCGAAACTGTTTTATCCATGAAAAGCTATGTTGAAAATCAAAAGGGATACGAAAATATAGAGCTTTTGGAAGATTGTGAACTCTATAAATTAGAGATAAAAAAATTATTCGAACTTTACAACCGGGATATTCATATCGCCAATTGGGGAAGAAAACTGGCTGAAAAGGAATTGCTTAAAATTGAAAGCAGAGTGATTTCTTCAGAATTACTATCTGCGAAAGAGCGCTATGATAAATTAATGAAAGATTCTCCTGGATTTATTCAGCGAATACCACTCATGTACATCGCTTCTTATCTGGGAATGACACAGGTAAGTCTGAGTCGCATTCGCAAAGAAAAGTAATGCGTTTTTTATCATAGGATAAATTCTGTATCCTGTATTCTCAATATTTTTGTAGTGTTTATGAGTATAACAAAAACAAAGCATGATGATAAAAGAGAATCTAAAGAAACCGTTAACCCTATCTGAGATTATTTCACCTAAAACCCGTATCAGAATGGCTGTTGCCTGGCTGGTTGTTTTGGTGTTTATCCTATTCGGATCATCCTTAACCAGCAATATGTCATCGGTTACAGCATTTTTTCTTTTTGCAGTTTTGTTAGGTACTATTATTTTATCAGCGTTTGGAGTGGTAAAAGAAGCTGATGAACTTGCACATAAACTGGGCGAGCCTTACGGAACGCTTATTCTCACTTTATCTATTGTTGCTATAGAAGTTATTTTGATCGCAGCGGTAATGCTTGGACCAGGGGAAAATCCCACGATCGGAAAAGATTCTATTTTTTCTGTAATGATGATTATTATGAATCTGGTAATCGGACTTTGTATTTTAACCGGAGCCCTGAAATTCGGAGAGCAGGAATATAATGCTCCCGGAACCATGTCCTATTTAGGTATGATCATTATGCTTGGTGGCATTGGCTTGCTTCTGCCAAATTTTATTGAAGGAGCAGGTGAGGGGATGTTTAGTAATACTCAGGCTGTAGCACTCTCTGCTTTTATCATGGTATTATATGGTTCTTTTCTGTATTTGCAAATGAAAGGGTACCGGCATTTGTATATACAGCCCAAAACAGGATATATGGAAATTCCTTTTGCCGAAAGAAACTCAGCGGTTCCGGATAGTAGTGTTCTTCCGGAAGAAAATAATAATAAAAAGGAACTTTGGATCCGCTCACTGGTATTGATGGCCATGATTTTGCCTATTGTGTTGCTCTCTCATAATATGGCTGTTGTGGTTGATTTTGGTATTAAGGCAATGAATTTACCTCCTTTATTAGGCGGTGTACTGATTGCTATTATCGTATTTACTCCTGAATCAATGACAGCAGTAAAAGCAGCTCTCAATAACGAATTTCAACGTACCATCAATCTTTGTCACGGAGCTTTTGTCTCAACAGTTGGTCTTACTGTGCCTGCTGTTCTTATTATCGGACTGATAACCGGAAAAACGGTTTTATTTGGACTGACGGCCACTGAAATGATTCTTTTTTGTATCACGCTTTTATTAAGCCTGATGACTTTTTTAGGAAAGCGTACCAGTCCGGTAATCGGAATCATGCATTTAGTATTGTTTGCCGTATTTATATTACTCGTTTTTAATCCTTAAAAAAGAGTTGAGCTTTTTGCTATATTCTATTTATAGAATAATTTTAAATTTTTCGTTTAATATACTTGGAAGATAGTATTTAATTTCTTAAAATTGTGAATAGATCTAATCTCTCATGATATTATTATATATTCTTATATGTATTTTTATCTTTAATAGCCTGTAATGGTTCTTTTTTTTAGAAAAAAATTATCCCTGATACTGATTACTCAATTTTTAATCTATAAAATAGCTAACGATGTACAAACAGGTAGTATACAAAATAATTGCAGTCTTTTTTCTAATAGTATATTTTCATCCGAATGAAGAAACGGATATAGAAAAAATAGTACTATACATTTTATTATTAGTTTTACTAATTGTCGATATTCTTCTTACGACAATAAAGAGTATTAAAAGTAAAAAATAAAAAGGATCATTTTCTTTACTATATATTAGTAACACTAATCTGCTGCTTTAATACTTAGGGATTTTTATATTTTATTTAAAATTTTTAACCACCCGGTTCAATGTGCGTATCGTAATGCCCAGATAGGCTGCCATATCTTCTTTTGAAATAGCAACATTCTGTCGGGACTGTAATTCCATAAGTTTGGCATAACTATGTTCCACTGTATGCAATTGCTGGTAAGAAGCGCGACTGCTGGTATTGATAATCCGTTCTGCAAAAGCATCCAGTAAAAGCCGGCTAAACAGAGGATCTTTTTCTATTAATTCTTTAAAATACGGAAGAGAAATGCTATACGCCGTCACCTCAGTCAGTGCTTCAATCGTACACAGACAGGGAATGTCTTTCAGAAATTCAATTTCACCTATCACTTCGCCTTTTCCTAAAAATTCTACTATATATTCTTTTCCATTTTCCTCATTCATAAAACACTTAATAATACCCTGTTTGATAAACAATACAGCATGAGCAGTTGTTCCCTGCTGTAATACAAAAGAGTGTTTTGAAAAATCTTTTACTATGATGGCTTCTTTACGGGTTTGTAACTCATAAAGACGCTCTATATACGCTAAAAAAGGAGTGTTGGTGCGGAGCATATAATCGGGTTGGGACAAATGTCCTTTTTTTTATTATGGGTTGTGTTCAATTTTGCAGCTGAAAAATACAAAAAGTAATCAGGAGAGGTAAAATAATGCCTTTTGTTACAATCAATCATTTTCTATCTCCGAGATTATAGATGTTCAACAATCAAAATTAATAAAAATGAAACAACAAATAAACGTTGAAACATGGGAAAGAAAAGACCATTTTCACTTTTTCAGTCAATTTCAGGAACCTTTTTTTGGCGTTACAGTATCCGTAAACTGCACAAAAGCATACCAACAGGCTAAAGAACACCAATATTCCTTTTTCCTGTATTATCTGTATCAGGCACTAAAAGCTGCGAATGAAACAGAAAACTTTCGATATAGAATCATCGATGAAAAAGTTTACCTTTTTGATGAAGTGCATGCTTCGCCGACTATTAACCGTCCGGACGGTACTTTTGGCTTTTCATATATGGATTATAAAGATGAGCAAGAAGATTTTTTCGCCAATGCAAAGCAAGTAATTACAGAAGTGCAGCAAACAAAAGGATTGATTCCTGCTGTTTCGGGTGAAAATGTCATTCATTTTTCAGCTATTCCGTGGCTCAACTTTACTTCTTTGTCTCATGCGAGAAGTTTTACTTTTCCGGACAGCTGTCCGAAAATTTCATTTGGAAAAATGATGGAAGAAAATGGAAATAAAACAATGGCGGTTTCTGTTCACGGTCATCATGGATTAATGGACGGATACCATGTAGGCCTTTTTATTGACAGATTTCAGGAGCTTTTAAATCAGTAAGTACTCTTTTGATGGAAGCAGCTTCTTTTTAAGAGTTTCTAAAACCCATAAAAAAGAAGTACTTTTACTTTAAAACCATAGGGAATGAAACAGCTATTACGGATCACGTGTACCTTTTTTATTTTTCAACATGCTTTGGCTCAACTACCGGACTCGCTTAAAAATCAAGGCAATGATATCTGGAGCGGACATTATCTTTTGAAGCCTTACGGCGATTCAAAGCTTGACGACTTTGATGCAAAAAAAATAATCATACAAAAGGCGTCAGATGCAGCACCAGAAGATTTACCTTCTAAATACAAAACGAATGCAGAACGCTGGCTCATAATTGATGCTGAAAATCAAAACGAACAAACTGAAGCAAGAACGTTTTTATTTAATGAAGAAGATGATGAGTATACAGAGTTTGGCTGGAGTGAGTTGCATAAGAAAGGATGTATGGAATGTATATATGCCGATCATTTTTTTCTGTGCCAGACACAACCCAATAGTAAGATCCGTTTTAGCGATGAAGGATCTTTTGAAAGCAAAACAGGGATATTTGGTGTAATGTTACACTACGGACTCTTTGAAATGGAAAAAATTAAGCAATGAAGCAAAACTTAAAGTATACCTCCTTTACTGTATTTTTAAAGGAGGTATAATTTTGAAGCATCAGGAGCAATTAACAGCCTGATCTAAAAGTTCGGCATTTGCGGTTTTAAATTCTATTGACCGGTTTATTTTTAGTTCTTCTTTCGCTGTTTCAGGATTAAATTCTGTATCAAAAAAATCTATTCTAAGTTTTTTCGCTTTCTTTAAATTTTCGAAGAATGGTTTCATATTCTTGTTTTTACCGGAAGCAAACGGATTTTCATAACTTTTTCCATCGAGATAAAAAACCACTTTTGCATGATATTGTGAAGTGGCACTCGAAAAATCGAGACCTCCCATTTCTCCGTCTCCATAACGATCGGAATATTCGATCAGATACCCCGGTTTTTTAGAGGTATCAGAACAATGAACAGATAAGGAAAGGATATAGTCAGAATTTGAAAAATTACGGATGTAATTTTCTCCCTTATATTTGATGAGTACCCAACCATCTTTAGAAGCCATCTTATCTATTGTGGTTAATTGAGATTCTGATAAATTATCCGCTTCGATAATGTGTTTGTTTTGAGCATAAGACAGCAGGCCTGTCAACAGCAATGTGCTGATAAAGAAATATTTTTTCATAATAAAAGGGTTACCATTTTTAAGTTAATTTATAACATTTTTATTAAAAGCGGTATTTAATATGGTTTTTATTTTTGAGCTGAGAATGGATCAGAAGATTTTGATTTAGAGAACAACTGAAAATCGAAAAGGAAATGATTAACTTTGATATTATCCTTATAATTTCAAAAAATGTTTGACTTCCGATTAAAAGTTTTTGATACCGTTGCCAAAAGACTCAATTTTACAAGAGCAGCACGTGAATTACATATTACCCAGCCAGCAGTTACTAAACATGTTCAAGAGATTGAACATCAGTTAGGTACACAGCTGTTTGATCGGAACGGGACTAAGATAAGTCTTACAGCTTCGGGTAATGTATTGCTGAAATATACTGAACAGCTTTTTGGTATTTACCGCGATATGGAATTCGAAATAGCCCAGCTCAGCAAGCAGTATAAAGGTTTGTTGCGTATCGGAGCCAGTACCACCATTGCCCAGTATGTATTACCACCTGTACTGGCTGAATTTCATGGAAAATTTAAAGACATCAAAATTGAGCTGACCATACATAATACCGAAATGATTGAACAATTACTGGAACAGAAAAAAATTGATATTGGTTTGATTGAAGGTTCCTCTAAAAGCTCTTTGTTTCATTACACTCCATTTTTAAAAGATGAAATTGTGCTCGTTGCCAAAGCGGCTCATCCATTGGCACAGAAGAACATGCTCAAAGCAGAAGATTTAAAAAGTATTCCTTTATTGCTCAGAGAACCCGGGTCAGGTACATTGGAAACCCTGTCATTTGCTCTTAAATCGGTTGGGATAAAAATAAATGAACTGCAAGTAGAAATGCAGTTGGGAAATACGGAGAGTATTAAACTGTATTTATTGCATTCAGATGCCATGGCATTGCTTTCTATACACTCTGTATTACAGGAATTAAGAAATAATACGCTTACCATTATTGATGTAAAAAAATTATCTATCGAACGCGATTTTCAATTTATTCAGTTATTGGGAGCACACAACAGTCTTACTGCCTTGTTTCTCAATTTTGCACAACGTTATAACTTCAAGTTATAGCTCATGTTCTTTTTTGATTTCTTCAGTAATCGGTTTTTAATCAATTTTGTATCTCAATTGGTTAAGAAATGAAAACAGTTATCTCTTTACAGCAATACATTAAAAAGCATCCAAAGGTGCAAAGAGCGTTCTTTATTCTATTAGGAATAAGTTGTTTGCTTCCTTTTTTTTCAGCTCCTTTAGCTTTAGTTCTTGGTTTTTTTACAGCCATATCCATCGGCAATCCTTATGAAATTCGTACAAAAAAACTTACACAGCTTTTACTGCAGTTTTCTGTAGTGGGTTTAGGTTTTGGAATGAATATGGACAGTGCTTTAAAAGCGGGAAAAGAAGGCTTTATTTTTACGGTTTTGAGTATAATAGCCGTGCTGCTGTTAGGGTTTATATTAATGCGGTTATTCAAAATAGAACGAATCACGGCTTATCTGATAGCAGCAGGAACAGCCATTTGCGGAGGAAGTGCTATAGCGGCAGTTGCACCTGTTATCAAATCCAAACCCGGACAGATATCGGTAGCTCTTGCTGCAGTATTTATTCTAAATGCAGCTGCTCTAATTTTGTTTCCTTTGATAGGGCATTGGTTGCATTTATCACAACATCAGTTTGGTCTGTGGAGTGCGATTGCCATACATGACACCAGTTCTGTTGTAGGAGCCGGCAGTAAATACGGTACAGAAGCATTGCAGATTGCTACAACCGTAAAACTCGCACGTGCTCTTTGGATTATTCCGCTTTCTTTTTTTTCTGTATTGTTATTTAAAAACAAAGAAGCTAATATCAAAATACCCTGGTTTATCGGTTGTTTTGTTATTGCTATATGTCTTAATACGTATGTACCGATGATTCAAACGTTGAGTCTGTACTTGGTGTCTTTGGCGAAGGCAGGACTCATGCTTACCTTATTTCTGATTGGTGCAGGACTTTCTTTTAAAGTTATCAGGACAGTTGGAGTTAAGCCCTTACTGTTTGCCCTTGTATTGTGGTTTTTTATTGCAGCAGCCAGTCTTTTGGTAATAGTAGGGCAGTAATGAATTATAGAGAACGTAAAGAAATCATTGGATTTCTAAAATAAGATATAATGAGTTTTGTACTGAAAGGTAGCCTTCACCATTTTTGGACAAGTAAAAAATATAAAATTTATTATTAATTGCTTTGCTTATTTGATTTTATATACCCAGATTAATAATTTGATAGATTTGAATAATAAAGCTGTGAAGATACCTCCACAGCGTTAAAAATTATTTATTTATCTATAAATTCAAAGATAGATTTAATCCCAAATTTTCAATTTTTAAATCATCAGGTTTATAAAACAGCGGATAGCTTTTATAGCTAATCTCAAGATATAATTTATCTCTATTATTAAATTTAGACACACAATAATCTATAGATGTATAAATTGATAGATGACTAAAATCCTTTCTTTATTTTTTGTAACTTCTTTGATTTTCTGATAGTAAGATGCATAAAACATTCTAAATTGGAATTTTGTATTTTACATTAAAAACGGTTTATTTGGGATTATGTTAAATAAACAAGTAAAAACAATATTAATTACAATCAGTAAATGAGCAATAAATTATGGGATTTTATCAATCTGCACAATGGTGAAGAAGATAAACAGAAAGTTTTAGAAAATGTTACCGCCAATATATCTTTCAGGGGTTCGAACCTTTGGATATTGGCTTGTGCAATTATTATCGCTTCTATTGGATTAAACGTCAATTCAACTGCTGTAATCATTGGAGCCATGTTAATCTCTCCTTTGATGGGGCCTATTTTAGGAGCCGGATTCGCATTAGGGACATATAATTTTTTACTTTTGAGGAAGTCTGTTAAAAATCTTTTAATAGCAACTGCTGTAAGTTTGTTGGTATCTGCTTTTTATTTTTATCTCAGTCCATTCAAAGATGTACAGTCAGAGTTATTAGCACGAACATCGCCTAATATATATGATGTATTAATTGCTTTTTTTGGTGGATTAGTAGGTGTTATTGCTATCACAAGGGTGGAGAAAGGTAATCCGATTCCTGGTGTAGCTATTGCCACAGCTTTGATGCCTCCATTATGTACCGCCGGATATGGATTGGCAACCTTTAATTTCAATTATTTCTTCGGCGCTTTTTATCTGTACACGATCAACTGTTTCTTTATTTGTATTGCTACCTTTTTAGTTATTAAATATTTAAAATATCCTGCTTCTGCTACAATTGAGCCTAAGAATGAAAAGCTTATCCGGTACGGAATTACTACATTAATGATGATTATAATCCTTCCAAGCTTTTATTTAGCTTATAATCTCTTTGAAGAAAAGAAATTTACCAAAACAGTGGAAGAATTTATTAATTCAGAATTTAATAACAGAGGGTATACGGTGATTTATAAAAAGCTGAATTATAATTCCAGTCCTAAAAAGGTAGATCTCGCATTTCTGAACAGAAAGTTGAGTAAAGAAGAAATGGAAATGTATAACAAATTATTGGATGAAAGAGGTATCCATAATACCATTTTGAATTTCAGACAGGATGATGCAGATCTTAAATCTGAGATACTTAGCGAACTGAATAAGCAGGATACTTCTTTGTCTGAAAAAGATGTTACCATCAATAATCTCCGTCAGGAATTAGATAAATATAAAGTAAATGAACCCGGTATTGTAAGAGAGTTAAATCTTCTTTTCCCGGAAATTAAAGATGTGTCGCTTGGTAAAATAGAAAAGTTTGCAGGAACAGATAGTGCTAAGATAGAATGGTTAGTACTGTATCATAAAGAAAAAAACACAAAACAAATTGATGAATTGAAAATGAAAAAATGGCTCAACGAAAGGCTTAAAGTTGATAACACATTGATTTTGCAAGACACACATTCGGAATAGTTCAATGTACTTATCTTAAAATAGAAACTTAATCGAGTATGAAGTATTTCTTATTTTCCATATTGACACTGATTTTTCTGTTGACAGAGAACAGCCGTTTTATTACCAGTTTCAAGAAAGATCGACAGGCACAACAGATAGAAGAATTTTTTTCGGACAGTCTTACTATCGGAAGAAAAGGAAAAAATAAAATTGAAATTTCAAAAATAAGAAATGAAGATGCCTGTGAAGTAATACTCTCTTTTTACAGCAGAGAAGGTAAAAACTGGCTTCTTAAAAATCGGTTTCAGTTTGCTAAAGATCTTATTACAGATATAGATCCGCAGATAAGCGATTTCAATAATGACGGGTATAATGATATTACGTATGTCTCAAATGTAGCTGCCAGAGGTGCCAATGAAATTCGCAGGCTGCTTATTTATGATCCGGCAAAAGATGTTTTGATCCCGATTCAAAATTCTGAGGAATATCCGAATATGGCTTATAATAAAGAGTTAAATTGTATTGATGCGTTTCTGGTACATGGCGGATCATCAACCGTATTTCTTATTTTGGAAGGAAATCAACTCAAAGAGATTGCAAGCGTTCATAATGACAGCCATCGGACTGTATATAAAACAGATAAAAAAGGTAATAGTATTCTTATCAGCACAGATACCCTGAATCCGGAAGATATCTATATGCGTTATAAAAACTTTGATCCGCCCGAATTTTAGCGGTTATAAAATCCAACTACGGCTGATCTTAATATTATTTTAAGAAGTTATGAGGCAAAATGTTTTAATTTAGTAGGCAATGCGCAGTATGTATTGCGCTTTTCATTTTTAAATACCTAAATAAACTATACAAGTATGGCATGGAATCCTGACACCTATGACAAGTTCAAATCAGAACGATATCAACCTTATTATGATTTGGTAAGCCATATAGAAAAAGGACCTCATCAGAAAATAATTGATCTGGGATGCGGAACAGGAGAGCTAACGAAATTTCTTGCTGAAACTTTTGAAGATGCTACTGTTTTAGGAATTGATACATCAGCAGAAATGCTTGCAAAGGCACCTGAGCGTACTAATCTTTCTTTTGAACAGAAAAGCATTGAAAAACAAGTAAGTGAAAAACAGAAATGGGATGTAATATTTTCCAACGCTGCTTTGCAATGGGCTGATGATCATGATAAACTATTTTCAGAACTTATTTCTTTATTGGCTCCCAACGGACAATTGGCTGTACAGATGCCTTCACAGACAGAAAACATTCTCAATAAAATATTATTGCAGTTGGTACAGGAAAAACCCTACAGCGAGGCCCTCCATAACTGGAAAAGGCTTTCTCCGGTTTTACCGATTGAGCACTACACTACATTATTTTTTGAGAAGGGCGGTAAAAATTTTCAGATATACGAAAAAGTATATCCTATTATTGCCCAGACTTCAGATGAATTATATGAATTCATTTCAGGTTCTGCATTGATTCCCTATATGGAGCGCCTAGATGAGGAGCTTCAATATAGCCTGACACAAGAATTTAAAAGAAGAATAGCGGCAGCTTTTCCCAAAATGCCTGCTGTATATGCCTTTAAACGAATTATATTATATGCCCGGTTTTAATTTACACAGTCGGATAAAGTATTATTAAATAAAAAAGATAAATGAATAAGCAGCATTTCTATAATCTTTGTATTGAATGGACAGGGAATGTCGGTACAGGAACTGCGGGTTACAAGAGTTATGAAAGGAGCCATACTCTAAAAATAGACGAAAAACCGGACATAATGCTTTCTGCAGATCCGGCATTCAGAGGAGATAATACCCGCTATAATCCCGAAGAACTTTTACTGGCTTCGCTCGCAAGCTGTCACATGTTGTGGTTTTTACACCTTTGTTCAGATAAAGGAATTATCGTTACAGCGTATACTGATCATCCAACCGGTATTATGGAAGAAACACAAACCGGGAGTGGCAGATTTGTAGAAGTTACTTTAAGACCTCATGTTACGGTACAAAATCAACAGGATCAGCAACAGTTATCGGAACTGCATAAAAAATCCCGTGAACTCTGTTTCATTGCCAATTCGGTCAATTTCCCGGTTAAACATGAACCCGTATTCCATAACAATACTCAAGCTGCAAAGAACTAAAAAATAGAAAGAAACGTCATGGATGACACAAAATATCAGCTGTATAAATGTACTTCTGAAAAAGAAATACCGTATGATTTATTATTATTGGCAGATGAGACAATTGAAGCCATTAATGCCTATATAACCGATTGTGATGTTTATCTGTTACGGCAAACAGATAACATACAGCCATTCGCAGTTGCCGCCTTATATAAGATTGATGAGAAAACTGTTGAAATAAAAAACATAGCAGTTTCCGAAACGTTACAAAATAAAGGCATTGGAAAATATCTGATGGATAAGATAAAGGAAATAGCAAGAGAACAGCAGTATCAATATCTGATTGTAGGAACTTCTGACAGTGGATTTCGCCAGTTAAATTTTTATCGGAAAAACGGATTTAAAGAGTTTGACGTCAGAAAAAATTTTTACACGGACAATTATCCCGAACCGATAATTGAGAATGGTAATGTATTGCGTGATATGATTTTGTTAAAGTCAGAATTATAAGTTTCTATTTTTTGTAATTGTCTCCATCGTTTTATTTTTGCATGATGATCACAACTTAATTTTATAAAAAGTATTTAGTATGCGCATTTATTTTATTGCTGCTTTATGTATGGGCAGCTTATTTTTTTCCGCTTGTAACGAACGGGTTGTAAAAATTGAAAATGTTTCGACACCGGAAGCGGAACAACAAAATGCAACAGATTCTGTTGTGTACACATCTGATGATCTTACCATTCGCAAAATTTCAAATCAGGTATATGAACACAATTCTTTTTTAAATACCGATAGTTTTGGAAGAGTTCCGTGTAACGGTATGATTATGATCGATAATGGGGAAGCAGTTGTTTTTGATACGCCCGCTGATTCAATAAGTTCAAAGGAACTCCTTGATTTTTTAGTAAATAAACAGCATTATAAAGTGAATGCTGTTATTGCGACTCATTTTCATGCCGATTGTGTAGCCGGATTAAAAGAATTTCATCAGGCAAAAATTCCCTCTTATGCTCAGGAGCGTACTATTGCTTTCTTAAAAGAACAGAACAGTCCGTTTGATGTACCTCTTAACGGGTTTCAAGATACTTTGGAACTAAAAGTAGGTAACAAGAAGGTATATGCAGGATTTTTTGGTGAAGGTCATACAAAAGATAATATAGTAGGTTATTTCCCGGATGATAAAGTTTTGTTTGGCGGTTGTCTTATCAAAGAGCAGGGAGCAGGAAAAGGAAATCTGGAAGATGCAAACGAAAAAGATTGGGCAGCTACTGTAGAAAAAGTTAGAAACCGCTTTCCGGAAACGCAGATTATTATCCCGGGACATGGGAAAACGGCAGGTCCTGAATTATTTGATTATACCATAGAATTATTTAAATAGAGGTTAAAACGGTTTTTGAGAACCGTTTTTTTATTTTAAGAAAAAAATAGAATAGTATTCAGAGACTATTTCGAGTTATTAAGGCAGCATTTCTTCTCACATATTATCGTATTTTTGAAACAGGTTTACATAACAATCATGGATACGTTTAGAAATCATCTGGAAAAATTTATCGTTTTGGAGGATGGGGAATTTACAGAAATTCTTGCATTCTTTGAATATGAAAAGGTTTCAAAAAAGCAAAATCTACAGATAGCAGACACCATTTGTAAAAAGCATTATTTCGTAATCAGTGGCTGTCTTAGAAAGTTTTTTATAAACGACAGAGGAGTAGAACAGACAACAGAATTTGCTATTGAAAATTGGTGGATTACAGATCATATTGCTTATGAAAGACAGCTGCTTTCACCATTTGCCATTCAGGCGGTAGAGTCTTCTATAGTACTCTCTATTGATTATCAATCACAGGAAAAACTGTTGATAAAACATCCTAAAATAGAGCGTTATTTTCGCTATATTTATCAAAGGGCTTTTGCCGCTTCACAAATGAGAATTAAATATCTGTATGATTTTTCAAGAGAAGAATTGTATTTTCATTTCATTCAAAATTATCCTGAATTTATACAGCGTATACCCCAATATCTGGTAGCCTCTTTTTTAGGATTTACACCAGAATATTTGAGTGAAATAAGAAAAAAATCACCGCTGATTTCTAAGAAAAAGCGGTGATGATAGGAGGTTAATATATTTAGCGTTTTATATTTTTTTGAGCCTGATTTAAAAGGATCGGATTGGTTTGTGCAGGCAAAGTTCTCGAAATAAGAATGACTTCATCAGATGATGTACAGCTTCCGTTGTCCAGTGTCCAGCGCAATGTTGTAATACTGTTAGACAAGGTCGTGACGGTTGTCTGTGGATTGTTACTGTCGTCAATGATTACTGAACTGTTGTCCAAAGCTATGGTGTCCCGTAGTACAGAAACCACTTCCCATCGGCCTTCATGATCAGAACCGATATTAGCGGATAGGGTAAAATACCTTTTATTTAATGATTGATCAGGTCCTGCGTTCGCCTGTATGAGTTCTTTAATAACAATTTGTGCCGGATTGGAAGGTTTACTGAGGCATTCACGTGTTTTTACCACATAATAATATCTAATACCGGCTTCGTCACCAGATGGTGTAAAAAAAGCATCTGTTGCACCCACGACCGGAGTTCCACCTATGTTGATATCATACTCACTGACATACCACTGGTACGTATAGCCTTTTTCAGCAACACCATTGTCTATGGAAAGTGCGTTTACTGAAGTATGTAAACAATAGGTGCCATCGGTTAAACTTTCGTTGATCACAAAATCTTCCACAACAGCTACTGTATAAACAGTAGAAAAAGCCGTTGAACAAGGATTGTTTCCAACTACCGCGCGGTACTGCATACTGTTTTGTAAGGCAGGTGTGGTATAACTTGTTCCCTGATGCGGAATCTCTGTCCATATACTGCCGTTGATGGTTTTTTGCTGCCAGCTGATGATCTTTCCTCTTTGATTGGTAAGATTAAGCGTGATATTTTGTCCGGGACATATAAGATCTTTATTACTGTTGATAGAACCTCCGAGACTTGGCTGTGATACGGTTATCAGTTTTGTTACTTCAGAAATACAGCCCGTAGATGAGGTTAATTTCAGATGTAGGGTCACTTGTGCAGTATTTGCATTAGGAAGAAAACCAACCGTAGCATTCGTAGCTGGAGTTGAAAACGTTCCGCCTGTTAGGGTCCATAGATAAGTATTTCCTGATGTCTGATCAACACTATTGGCGGCAATACTTACGCCGTTATTACATATTACATCGCTGACACTTATTTGTGCCTGTACCAATTCCGGAATACTCATACTCATGGAATTACTGCTACAAGTAATCAGATTTTTCAAACGCACGACAATTCTGTATTGAACACTGTTACCCGCAGTCAGATTGCTGAATAACGGTGATGGCTGAAAGCTTCCGGATTGCGTATTACCAGATGTTGTAGTTTGTAATTGATACTCATAATCTGTACCTAAAGGCGATATTACTTCTAAACTTCCTTTTGGATTGGAACAGGTAGGCTGTGTGATTTTAACTTGGGGAACAGATACCTGAGCTACAGAAACAGATCCTGATAAGTTAGCAGACACTCCATTGGCGTCCGTGATTTTTATTAAACTATACGTTCCTACTGCCGCATTTGTAATAGTATAAGTAGGAGAGGTAAGGTTGGTCACTGTGGTAGCAGTACCGTTATAACTATAAGAAAGCGTCCAGGGAGCCTGTCCGTAATTTTTGAAAATTACATCCGGAAGAGGGGTTCCTGTACAAACGGCTCCACCACCCGATATGGTGGCTTTCGGCATTGGTTTAACCTGAACGGACGCTGTATTATTATCCGTATTAGGATCATATTTGGCTCCAATTACACCAGCGGTATTCAAATAATTACCACTGTCATTCACACGGGCAGTAATCTGTAGTTGATACTCACCCTGATTGGGCATATTAGAGATAAATAGATTTCCGGTTTCATTCAGATAGGCAGCACTTGATGGACTATGGCTTATATAAGTAAATCCGGACGGCATCAGATCATTGAGTGTTACTGCTGTAGCATTTTGAGGACCAAGATTTTTTACTCTTAGAGTAAATACAACATTTTCGCCTGTTTGAGGAGTAACTTTATCTACTGTTTTCGTGATACTCAAATCGGCTAAACCGATGACAATATTAACAGTTGCCTGATCACAGGTACCATTCGGATCACAAATTTCATATATAAAAGAATCTGTACCTGTATAATTAGGATTCGGAGTATACGTAAAGGTGTTGTTAGCATTGATGCTGACAGTTCCGTGTGTGGGATTGGTGACAATATTGGTATTTATAATTGTCCCGGGTTGATATATATCATTAGCCAGATAGGGAATGCTGACACTTTCATCTACATTTGTCTGTACTTCATCTCCGTAAGCGGCCAGAATTTTTATAAAAGCCGTATTATAAGCAAGAAAAGCCGGATCACTCGAACCAGCCAGTTTATAACGCAATTGATACACTTGTTTATAATTTTGCATATTGATACCAAATGCGCTGGCATCTCTTGCCCACAACCGTATATCACGAAACGTGTTTTTTATTCCTTCGGTACCTGCGATCGGATTAAAAAAATCTACATTCCAGGAACCTACAGCTGGTGCCAGAGCATTTTCGTTGAAATTGATAAGGACTTTATTTCCGATCAGATTTCCGTTTATATCTTCAAAATATACTTCGTCAAAATTAGAATTGGGCTGTGCTACCTGAGTAACCAGAATATCCGGAACACCATCACCAATCTGATTCGGGTCAAAAATAGCTCTGAATACAAATGTCAGTGCCTGAGAAGTAGATGGAATATTGGTTACGGCTGTTCCGAGATCCAATCCGTTTTTCCCGCGTTTTAAGATATGAGAAATTTGTCCGGGAAGTGAAAAAGGTGGAGGAAAGGCTGTTACATTATTGATTCCGTCATACATTTGTCCAAAACCAAAAAACAGAGAAGAACCATCTTTTAAAGGAATATCTTTGACCGGGAAAGCCTGAAAATTTGTATTTACAAAACCAATACCTCTTGCTACCAGTTTTGTATTGTCAACTCCCGTTGCATAGGTTATACCATTGAATCGAAATCCTAACAGGTTATGAGAGTTGTCAGGACGTATGGCGTTAATAGCCCCTTCACCGGAAGACCAGAAACCATTATAATCTGTATAGATGTGTGTAATTCTCGGGTTGGTTTGTGCAGTTGCATAAAATGGGGATAATAAGAATAGGCTTATAATAAATGCTGTAAATATTGTTTTCATCTTTGGGTAGTATTCGGGCTGACAAAAATAATTATTTAATATTATAAATAGTTAAAACCATTAAAAATTGTTTGATTACTTCTTATATGAGTAAAAAAAATATTGATTAATATGTATTTTAAACTGTTTTTGTGAATTTTTTTTAATATTCTATTATCTTAAACCAGTTTAATTTTTTTTGAAAAAAATAATTGCAATTTTACTTTGTTAAAGGTTATTTAATTTAAAATATAAAAAAATGGAAAAAAGACTGAATATTCTTGAACTACAGCCTCAGGCGTATAAAGCGATGTACGGATTGGAAAACTATTTACAAACGACCCGTTTATCACCCATACACAAAGAATTGATAAAAATACGTGCTTCACAAATCAACGGCTGCGCTTTCTGTATTGATATGCATACAAAAGATGCCATGAAAAATGGGGAAACGGCACAGCGTATTTTTCTGTTAAATGCATGGAAAGAGACTGCATTATTTACAGAAGAAGAGAAAATAGTGTTGGGTATTACAGAGGAAATAACTCTGATTCATCAACATGGAGTATCCCAAAAAATGTATGACAAAGCGATCAGTATTTTTGATAAAGAATATGTAGCACAAATCATAATGGCTGCTGTAACGATAAATGCCTGGAATCGAATTGCGATAAGCACGCAATTGGAGGTGCCTAAAGAATAGTTTTTCTTTTCTAAAAAAGAGCAGGATATATTTCTCCATAAAGACTTTTTTGTCAATTGACAGAAAAGTCTTATTTTTATTGACCTTTGTTTCAATAGCTTGCCTGTACTATCTTTGAGGTATGCATTAGAATAATTGTTTACCCATCATAAATTTTTTCATTGAACCGCTGTATGAAACCACTACAAGATACCCATATCCGGGCTTATACTGAAGAAGACAAAGAAAACATACTCCATCTTTTAAAATTAAACACACCGAAATATTTTGCTGCTGAAGAAGAAGCTGATTTACAGCATTATTTAGCACATGAAATTGAACTGTATTATGTAGTTGTTTCTGATGGAATGATAGTTGGGTGCGGAGGGATTAATTTCGTAGAAAATAAAACCATCGGCAAATTGAGCTGGGATATTTTACATCCTGATTATCAGGGAAAATCGTTTGGATCACTGTTGACAAAATATCGGATTGAAGTATTGAAGAAAATAGAAAGTGTGCAAAAAATTACAGTACGTACTTCACAGCTTGCTTATCGGTTTTATGAAAAACAAGGCTTTGAACTTGCCGATGTAGTGAAAAATTATTGGGCAGACGGATTCGACTTATATGCAATGGTTTACAAAGAAACGATTTCAGCATAACAGAAATTAATGGAGAACGATAACTACAACAACTGGTATATTATCACCGGAGGTCCCGGTGTCGGAAAAACAACTCTTTTAGAAGAGCTAAAGAAAGAAGGATATAAGGTAATACCTGAAGATGCCCGTGCTATCATTCAACAGCAACTTGCAACAGACGGAAACGGACTTCCGTGGAAAGACAAACACCTGTATGCCGATCTTATGTTAGAAGCGTCTCTAAATACCTATAGAAAAGTAGCCTTAGCAAAAGCCGATGAGATTCTTTTTTTTGACAGAGGCATTCCGGACACTGTATGCTATAGAAATATGGAAGGACTTGAAATAACTAAGGAAATTGATGAGTTGGTTGTGAATCATGCCTATCATCCAAAAGTATTTATTTTACCCCCGTGGAAAGAAATATATACAACGGATACAGAGAGAAAACAAACCTGGAAAGAAGCGGAAGCCACCTTTGATAAGATGAAGGAAACCTATATAAGGTATGGCTATGAAATCGTTATCGTTCCAAAAGGTAGCGTCAGTGAGCGAAAAAAGTTTATACTTTCACAGATACAGTCTCAGAAAAAATAATAAAAGTGAATAAATAAAAGCCCGGATATAATCCGGGCTTTTAGTATGGGTAAATCAGGTTGCTCTATCGTAATCCCGATATATAGTTCATCAATTCTTTTTTGCCTTTATCGAAATCAAAAGATTCGTAAACAATATAAAAATTGGTAACGTCAGTACATCTCGGATACAGAATTTTTGCGGCTTGCAATCGTTGTTCATCAAAACTGAAGACATCCAATAGTGTTTTGATTTGTTTGGAGGTAAAATAATTCAGCGTACTTTGCTGATTGATAAACGCTACTTTATCTTTATCAAAACTGGCTGTTTTATCCATTGTGCGCAAAAAATTATCAAAGGTACGGCTGTCCATTACCTTAGAAGCATAATTATTGCCTGACTCCCAATTTCCGTGTCCGTTTCCGTTGGCATACGGATTATTCCATACATCATCCCATTCATTAAAACCATACATCTGTCCGCGTACCGGATACGAATCCAACAGGTATAATCCATAATTGGTAAAGAAATCAAGTACCACACGGTTATCATTTCTTACGTTGAGCTGGGTACGGTATATAAGATATCCATTTTCATAAATAGAAATAGGCATTCTTCCGGAACTCAGATCAAAAAAACGGAATTTTCCGGAATCATTGGTAATTGACTGATTCCCGATCTCAACAGTGAAATAGCCATATTCAGGAATTCTTAAAAAAACTTCGGAATAACCATAATTCTGATTCCAGTTGTATCGTTGATTATTTCTTTCAGTTCCTGTATTTCGGGACGGATTTCTGTAACCGGAAGTGGTATTGGTATTTTTATCGTTTCCTTTCTGGTCTCTGGAATTTGTTTTTTGAAAAGAATCGGTTCTCTGAACCTGCATTTCTCTGCTGTTCGCTTCATTTTTTAGAAGTTCTCCCGTTTTTCCAGCTTCCTGAGCAAACGATATGATGCCGGTAAAAATGGCTGCGATAGTAAGTAGTTTTTTCACAATTATTAAATTTTAGATATAAATCGCCTATTTCACGAATCGTGCCAAAACTACTCTTTTTTTGAAAAATAGCAGAGTCCCTAAAAATATATTTTTAGAACATTAGTGCCTACTACTATTTTTATAATGAAGAGAAGCAAAAAAAAGCTGCTCATCTGAGCAGCTTTACATTAAAAAAGTATTTTATAACTTTTATTGTTTTTGAAATAGCTTCTTGGTTTTGATAATATCCGCTACTCCTTCAGGCAGAAAAACTTCCCAATCAGATTCGTTGTGCTGAATCATACGCAATACATTTCTCGAAAATATTTTCAGATTTTTTTCTTCATAGGTATCAATATCAATAATCTGTTTATTATCAAGAAAATATTGATAGATAGGTTGCAGATGGGCTTCGTTTAGCATCAGATTTTTTGAAGTAACGACTTCATTATCCTCATTAAACATAGGGTACAGATACACCTGAAGGTCACGGTTAAAAAGTTTACCGAGTGCTTCAAAAACACCTCCGCTTAGGTTGTTATAGTATTTAGAATCAAATATATCGATAAGATTACTTACACCGATTGTTAAACCTATTTTTTCTTTAGAATATTGAGAGCAGTATTCAACTACTTTATAATATTCTTTAAAATTAGAAATCATCACCGTTTGTCCCAAATGACAAAGCAATTCGGCACGGTCTAAAAAATCCTGTTCATTGAGATCGCCTTCTGTCAAAAGATTGTTGAGTGTGATCTCAAATATAATGCTGGTATCTTCTTTGGCAACCTGATTGTGTTTTACAAAAATATCCAATGATTTTTTGTACATATTCATGTTTACAATCGTTACAGGGCGAAAGCTTCCTCTCAGTAATAAGATATTCTTTCTGAAAAGCGTATTGGCTGGCAAAATGTTTTTTCCATGCGGACCAAACATAACGGCTTCAGCCATTCCGTTTTTAACAAGATAAAGGCTCATAAGCCGGTTATCAACATTCTTGAAAATTGGTCCTGAGAAGTTTATAGTATCAATATCGAGCTGATCTTTATCTAGGTGATCATACAATTGGCTGATCAGTTTTTTAGGATCGTTGTTTTGATAAAACGCTCCGTAAATAAGGTTAACTCCTAAAACACCTAATGTTTGTTGTTGCAGGCGTGAATCGGTTTCCTTGAATTGGATGTGGAGAATAATTTCATTATAATCTCCGTCAGGTTCTGTTTGAAAGCGGATGCCGACCCACCCGTGTCCTTTAAATTTTTTTGCAAAATCAATAGTTGCCACTGTATTGGCATAACTAAAATAGATACGTTGCGGATGTTCTTCACGGGTTAATCGTTCTTCCATAAGAAGACATTCGTGTTCCAGCATCTTTTTCAAACGGCTTTCGGTCACATATCTGCCGTCATTTTCTACTGAATATATAGCATCACTAAATTGTTTATCATAAGCAGACATTGCTTTGGCAATGGTTCTTGAAGATCCTCCGGCTCTGAAAAAATGTCGGACGGTTTCCTGTCCGGCTCCGATTTCAGAAAATGTACCGTAAATATTTTTGTTCAGATTTAAACGAAGTGCTTTGTCAGAGATTGCAGGTTTGTGTTCAATAATTCGGTCTCCTTCTAAAACTAAATCATTTTCAAATGCTTTCATATAAAAAATTAAGTAATGTATAATATGCCTTAAATATATGGATTTTGAAGGGATAAAATAGTATTTTTGTAAAAAAAACATTGAGAATATATTTTCTGGGCACAGGTACTTCACAGGGTGTTCCGGTGATTCTGAGTAAAGATCCGGTGTGTTTAAGCACAAATCCGAAAGACAAAAGACTGCGGACTTCTTTGTTTGTAGAATGGGATGAAACCATTATTCAGATCGATTGCGGACCCGATTTCAGACAGCAGATGCTGACGTCTGAATGCCCTCATATTGATGCGATAGTCTTTACCCATGAACATTCAGATCATATTGCCGGATTAGATGATATCAGACCTTTCTGTTTTCAAAAAGGAGGTGCAATGCCCATCTATGCTCAAAAAAGGGTTCTTCAAAGTCTTGAGCGCAGATTTGATTATGTATTTCAGAAAGAAAACCGCTATCCCGGAGCTCCCGCAGTTCATGCAAATGAAATCGACGAAAACAGTACTTTTTTTATCAATTCAAAAAAGATAGAACCGATATTGGTCATGCATGGTGACCTGCCTATTCTGGGGTACCGGATGGATCGTTTTGCGTATCTGACGGATGTAAAAACACTTACACAAGAAAGTTTGAATAAATTACAGGATTTAGACGTTTTGGTTATCAATGCATTACGCATAGAAGAGCACCCTACACACAATAATTTACAGACCGCGCTGGACTATATACGGCGTATAAATCCAAAGGAAGCCTATATAACCCATATAAGCTATCAGTTAGGTTTTCATGAAATAATTGAAAAACAACTTCCAAAAAACGTATATTTGGCATACGATAACTTACAACTACATCTATAAAATGAAAAATGTTTTTTTATACTTATTTGTATTCTCATTGCTCATCAATGTATTTTTATATGTAAACGATTCCAAGATATTAAAATCTCAGGAAACGGAGCTTGCACAGACAAAAACGAAAACGACTCAGCTAAAAGATTCTTTAAAATTGTACAAAAATATGTATGATGAAGCGAGTTATTTCTCTATTGATGAAAATGAAAATGCCCAAAAAACCTTTAAGGAATATAAATATGATGAAGCCATGCAGAAAGTATTGCATGATCTTACCATACTGAATACTCAGGAAGGCGGAAATCCTTTATTACCGGTTGCTTCTGACGGAAGTAAAACAATTGTGCACAAAGCTTCGGTTCTTAATCATAAATGGATTATTTTAGATTATTATAATGATACTTATACGGGTGAAATGCTTGTGGAATACACTTTTGATCCTAATAAGTTTACGGAATTTAAAACCATATCAAATACTGTTTACTAATGAAAAAAATAGGCTACCTGTCACTTGTGATACTTTCAATGGTATCCTGTGATAAAATTTTCAAGCAAAATGACGTAACTGAAAAAGCGGATGATCAGATCAATGAATTGATGGGAGGGGAGAAAGATGAACACGGATGTATAGTTTCTGCAGGTTATACGTGGAGTGAGGTTACCCAGAATTGTATTCGTGTTTTTGAAGAAGGATATCGTCTGAATCCGATTAATGATTTGCAGGAAGATGAAAATTCTTCTGTTATCAGTGCTTTTGTTGTTTTTGATAAAGAGAAAACCAAAGCGGAAATATTTCTGCCTCAAAATGATTCAGGAATCGTTTTAGAAAAAAAAGAAGAGGATATATATGCTAATGAGCAATATAAATTAGATGCTAAAAAATACACCCTGGCGGTAGATGACGTTATCAGATTTGAAGCGCCAAAAGGCGGATTAAAAAATATTGATCCGGCAGATGATCAGGAAGAAGAATATTTGAATTTACAATAAAGTTATATTTAAAGAAAATACCCCTTACATTTTGATGTAAGGGGTATTTTTTTATTGTTCAAGAAACTTTCTGAAATCATAAAAATTCTGAGGCGCAACTCCATGTCCCACAGGATATTCATGATACGTATTCTTTACTCCTAAGGTATCTAATATTTCAGGATTTTTTCTGGCCCATTCTACAGGTATTACCTGGTCAGCCGAACCATGTGAAATAAAGAAGTTAAGATGACTGAAATCATTATCTTTATAACCTTCTTTTAAAATATTTTCATTAAAATAACCGCTTAATGCCACTACTTTGTGTACCTTTTCAGGATAGGATAGGGCTACGGCATAACTTAAAATCGCTCCCTGACTGAATCCGATCAGCGTAACTGCATTTTTATCAATAGGATATTTATCTAAAAGTTCATCAATAAAAGAAACGATAAGATCTCTGGAAGCAGCAGCCTGAACATCGTCTGAAAATTTATTCATATCCTGATCAAAGGTTATGGCATACCACGCATTTCCGTAAGGAGGCAGTGCATAAGGAGCTCTTGCCGATACGATGTAGTAATGATCGGGCAATTCACTTGCAAAAGAGAACAGATCTTCTTCATTACTTCCATAACCATGAAGTAAAAGCAACAGCGGATTTTTTTCCAAAATAGTTTTTGGCTCGCGTATCAGATAGTGTAAAGAAGGGTTCATTAATTATCTTTTTTTGAAAACCATTTTTGGAAATAAGGACCAATAAACGGTAAAAGTTTGTATTCGTTGGAAACCGCACCTATAAAGCTGTAAATCCAAAGGATGAATATGAATAAATAAAAAGCATAGGATGCGGAAGGATAGGGAATAAATCCAATCAAAGCGCCTATGAGAAAAAACAGGCATAAAATGCCTACACTTTGTCTGATATAAAATGATCCGAAAGCATCCTTATCATCCAGATTGATAAAATACGCGATAATAGGACCTAAGAAGGTTATATGAGCAATAATAGCAGCCAGTTTTCCGTCTTTTGTTATTTCGTTTCGCATTATTTCAAATTTAAAATGCCATTATTAATAATTCCGTATACCTTTCCTTTCATTTTCTGATTCAGAAATGCAGAATTTTTAGATTTTGAATATATATTTTCTTTTGTGAAAATACTTTCTCCATGTGGAGTAAACAGCGTAATACATGCCGGTTTGTTGATTTCAAACAAATCTTCCGGTGTGTTTAGAAATATTTTTTTAGCTGCTGTAAGTTTTTCTATTACAACATCTAAAGGTAAAACAGTAAGAAGGGTTCCAAAAGCAGATTCCAATCCGATTGTACCGTCCTTAGCCAGGTCAAATTCCATTTTTTTGTGTTCAATGTCCAATGGCTGGTGATCAGAAGTAATACAATCAATCGTTCCGTCAAGCACACCTTCTATTAAAGCCTGTCTGTGAAATTCATTTCTGATGGGCGGATTTACCTTATAGCGCGTATCAAATTCTTCCAGTACTTCATCTGTCAATACCAATTGATGTACAGCTACACTACAGCTTACCTGTAAACCTTTGTTTTTTGCTTCGCGTATTAGCGATACTGATTTTGCAGAACTGATGGTAGGAATGTGTAATTTTCCTCCCGTATATTCCAATAAAAACAGATTGCGTGCCAAAACAACTTCTTCGGCAAGTGTAGGAATTCCTTTTAGTCCTAAGCGGGTAGATACTTCTCCTTCATGAACCACGCCTTTACCTTTTATAGACGCATCGTTGCAGTAAGCAATAACAGTAGCATCAAAATCCTGAGTATATTGTAATCCTATTTTTAACAGGTTGGCATTGGCAATTGACTTTTTATAGTCACCGAAAGCAATGGCACCGGCATTTTTCATATCGTACATTTCTGCCAGATCTTCACCTTGCTGTTGTTTGGAAAAAGCACCAATTGGCAGTAGGGTAGTTGCTTTGTCAAATGCTTTATTTTTTACAAACGATACCAGTGTCTGGTTATCAACTACAGGTTGTGTATTGGGTTGTAGCGCAATGTGGGTAAAACCGCTTTTAGCCGCTGTGTCCAATCCGTTGGAAAGTGTTTCTCTTTCTTCAAATCCGGGTTCTCCGAAAGAAACAGAACTATCCATCCATCCTGATGATATATGAAGGTCAGGGAGCGTTAATATTTCCATGCCTTCAGCAGCAATGTTTTCGTTGATTTCAGCAATGTTGCCATTTACAATTCTGACCGAAACTTTTTTATGATGATGAGCAGTTTCCGGGGCAATAATGATTGCGTCTTTGATTAATAAATCCATTTGCTAATTGGTGTGTTGTAAAGTGTTGTTTATATAATGCAAAAGTACATTTTTAAAAAGTTGAACCTATTATTTTAAACAAAAAAAATACATCTGAAAAGATGTATTTAATTTTTTATGGTGTTTATTTGAAAACATTCATTCACGGCATTGAAGATCTGATAATCTGAAGCGGTATAAATAAATCGTTCTGACTGATTGCAACGCTGTAAAATCTGTACAATTTCTTCTTTTGAAATGTTGAGCAGGGCAGAAACCGTTTCTCTGTCATATTTTGATTTCATAATTTCAATCAAAGCTGTTTCTTCTTTGATTTGGCGAATCTGCATATTCGTTTTTGATTTTCTCTTTACAAGATTATAAATACCGTTGATAGGGTTAAATCCGTTATTGTAGTAAGGTGAAACACCAGCTACATCAAAGCTTCTTGTGTAAGGATAATCTGCCAGTGCTAATAATTTAGTATCTACCTGAAGGTATCCGGTAAGCTGAACAGAGTTGATGATCATTTCATCAAGAACCGTTGACCCGTCTTTTATATAGACTTTTATCGTATTGTCTTTGATCCAGTCATTCGTTACACGCAGTTTTAAAGCACGAAAACCTTCTGCTGAGAAGTGAAGAGTGTCATTAAGTGCACCTTCAATCTGAAATACTCCTTCGTTGTTTGTTTTGGCAACTTTAAGCGTATTAAGGTTAATGATGCTGATGTTAGGTTCATTTTCGAGGGTTAACTCGTTTATAACCACACCTTTCAATAAATGTTTTTCCTGTGCCAGCAGTGTTGTTGAAAGGATTAGAAATAAAAAAACTGTAAAATATCTCATAATGATTTTAGAATGAATCAAAAATAAGAGATATTTTACAGTTTATATGGCTATTATTAAATAATTAACAAAAATTATTTAGAACGTCTTGGACGGTCTCCACGGGTAGAAGAACGCTCGTTTCTCAACGGACGGTCATCAGAGTTACGTCTGAAAGAACGCTCAGGTCTTCTGTCACTGCTTTTAGCTCCGAAACCACCGCCTGTACGAGGTCTGTCGTTTCTTCGGTTGTGATCTCTTCTTGAACTGTTTCTTCCACCATCGCTGGTTGAGATTTCAACATTTACGCGACGTCCTTCGTGGTTGATATTGTTTAAGATATCAATTACTTTTTCTGAATGTTCAGCATCTGTGTTAAAGAAAGAGAATCCTTCTTTTACATCAACTTTAAACAAATCATCTCTTCCAAGATCCAACGTATCACGTAAGAAGTCTTTTAAGCTCATCCAGTCAAAGTTATCACGTGATCCAAGGTTTAAGAAATAACGAACAGAACCGTCATTAGATACTCTTGGTTCTCTTGAGTTTCTGCTGTCGCGCTCTCCTCTTTCTCTTCCCTGTGGTTGTAAAATGTCTTGTTTTTTGTAGTATTCAATAAAACGATTGAACTCTACTGAAAACATTTTTTTAATCAATTCTTCTTTAGTAATATCTCCTAATGAAGCTTCAATTTGAGGAAGATAATTTTCGATCTCAGGATCTACATTAACTTCTTTTACTTTGTTTGCCAGGTGAATTAATTGTACTTCACAAATCTCTTTTCCGGATGGAATTGGTTTTTCAATGAATTTATTTTTAATAATACGCTCAATCTGGCTGATTTTTCGGTATTCACTTTTTGTAACGATAACGATAGAAGTACCTGTTTTACCCGCACGGCCTGTTCGTCCTGAACGGTGGTTATAGGTTTCAATTTCGTCTGGTAACTGGTAGTTGATTACGTGAGTGATATCATCTACATCGATTCCACGTGCTGCTACATCCGTTGCTACCAACATCTGAATTTGTCTTCCACGGAATGCCTTCATTACAGAGTCACGCTGAGCCTGAGACAAATCACCGTGTAATGCAGCTGCATTATATCCGTCTTCAATCAATTTTTCAGCGACAGCCTGTGTATCACGTTTTGTTCTACAAAAGATTACTGAGAAAATGTCCGGATTCATATCTGCCAGACGCTTTAAAACAGAATATCTGTCACGTGCACCGGCAATATAATATTCATGTGTAACATTAACAGATCCCTGGTTTTTATGACCTACAGTAATCTCTTGTGGTTTTTTCATGAATTCTTTTGCAATACGCGCTACTTCAATAGGCATAGTTGCAGAAAATAACCAGGTATTTTTTTCTTCCGGAGTATCTGAAAGTATCGAAGTGATATCTTCATAGAACCCCATGTTTAACATCTCATCTGCTTCATCTAAAACACAAATCTGAATGTTTTTGATGTTCACATAATTTCTGTTGATCATATCTTGCATACGACCAGGAGTTGCCACAATAATCTGTGCTCCTCTTTTTACCTCTCTGGCTTGTTCTGTAATACTCGCTCCACCATATACTGCAACAGTATGTAACCCTTTTACATACTTTGAATATTGCTTGATTTCGTTTGTAATTTGTAAACACAATTCTCTTGTAGGCGATAGGATTAATGCCTGTGTGCTTCTGTTATTTGGGTCTAATTTTTGAATCAAAGGAAACCCGAAAGCAGCTGTTTTCCCTGTACCCGTTTGCGCCAACGCAACAATGTCTGTATCTTGTTGCAATAATAGGGGAATAGCTTTTTCCTGAACCTCTGAAGGGGTTTCAAAACCTAAATCTTGAATCGCTGATAATAACGATTCATTCAATCCTAATTCTTCGAATTTATTCATATAATATTTAAAAATGGCTACAAAGGTAATGCTATTTTGTTTAAAAAATCAATTTTTATTAATATAATATTTTGTTTGTGAGAAATTTATAATAATTATCTTAAAGAATTTAAAAAAGATATCAATTCTTCAACTGCTTTACCTCTATGACTTATTTTTGATTTTTCAGTTAACGACATCTGAGCAAAGGTTTTATCATGTGCTGTGGGCTGAAAAATAGGATCATATCCAAAACCTTCTTCTCCGGTTTTCTGTTCCGTAATAGTTCCCTTGACAATACCTGTAAACAGATGCTGCTGACCGTTTATATTTAAAGCAATGACTGTTTTGAATTGTGCGTTGCGGTTGGTTACGTTATTCAGTTTTTTTAAAACCAGTTCTATATTGGCATTGCTGTCTTTTGCTTCTCCTGCATATCGGGCAGAATAAACGCCGGGTTCGCCATTAAGCGCTTCAATTTCGAGCCCAGTATCATCTGCAAAACACGGCAGCTGGTAATGTGTTGTTACATAATCTGCTTTGAGAATAGCATTACCTTCAATAGTGGACGCTGTTTCAGGAATATCTTCTGTACATCCGATATCTTCAAGACTTACGAGTTCAATAGTGGAAGGCAGTTGATTTTTAATTTCTCTTATTTTATTTTTATTATTAGAGGCAAATACGATTTTCATGATATATAATTCCAAATGTTATTTTTTTGTGCAAGACTCTCAAAAATTTCTTTGAGTTTCTGATGTTCCGGTTGTTCCAGACGAATATCTTCTTTCAGAAGTTCAATAGCTTTGTGTCGTGCGAGTTTTAAAATATCCTGATCCTTAACCAGATCGGCAATTTTCAGATTTAGAATACCGCTTTGTTGTGTACCCATAATATCTCCGGGACCTCTGAGTTTTAAATCTACTTCTGAGATTTCAAACCCGTCATTAGTGCGGCACATGGTATCCATTCTTATTTTACTATCATTGCTGAGCTTCTCTCCAGTCATTAAAATACAAAAACTTTGTTCTGCTCCACGACCTACACGACCTCTGAGCTGGTGGAGTTGTGATAAGCCGAAACGTTCGGCACTTTCAATAATCATTACAGAGGCATTTGGTACGTTTACACCTACCTCAATAACCGTTGTAGCAATCATAATATTGGTTTTTCCCTGTACAAAACGGTCCATTTCAGTTTCTTTTTCTTTAGGTGTCATTTGACCATGTACAATACTTATGGTATAATCAGGGTGTTTAAAATCTCTTGAAATAGCTTCATATCCCTCCATCAGATTTTTATAATCGAGTTTTTCACTCTCCTGAATCAAAGGATAGACAATATATACCTGACGGCCTTTGGCAATTTCCTGTTTGATAAAGTACCATACTTTGAGACGTTTACTTTCAAAATAATGAAGTGTTTGAATGGGTTTTCTGCCCGGTGGTAATTCATCAATCACCGAAACATCAAGGTCTCCGTAAAGACTCATGGCAAGTGTACGCGGAATAGGGGTTGCGGTCATTACCAGAATATGCGGTGGTATATAATTTTTTTTCCACAGTTTGGAACGTTGTTCTACTCCAAATCGATGCTGTTCATCAATAATTGCCAGTCCCAGATTTTTAAAAATGACTTTGTCTTCCAATAAGGCATGGGTACCAATGAGTATTTGTAAGGTACCGTTTTCAAGCTGCTCATGGAGTTCTCTGCGTTCAGCCGTTTTTGTAGAGCCTGTTAACAAACCGACTGAGATACCCGCTTTTTCAGCCAACTCCTGAATACCAATAAAATGCTGATTGGCCAGAATCTCTGTCGGAGCCATAAGACATGCCTGAAATCCATTGTCCAAAGCCAACAGCATACTCATGAAGCCCACAATGGTTTTTCCGGCTCCTACATCTCCCTGTAAAAGACGGTTCATTTGCACTTCATGTGCCATATCATTGCGGATTTCTTTGAGTACGCGTTTTTGAGCATTGGTAAGTGGAAAAGGTAAATGCTCT
The DNA here is from genome assembly GCA_032096595.1 of Flavobacterium sp. Classification (GTDB taxonomy): domain Bacteria; phylum Bacteroidota; class Bacteroidia; order Flavobacteriales; family Flavobacteriaceae; genus Flavobacterium. The sequence goes on along the minus strand of DAMCXY010000001.1, from coordinate 116,583 downwards.
TTATAAAAACGGTTGAAATAATCGCCTACTTTTTCAAATGCGAATCCCTTGATTTTATTTTTGCGTACCAGATTTTTAGACAATAGCTGTAATTGTATAAAAAAAAGTTCTTCAAATTTCAATCGGAAAGAGGCTCTCGATAATAGATCTCCGTTTCTGGGAAAATGAATGTTTAAAAAAGCGTCTCTTTTAGGAATCAGCTTTAGTTCATCCATAAGTTTGTCGGGAAAAATTTCCATAAACAAATGCTGTGTTTCCATAAACACCTGTTGCATCAGACGTGTAATCACTTTGTTGGTGATCCCTTTTTGCTGAAGTTTTTCTGTAGAAGGATAGACCGCCTGTAAAGCGGTTTGATTATTCTTTTTATAGTCTTCAAGCAGATCCATCTCCGGATGTGGCATGGAAAAGATGTTATTGTAATTATTTATTTTACCAAAAACAACATACGGACTGTTTAAAGCTATGTTTTCTTTGATCCATTTAATACCTTGAAACCAAACTAATTCCATTTTTGAAGTACCATCGGTAAAAGTGGCGACAAGACGTTTGCCTCTTTTTTGTTCAACAGTTTTAAGATGAATGATTTTTCCGATAATTTGAATTTCGGAAACTAAAGAAGTACTCAGTTCATTTATTTTATAAAACTTTGTACGGTCGAGATATTTATAAGGATAAAAGTTCAGTAAATCTTTATAGCGAAAAATCTGCAATTCTTTTTTAAGAACCTCCCCTCTGTTAGGACCAACGCCTTTCAGATATTCAATAGGTGTTTCCAGTAGTTGATATTGCATTTCTTTTTAAGGGCTAATTTACTAAACTGATTTATATTATTAAAAAATATTAAAAATTGTTTTTTTGAAGGAAATTTATATTTTTACATTTAATTAACAATTATTATAAATATGAAAAAACTATTAAGTACACTATGCTGTTTATTTGTTGTGGTTTCGTTTAATTCATGCGTAAATGAAGATAATACAGTAGATCCGGTAGGACCACCAGGGCCTGAGCCTGATAAGGTGGTAAACATAAAAACATTTGATAAAGAACATTTGGGTTTTGGAGGCGGACTTGAGCAGACTGCTGTAAAAACATTTACCTTTCCTACCGATATGGATAAAGTAAAGAATATTAAACTTTATTTACAATTAGCATGTCCTACTGCCGGATGTAATATTTGGGATATGTATGCTAATGTACAGGCAAAAGACAAAACAACCGGTAAATGGTATGAGATCGCACGATATATTACTCCTTATGGGAGAAGCACTGAAGTACTCGACAGAGGTTTGGTTGTTGATGTAACGGATTTCAAATCGGTTTTACAGGGAGCTACAGAATTGAGAATTTTTATTGAAGTCTGGGGTGCTGACGGATGGCTGGTAAGTACTGATTTTGATTATACTTACGGAACACCGGATTATAAATACTATGAAGTAGAAGAAGTAATGGCTTATAATAAAAACTCTTTGGAAGGTGTACCTTACGGAGAAACCCATAATTTTGATCTTACACACAGTATTCAGATTCCTACAAACGCAGAAAGTGCTCACATCCGAACTATTATCAGCGGTTGGGGACATGCAACGCCTATGGAAGCAGGAAGAGGTTGTGCTGAGTGGTGTTACAGAACACATCATGTATGGATCAATTCAGAAGAGAAATTTTCGCATGAATTAAAAGCGGAAGGTTGTGCTTCTAACCCGATCAATAACCAAAGAGGGAACTGGAAACCGGACAGAGCAGGATGGTGCCCTGGAATGATGGTACCTGTACGAATTGATAAATTCACCAACAGTGTAGCCGGACAAAACCTGAACTTTGAATATAAATTCCAGCCATGGACAAATGATATGCAGGCTCAGATAGATAATCCGCATGCCTATTATGCAATTTCAAATTACATTGTAGTAAAAAGTAATTCGCCAATTGTAAAACCAACAGTTAACTAAAAAATAAAAAGCTACCTTCAGGTAGCTTTTTTTATTTTTTCTTAAAAGTAGCAACTGCTTTTTTAGAAGCGTCTAAAAGTTTCAATTCATTGTTTTTAACTTCAAAAGAGGTAACCGACATAAAAGGGATATTATATAATTTATCCATAATATCTTTACAATACATACGGGTACTTCTGATGTTCGTCATCTCAATGTTATGTCCATCTTGTTTAAAGGTACCGCCAAGACCATTACATCCGTCAGAGGATCCGAAAGAATCTTCAAGGAACGATAATCCTATGGTTTCAGCACGCATGCCTTCAAGTTTTTCAAATTTTCTGTCTCCGATACTTACTAAAACCCATTCGGTACCGGTAAGGACTACATCTTGTTTTGTTTCTGATTTTATCATTTTACAGGAGGTTAAAGAGATTAGACTCATCATAAACGCCAGTAATAGAATCGTTTTTTTCATATTCTGATATTTTTTTTATAAAAGTAAGCAATAAATCGTTACATTTTATTTTTTCAGACTAAAACCATAAGCGATTCTGATTCCAAGCTGATCTACATTATAATCAGTATAATTTTCATAGCGCAAACTGATATCAATGTATTTATTGGCAAAGCCTACAGAAGGTGAAAGTAATAGTGAGTTATTTAAATCTCCCGTAGCACCTATTGCAGCTCCGGCTTCACCCAATGCGTAAAAATTGTTTGCAAAAAAGTATTTAAAACCGAATTTTACCGGTACAAATCCCGCATCATCTCCTTCCTGGAAAAGATGGGTGTATCCTGAAGTGAATGTAACGGATGTTTTTTGAGACAAGTCATATTGTAATCTAGCATCAGCTCCGAGTGCAGCTTCATACTTTTGATTCATTTCCAAACCGCCGTTGATACCAAATCCTAAACGAAATCCTTTTCGGTAACCGTCATTTGTTTGTGATGTCTGAGCAAAAGCATTCCCTGATCCGATACATACTGAAAGTAATCCTATATAAATTATCTTTTTCATGTTATTAAATTTTTTTAAAAGCTAAGAAAACAAGATACATGCCAATATTTTTGAGCTTTTGTGATTTATATCTTCTTATCGGATTATCTTTGCAAAAAAAAATCAAAATGAACTGGAATATATATTTCAAAGAGTTTCGATATAATATTCGATTAGCGTATCCCATCATTCTGGCAATGCTTGGGCATACCGTTGTAGGTGTGGTAGATAACATTTTGGTAGGAAAAATAGGGGCTACAGAGTTAGCTGCGGCATCTCTTGCCAACAGTTTTGTTTTTATAGGAATTTCTATTGGCGTTGGTTTTTCTACTGCTATAACGCCTTTAGTAGCCGTCGCTGATAGTGAAAATAACTTTGAAGATGGCCGTAAGACGTTTATGAACGGTTTGTTTTTATGCATTCTTATGGGGCTTATTCTTTTCTTTGGACTGTATTTTTTCAAACCGTTGATTCGTTATATGAATCAGCCTGAGGAGGTTATTGTTTTGGCAAAGCCTTTTTTGGACATTGTAGCCATGTCTTTGATACCATTGGTTATTTATCAGGCCTTCAAACAGTTTTCTGATGGTAAATCAAAAACCAAAAATGCCATGTTTGCCACTATAATTGCCAATTTGGTTAATGTTTTTTTATCGTATGTATTGATTCACGGTGTGTGGATTTTCCCCAAGATGGGTATGATGGGAGCCGCTTACGGAACTTTTATCGCAAGGATATGTATGTTGATATATATGTATTATGCAATGCGTTCTCAGATGGTTTTTAAACCTTTCTTAGAAAGAATCAGCTTTAAAGAAATGGACTTTGGATTTATGAAAAAGATTACGTCCATTGGTTTACCCTCTTCTATGCAGTCTTTTTTTGAAGTAGGTCTCTTTACTGCTGCTGTATGGCTATCAGGTATGTTGGGTACTGTATCTCAGGCAGCCAATCAGATTGCTTTATCTATGGCTTCGATGACCTTTATGTTTGCTTCGGGACTCAGTGTTGCAGCAATGATACGGGTAGGGAATCAGCGGGGATTAAAGAATTATCCTCAGTTACAGATTGTTGCCAAATCTATTATGCTGATGACGGCTATGCTGTACACCTTTTTCGCTTTATTTTTTGTTATTTTCCATAAGTATATCCCACTTTTATTTTTGGACGGGGCAGATCTTATGAATGCGGAAATGAACAATGAAGTAATTGCTCTTGCAGGCAAATTACTGCTCATTGCGGCTATTTTTCAGATATCTGATGGATTGCAGGTTACCATACTCGGTTCTTTGAGAGGATTACAGGATGTTAATATTCCTATGATAGGATGTTTCATCTCTTACTGGATTATTGGGTTTCCTGTAGCTTTGGTTTTAGGGTTGCAAACCAGTCTCGGAGCACAGGGTATTTGGTACGGACTCTTAGCAGGGTTGACAGCATCTGCTATTTTTTCGTATCTTCGCTTCAATTATTTGACACAAAAATTAATTAAAACCAGTAGTGATTTAGCTACTATATAACACTTATTACATGGAATTACCAAAATTTGTATTGGCAGATAATACGGATTATCCGGATGATATTTTTATTATTCATTTAGAATTTCCGCGTTTTATTATTAATCTTGAAAATGATGAAATAGAATTTCTGGAAGAAATAGATGAAAACGAAGAGCAGGAAGTAGAAGCAGAAATGGAACGTTTAATAGTTCTTGCAGGCGAGTACTATGATCGTGAAATGGAACGATACGCACAAGAAGAATAGTTATATTTCTTTATTCTTGTTTTCATAAAAAGCTAAAATTTCAAAAGCAGCTGCAAAAGGTGATTTTTCATTTTTCTGCACTGCTTTTTTATTTTCATTCAGCAATGCGATGACGTCAGAATTGTTGTAAAATTTCTGCAGCAGTTGTTCGTTGATGGTTTCCATCATCCAATATTGATTCTGCTCTCTTCTGTGTGTTTCCAGATAAGAATTCTCAGTTGTAAGCTGGAGATAATCTGTAATCATTTCCCAGACATTTTCGATTCCTGTTTTATAAAAAGCACTTGCCAGTACAACTTTTGGCTGCCATCCGGAAGGTTTTACCGGAAAAAGGTGTAATGCTCTGTTGACATCTAATTTTGCATTTCTTGCTTTGGCTAAATTGTCACCGTCAGCCTTATTGATGACAACGGCATCGGCCATTTCCATAATTCCGCGTTTAATTCCCTGTAATTCATCACCGGCACCTGCAAGATTCAGCAATAGAAAAAAATCTACCATACTGTGAACAGCAGTTTCACTTTGTCCTACACCCACAGTTTCTATCAATATGGTATCAAAACCACAGGCTTCGCATAATATAATACTTTCACGGGTTTTACGCGAAACACCACCTAGGCTTTCCCCTGAAGCAGACGGACGTATATAAGCATTAGTGTCTTTTACCAAATCTTCCATACGTGTTTTATCGCCTAAAATGCTACCACGTGATATACTGCTGCTGGGATCAATTGCCAGGACAGCTACTTTTTTGCCAAGACCAGTCAGATAAAGCCCAAAAGCTTCTATAAACGTACTTTTACCCACACCCGGAACTCCTGTGATACCAATACGAACTGATTTATTTGCATAGGGAAGGCAGGCGTTAATAATGGTGTTTGCTTTGTTTTGATGGTCAGGATTTGTACTTTCAATAAGGGTTATAGCTCTGCTCAGGCTCACTTTGTCACCTTTGAGAATACCTTCAATTAGAATTTCCGGAGAGACTTTTTGGCGGCGCAAGTTTTGTATGGCAGCAATAGACCGGGAACTGAACGAATCAGGTTGTGTAATGCCTTCATTTTCACTGAGTGCCGACTTGTCTTTTTTCTTTGCTGTCATAATTAGAGTTCACTCAAACAAAAATACTAAATATATCATCGGAAAAGAAATAGGCCATGCGACTTTTTTAGTTTGAATATTTACTAATTTTGCAGGGAATTTTATTGTAACCTAAACTATGAGTACTATCACATCTGAAGTAAGTACTTCTTCTTCAACGAATAAAACTGCTTATTCTATTCTGATAGCAGTAAGTTTTGCCCATTTGTTAAACGATTTACTCCAGGGTGTAATTCCTGCAATTTATCCGAGACTGGAACAGAAATTTGATTTGTCTATGGGGCAGATTGGTATGATTACCTTATGTTATCAGCTGGCAGCTTCCTTATTACAACCTCTTGTAGGTTCGTTTACTGATAAAAACCCAAAACCCTATTCCCAGATTACAGGTATGTTTTTTACAACAACCGGAATCATTGCGTTGGCGTATGCACCGAGTTACGGATGGATACTGGCAGCTGTTATTCTTGTAGGGATAGGCTCATCCATTTTTCACCCGGAATCCTCACGGGTTGCTTATCTGGCATCGGGAGGTAAGAGAAGTCTTGCACAGTCAATCTTTCAGATCGGCGGTAATTCCGGAACTGCGCTGGCACCCTTACTGGTTGCCTGGATAGTGATACCCAACGATCAGCACCATATTTTATGGTTTGTCCTTTTTGCCTTGGTAGCCAAAATAGTACTTACCTATATCGGCAGATGGTATTCCAACAATTTAAAACTGGTAAATAAAAATCAAAAGAAAAAGATATATCTTCCGGACTTATCGCCCAACAGAATTACATCATCTATTGCCATATTACTGATTCTTATTTTTTCTAAATATTTTTATGTAGCAAGTATAACCAGTTATTTCCAGTTTTATACCATGGATAAATTTGGTTTAAATGAAATTCAGGCACAGGTTTACCTTTTTTATTTTTTGTTATCTGTTGCAGTAGGAACTTTATTAGGAGGTTATTTTGGTGATAAAATAGGAAGAAAGTATGTCATCTGGTTTTCAGTATTGGGCGCAGCCCCTTTTACCTTGTTGTTGCCCTATGTAGGCTTGCAATGGACAGGAATTTTGATTGTGATTATCGGTTTGATTATCTCGTCTGCTTTCCCGGCGATATTGGTATATGCTCAGGAGTTATTGCCTAAGAAAATAGGAATGGTGTCCGGACTGTTTTATGGTTTTGCCTTTGGTATGGGCGGATTGGGTTCTGCAGTTTTAGGATGGTGGGCAGATCTTACCTCCGTAGCTTATATTTACGTTGTATGCTCATATCTGCCTCTGATAGGTATTATTGCTTACTTTTTACCGGATATGAAAAAAGTTGGACTTAAAGAAATGGAATAATGGAAAAAGAATATCATATTACAGAAGAAGTAGTAACTGCCTTACAACAAATTGTTTCTCCGTCATTTGTCTTTAGCGATGAAGATATATTGAAGCAATATGGCAGTGACCATACAGAAGATCTCAATTTTCCGCCGTCTGTTGTAGTAAAACCCCAAACGACTGAGGAAGTGTCTGAAATTATGAAGCTTGCTTCTAAATATGAAATACCTGTTGTTCCTATCGGGGCAAGAACCGGATTGAGTGGCGGTATATTAGCAGTTCATAAAGGAATCGGACTTTCATTAGAGCGTATGAACCGCATTATTACTATTGATGAAAAGAATTTTCAGGTCGTTACGCAACCAGGTGTCATTACTGAGGTTTTGCAAAATGAAGTTACCAAAGCCGGTCTTTTCTATCCGGTAGATCCGAGTAGTAAGGGCAGTTGTTTTATAGGAGGAAATATAGCAGAAAATGCAGGTGGTGCGAGAGCCGTAAAATATGGAGTAACCAAAGATTATGTATTGAACCTTGAGGTCGTTTTGCCCAATGGAAATATCATCTGGACCGGAGCAAATACGCTAAAGAATGCTACAGGATATAATCTTACGCAATTGTTGGTGGGGAGTGAGGGGACATTAGGAGTCATTACCCAGATTGTTTTAAAGCTATTGCCTCAGAATCGTTATAATATATTAATGCTGGTACCTTTTTATCAGATGACGCAGGCAGCAGAAGCCGTTTCAGCTATTTTCAGAGCAGGAATAGTGCCAAGTGCTTTGGAATTCATGGAAAGAGATGCTATCGACTGGACGTTACAATATAATGATTTTGGCGATTTAGGTATTAAAGATGGAATTGAAGCTCATTTACTTATCGAAGTAGATGGTAATTATCAGGAAGTATTATTTGCAGAAGCAGAAAAAATAGTTCAGGTGGTGGAGGCTTACGCTATCGATGAAGTTTTATATGCCGATACAGAAGAGCAAAAAAATAAGTTATGGAAACTGCGAAGAAATGTTGCTGAAGCTGTAAAGCAAAATACAGTCTATAAAGAAGAAGATACTGTAGTTCCCCGATATGAATTACCTGTATTACTAAAAGGAATAAAAGAGATTGGTAAAAAATACGGGTTTCGTTCCATTTGTTATGGACATGCCGGAGATGGGAATTTACATGTAAACATCATTAAAGAAAATATGCCGGATACAGATTGGAAAACGAATGTTCCAAAGGGAATCAGGGAAATCTTTGAACTGACGGTTCATTTGAAGGGAACCCTTTCCGGTGAACACGGGATTGGCTGGGTACAGAAAGAGTATATGGATATCGCATTCAATCGTCTTCACTTACAGCTTATGCAAGATATTAAAAAAGTATTTGACCCTAAAAATATTATGAATCCGGGAAAAATATTTCCACAATAATAAAAAAAAGAGCGATTTTTAAATCGCTCTTTTTTATAACTTCGTAAAGTTATAAATCGTTTCAGTAATAATTTCCTGACCAGCCATATTTTGAGTTTCTTTAAAAACGAAAATAAGTTTGCTGGCGTTCAATGTCTGAACAGTAACATTTAATGGACTATTGTTGGATAAAGTCATTTGTAGTTCAGATCCTGTAACGGTATAACTTTTCAGTGCCGGAAAAAGCATTCTATCGAATGAATCCGTTGTATTATAAGTAGTAGCGGCAGTACCGTCTTCTTTAAATTCTACATGAATAGAATTACCAGAAGAAACGCTTTTTGTAGGACCATCAACGGGTACTCCCATAGTAGTTATTCTTTGCTTGACTGTTTTCAGATCCCATTTTGCTACTAACTTAGCTTTATCAACACTACCGCCTGTTGCTTCTCCGTTGTATTCTACATAATCAGGGGTACAAGATGTAAGACTTGTAACACTTATCATAAGGGATAAAGCCAAAATAGAATAAAAATTTTTCATAGAATAATTGTTTATAGTTTTACAAAAATATATTTTATTTTAGAATAAACTCAATAAATATAAAAAAACTTAATTTTTATCATATAATAATTCGTTTTTAATGATCAGATCTTTAATGATGATGCAGAAGCTATTCTCATTTTTATAATATAATAAGTACATTCTTTATTAAAATGTTTTATGTACTTTTGAAGTAAGATTTCAATACTATGCATCAACATTTTTTACTTCATAAACCACACGGTTACCTGTCTCAATTCATTTATGAAAAGAAAAGGAAAAAGAAAATGTTAGGGGAATTGTATCCTTTTCCGGCTGGAACGATGGCGATCGGAAGACTTGATGAAGATTCAGAAGGATTGTTATTATTAACCACTGATGGAGTAGTAAGCGAGCAGGTGCGAAGCCGGGATATAGAAAAAGAATACATAGTTCAGTTAGATGGTATTATCGATAAACAGGCAATTGATATCCTTAAAAAAGGTGTTCAAATTGGTGTAAAAGGAACTAAATATCTTACGAAAGAATGTAGTGCCACACTTATTGAAAAACCAGAATGGATCAGTGAAGGCAGACGCATTAGGGATGAACGCCACGGACCTACAAGCTGGATTTCTATTACACTCACAGAAGGTAAGTTTCGCCAGATTAGAAAAATGACGGCTGCGGTAGGGTTTCCTACATTGAGACTGATCCGTGTTAGAGTTGGTGATTTTCATTTAAAGGGATTAAATGCAGGAGAAGTTAAACTTTTTGACTGGAAAAATGAGTAAATCAGTTTTATCAACCAATGAAAGCTTTAAATTCCAACGTATTGTTGCTATTGTCGGTGTGGCATTATTTGTTATTAAATTTATAGCCTGGTACATCACTGATTCAGTAGCTATTCTTACAGATACGCTTGAAAGTATTATTAATGTTGTTTCCGGTTTTGTAGGTTTATACAGTCTGTATTTATCAGCACTTCCGAAAGATCATAATCATCCGTATGGGCATGGTAAAGTAGAATTTATATCGGCATCACTGGAAGGTGCCTTAATCAGCATTGCCGGTGCACTCATCATCTATGAAGCCATAGCCAACCTGCGTTATCCGAAACAAGTTACACAAATCGATTATGGAATCTATCTCGTTTCCATAACTGCCATTATCAACTATATCGTTGGATTCTTTGCTATAAAAAAAGGCAGGAAAAATCATTCGGTAGCATTGATTGCCAGCGGAAAACATTTACAGTCAGACACCTATTCAACCATAGGTATCGTGGTTGGACTGATTGTGCTGTACTTTACCCGGCTTCCATGGCTGGATAGTGTGATTGCTTTGATATTTGCGGGTATTATTATTTATACAGGCTATAAAATTTTAAGAACTGCCATATCCGGTATCATGGATGAAACAGACGTAGAACTGTTAGAAGAAGTTGTGGCACATTTGCAGCAAGAACGTCGTGAGAATTGGATTGATTTGCACAATCTCCGCATAATAAAATACGGAAGTACCCTGCACATTGACTGCCATATGACAGTGCCCTGGTATTTCAATATCAATGAAGGGCATCATGAAGTAGATATACTTGAAGACATTGTCCGTAAACATTTCGGAGACCGTATTGAACTTTTTGTTCATTTAGATGGCTGCAGAACATACTCCTGCCAGATTTGTACCAAAGAAGAGTGTCCGGTACGTCAGCATGCTTTTGATCATAGAATAGACTGGACAATTGAAAACATTTCACTTAATCAGAAACATCATAAAACAACAGAAGAAGAGAACTAACGGATTCTGAATTGTTTGTTATTCCGGTCAAAAATAATAGTTTCATCATCAAAAAAATGATCAAATACTCCCTGTTTAATCAGTTGATCCGGCGTATCAAAGTATAATCCGTCCCTTTTCATTAAAATAATCTGATTGCTGAGTTGAAGTGCTAAATCCAGATCATGCGTAGAGAATACTATACATTTATGTGTATTTTCGGCCAGATTTTTTAATAATTTAAAAAGTTTTACTTTGTGATATAAATCCAGATGGGTAGAAGGTTCATCCAGAATAATAATAGGAGTATCCTGTGCAATGGCTCTGGCAATCAATACTTTTTGGAACTGACCGTCGCTTAATTCGTAATATTTTTTGTTTTTTAAATGCATTATATCAGTTAGTACCATGGCATTTTCTATCTGAGAAATGTCCTGTGGAGCCAATTGATCCAGCCAGTTGGTATAGGGTTGTCGTCCCAAAGCAATCAGTTCATATACCGTGAGCGAACTTTCCGGTAATTTTTCAGTAAGTACCAGACTCAATTTTTGAGACAGGGTTGAAGAACTGTAAGATTCAATAGGCTGATCATCAATAAAAACGGAGCCCGACAATGGAGTTAATATACCTGAAATTGTTTTTAAAAAAGTAGATTTTCCGATCCCGTTGCTACCCAGTAGCGAAATAAGCTTACCGGATTCTAAAACAACAGAAATATCTTCAGCAATGACTTGCGTTCCTTTTTTATGATCATATCCAATATTCAGATTTTTTGTTTGTATTACACCCATTCTCAAAAATACTTACATTTTTTTCATAATCCAATAAAAGCCTGTACTGGCCATCAGAATGATAATAATATTAAGGGTCCATAGCGTATTGAAACCGAAACGATCTGCTATCTGAGTACCAACAAACGGAGAAGCAACGTGAGCAATAGCAAAAGAAATTGCATTTAATCCCATATAGGAACCTCTGTTTACCGGATTGGAACGATTTACGGCAACTGTTGAGGAGAAAGGCATTACCAGGATTTCTGAAATACAGATGAGAAACATAGAAAAATACAGTACCCAAACGGCGTGTGAGGGGAGCAGAACAAAATAAGACAAACCGCAGAAAATACATCCGATGATAAGATTTGTACTCAGTGTAAATTTCTTTTCTGTAAAATGCACCAGAGCCATCTCAAGCGTGAAAACTATAATTCCATTAAAGGCCATTAAAATTCCTACATTTTTTTCGTCGAGGAATGCGACGTTTTTATAGAAAAGAGGAAGCGTATTTAAAATCTGAAAAAAGCAAAAAGCATATAAAGCAACACAAACACTGAACAAAATGAACTTTTTGTCATTGTAGGCAGTTTGTTTCTTTTCTTTAGGTATTTCCTGAATCCTGTTCAATGCATTTTTTTCAGAGTGGTTTCCTTTTTTGGAACGAAAATAGAAGAAAAAGACCAAACCGGCTGAAAAAGACATTACAGCATTGGTGTAAAACAGGAAATCATAAGAAACAGCGGCAAGAAACCCTCCGATAGCTGGACCTATAGAATACCCAAGATTCAATGCCATTCGATTCAGAGAAAATGCCCGTGTCAGATTTTCGGGTTTTGCATAATAGGAAACGGAAGCACTATTAGCCGGGCGAAAAATTTCTTTGACAAAACTCAGAAAGAGAATCGCAATACACAAGGATTCAAATGATTTGAAGAAAGGCAGAATCAGATAAAAAGGAATCGAAAAAAACAAACTCATCGTCTGAATTTTAAAAGATCCGAATTTATCCGTAAGCCAGCCGCCTACAAAAGACCCTAAAATAGAACCTACACCAAAACAGCTCAGTACAATGCCGGCACTTTTTAAGGAAAAACCTAAACTGGCAGTCATATACACGCCCAAAAAAGGTAAAACCATAGATCCGCTTTGGTTGACAAACATAACCAATGCCAGAATCCATGTTGCACGTGATAGACCTCTGTAAGAGTCCAGATAATTATTCCAAAAATTTTTCATATCCAACCAAAAAACTTCTGCAAAGGTACTTGTTTAGACCTGAATTTTGAGAGGGAACACGGAAAATAATTATAAGCTTTCAAATTGGTGAAATATAGCAAAAAAACTATCTTTGTCTAAATATTATATTTCAAATAAATGAAACCTAACACACAACAATTACAACAATTAGCGATTCAGGTCAGAAGAGATATTCTTCGTATGGTTCATGCCGTAAACTCAGGACATCCGGGCGGATCATTGGGATGTACAGAGTTTTTTGTAGCCTTGTATCAATCTGTAATGGAACGCAAAGACACTTTTGATATGGATGGGGTAGATGAAGACCTTTTCTTTTTATCAAATGGGCATATATCTCCGGTGTTTTATAGTATTCTGGCCCGCAGCGGATATTTTCCGGTAAGCGAACTCGCTACCTTCAGAAAAATCAATACGCGCTTACAGGGACATCCAACCACACACGACCATCTACCGGGAGTACGTGTAGCTTCAGGCTCATTAGGCCAGGGATTATCTGTAGCAGTAGGAGCAGCACAAACTAAAAAATTAAATAAAGACAATAAATTGGTTTATGTGCTTTTGGGGGACGGAGAATTACAGGAAGGACAAAACTGGGAGGCACTTATGTATGCTGCAGCCAACAAAGTGGATAATGTAATTGCTACTGTAGACTTAAACGGAAAACAGATAGACGGACCAACAGATGTTGTTCTTAATATGTTTAGCATTAAAGATAAATTTGAAGCATTTGGATGGGAGGTATTGGAAATACCAAACGGAAACAATTTAGAAGAAGTAATTGCAGGTTTGGAAAAGGCAAAATCCAAAACCGGAAACGGAAAACCTGTTGCCATTATGCTGCATACTGAAATGGGTAATGGTGTAGACTTTATGATGAATACCCATGCATGGCATGGAAAAGCCCCTAATGATGACCAGTTGGCACAAGCTCTGGAACAAAACGGAATGACTTTGGGAGATTATTAATAAAACCAAAAAATACTATGAAAAAAATAAGTTTATTTTTAGGAATTTTCCTGATCAGTTACACAGGATTTAGCCAGTCTAAACCTACTGTTGAACTCAACAAAAAACTGGTATATTCTTTAAAAGACAGATCTTCTTCTGAACAGGATTTCGGATATGATATCAGTATCTATTTAGGAAGTAAGAAAACGAATCTGATAGAAATAAATTATGCCAGTTATTACTATGAAACGCTCATGTATAAAGAAGGAAAAAGAATTCCTTTAAATCCGTTCGGACTTGAGCGCAATGTAGTGGTTAAGAATGATAAAATGTATAATTCTTTTGCAGAATCTCCTTTATTTGACGCCAAAGTTGAATTGGTAGCCATGAATAAAAGTGATGTCATTTTCAATATTCCCTGTAACTATTATGAGATAAAAAGTACAGATGACAATTTTTCATCACCTTTTTTTGAAACCTGTCTTTGTATTGATGAGAAAAATGAAACCAAAAATCTGAAAAGTTTATTGCCATCCGTTTCTATAGATGGTTTGATACTCGCTTTAAAGAAGATTGACAGCGATGAAAGTTTTGAATTAACGGATATGAAGAATGTATCCATCAAACTGGATTTCGATTTTGATAAAGAATACAAGGATCTGGAAGAGAAATATTTAGCTCAGAAAGCAGCATCCGAAGCAGAATATGAAGCTTATGCTGTAGATTCAATTGCAGTAACGGAAGCTGTACCATATTATGGTGAAGACTCCTATTATGATTACTATTCAGACCCATTGTGTAATACCTATGAGTATTTTCAGGATATGGATGCCAATTTGCTCAACATTGCCAATCTTATCAAAGATACAGGGTGTACATTATTGTATGCTGATTCTGATTATGATGGTATAAAAGATTATAAAAGAGAAGAAGTAATAAAGATTTATGAAAAACATATAAAATCTTCGGTAAAATCTTTTGTAAAATCTAAAGCGATTACAAAGAAAGAGGGAAAGACACTTACTGCTTCACTGGAAAAAGTACTGGAGGCTGCAAAAAAATACAATCCTAAAGAATTAGAGTCTTCTCAGGCAGTAGATGCTGCAGACTATGCATACGCAGTAGCAGATACAGCTGCTGTAGCGTATGATGAATATGACTTTTATACTAAATACGAGTCTGTATATAAAGATATGGTTTCGGAACCTGTTTCTTTAGCAGCAGAATTAAATGATTCAAAAGAGTTGTTTAAGGATAATATGCCTCAATACTGTTCCGAGCTTTCACAAAAAATTCCTCAGTTTGAAGACAAGAAATTATATTATGAAGTATATAATTTGGTAGGGCAGATATGTGATTTATATATCTACCAAAACGGTGGATACGTTGACTATTTTACCACTATAAATTCTTTTAGAAAAAGCTTGTTGGAGATAGAAAATAAACGAGAAAAGATGTCTAAAAAAGACCAAAAATTATTAAAAGAATATTTAAATTCCCTTGATTAAAGAATAAAAATGAAAAAATATATAAATACAGGAAGTAAAGATACACGTTCAGGATTCGGTGCAGGACTAACAGAATTAGGGCAGAAAAATGAAAATGTAGTAGCCTTATGTGCTGATTTGATCGGATCATTGAAAATGGATGATTTCAAAAAAAATCATCCGGATCGTTTCTTTCAGGTTGGTATTGCAGAAGCCAATATGATTGGTTTGGCAGCCGGAATGACGATAGGTGGGAAAATTCCTTTCACAGGTACATTTGCTAATTTTTCTACAGGACGCGTATATGACCAGATTCGTCAATCTGTTGCCTACTCGGAGAAAAATGTAAAAATTTGTGCTTCCCATGCAGGGCTTACTTTAGGAGAAGACGGTGCTACTCACCAGATTCTTGAAGATATTGGTTTGATGAAAATGCTTCCGGGGATGACAGTTATCAATACTTGTGATTATAATCAGACCAAAGCAGCTACAATTGCTATCGCTGAACATAACGGACCTGTTTATCTACGCTTTGGACGTCCGGTTGTGCCTAATTTTATACCGGAAGATATGCCTTTTGAAATTGGAAAAGCATTAGTTTTATCAGAAGGAACAGATGTAACTATTGTAGCTACTGGACATTTGGTTTGGGAAGCATTGATTGCAGCAGAAGCTCTTGAGCAAAAAGGAATTTCTGCAGAGGTAATTAATATTCATACCATTAAACCACTTGATGAGGCAGCTATTTTATCATCTGTAGCCAAAACAGGTTGTATGGTTACAGCCGAAGAGCATAATTTCTTAGGAGGACTTGGAGAAAGCGTAGCGAGAGTTCTATCGTTAAATAATCCGGTTCCGCAGGAATTCGTTGCTGTAAACGATACATTTGGCGAGTCTGGTACTCCGGAAGAGCTTATGGAGAAATATGAACTTAATGCAGACAGTATTATTAAGAAAGTAACCAAAGTATTGGGACGCAAAAAATAATCTGTTTTGAGAATACCTACAAAAAAAGGTTGTGAAATTTCACAACCTTTTTTATTTATCATGTTCAACCCAGATCAATTTTCCGGTATCATAACCTACCTCTGTGGCGATTTTTACATATTTATCTTTTATCTCCTGAGGCATGGTCTTATAACGCGATAAAAACCAGATATAATCTAAATTGTCTCCCATAATAAGAGCATATTCATAATTTCCGTCAATAGAGATAATGTTATAACCGGAATAAAAAGGACCAAAAAAGGAAACCTTTAGCCGGCCTTCTTTGTCTGAATTAACAAATTTAGCCTTGCCTTCGGCATCTTTCCATTTATTTGTTTTATAATTATATCCCTTATTCAGAACTTTTATACTACCGTCATCATTCAGGGAATAATTAGCCGTAGTATTATTCAAATCCCGTTCAAACTTAAAGTCAAAACGTGCAATTTCGTACCACTGTCCAAGATATTTTTCTTTTTCAAAATCTTTCACAGCCGTAGCTTTATCAGGGATGTTGACACATGCGGCGAACAAACAGCTGATAAGGATAAGTAAGATGGATGGTTTTCTCATAATATTTCTTTTTTATTAAAGTTAACCAAATATTTTTGAAAAATAAAAAACCCGGATGTTGATCCGGGTTTTTTATCTATTCTTCAGCATCCTTTATAAAAGGGAAATTACCAAATTCTTTTGCAAGTGCTTTCGTCTTATAAGCCAGACTTGAATTCTTGTTATTAAAGCAGATAATGGTAGCTGAATCTTTTCTTATGGTAATATAAGAAGTTTTGTTTCCCCTCCACCATCCGTTGTGAAACGTATATAAATCGCCATCACCGCTTGGTTCAATCATACGGAGACCCAGACCATAATTATTCTGACCTGATTTTTCGTAACTATAACCTTTAAACATTTGTTCTTTCATCTTTTTACTCAAAAACTCATCTGAGTATAAAGCGATATCAAGTTTTAGCAGGTCACGTGGAGTGGTATAGATATTTTTATCTCCGTAAGTACCGTCTAAATAATCCCAATGCATTCGTTTATTATTAGCATAATAAGACTGGGTAACTTCATTCTTTTTAGTCATATCGTCAAATACAAATGTATTTTCCATCTTTAAAGGTGTGAAAATTAAACCATCTAAAGCTTCTTTAAAAGGCTTTTTCGTGATTTTTTCTACTATTAAAGCTAATAATACATAGTTGGTATTGGAATAAGTAAAACGTGTATCTGGTGTAAAATCAAGTTTGATGCCTTTTGTAGATAATAATTCCAGTACATCTTTATTGGTAATCGTTTTTTTACGATCCCAAACGCCTGCTTTTTCTGTAAAATGACCATAATAAGGAATTCCAGAACGGTGTGATAACAGGTTTCTTACAGTAATAGTACTATACGGAAAACCTTCTAAAATGGTATTGACTTTCTGATCAAGATCCAACATTTTTTTATCGGCAAGACGCAATACAGAAACGGCTGTAATAACCTTACCCACAGAAGCAACGTGCATTGGTGTTTCTTTGGTTATCTTTTCTTTTTCTTCAAAATTGGAATATCCCTGATAGTCTTCATATATGATTTCTCCGTTTTTGGCTACTAAAAAGCCACCTGAAAAACCGCCTTTATCAATATAGGATTTATAATAATCTTCTACGGCAAGTTTTTTATCTTCCTTATATTTTTCTGATAATTTGCTGAATTTAACTTCATATAAATTCTTCTCTTTTTTCTTTGAATCCAGACTCTGTGCATTGGCTTCATTTTTACTGCATGCTGACGAAAAAAGGGTAAGGGAAAGGGCTGCTATATATAAAAATTTCATAAAAGTAAATGTGATATATGCAAATATACAATCTTCAAAAAATTACATCTAAAAAAAAGACTAAAAATTATTAAAACTTTCTTATAAAGTTTTATTCCCTTATTTTTACAAAAAATAAATGATAGTTATGAGTAAAATAAATTGGCAGACAGCCATCGAATTTGATGATATTACTTATAAAAAATGCGATGGAGTTGCGCGTATCGCTTTTAATCGTCCTGAAGTAAGAAATGCCTTTCGTCCAAAAACAACGGCAGAGCTTCTAAGAGCTTTTCACGATGCTCATGAAGATACTTCTATAGGAGTAATCTTACTTTCTGCTGAGGGGCCTTCTCCTAAAGACGGTGTTTATTCCTTTTGCAGCGGAGGTGATCAAAAGGCAAGAGGATATCAGGGATATGTCGGAGAAGACGGTTATCATCGTTTAAATATTCTTGAAGTGCAACGGTTGATTCGTTTTACTCCAAAAGTTGTTATTGCCGTAGTTCCGGGCTGGGCTGTAGGAGGTGGACATTCATTACACGTGGTGTGCGATTTGACATTAGCGAGCAAAGAACATGCGATTTTTAAACAGACCGATGCTGATGTAACCAGTTTTGATGGTGGTTATGGTTCTGCTTATCTGGCGAAAATGGTAGGACAGAAAAAGGCAAGAGAAATATTTTTCTTAGGAAGAAACTATTCTGCACAGGATGCTTATGAAATGGGAATGGTAAATGCTGTTATCCCGCATAATGAACTTGAAGATACGGCTTATGAATGGGCACAGGAGATATTGGAAAAATCTCCTATTTCTATAAAAATGCTCAAATTTGCCATGAACCTGACAGATGACGGTATGGTTGGTCAGCAGGTTTTTGCAGGAGAAGCTACCCGATTGGCGTATATGTCTGAGGAAGCAATAGAGGGAAGAAATGCTTTTTTGGAAAAAAGAAAACCCAACTTTGATAAAAAATATATTCCATAAAAACAAAAAGCTCTCGAAAGAGAGCTTTTTCTGTATTAAAAATTTAAAGTACCGTTGAGTTCAACATTTTCTTCTATAGTCTCCAATCCTTTTCGCGCATTAAATTTTCCTTTAAAGGTTATTTTACATTTAATTACTTTTTGTTGTACTTCCGGCATATCTCTTATTACCTGTATATTACTTAATGTCCAATTTCCTTGATTTTCGATACTTTCGTAAATAATTTGATTAGTGATATCAGTAATCATAAAGTCATTGTCAACAAATGTAAATTGATGATTATCCAAATCGCCTATATTTCCGGCAAGCCCCCAGGTACTGTAATTGATTATAAAAAGATAAACGGTTTTTCCCATTACAGTTCCTTGTGTCGCCACTCCTGTTCCGACACCGTTTGATGTAAATGTAGTACCGCTTTTAGTTCCGGATGTAACGTTCACTACAAAGTTGCCATTGTTGTTATTCGGATTTCCATTATTACCATTGTTATTAGCATCCGTTACGTAATCAGGTTCACATGCTGAAAATAACCCCATACCCGCAGTTAAAGCGAGGCAAAAAAAAATAATTTTTTTCATAAGTGTAAAGTGTTTCTAATTATTGTTTAAAAAAAAGATAAGCAAATATGTGAAAAAATATGTATTCTTTGTCCTATTCTGCTGAAAATAATTTATAAAATGTATTTTTGTTGAAAATATCAGTAATGAACCGATTATTATTCCTTGTAATTTTTTTTGTTTCAATGCCTCTTATGGCACAAAACTATATTGATTTTTATTTTAAATCAAAAGGAGTAGATGGTTCTGTTCTTATCTATAATGAAACCAAAAACAGTTGGATTTTTAATAACGAATCGGATCTGACGCATCCGACACCACCGGGAACTACTTTTAATATCCTCAATACGCTGATTGCTCTGGATCTTGAGAAAATAACACACTCGAGTGATGATTTTTTATCATGGGACAGAATAAAAAGATACTATTTCGGGCTTCCTATGAAATCGTGGAATTGTGATACGAATTTAGATGAAGCGCTCTATTATAGAAACGATTGGTTTTTTGAGCGAATTTCCAAAACAATCTCCGATAAAGATTATTTTTTCTTTTTAAATCAACTGAAATATTCCAACAGAAAAATCAACAGAAAAATACCTGATTTTTGGAACTATGGCGGTCTGGCTGTGACACCCCGACAACAAATAGATCTGTTGCAAAAACTGTATCATAAACAATTACGCTTCCATAAAGAACACCAGCAATATGTGTTGGATCAAATGCTGGTAAATAAGAATGAAAAAATCACTTTATATGGGTATAATGCTTATACGGTTTATAAGGGTCAGGCCGTTGACTGGTGGATAGGTATTATTGTAACCAAGGAAGATACTTATTATTTTTCAACACGTATTTATAAATCGATTGAAGATCTTTCAGTAAAAGAATTTCAAACATTAAAATATACGATTACAGGTGAGATCTTAAATGTATTGGGAATTATGTAAATAAAAGAAGACCTGTATTGGATACAGGCCTTCAGGATTGGATTTATTAAATTGAATTCGAGGCTTATTTTGTAAGTAATAATTCAAAACGCATGCCAAAAACATATTTGCAGATTATTGTACTATTAATTCTGCTGAGTTTTCATACAATGTATTCTCTTTTTTATACTATAATAAGGTACGAATATTATTGCTTTTTTACAAATTTTGTAAGGATAACCAATAGTTGTCCATCTACTTTACCTTCAATCTGTTCCGTATTGTCATGAACCAGTCGGATATTTCTTACGGCAGTTCCTATTTTAGCATTGATGGTAGATCCTTTGACATCTAAATCTTTTATTAAGGTTACAGTATCACCACCTACCAGAATATTACCATTACAGTCTTTATGCAGGTCAATAGACCCGTCACCTTCATGATCACCGGTTTGTTTTGCCCATTCCAGATTTTCATCATCCAGATACATCATATCCAATAAATCTGCAGCCCAGCTTTCATTTCTGAAACGGTTGAGCATACGCCAGCTGACTACCTGTACTGCCGGAACCTCACTCCACATTGCCGTTGATAAACATTGCCAGTGATTGGCATCCGGAGCTTCTTTTTTCTCTATTTGCGATAAGCAGGTTGTACAAATGTAAATTTCACGATCCGCCAGATTACTTGCTGTCGGAGGTACATCATAGACAGATAAACCGGATTTGCTTTCGCACAGTTCGCATTGATTTCCGCTTCTTGTCTTTAATTTTTCTTCTGTTTTCATGGATTATAAATTAATGTGCAAAAATAGCAAACAAATTTAGTTATGGTCTGATAAATACGTAATTAAATCGATTATTCGGGAAGAATATCCTATTTCATTATCATACCATCCTACAATTTTTACCATTCTGTCTAAAACTGAGGTCAGTTGGGCATCAAATACACACGAATGTGGATTTCCTACAATATCAATGGAGACTACAGGATCTTCTGTATATTCGATGATGCCTTTTAATTCATTTTCCGCAGCATTTTTAAATGCCATATTTATTTCTTCTACCGATACATCTTTATTGATGTAGCAAGTAATATCAGTAAGTGAACCGTCTGGTACCGGAACACGAATACCTCCACCGCCTATTTTTCCTTCAAATTCAGGGAAAATTTTGGTAAGTGCCTTGGCTGCTCCTGTTGTTGTCGGAATGATAGATTGTGCCGCTGCACGGGCTCTTCTGAGATCTTTGTGAGGCTGATCCTGTAAACTCTGATCTGAAGTGTAAGAGTGAACCGTTGTTATAAAGGCTTTATCCAAACCTCCCAATGCATCTATAATCTTAATCATTGGTGCCGCATTGTTTGTGGTACAGCTTGCATTGGATACAATGATGTCTTCTTTGTTCAGAATATGCTCATTAACACCGAGTACTACGGTTTTAATTTTGTTGTCTTCCGGAGGAACAGACAGGATTACCTTTTTTGCACCGTTTCTGATATGATGCTCCAGAAGTTCATAGGTTTTATGTTTTCCGGTTGCCTCAATGACAAAATCAATGTTGAGATCATTCCAATCTAAACGGCTGATGTCTTTTTCTCTAAAGTAACGGATTGTTTTTTCATTGATATACAGGTGATCCGTATCAAAACTGATCTCATCTGAGAGTTTTCCATGAGTGCTGTCATATTTCAACAGATGGGCCATGGTTTTAGTATCTGCCAGGTCATTGATAGCTACAATCTCAATCGTTGGATGGTGGAGGAGCAGACGACATAGATTACGGCCGATACGACCAAAACCATTGATGGCTATTCGGGTGTTTTTCATGAGTAAGAAAAAAGTCGTTCTTTTTAGAACGACCTGGATTTATTATAAAATATGTTTTTGTGCTTTGTAAGATGAGCGTACTAATGCACCGCTTTCTACATGTTTGAATCCTAATTCCAGACCGATGGTTTCATATTTTTTGAATTGATCCGGTGTGATGAATTCTTTTACAGGTAAATGTTTTTTACTCGGTTGCAAATATTGACCAATGGTCAGGACATCCAGATGTACACCTTTTAAATCATGCATGGTTTGGATTACTTCTTCTTCAGTCTCTCCAAGTCCCAGCATAATACCTGTTTTTGTACGGTTTACTCCCTGTTCTTTCAGATAGCGAAGTACTTCCAGACTACGATCATATTTTGCCTGAATACGTACTTCTCTTGTCAGTCTGCGAACAGTTTCCATATTATGTGAAACTACTTCAGGACGTACGGCTATGATACGATCAAGGTGACGCTCCATTCCTTGAAAATCAGGAATCAAAGTTTCTAAGGTAGTTTCCGGGTTCATACGTCTTACCGCTTTTACCGTTTCAGCCCAAATGATAGAGCCACCATCCTTAAGATCGTCGCGATCCACGCTGGTCAACACAGCATGTTTAATATTCATCAGTTTAATAGAACGTGCTACTTTTTCAGGTTCGTCCCAATCTACTGTTTCAGGTCTTCCGGTTTTTACGCCGCAAAATCCGCATGATCTTGTACATATGTTTCCGAGGATCATAAATGTAGCGGTTCCTTCACCCCAGCATTCGCCCATGTTCGGACAACTGCCTGAAGTACAAATTGTATTTAACTTGTATTTATCTACAAGACCTCTTAACTCCGTGTATTTTTTACCCGTAGGTAATTTTACCCGTAGCCATTTGGGTTTGCCTTGTGGTGTAAATGTATTTGAGTCGAGAACTGTGTTCATTTTATATCAAAAAATTGTATTGCAAATATAAACAATCTATATTGTTTCTATCAGAAATTGTTGATCTATCAAAGTTACTAAATCTAAAGATCATATTTTTAAAATTTGAGTTTTATTTAATACAGGTTTGTTTGTAGTTGTTAAAAATGATAAATCACTAATAAAAAACACTATATTCGCTTTTTATTTCGAAATATTTAAGGTTATAAAATAGTAAAAGGGAATCAAGTGAGATACTTGAGCTGTACCCGCAACTGTAAGCTATATACTTATTATTATAAAAAAGCCATTGATTGTAAAATTGAGAAGGCAAATAATAAGATGCAAGCCAGGAGACCTGCCTTAAATATACTGATTTAGCTTTCGGGAAAAAAGGCAGATATCACAGATAGTTTCAGTTATTTATAGCTGAAACATGCTATTGTTATAGATATTTTTGATATATAAACCCACGAAAGCTGACTCAGATTTTGTGGGTTTAATTTTTTAAATAACTATAACATGAGAAAAAATTATTTTTTAGTAGCAGCCTTTTTATCATTTGCGGTAAATGGTTTTTCACAACAGCAGTATTATGATGGTGTTCTTATTCTGAATGAAGGAAATATGGGAAGCAATGATGCCTCAGTTTCTTTTCTTTCACCTGACAATGAGCTGACGAATTATATTGACCGATTGGCAAATAATGATGAGGAATTGGGAGATGTAGGTCAAAGTATTGCTTTCCACGATGATAAAGCATTTATTGTACTGAACGCATCCAATAAAATTGTCGTGGTCAACAGTAGTACTTTTGAATATATTGAAACAATCGATACAGGTCTTGTTAACCCTCGCTATATGGCTTTTTCCGGAAACAAGGCTTATATTACCTGTTGGGGTGTAGGAAGCAATGAAGAAGATGATTATTTAGCGGTTCTAGATCTGGAAACTTACACACTGGAGCAACCTGTTCCGATGACAAACGGTGTTGAAAAAATAGAGGAAATCAATGGTAAACTTTATATTGCACATCAGGGTGGCTACGGTTTTGAGAGTAAAGTAAGTGTCTATAATATTGCAGATGCAACTACAACAGTTATCAATGTAGGAGATGTTCCCAAAGAGATGATTGTTTCGGGTAACAATATTTATCTGCTTAACGGTGGAATTCCTGATTGGGCTTCTTCTTTAGGTCTGGTGCAAACGCCTTCCAGTATCGGAAAAATTGATCTTACTACAGATACATATCAGACACTTGTAACTTTTTCAGAAGATATGCCTGCTTCTCATATGGCACAGCAGGGAGATGGTTTTTATGTGACGAGCAAAGAAAAAATATACAAATATTCTTTGACTACCAATACATTGGATACAGCCCCTTTTATAACAACTCCGGTGACCGATTATTTAGGAATTTATGGAATGGATATTATTGAAGATAAAATCTATGTAGGGGATGCAAATGGTTATGGCAACAGTGGATTTGTTTATGTATATTCAATTGAAGGTAATTTGTTGGATACTTTTAATGTAGGCGGTCTTCCCAATCATTTTTACCCTTCTGCTGTCAGCCCTTCAGCGGGTATAGATGATCCTAAAACATCTTTGGTATCACTATATCCAAATCCGGTATCAGATCGATTATATGTAAATTCAAAAGAAGAATTTTCAGTGATTATATTTGACTTATTTGGTAAGCAAATTCTTAAAACGAAAACAAGTACACAAGGAATTGATGTAAGTTACCTTGCAAACGGTACTTATATTGTACGTTTAGAAAATAACAAGCAAGTACAGACCTTGAAATTAATCAAGAAATAATACATGTTTAAATCGATCATTTTTCTGACCTTTTTTATTTCGGGCAGCTTCGTTTTTGCACAGCCTTATGCTCCTCAGGCAGGTACGCCAGGTTCTACAGCTATACATAAGGGAAGTCTGTCTTTTACGGCGTGGGCTACCGATGTACGGGTTGTAAGAGGTTTTCAGAATATTCAGCTTCCGGGGCTGGGTCTGGCAAGTAGCGGAGTTCCTGAAAATGCCATAGGCTATCCGGATGGTAATGTCGTAAGTTTGGGCGATAAAGGATATGCTGTTGCAACCTTTGAACATCCGATAAGAGACGGTCAGGGATATGATTTTGCAGTATTTGAAAACGGATCTGTCGGCTATTTAGAACTGGCAACAGTTGCTGTAAGTTCAGACGGAGTCAATTATTATATGTTTCCGTCACACAGTCTAACACAGACTCATACACAATTGGGAACCTTTGATACACCTGTAGCACAAAATCTGCATAATCTGGCAGGGAAATATATAGGCGAATATGGAACACCGTTTGATCTTTCAGATATTCAGAACGCTCCTCTGTTGGATAAACAGGCAGTTCGTTTTGTAAAAATCACTGATGTCTGCGGATCATTAAATCCGGTATATGCCACTTATGACAGTTATGGTAATAAAATCAATGACTCGTTTCCAACACCTTTTCCTTCGGGTGGATTTGATCTGCAGGCAGTAGGCGTGATTCATGAACAGCTTTTAAGTGAAGAAAGTTTTGATGTATTTGCATTAAAAGTTTATCCGAATCCTTTTACGACAGAACTTTTTATTTCAGATGATTATAATTATGAAATAGAGTATGTATTTAAAGATGTATTAGGCAAAACAGTTTTGGAAGGCAGGTATTACGGAGGCATTATCAATACTGGTTCACTTCCCTCGGGTATTTATCTTCTGACCTTGCAGAGTCAGGGGAAGAAAAGAAACCTAAAAATGATTAAAAAATAAATTATTGTTTTTTTTTGAAAATCGTCTGGTAGTAATATCAGGCGGTTTTTGTTTTTTTACTCCAATACGAAAAAACTAAATGTATATTTGCAAAAAATTAAGCAGTTTCTACTCATGATTACAGTAAACGATATCGCAGTTCAGTTTGGCGGTACTACCTTATTCAGTGGTGTCAATTTTTCTATAAATGAAAACGATAAAATTGCCCTTATGGGGAAAAATGGTGCCGGAAAATCGACTCTTTTAAAAATTATTGCAGGTGTTAGTAAACCGACTTCCGGCTCTGTTGCAGTTCCGAAAGAGGCTTCTATTGCCTATTTACCGCAACATTTGCTTACTCAGGATAATGCCACAGTACGGGAAGAAGCATCAAAAGCCTTTGCAGAATTATTTTCAATGAAAGCTGCTATTGAAGAAATAAACGAACAGCTGACTGTACGCACGGATTATGAATCTGATGAGTACATGAAACTTATTGAAAGAGTATCAGAATTAAGTGAAAAGTTTTATTCTATTGAAGAAGTCAATTATGATGCTGAAGTAGAAAAAATTCTAAAGGGGTTAGGATTTACACAAACAGATTTGGACCGTCCGACCTCAGAATTTTCCGGTGGATGGAGGATGCGTATTGAACTCGCTAAAATACTTTTACAAAAACCGGATTTGATTTTGCTTGATGAGCCTACCAACCATATGGATATCGAAAGTATTCAGTGGCTCGAAGAGTTTTTGATTAACTCGGCAAAAGCTGTTATGGTCATCTCACATGATCGCGCATTTGTTGATGCCATTACCAACCGTACTATTGAAGTGACTATGGGGCGTATTTATGATTATAAGGCGAAATACTCTGATTATTTAGTATTGCGTCAGGATCGACGTGCTCATCAGTTAAAAGCGTACGAAGAACAGCAAAAGATGATTGCTGAGACTACTGAGTTTATTGAGCGCTTTAAAGGTACCTATTCCAAAACGTTACAGGTACAGTCTCGCGTAAAAATGCTTGAAAAACTGGACATTATTCAGGTAGATGAAGTGGATACATCGGCTCTTCGCCTAAAATTTCCTGCAGCTCCGCGTTCAGGACAGTATCCGGTAGTCGTAGAAGGTATGACGAAAAAGTATGGAGACCATGTCGTTTTCCATGAAGCTAATATGGTGATCGAAAGAGGGCAGAAAGTCGCTTTGGTAGGTAAAAACGGAGAGGGTAAATCTACTATGGTAAAGGCGATCATGCAAGAATTGGATTTTGAAGGCAAAGTTGAGATCGGACATAATGCTAAAATTGGATATTTTGCTCAAAACCAGGCCTCATTACTGGATGAAAATCTTACTATTTTTGAAACTATTGACCGTATTGCAGAAGGTGATATTCGTACACAGATTAAAAACATTTTAGGGGCATTTATGTTTTCGGGAGATGATATACAGAAAAAAGTAAAAGTCCTTTCCGGAGGTGAAAAGACGCGTCTTGCAATGATAAAACTACTGCTGGAACCGGTAAACCTGTTGATTCTGGATGAGCCTACCAACCATCTGGATATGAAAACAAAAGACATTATCAAAGATGCTCTGAGAGATTTTGAAGGAACTGTATTACTGGTGTCACATGATCGTGATTTTCTGGATGGATTAGCCGAAAAAGTATTTGAATTCGGAAACAAACGTGTAAAAGAGCATTTTGAAGATATTAAAGGCTTTTTGGCACACAAGAAAATGGAAAATTTAAGAGATATAGAAAAATAAACATTCATTAATCATTTGAATCCCGGCTAAAGGAAATTTTTTATTTTTTATGAGAGTGAATTAATAAAGTACTAATTTAGTACTACTTAAAAAAATAAGAATATGAAAAAAATCATCTATTTCTCTTTGTGTCTGATGTTTATATTGACATCCTGCAGTACAGGTAATGTTCACGATTACATCATTGCATCACAACAAGCGGATTGTACGGGAGTAGCTCCGCAAAAGTGTTTATTGGTAAAAAAAGGAAATGCTACCGAATGGGAATATTTTTACAGTACCATTGAAGGATTCAACTATGAACCTAATTATGAATACCGGATTAAAGTAAAAGAAGAAAAACTTGCGAATGTACCTGCAGATGCTTCTTCAATAAAGTATTCATTGGTTAAGCAGATGAGCAAAACAGCTAAAACATCTGAAAACCTACCTGTGGTAATGTCACAGACTCAAAAGGAATATCAATGCACAGCTAAAGTACTTGAAGTACAAAAAGAATCCATTGGTAGAGGTGCTGCTCAGGGAAAAATGGAGGTAATCGTTGTGAAAATGCGCATAAGCAGTTCTGTAAGTCCGGAAATTAAAGAAGGATCCACTGTATATGCAGAATTGGTACCTTCTCCGACAGTAATGCCTGTGGTAAACAGAGAATATGTTTTCAAAGCAAAAAATTTACATCCGGCACATGCAAAAGGCGTTTATCTGCTTGAAACGAATGTGATGGATCTTGTACATTAAAAAGTAACGTATAAATAAGATATAAATGAAGCTCCCTATACTGGGAGCTTTTTTCATATTTATCAATCCATTGATTACTTCTTAAAATACCGTGCTACTTTACACAAAATCATGTATATTTGTGAAAACACTATATTTTATGGAAAAAATTATATCATTTGCTATCTGGTCATTACTGATCTATGGCGTTGCTAAATTAGGATCACAGCGCGTAATTGGATTTAAAACATCTATGATTGTTTCTATACTAATGACACCTCTTGTGGGATTAATCGTTGTTTTATGCTCTCCAAAAGCCGAAAAAAAGTCTGCCATAAATAAGCCATTACATTCACAATAAATTTATGGAGTTTTGGAAAGTATTCTTTGGATTGGTATTCTAATTCTTTTAAGTTATCTTGTCGGTAGAGTCGGGGCAAAAAGAACCATTGGATTTTGGTCAGCTTTTATGATGTCAATATTGGTCAGCCCTGTTTTGGCCCTTCTTATTGTTTTGAATTCTAACAGATTAAAAAAATATCATCATAAATAGCAGGGAATAAATGAATGATTTAGCGGATTCTTGTGTTGCTATTTAAATTCTTATATGCGGAATTTTAAAAAGGCAGTAGGGCGTTCTTTAATCAGCATATAAAAACTGGTACTGTATGCCTGTAAACTTTTATAGCCTACTTTATGTGCCACTTCAGAAATAGTATATTCCCCTGTACCCAGATATTCAATACTTTTAATAATTTTCACCAGCTGTATGTATTTTAGTACAGTAATTCCGGTTTCTTTTTTAAAAATGCGCTCCAGTGTCCGAAGAGACAAATTAGCGGCTTCTGCGAGTTCGATAATGTTGATATCTTCGCAAAAGTGTTTGTTTATATAATGGCAAACAACTGTTAATCGGGAGTCTTCGGGTACGGGTATACTCAACGTTAACGAGTGTTTTACAAAGTTAGGTAGTTCTCTGAAAATAGCCAGTAGAAAGGCTTCTTCTTCTATAGAATATTCTTGTTTTTTACTCCACTTAGCAGCATATTTCAGCATCTCTTTTAATACTACCGGAACTGTAAATATACAGGTGTTATCATAAAAAGCATCTTGCTCTTCTACATCAAAAAACAAAGTCATCAATCGGATAGAAGTAGCCTCAGTTGTTGTTTTGTGCAATAGATTTGAAGGAATCCAGGCAGCGTGATTCTGAGGCAGCAATATAATTTTTTTATCGATGTGCAGGTATTGAAATCCTTCTTCTACATATGCTAATTGGGCACGTTTATGAGAATGAGGTTCTGCCTCATGTACCCAATCATCTTCATACCAAACAAAGCTGCTTTTGGGAATTTTATCAACTAATACAGTTGGAGAAATCTTTATCATACCACATTTCATGTCGTTCTGTATTTAATTATTGGCAAATTTAAACAAAAAAACGCATTTACATTTGTATTATACATAATACTTAAAAATATGAATGATACAATAGATCAACCCACTAAAAAAACATTTCAGGCTTTTGTTCCTGTATTAGCGATTGTATTAATTGCCGGAAACCTGCGGTCGCCAATCACAGCAGTAGGTCCTGTTTTGGGAGAAGTAAGTAAGGCACTTTCGTTAACCAATCTGCAGGCAAGTTTACTCATTTCAATTCCGTTATTTGTATTTGCCTTTTTATCAGTAGTGGTAAGCAGGCTTTGTGAAAAATACCGCATCAAACCTATCGTTTTCTTTGCACTATTTATTTTGATGGTTGGATTATGTCTTCGTATTACCGGTACCGTCTATTTTTTATTTCTCGGTTCTTTCTTGATAGGATTGGGAATCTGTGTGGGCAATGTAATAATGCCGGGATATATAAAAAATGTATTTCCAGATAAAATAGGTGTCATGACAGGGTTGTATTCGGTGTCCATGAATCTTATGGCTGCTTTAGCTTCAGGTTTTAGTGTTGTCATAGGCAAATATACCGGCTATGGCTGGAAAGGTTCAATGGGAGTATGGATCATCTTGTCTTTCCTTGCCTTGTGTATATGGCTTTTTGAAAAATCAGCTAAGAAGAGAACAACTGTAAAAAAATCAGCTCAGCCATCTTCCAAGAACTCTCTTTTCAGATCATCTCAGGCATGGAACATAAGTTTGTTTATGGGAATTCAATCCTTAGTATATTATTGCGTGATTTCATGGATACCGGCAGTACTACTGGATTACGGATTACCAAAAGAATCAGGTGGCTGGGTGCTATCAGTGATGCAGTTGGCCATGTTACCGGTTACCTTTTTTGGTCCTATTGTTGCTTCGCGATTGTCAAACCAGAGACCACTAATAGTGGGAATGACGATTTGTATGGTTGTAAGTATTGTATTGCTCGTTTTTTTTCAGGCAACTTACATCTATCTGGCTGCTGTATTATTAGGTATGTCTTCCGGTTTGGCTTTTAGTTTATCTATGTTATTTTTTTCAATCAGAACAAAAAATAGTGAAAATGCGATTAAAATCTCAGGTATGGCTCAGTCCATAGGCTATTTATTAGCGGCTTTTGGTCCACCTGTTTTTGGAAAACTGCATGATTTTGACAGCAGCTGGAATTTTTCTTTCTATTTTTTACTGCTAACACTCGTGGCGCTGTTTTATTTTGGTTGGCAGGCAGCCGGAAATAAATATGTTGAAAATTATTAATAATAAAAATGTATGATATGAAAAAAACAATAATACTTACCATAGCAATATTATTAACGTCTTTACAGTTATTATCTCAGAATAAGGCTCGTATTCTCGTACTTATCCATTCAGAATCAGGAGGTACTTATAAGCTTGCAAAAGAACTCGTCAAAGGAATTGAAGAGGAAGGAAAAGCAACAGCCGTTATAAAACAGGTAAAACCAACTTTAAATCCGCTGATGAAAGATGTACCCGTAGCTGTTATTGATGAATTGGCAGATTATGACGGGATCGCTTTCGGATCGCCTGTCTATTTTGGAAATATGAGTGGTAGCATGCGTAGTTTTCTCGATGGCAGTATTGATTTATATACCCATAAGAAATTAGCAGGAAAACCAGCTACAGTATTCATGTCAGCCGGCAGCGGAGATGCTCATGAAGCAGCCATTCTATCCTTTTGGAACACATTGGCAGTACATGGAATGATTATTGTACCAGCCGGTACCGCTTCAATTGATAGAGATATTGCTCAGGGAAATACTGTATTCGGAGCAACTTCTTTACAGGCTATGCCGGGAAGTGAAAGACCTTCTGACGGAGAGAAAAAATTTGCTATATTGCAGGGAAAATCATTTGCTCATATTGTTGTTGCTTTACACAATAAGAGCACAGCCTCTGTTGAAATGTCAGCAACGTCTTCTACTCAAAATAAGACGGTTGCAAACAGATTGAAGGAATCAGGTATTATATTGCCTGATGTACCTGCTCCGGCAGGAAACTACACCCCGTTTACACGTTCGGGGAATCTAATTTATATTAATCAGGTAGCATTAAAAGAAGGAAAAATACTTTATCCGGGTACCATTGGCAAAGATATTACTGAACAGCAGGCAAAAGATGCAACATATCAGACTATGCTCAATATCATTGCGGTACTCAAAGAAGCTACGAATGGTGACTTGGAAAAAGTAAAACAGTGTGTACAACTTACGGGAATGTTTAATACGGAACAAGGATATACAAAGCATGCGGATTTAATGAATGTGGCATCCGACTTGAACGTCTTGATCTTTGGTGATAAAGGAAAACATACCAGAGCGACTCTGGGAGCTTCTTCACTACCTTTAAATTCCAGTGTTGAGATACAGGCTGTTTTTGAAATAGAATAAATAGTAATACATAATCTTATGAGAAATCAGAAAATCAGAATTTGTGTAGCAGGAGCCACCGGATGGGCTGGTTCTGCCTTGTGTAAAGGAATAATAAATGATGATCAGCTGCAGCTGGTGAGTGGAGTTTCAAGAAGTCAAAGCGGTAAGCATCTGTCAGAAGTTCTTGGAACAGATGGAACTCCGGTTCCGTTGTTTAAAGATGTAGAGACTGCCCTGTCTGCTATTGATGCAAACGTATTATTTGAGTTCACGAAACCTGATATAGCCAAACACAATGTATTGACAGCACTCAGAAAAGGTGTTGATGTCATCATCGGAACTTCAGGTCTTACAGAAGAAGATTATAAAGAGATAGAAAAGACTGCCCGGGAAAAAAACCGTGCCGTCTTGGCTGTTGGTAATTTTGCTATAACAGCAGTATTATTGCAAAAGCTTGCAGAAACTGCAGCTAAATATCTTCCTGATTTTGAAATTATAGACTATGCAGATCATCAAAAAATAGATACACCAAGTGGAACTACTCTGGAGCTGGTAGATCGTTTATCAAAAATTCACCAGCCATCAGATGCCATATCCGATGATGAACTGGTAGGTCCGGTTGAGAGCAGAGGAGCTAAAATTCATAACATACGGGTTCATTCCCTGCGCTTACCAAGTTATGTGATTGCCATTGAAACTATTTTTGGACTGCCGGATGAACGGCTGACCATTCGCCATGATTCCGGAAGCAGTGCTACACCATATGTTGCCGGTGGATTGTTAGCAATTAAAGAAATTCACACATTTAAAGGATTAAAAAGAGGACTTGACAGTATCATGAAATTTTAGTTCAAAAAATATTTCACTATTCATTTTTTAATAAAGCCTTTATCTTTTTATCAGGGATTAAAAGGCTTTCTTGTTTAAAATACTGTTATGTTGAAAAATAATTTTAAATAAATTTGTTTTTTAAGATAATTATAACTTATTTTATTTAAAATTAAGTATCAGTTTACCGATAAAACAACCCCTTGTGGTTTTACATGCACAGTTAAATGCCCCGAAGCATTTTGCGAATTTTTTTCGCTCCATTAACTGTGTGTTGCAAAATAGTATAAACCACAGGTATTCCCCGAAGTTGTTTTTTCAGTAATGCAGAGATCATTCTTGTGTATATGACTATTTCTGGAGGACAAAAGAGAATGATTAAGATTATCCGAAACACATTTTAAGTAGTATGTTCACAAAAATTAAGCATACAATTGTTGTTGCTTTAAGCTGAGTAAGTGCCCTGTAGTTACTCATGATTTTGTAGACATCAGACGTAGATTTTTTAGAATAATGATGTTTAGAGAGAAGACATCCTTGTAAAAATTTTATGTTTCATAAAAAGGCTGCTTTTTTGAAAAGTTTTGGTTTTTAGGTGATTTTTTACAACTCATTATTTGAAAATAAATAATCGGATAGCCCGATTAGCATTAACTATTATTTTATAAATTATGAGTAGGAAATTTACTTATCAGTTTCTCATGAGGGGGCTTTTTACACTCTTTTGGGTAATGTTATTCCAGAATTTTGCCGTTGCGCAAACAAACAATTCCAGTCTTATTTGGGATAAAGCCGTTGGTTGTATTGAATACGATTTCAACGATAAAGATCCTAAACGGGGTATTGAATTTACAGAAGATATTGAAGACGCACCTTGTATTTTGGTATGCGAATACAATATGGTAAATTATGAGGTACAGGGTGCAGGTATTGCAAATGTATCTTGGGACATAGCAGGTGGTGTGATTCACAACACTTACGGAAATCTCAATCAGTATGCACAGATTGAATGGGGGGCACCGGGTAACGGAGCCATAACCGTTACGATTACTTATACTGATAATACGGTAAAAACCTTTCAACCGTGTTTTAAAATTATCAATAGCCCTAAGGCTTTCTTTAAAATCAATAATATTAGCGGAGATGATAGATTCTGTTTAGAAACACCAATTAATTTTGACAATCTTTCTACACAGAATGGTGGTACAGATATTGTTTATTATAACTGGGATTTCGGAGACGGACAATATTCAAGTGCATCTGATCCGCAACACTCCTATGATGCTCCGGGTATGTATGAAGTGAAACTTACGGTTACAAACAAATGTAACTGTAGCGATACTTATTATTTAAAGATAGAAATTGTAGATAAACCGAATGTCCTTATTTCATGTCCGTCTGTGGTATGCGAGAATTATGAAAAAGTCCGCTATACAGCTAACGATGGTTGCGGTAATGGGGAATGGAAAGTTGAAGGAGGTACTATTGTCAATGAGGATACTTATGGTATTGATGTAGTGTGGGATAATATTGATCCTGCTGTAGGATTTGGTTATGTACATTACTTGTCAAAATGTACCTGTCCTTTTTGGACTACTGTAAAGGTACCTGTGGTTACTAAAAAAGGAATTATTCAGGGTAATGATGTTCTTTGTCAGGGTACTCAAAGCAGATATTCTTTACCACAATGGCCTACAACTGAATTTAACTGGTATCTTGTAACAGATACTAATCCGTCACAAGTTGTAATGGTAGATCAACGCAATGAGATTATTGTAAAAGGTCTTGAGCCAGGTAATTACACGCTTGTTTGTGAATATAAAAATACTTTATTAGGATGTGGCGGAACAGCGAAAAAAGCAATCACCATATTGCCAACCGTTGATATTTACGGCGATACTGAATTTTGTAGTGGTGCTTATCATCAATACTATAATTCATCTGGTAATACCGTAAACTGGGAGTTAAAACTTGGTAACAATGTGGTTGCAAGCAATACCAGCCCGGTTTTTGAATATCCGTTCCCTCAGGGTGGAACATACGTGCTCACAGCGACACCGTTAAATGGTTGTCCGAGTCAGCCTTTCATCATAAACGTTACTCAGACTCCGGCTACACCAACAGGAATCATTGCGGGAGATACTAAAATATGTCCGGGAGTGCCGTATGAATACAGTTTTACAGATCCTTCTTCTTCCACTTTATTAGTGTGGGATGTTGTAGGAGGAACTATTGAAGGGGACAATACTGGTGAAACCATTACGGTTGTCTTCAATCCTTCAGGTCCTTACGGAGTATCCGTAAAAAGGCGTACTATGAATGCTTTGGGATGCGAATCGGGATCTTTGAATCTTAATGTAACTCCATTAGTTGTTAACGCTACTATTGTGAATAATGACGGATTAACCGTTTTCTGTCCGAGTACTATTACACAATTTACAGCAAATCTGAACGGAGTGATAGCTGATCATATTGAATGGGAAGTTTCTCCTTCAAATTTCGGTAATATCATCGGCGGATTGAACAGTCCGAATGTAACGGTAAGCTGGAATGAAATTTCTAACGGAATTTCTACAGGAAAACTTATTCTTTATGTAACAAAATGTGGTATCCGTACTCCTTTTGAAACTACAATCAACCTGCATAAGCTGCCACAGATCAATATTTTAGATATTGGTGATGTATGTCCGTTAGACAATACTATTACCGTTGCTGTAAATACTCCGGGTGTCACTTCTGGTACACTGAGTTTTGAATTTGGCAACGGAAATGTTGTGGGTCCTGTAAATATCAATTCTACTGGTGTATATACCATTAGCAATGGATTCAGCAATAACTCATCAGTGAATATTTCACAGTTGTTAACGGTGAAGTTATTAAATCCGAACGGGTGTAATTATGTACCGACTTCTACCATATCAGCAGTTGTATTTCCGGAAACCAAGATTGATATTTCTCCGGGTTATGGTTTTGTAGTTTGTCCTCAACAAAATTATAGTATTAGTTTAGGATCCAGTATCTCAACAGGAATTACAGGATCAGTGACTTTCAAATGGTATAAAAATAATCAGCCCATTTCGGGTGCAAATACATCGTCTTATCTGATTTCCAATACTACACAGGGATTGACACCTGGAGGAGTTTATTTTGTGGAGGTAAAAGATATAAACGGATGTATTGTAAAATCAAATACCATACAGGTGAGTGAATCTTGTGGTAGTACACCGGGTTGTACCATTACACCAAATCCGAATCCTCAGATGACATGGGAATGGAATTGTGAGTTTATTACCTCAGAAGTAACTTATAATGGAACACCAGATGAGTTTATCTGGTCAGGAGGAACTCATTTGACAATAGAAAGCGGACAGAATACCCCAAATATTGTCTTTAAAACTTCCGTTCCGGGTGCGTATATTCTTTTTGTGAAATTGAGATATGGTAACTGTATTATTGAAAAAAGTGTTGTAGCTACTAAGAATTATGAACCGAAACTGAATATGACAACGGTTTGTAATCCGGGTTCAGGAACCTATAATCTTACGTTACATAACAACTCTACCATTTTTGGTATAAATATTAACAATATCACTTTTACCTATACAGGACCTGGAATTACAGTTCCTCTTCAAGGACAAAGTGCTGTAGTGAATAATCTTTTACCTGGTACCTATACTTACACTTTAAAATTATCTTCTCCGGGAAAACCAGACTGTACCGTTTCTGAAACGATTACATTAGGCCAAATGCCAGATGTTGATTTTACCTTACCAGGAACATTATTTTGTGCAGAAGAGGCGATAATGTTGACCATTCCTAACTATAATCCGGCCAATCAGTACAGATGGGGATTTGATGATACCTATTATGTAGCATCAGGTATGACAACACAGATTAATCTTGCGATAGAAAATACCTATGGTATTACCTTAGAGGCATTGACACCTCAGGGATGTACGATCATCAGTGCACCTAAGTTTCTTCAGATAAGAAAAGCTGCTTTTAGTGGAAACTTTAGCCCAAATCCGATATCTGCGTGTGAAGGTACTGGTATGCCATCGTTGAGCTTTGTGGCATCTGGTAGTGCAAACCCAAGCGGTTATATATGGATGAAAGGCAATCAGCAGGTAGGAACAGGAAGTTCGTTTACACCTTCTCAATCCGGTAGCTATTGGGCTGTATTAATAGATAACTACGGATGTAAATATAATGATATGTCTTTATCTCCTGTAAACGTTACAGTACGTAAACGTCCGTTTGTAAATATAACCGGAAATACGAATATATGTTATGGAGAACAAACGACTCTTCAGGGTGTAATTTCCAATAATACCTTAGAACGTCGTTGGTTGATTAACGGAATTCCAATGGCAGCCCCTCATGGAAACTGGTCAGCTACTACTCCTTTGACTGTAGATGTGAATAGTTATACACCAGGAAACTATGAATATACTCTTGAGGTAAGACCTGTTACCGATGTAACTTGCGGCAACAGTCAGACATTTACGGTTACGGTAAATCCACAGCCAACAATACCGGTACTAACGTATGATGTAGAAGGATGTAGTCCGTATAAAGTTGTTATTAAAGCTAACGGAGATTCAGGAACTTACAATTGGAGTAACGGAGACAGCGGTACTGAAATTGTAGTGACAAACGGAGGTGCTTATCAGGTTACCTATACAGCACCTACAGGTTGTAAAGTAACAGCTGGTATTCAGGTTCCGCACAATGTC
Source organism: Flavobacterium sp. (assembly GCA_032096595.1). Classification (GTDB taxonomy): domain Bacteria; phylum Bacteroidota; class Bacteroidia; order Flavobacteriales; family Flavobacteriaceae; genus Flavobacterium. The sequence continues at coordinate 78,660 of DAMCXY010000001.1, read as the reverse complement.
GATCGTTATATGTGGGTGTTCCCTACAGGTTGTTTTACAATTTGTCCGTTTAGTAATCCTGCTCCTTATATAATAGGACCATTAGGTATTTTTGATTCTCATCAATGGTATGTAAACGGAACGGTAATACAAGGCGGTTCAAATATGGCGGTTCAAAACTTACCGGTTAGTCAGGCGGGAACGTATCAGTTGGTCATCAAAAATGATATTTGTACTTACAAAAGTGACTTGATGTATGTATCTCCGGATATGGAAAATTGTAAGGTAACACCATGTCGATTTAAGTATGCTTTGAAAGATCCGATCTGGTCTGATGATGGTACTTATCATATTTACGGCTCTATTTCAAACCCGTATAATGTTCCAATGACAGTAACCATCAGCAGCCTTAACGGATATGGTACTTTCAGTCCGAGCAGTGTAACAGTACCGGTAGGAGGTACCTATAACTTCAATCCGTTGATTTTTACACCTAATGCCGGATTCACCGGAGGACAAGATCAGATTATCTTACAGGTTGCCGGACAACAATGTATGACGTTGCATAAAATCTATTATAAACCTTATGCAATGAAGATGATGGATGTAGAAACAATAGAAACTTCTCTTGCTACTATGTCAGTATCTCCAAATCCGTCTGTAAGTATCGCTGTGATTTCTTACGATTTGAAAGAACAGTATAAGCAGGCTCAGAAATTACTTGTTTATAATATTCATGGAGTAGTTTTAACTTCTATGGATATCAAAGAAAACAAGGGAGAGTTTATCTTAGATGTCAGCTCATGGTCTTCAGGAACTTATATGATTGGTCTTGAAGCCGATGGTAAAACGGTTCTGCAGCAAAAGCTGATTAAAAAATAATTTCAATGTTAAAAAAGGCAATGCTAAAGGTAAACTTTAGCATTGTTTTTTATTATTTTTATGACTATAACCAAAAAAACAACAACAAATGAAAAAAATAATACTCTTTAGTAGTTTATTATTCAGCTGTGTCGTGTTTTCACAAAACTATGAATGGAAATGGGCAAAAAGCGGCGGCGGCAGCGCAAGAGGATTAAACGAAAGTCAAAGTGCTTATTGGTACACGTCTGAGCAGATATTTGATATTGTTACAGATAATCAAAACAATAATTATTATCTGGCTACCATAACTCAGGGAAATACAAAAATACTTAATGAGCAGGTTACCACTTATAATAATGTGGTTGCCGGAAATGACATCGCTATATTTGCGACTAACTGTGAAGGAGAATATTTATGGAGCCGTATTATCGGAGGTCAGCAACAGGATACCGCTTACAAATTAGCACTGGATACCAATGGCGGAATTTATGTAGCGGTCAACGTGCTCAATATAGCTTATGAGGGATCCAATTTGTTTCCACCACGTTTTGGAGATGATGATGTATTGCCTTACACACCGATTAATAATTCAGAACAGAGTGAAGCATGGAATACCAGCTTTTTATTAAAATACAATACGCAAAACGGAACTCTGTTATGGCGCAAAAATTTACAAGGCAGTGTCAATCAGGAAAACCGTAATGCCTGTGTATATCAAATCATGATTGATACTAATAATATATTACACATGATGGTCGGATATTCAAAAGGAACCCATCTGAATAATGCCATCACAGTTCCTGATACTTTTACCAATACGTTGCAGTATTATATCATCAAATTTAATGATGAGGGAGTTTTACAAGGTAGTCCGTTATTACTGAATGCATCAGGAATCTTTTTAGACTACCATACTCATTTCAGGTATGATCAGAATCTTAACCGATATTATATAGCAGGTTCCAGAAATAATGGTGGAGGCACTTATCTTGATCTGCAGTACAATAATACAGCGGTTCAAGGCAGATCGTATGTTTTAGCGATCAATGCCGGTTCCGGACAGGAAATCTGGAGAAAAGATATGGGGGCAACGGATACCCAGTTTGATGACAGCCGTATTTATGGTATTGAAGTCGATGAAAATTCAGACCTATACATAGGAGGGAAGTTTTTTAATACAGGAAATTCGGATGTTTTATTTGGTAATCATATTCTCAGTAATGAGCTGACCGGTAATATTCCGTTTATTTTGAAGATGAACAGTAGCGGAACCGTACAATGGAGTAAGGTACCTACTGCATACATAGATCCATTAGCAGCAACCGGCGGGCATATGGCTTACGGTGTAGCTATTAATGGAAATGAAGTTGCTCTGGCAACACAAGGTCGTTCTCATGTTTGGGGAAACTATTCTATCAATCGTCCGCAGGGACACCGAACAGATCCTGTTTTACTTCGGTTCAACAAGCAAAACGGGAATGTAATCGGCTTACATGATATTATGGGCGTCGGAGGATATGATGACGCTATTACAACAATTGGGGTTGATAATGATGGAAATTATATAGTAGGCGGCTATTACCGATTTAATCTTTTTTCAAATAATATCAACAATATCACTCCGTTGACCAATAGTGCCAACAATGGAAATTATACTGATTTTTTCATAGCTAAACTGGCTTCTTCAGAATGCGGAACTGTAAGTAATGAAGATTTTGAAAAGATGAACATCAGATTATATCCTAATCCGACATCGGGCAAAATCTATATTGAAACGGATGAAATTTTAAAGACCTATGAAGTTTACAATATAGTCGGACAACGTTTACTAAGAGGAACATTTATGACTGATGAAAGGTTTATCTCTTTAGAGAATATGAGCTCAGGAACCTATTTTATCAGACTACAGACACAGAGTGGTACTGTAGTAACTGAGAAAATAATAAAAAATTAATTTTTGTGAAATTTCCAAAAAAGCCTGCTGTCATCAGCAGGCTTTTTTTATTGATTATAGGGAAAGAACCTTTTTTTAAAAGCGGGTTTAGGTATTGGACAAATCAAATAGTTTCAGTAATTTGCATGAATTATGCATTTTTACTGAATTGATAAACAGCATTTATGGAAATTCTGCTAATAGAAGACGATCAAAGGGTTGCTGAACTTATCCAGAGAGGACTGCAAGAGCAAGGGTTTGAAGTGATGGTAGCTTTTGATGGAGCTACGGGTGTAAAGCTGGCTCTAAACAATTCCTATGACTTAGTAATTACAGACATTATTCTCCCTAATAAAAACGGAATAGAGGTTTGTAAAGAAATCCGAACACTAAAACCTGATATGCCTTTAATGATGCTGACGGCATTGGGAACTACAGATGACAAAGTAGAGGGGTTTGATGCTGGCGCAGATGATTATCTGGTAAAACCTTTTGAGATGCGGGAGCTTTTGGTTCGCATCCGATCTTTGCTTAAAAGATATAGTAAAAAAGCAGAAAATATCGGTTTTTTGCTCAAAATTGCCGATCTGGAAATGAACCGACATACTAAAATCGTTAAGCGCAATAACACAGAAATACATCTTACCCCAAAAGAATTCAAATTATTGGAATATATGATGCAGAATCCTGCTCGGGTACTTTCCAAAGCAGAAATTGCAGAAAAAGTCTGGGATACCCATTTTGATACGGGAACCAATTTTATTGATGTCTATATCAATTACCTTCGTAAAAAAATTGATAAAAATTTTGAGAAAAAACTCATACACACCAAATCTGGTATGGGGTTTATTTTAAAAGAAAAATAGAGGGATTATTCAGTATTTACCATTCTCATACTGTCTGTATTACAGCAAAAATTTTATGATTTTATGAAAATAAGAACAAAGCTTACAGTATTATTTACCATCATTACGGCTACTATCGTCCTTATTTTTGCTTCTGTTATTTACTATTCCGCAAAAGAAAACAGAGAAAAAGAGTTTTATAATTTATTGACAAAAGAAGCTGTTACGAAAGCCAATTTATTTTTTAATGCTGAGGTTTCTGAAAAGACACTTCAGGATATTTACAGCAACAACAGAGAGATTCTGAATGAAGTTGAGGTAGCTATTTATGATCAACAATTTAAACTGCATTACCACGATGCTGTAGAATTGGATTTTGTTAAAGAAACTCCGGAAATGGTTCGATGGATTTATGAAAAAGGTAATATGCAGTTTTATCAGAATAAATGGCAGGTAGTAGGATTAAGGTATGAATTTAATAATACGCATTATGTTATTACTGCCGCAGCCTATGATTATTATGGTTATGCCAAATTAGACAATTTATTGCAGAATAGCGTTATTCTTTTTGTGATTACTATTCTGTTCATTTATATAGCGGGATGGTTTTTTTCTAAAAAAGCTTTTGAACCAGTTGATCAGATGACGAAAAAAGTAAAAAATATATCAGCAACTAATCTGCATTTGCGTTTACCATCCAACACAAATAAGGATGAATTGTCTGAACTATCCAATACTTTTAATCAAATGCTCAGCAGATTGGAGAATTCCTTTGAAACTCAAAAACATTTTGTATCCAATATCTCCCATGAACTGCGAACACCTCTTGCCGCTATCATTACCGAATTGGAACTATCCCTTACTAAAGAAAGATCTTTAGAGCACTATAAAACAGCTATTGCGCGTACCTTATCAGATGCACAAAAGCTAAACAGACTGTCAAATAGTTTGCTCGATCTGGCTAAGGCTAGTTACGATCCGTCAGAGATATCCTTTAAACAGACACGCATTGATGAGGTATTGCTTGATGCTGCACAGCAGGTACAAAAATCTGATAGTACATATAAAGTTATAATTTCCTTTGAGAGTAATTTTGAAGATGACCGACAGATTTCAGTTAATGGAAATGAATATCTCCTAAAAGTAGCTTTTGCTAATTTGTTTGAAAACGGCTGTAAATTTTCTACAGACCACCAATGTAGCGTATTGATATCATTCCATCAGAACAAATTGCGTCTGGAGTTTCTTGATAACGGAATCGGAATTACGCAAGAAAATATTGATCAGATTTTTAAACCTTTTTACAGAGGGGATAATAAAGATTTTGCATCCGGTAATGGGATCGGACTCTCTCTGACAAAAAAAATAATAAATCTTCACCATGCTACAATTTCAGTAAGGTCTAAATCGGATGTCGGAAGTGTTTTTGTTGTTGAATTTACAACGGTTTAGCAGATTTTGCAGAGATTAAAAACAGTTTTTTTACAGTTAAATAGATTATATGAGCTGATAACGGGTGGCATAAGTAAGAGCCTGATTGATGGTACGAACATTCATTTTCTGAAATAGTTTTCTACGGTGAAATTTTATAGTATCGGAAGAAAGACAGAGTTTATCAGAAATTTCATTAATAGTAAGTCCCTGTTTATAATAGCCTAATATCTGTAATTCTCTTTTAGATAATATAATTTTAGTATATTTCCTCCATTCTTCTGTTTTGGGATCGTATTTCCAAATCATGTTAGAATTGTCTTTACTCATCATAATATTCCCTGCTGTTGTATTGCTTGCCATGGTAATGGTACACATAACTTTTGCTATTTTTCCTTCCTGAGTAAGTGATAAAGGAGTAAGCTTATGATGAATCAATAATGTATTCTGATTTTCATCTATCAGATGAAAGTCGTACATCAGTACATATTCTTTACGTTTCGATTCGGGTACCTGAGCATAAAATTCAAATCCGGCTTTCTGGGCCTGAGCTACTATTGTCTGATCTTCTTGCTTTATGTATTTTTGAAAATAGTTTTCACTTTTTTCAAATACTTCACCAACTTTAGAGTCGTGTAAAAAAATACGGTTATCAGAGATGTATACCATCCTGTTTTCTATATAATCAAATATATAAATGCTATTAAAAGCAAGTCTGCCAAAGGCTTTGACCGTTTCCAGATAATTGATTTCTGTTTGAATCGTTTCAACGGGAATAAGTATTGAATTTTTCTGATCAGAAACAAGAGTGTTTGTGTTTTCCATGTTTTTTAAGATGAGTTATAAATATCTGCTTTGAATAGGAGAGTAGTTATTAAAGCGTATCATAAATATAGGTAAAAAAATAATAAGTTATAAATCAATGTACTACACTTTAGTGTAGAATTTAGTTTTCATTTTAAAATCTACACTTTAGTGTAGCGGCTGTTACGATTTCATGTACTATTTTTATCTCATTCAATGGCAAAATTAAATTCTTTATTAGCCATCTTTTTGGATTCTTGTTAAAAGAAGAATAGGAAAGTACATACACTTTTCTATATGTAACCAATGCCACGATCAGTGTGGAAATTCTTAATGAGCTCAAATCTTTTAAAAGGAATAAATATGAGGTATTAGTGTGGAATTTTGAAATAAAGTGATCAGAAAATAATGATTAATATTCCAACATATTAATAGTCCCCAGATATCTATAGTCAATTGATTATAGTATAAAATTTAATATAGAATAATATCGAATTTAACATTAATAATAACTTTTAATTTATAACTATGAAAAAAATCTTTTATTTACTCTCTGTCTTCGTTATGTTTTCGAGCTGTAATAATGATGACATCTTAAAAGATACGGAAAGCGATACTACAAGTAATTACGCATCTAAACAAATAGATGAAGAAGAAAAGCCTGATGTGCATATGCCAATTGTATTGGGAGAAAAACTGGAAAACCCTTATACCGTTACTAATATGCAGAAAGCTTTTGATTATTATAATTCAGTTGTACCAAATTCGCCTTTTCACGGTATAACTGTAAAAGCATCTCATTATTATATAAAAATTATTCCGAGTACTCTTGAAGATCTTGAAATGTTGGATCAATTGGATAATAGTGACGATGCTAATGCTCCGGTTTTACATGATTATCCGCTTGATTACAAAATTGAGCAAGAAGGGGATTATTATGTAATGCCCAAAAAGGAGAGTGATATTTACCATCCCGCTTATACAGTCATTCCTGTAAATTATCAGTTTCCATCTTCTATTTCTTATGAAATTATTGATGAAATCTATGAGCCCGCTGATGGCAATCAATATGATGTGGAAACAGTGGCTTTATTTTTTGCTGACTGGCAAGAAGATTTGTTGGCAGATGGTATTGAACTTACATTAGAAAAACTACCAGAATATTTAAATGAATCCTTAGCCAGACACACTTCCACTAACAAAAGATTATTGAGCAAAAAGTATTTACCACAGGGATATGTAAAAATACTCAATACAGATGATCAGAATCTTGTACCTCTTCAAAAAGCAAAAATCAGTATTGGTAGAAATATCTTTTGGCGATACACATATACAGATGATGAAGGTTATTTTAAAGCTCCGAAGCGATACCGTGGTAAAGTCAGAATCAGAGCAAAATGGAGAGGTAACACCGCTACCATACGAAAAACATTTAACGAAATGTTGGGGTTATGGGTTTCAGATCACCTGATGACTATAACAAAAGGAAGTAATGGAAGAACTAAAAATATAATGTATGGTGGTTATACTGGGCTTTTAGGAAGTGATTTTGGTCATTTGTGGTTTAAAGGAACTACTCACAACGGATTGAGAAAATATAATGATTTTGCAGGTGCTAATGGTATATCACATCCGGTGAAGTATGCTAATGCATGGTGTTGGTCAAATGGTGGAAATTCGTCTACTCCGATGCTAAACAAATATAGAAATCTTGCTGAGATGGCAGCATTCGCCAATATTGGACAGGCAAACTTATGGAATGCAATGATAAGCTTTGGAGGAAGTGCTGTGATAAACTTAGTACCCCCTCATTTAAGACCCGATTTCTTTTTTCAGAATTTAAAGAATAAAACAATAAAGGCAAATGGGCAAGCCAATACTGTTATGATTCACCAATTAGTATTCCATGAATCAGGGCATTATTCCCATGCTTCAAAAGCCGGAGCTTCATTCTGGGCTAAGTTGTTTGCAAGTGAGATGAGTAATACTGTTGATTGCAATAGAAATCCATATTGTAATGGAAGTAAGCCATCTTATCAGGCGGCAAAAAGAATAGGTCTTGCAGAAGGTTGGGCTACTTTGTGTGAATATAAAATTACATCAGCTATCTATGGCAAAGCAAGAATGAAATTAAGCAGCGGAACTGGAATATTTAATACAAATGCTATTAATGCCTATATGGAAAACTTTAATATGTATACTGTTCCAACAAGTAATGATTTTGATGATGCACACTGGTTTGCGCATGGTGTAATGTGGGATGTCTTAGATGCTAATGAAGATAGTTATGCAAAATTTTTGCGGGACAATGGTACCTTTATTACTTCTATTAATGATAAATGTTATTTAGGAGATCCAAATAGCCCCAATGATTTATCACCTATTTTTAACAGACTCAACAGTGGAGTAGAAAGTGGGGAAGATCTTGGAAATGCACTTTACCATTTTTATTCTAATGCTACGGTAAAAGCTCAAATCTATGATTTATTTAAGAGTTATGGCTATTATGGCTATTGATTTTCATACTATTAGCTTGCCTGGTTAATAGGTAAAAAGAATAAAATACTATATCTGAGATTAAATAATGATTGTTGAATAAGTCTGTAAATAAATTCCAGATATACAACTTCTTGTTCTTCTAATGAATTTCTAATTTTTTTCTAAAACATTTCTAACAGCTCAATTCTTTGAGCTGTTTTATTTTTGCACTGCAAATAAAAAACAACTCCTTATGGATGATAACCCCCAACTGAATAAGAATATTTCACTGTAGAGAACATAACATGGTTTTTGTTCTTTAGTGAACCAATAATCAATCGTTATGAACTTTTTACTACACCTATTACAACGTATTACAGTTTACAGTAAAAATACGGATACTGCTTTCCATTTTAATATGGATCCGGTTTTACATATCAAACCTTTCTTTATACCACACTCTGTATTCAACGCAGTTATAGTGTTTCCTAATTATTCATCTTTTAATACCAATAGCCATGCTGTCAATAACTGAATTTGCAATACGTCTGGCACTGGCTTTTTTATTGGGAGCAGCTATCGGAATAGAAAGACAATGGCGCCATAAAAATGCCGGACTAAGAACCAATACACTGGTTTCTGTCGGTTCAGCAGCTTTTATATTATTATCGGTATCGATTACAGGAACGACAGGTGACCCGAGTAGAGTTGCTGCCCAGATTGTTACGGGCATCGGTTTTTTGGGAGCAGGTGTTATCATGAAAGACGGATTAAGTGTACAGGGACTCAATACAGCAGCGACGATATGGTGTTCTGCAGCGGTTGGAACTCTGGTAGGTATTGGACTTTTTCCTCAAGCTGCTTTAACGGCATCTGCAGTAATCATCACGCATATCCTATTACGTCCGATAGGAGCAAAGCTCAACACCATTTCTTTTTTTTCTAAAAGTGAAACTGCCAAAACAGAATATAAAATATTCATACACTGTAAAAATAATGTAGAAAACCACTTTCGGGTATTGCTGATGCAACAATTGGGAAACTATGATAAAATATTGTTGCGTTCCCTTTCCAGTACTGATAATGAAGAAAATACAAGTACTGTAATAATTGCTGAAATAATCGCAGTAGGCAAACAGGATTATCTGATGGAAAAAATGGTAAGCCGGCTTACTATTGAGCAGCAGGTAAAGAAAGTGAGCTGGGAATTTACCGGACAGCAAACAGAAATCTGAATTTTAATCACAAAAGCAATTGGAACATAAATATAAAGAGATAAAAATGAGATTCTTAAAAAATGCATTAAAAACAACTGGAGTAGCAGTATTGCTCACCTTATTCTTAAGCTGTAAAAATAAAACAGAAGCTGAGCATATATCTGATTATAAGATTACCAATGATAGTGTTATTATCTTAGAACAACATTCCACTATCAAAAGCCAATTAAAACTTTATAAAGTCCAGCAAGAAGCCTTTCAATTGCACTTAACAACGGCAGGTACTGTAAAAGCCATTCCTAATTTCTATACTGAAATTGCGTCACCTTATGCGGGACGTGTTACAAAAGTATATTTAAAACTTGGAATGCAGGTAAATGCTGGGACACCTTTATTTGAGATTAATTCACCTGATTTTACTGAAATTCAGAAAAAATATTTTGCTTCCAAAACCGAATATAAAAAAGCCGTTCTAAATCTTAAACGGCAAAAAGACTTAAAATTAAACGGTGTAGGAGCTATAAAAGATTTAGAAGAAGCAGAAGCAGAATATGAAATAGCGCTCAAAGAATATGAAAATAGCCGTTCAGCCCTTAAAGTATTTAACATAAATCCTGAAACCCTTACGTTAGGACAACCTCTGGTTATACGATCACCTATTAAAGGACAGGTAATCAGTAATGAAATTATCAACGGACACTATATGCGCGAAGATGATGATGCCCGTGCTGTCATTGCTCAGTTAGATAAAGTATGGGTGGTAGGACAGGTAAAAGAAAAAGACATGAGATTCATAAAAGACCTCGAAAGTGCTGAAATTAATGTAGCTGCCTATCCGGATAGAAAAATTCCTGGAAAAATTTACTATACAGATGAAATCATAGATGAAGAAACCCGCAGTATACGGGTTATGATCGAATGTGAAAATAAAGACTTTTTACTCAAACCCGGGATGTATGTAACGGTAACCTTTACAGACCATACGCAAGATGTCGTTTTCGTTCCTTCTAAAGCCGTTTTTCAAATGGATGACAATAGTTTTGTTTTCATTCAGACTCAAAAAGACAGCTATGTAAGGCGAAAAGTAAAGACTGATCTTTCAGAAAACGGACGTATACGTATTACAGAAGGGATAAAAACTGGAGATGTCATTGTAAGTCAAGGCGGATTTTACCTCCTGGAAGTCAAATAATATTTCCTTAATCGCTTAAGAGCAACACTAAAATCCTATAAAATACTTTTTAAGATAAAAAAGCAAATGAAAAATATCGTATTTACAGCCATACAAAAGCGTTGGCTGATGGTCAGCTTATTTCTGTTACTTGGCATTTTTGGATATTATTCCTGGACAAAACTAGCTGTAGAAGCTTATCCTGATATTGCAGATGTAACCTCACAGGTCGTTACTCAGGTCCCGGGATTGGCGGCAGAAGAAGTTGAACAGCAAATAACCATTCCGATTGAAAGAGCTTTAAACGGAATGCCCGGAATGCACATAATGCGCAGCAGAAGTACGTTTGGGTTATCCATGATTACTATTGTATTCAATGATGGAATTGATGATTATTGGGCAAGACAGCGTATTCAGGAACGCCTCAATGATGTAGAATTACCGTATGGAGCTGTTCCGGGACTGGATCCGTTGACATCACCAACAGGAGAGATTTACCGGTATATTATTGAAAGCGATCGATATGATTTGCGTGAACTCACGGATTTACAAAATTGGGTCATTATTCCGAAACTTACTCAGGTACCCGGTGTAGCGGAAGTGACTAATTTTGGAGGCATTACGACTCAATATCAGATTGAATTAAACCCAATAAAATTAGAGCAATACAAACTCTCTCTTGATGAGGTTATTCAGACCATTGAAAACAACAATGCAAACGCAGGAGGCAGTGTTTTAAACAGAGGAGATCAGGGATATGTAGTCAGAGGAATCGGATTGGTAAAAAATCTGGAGGATATCGGACAGATTGTTGTTAAAACCGAAAAGGGAATTCCGATCCTCTTAAATGATTTGGGAAGCTTAAAATATGGAAATTTAGAACGCAAAGGAATTCTGGGATATACTGACAGAAACAGAGATTACAGTGAAAGTGTACAGGGAATTGTGTTATTACTCAAAAGACAGAATCCATCTGATGTATTAAAAGGAATTAATAAAAATGTTGAAGAACTCAACAACGGAATATTGCCGGAAGGCGTACAGATTCATGCCTATTTAGATCGTACAAACCTTATTGATACAACACTTACTACTGTATCACACACGCTATTGGAGGGAATGGCACTCGTTATTATTGTGCTTATTGTATTTTTAGGGAGCTGGCGAGGGGCATTATTAGTAGCAATTACGATCCCTATTTCCCTGTTAATAGCATTTATACTAATGAAATTAACAGATATTCCTGCAAACCTGCTTTCTCTTGGAGCCATTGATTTCGGTATCATTGTAGATGGTGCTATCGTGATGATGGAAACGATTTTGAAAAAGAGGGAAGACCATCCTGAAAAAGAACTCAAAGAACAAACTATTGCACAACGAGCAGCTGAGGTTGCCAAACCTATTCTGTTTGCTACACTCATCATCATTACAGCGTATCTGCCATTATTTGCTTTTGAGCGCGTAGAGAAAAAATTATTTACACCGATGGCATTTACTGTAGGATATGCTTTACTGGGAGCCTTGGCAGTGGCTTTACTGCTCATTCCCGGTCTGGCGTACATAACCTACCGTAAGCCTAAAAAACTGTATCATAATAAGTGGCTTGAAAAACTCACGCAGTGTTATTACCGGCGAATTGCTTCAATAATAGAGGCACCTAAAAAAGTATTTCTGCCGTTAGCAGTATTTTTAGCAGCGGCAATTGGACTGAGTGTAACCGTTGGAAAAGATTTTTTACCACCGTTGGATGAAGGTTCCATATGGCTTCAGGTACAGCTTCCACCGGGAATCACCTTAGAAAAATCCAAACAGATGAGCGATACACTTCGTCAACGTACCATGAAATATAATGAAGTAACGTATATCATGGTCCAGGCGGGACGAAATGATGACGGAACAGATCCGTTTACACCTTCACATTTTGAATGCTCCATAGGCATACTGCCATACAATCAGTGGCCTAAAGGAAAAACAAAAAATGACCTTATAGAAGAACTGGCAAAAGAATATGAAAGTATGCCGGGCTATACTGTCGGATTTGCTCAACCTATGATAGATGGAGTAATGGATAAAATTTCAGGTGCTCATAGTGAACTCGTTGTAAAAGTTTATGGCGATGATTTTAAAGAAACCCGACGCATAGCCGAAGCAATTCAGCAAACATTAAAAACAGTCAAAGGAGCGGTAGATATTGCTATTGATCAGGAACCGCCGCTACCGCAGTTACAGATTCACGCCAATCGTGAAAAAATTGCTCAGTATGGATTAAATGTTTCGGATGTTGGAAATCTTATAGAAATCGCAATTGGCGGTAAAGCCGTATCTCAGATATTCTCCGGTAACAGAGTGTATGATATCATTTGTCGTTATCAGGAAGAAAGTCGTGATACTCCAGAAAAAATAGGAAATCTGATGTTGACAAATAAAGACGGGATTAAAATTCCGTTATCACAGGTTGCTGATATCAAACTCGGAACTGGCGAAAGTACCATTACCAGAGAGGCAAATAAAAGACATCTTACGGTAAAACTCAATATAAGAGGTACAGATTTATCTACTTTATTAAAGACGGCACAACAGAGAATTGAAAAGGAAGTACCATACGATCATGAAAAATATACCATACAGTGGGGAGGACAGTTTGAAAATCAGAATCGTGCGTATTCCCGGTTAGTTGTTATTGTTCCACTTGCTTTATCCATCATGTTTCTCTTATTATATGGTGCATTTGGTAAATTCCGTCAGGCAGGATTGATACTTACAATAGTTCCGTTAGCCATTTTCGGAGGAATGCTGGCACTCAATCTCAGAGGAATGACGCTAAACGTCTCTTCTGCTGTGGGATTTATTGCACTTTTTGGAGTAGCTATTCAGAATGGAGTCATTATGATTTCCCATATCAATGATCTGCGTAAAAAGGGAAATGAACTCAAAGAAGCTGTCATTCAAGGATCAAGACACCGTTTTCGTCCGGTATTAATGACAGCAACAGTAGCTGTATTAGGATTATTTCCAGCATCCATTGCTACCGGTATTGGTTCAGACGTGCAACGACCGCTTGCTACTGTAATTGTTTACGGTTTGCTTTTTTCAACGATTATTACCCTGTTTGCTTTACCGGCATTGTATTATATGATAGAGAAAAAATGGGGAAGTAAAGAAGAAATAAAAGCTGATTAAATAAAAAACTCATGAAAAAACATACTTTAAAATTCGGAATCAGTTGTTGTTTAGCTTTAGTATTCCACACAATCGCTTATGCACAGAACGAGAATTATATTGCTGAACAAGAGCTTCCATATGCAGTTTTTTTGCAAATGGTAGGGCATAGCAATAAACAATATGCGGCTGAAAAATTCAATGTTGATATTGCAGAAGCGAATGCACTGACAGCAAAAATTTTTCCTGATCCGGAAATTTCAATAACTGCCTTTGACAATGGAGAACGTCGTATGCAGATGGGATATGGTTTCAGTTCAGAGTTGACCTATACAATGGAACTGGGGGGAAAACGAAAAGCCAGAATCAATCTTGCCCATAGTGAATCTCAACTCATCCAGCTCTTATTAGCTGATTATTTCAGAAATCTCAGGGCTGATGCCACTCTTAGCTACCTTGAAGCCATCAAAGAACAAAGAAATCTTGACGTGAAAATTCAGTCATACGAAACAATCAAAAAATTATGTGATGCTGACAGTATTCGTCTCTCATTGGGTGCCATTGCGGAAATTGATGCACAACAAACCAAACTTGAAGCCCATTCTTTACTCAATGAAGTATATGAGCAGGAAGGAATATTAAAAACAGCTCTTTTCAACATGTATCTCATGACCGGATCGGAAAAAGCAGATATCTTATATCTTCCAAAAGAGACGTTCACTGGTTTTCAAAGGACATATAATTTAAAGTACCTCTTAACCATTGCAAAAGAAAACAGAACAGATTTAGCAGCAGCAGTTAAAAATAGGGAAGTATCACAAAAAATGTTACAATTAGCGAAAGCGAACAGAAGCATTGATTTAGGGTTAACGTTAGGTGTTCAGAACAATTCGGCAGCAACGAACATGGAAGCGCCAACTCCTTCTTTTACTACAGTTTCAGCAGGATTGAGCATTCCTATTAAACTTTCAAACCGGAATAAAGGGGAACTCAAAGCAGCACAATATGCCATTGACCAAAGTGAAATGCTTTATAAACAGGCAGAACTTCAGATACAGGCAGAAGTAAGTCAGTATTATTACAGCTATCTGGCATCCCAAAAACAGGTAAAGCAATTCTCAAACGGAATGCTTGAGAACGCACAAAAAATACTGGATGGGAAAATATACAGTTATAAGCGAGGAGAAACCTCCTTATTGGAAGTTTTAGATGCAAGACGTACATATAATGAAATACAACAAAGCTATAATGAAGTACAGTACACTTTAGCAGTTGCTCTTGTAGAGTTACAAAGAGCTGTAGCTATTTGGGACATTAATTTTTTAACTAAATAATATATTTTTAATGTTGGAGTAATGAGTAATAGTGTTTTTAGAAGAAGTACTATTTTAGAGGCTGTCTATTATACATACAATCTTATTTTTACTAACTTTATAAATACTTTCTTATTATTGAATTTGAGAAAGTTTTATGCTGGAAAATGTTTCTTACTATTATCATCATTGATTAAATTATGAAAACAATACATTTAAAACTTTGTTTATTGTTTACTTTTATTTCGTTGAATGTTTTTTCACAGGAAAAGAGTAATTTTAAGATAGAAATCTATAAAGAAACTTCCGGAGAAACATGGCTCATATGCCACGAAGGATGTAACTGGACTGATCTCAAAATAGACCAGCTGAAAAATAAAGAAGGTTGGTTCATCAATGAAGACGGTATGCAGTCGGAAGAAAAAAAGAAGAGCCATTTTTCTTTTACCATCCGCCAAAATAAAGATACCTTTCTTTTAAAAGGTAGGCAAAATACTCATTGGTCAGAATTAAAATTCAAATATAATGAACCTGTTTTTCTTACAAATGATGGAATTCAAAATATTGACATACAATAGCCAAAGCTATTTTGGATAGCTTGTTTAGAATAAAAATGGCTGCCCATACTTTCAGGACAGCCTCATTTAATATTATGTTATTCCATTGTCATCAAAATTGTTTTCCACATACAGATTATTAATACGAAAAATGGACTTTTCAAGTATTTCAAAATAGTGCAGTGCTTTTCGAAATGTTTCACGCTCAGTAACCTCAACTTCATAGACTTCTGACTCAAATCCGTCTGTATGCTGTGAATATAATATGGGAGCTAATCGTCCGTCTGTTGTTTCTTTCATATCAAAATGATAAAATTCATAAGCATCATTTCTTGTTTCTTTAAGGATGGATAACCTTGCACATTGTCCCTGTTCATTATCTGCTTGCCTGAACTGCCATTGAAAACTGCGATAAAATAATGCTGAATCTCCCTCTTCAGAATAATAATCGCTGTACTTATCTTTGACAACCGGTAGATTTAGAATGGTTTCTATTTTCTCTTTTGTTATTTTCTGCTCAAACTGTTCGCGGTTCCATATCATCTCAGAATAATGATCCAACATTTTTTTCCAGTGATCTTGTAAAAAGGAATGATATTTTTCCGGAGCTTTGGCATCTATAAGCTTCCACTTATCTCCCGGTAGTACAGTATAAGCTTGAGCAAAACTATAAGATGCTTTTCCGGATAATCTTTTCAGCAGATTTCCGGGATCCTTATAAAAGTAAATGAGGCAGGCATACGATTGATCATATTGTATGTAGGCATGGGTTGAGAATTCTTCTCCGATTTTTGTATATAAACGATAAAAAACATTTTCATCCCAATATTCTAAAACTAATTCTTCTCCTATTTCCGGAGCCATGCCCGTGAGAATAGGGCTGTCTGCGAATCTCTGAAGATTGTCTGCACTGATTTTATAATCTTCAAAGAAAAATGGAATGTCTTTATTTTGGGTTGGTATTGCTATTGTATCACGAATAACTGATGTTCCTGATTTTAACGCTTCAAATATTTTGTGATCTTTTAAGCGATCTTTCCACGAATAATATTCATCTATAATCTCATGGGCTTCAGACACAAAGTCAGGTAAAAACAAATCGTCAATAATCCCGCTCTCTTCATATTCTCCATCATCTGTTATTTCATCCCATAACAGATGGTCAATTTTCATATTTTCCAAAGAAGAAAAACGTTCAAAATCCAATCCATAATCAGTAGACATCAATACTTTGGCCTGTATTGTTCCTTCAACCACCAATCCGCCATGATTATAGTCGCCCCAGTAGAGTTCTCGGCATTCCATATTTCCTGTGACATAAATTTCCTGTCCGCCAACAACTATATTATCAGCATTGAGATTACCAAGTACTATAAGACCTGTAGAACCATCTGTTTCTCTGTTGTAAATATTTTTTGCAGAACAATTACCATTGATGACTATAAAAGATAAATATAAGGACTCATCATATTTTCCGGGTAGATTTTTCAGCGGCTCATCAAGATCCACCATTACTTCCAGATTTACATCACCTTCATGAAAATAAACATATATTTGTTCTGATTCATCATGTGGGTAATGCAAAGAAGCATAAACAGAATCAGCTGGTATCAAATGTTTTATAGCATCATATTTCACTATCTTGGCGCTCATAATATAGGTATTTAATTATCTGATCGGGTCTTATTAATTATAAAAATGCTCTTTAAGCTTTTAAAGTTAAGGCTCTTTATGTATTGAATTGTAAACACAGATGCTACCATAAAGAAATTTAAAAATATAAAAACAAAATTAATTGTACAACGCTTAAAATACCGGTAGTTTTTTTAAAAATTTAGACTGACTGTCAAAACGTTTGATAAACGTAATCTGTAAGTTACCTGAGTTAAGACTTATTTGATGATCAGTAGTATAGGAAACATATACACGGTTCATGATAAAAGAAAGATTTAAAGACCAGGTATCTGAATTGTATCCCGAAGCAAAACGAAAAAATAGGGTGGGATATACATTGATTTTACTTTTGAGATTTTCAAAGTTAAAACTCATTCCCGGGGTTAATGAACCTGTAACAAAATATTTATCTCTGATGACTCTGGTATAGGCATAACCCAAACTCGGCCCTATCTGATACATCTTTTCGTTAAAGCGTATTGAGTCTTCAAAATTTACTTTTGTATAATAAGCTCCTCCGCCAAGAAGAAAACTACCGGCAGATTTCAGTTGCTTTTCATTCTGATCAAAGGCTGCCCTGTAGGAAAATTTATTTCCGTTAAAAACGTATTGGCCGAATAAGCCGTATCTCGTAAAGTTCAAATTCGGAAATAAAGTATAATCATCTTTACCTTTTTCAAGATAAAACCCTTTGTAATTTTGTGCAAGAAAGTCAAAAGTCACTTTTTTTCCATAATAATGATATTGAAAATCAATCGATTTAGTAGCGCCTTTTTTTGGGTCCGACATAGAATTAAATCCTTGACTGAGACTAAATCCCATTTCTTTCCACGAAAATCCCAATCCTATTCCCATGGGATTATTGGCACTGTATTCCAAATCCAGATTTTCATTATTCTCCAGTGACATAGAAACAAATTTCTGAGTCATAAAAATTCTGGCGCTGAATTCCTGATTAAATTTACGAATAAAAGTACTGTCTGTCTGTGCTGTAACATTATCCGGTACATATAGAAAAGACAAAAATGTCACCCATAAAATAAATACATTAAAAGTATTTTTAGTATTATACATAATTTATTGTAATGCTATACGTATTTCTTTAAATTAAATCAGGTTAAATATACTACCATAACGCATAAAAATCAAAGTTCTTATTTGTGTTACTTGTTTTTTATAAATATATGATGAATGGCAATTATTAACTAATAATTACAGCCGATGTACATAATATCCTTCCTGCGTATATTTTAGTCCTTTTCGCGTATCCTCATCCACATATCCAACGATTATATTTGTAAAAAATATTTAGAATAAATCTTAATAGGTTGATTGTTCAACTGAAATAATGTAGAGCATCCAGACTATTTAAGTTGTTCATTATCAAATTAAAAAAATAAAAAAATGAGCACTAAAAACTTTAAAACCATACAACAGGCATTAAAAGTAACCCGAAAGGAATTTATAACGCCTCATTATATCAGAATATATCTCACAGGAGATGATATTTCTGCATTTGAAAATACCACCATCGGAGTCAATAACAAAATATTTATTCCACCGAAGGGATTAAATGAAATTCATTTTCCTGAATTCGATTACGAAAAAATGCAGTGGAAGACACAACCTGAAGATATCAAACCTGTTATAAGAACGTATACCCATAGGGGTATCGACCTTAAAAAAAAAGAGATATGGATTGATTTTGTTGTGCATGGCGACAAAAGTCCTGCTTCTGCCTGGGCTATCCATGCTAAAAAGGGAGATATATTAGGCATACTCATGAAAGATAGTAAGACAGATTTATACCGTAAGACAGATAATTACCTATTGGTAGGTGATGCAACAGCTATTCCGGTTTTATCTGCTATTTTAGAAGACTTACCTGCTACTGCAAAAGGAACTTGTATTATTGAGGTTCATGATAAAACAGATGAACAACTGTTACGTACAAAAGCGGACATCCACTTCATTTGGTTGCACAATCGGCATCCGGAAAACGGAAGTAGGCTTGCCGAAATTGTGAAGCAACAGTCATTACCTGAAAAATCGCGCACGGGCTATGTGGCGGCAGAATTTTCTTCTGTAAAGCAAATACGTCATTACCTGCGTAAAGAAAAATTATGGAAGCAGGAAGAACTGTATGCATATTCGTACTGGAAAGCAGGAGTTGCGGAAGATAAATCAGCAATAGATCGTCATAAAGAAAATGAAGAAAGCAATACATAATCTAATTTAAATGGAAAGCAACAATATCCGATTAAGCCATGTGCTCTATCGTGTACAGGATTTACATGGTGCTGTTAAAAAACTACGCGATGCAGGTTTTATAGTAGAATATGGTACACAGCCGGAAAAGGCTTATAATGCTATGATATGGTTTGATAAGGGAGTATTTATTGAAATATATAGGCATCCTGAGTTATCTGTTGGAGTAAAATGGTTAATGAAAAGAATCGGATATAAATCAATAGTTCAAAGAATGGATAAATGGAAAACAACAGAAAACAATTGGTGTGAATGGTCTTTAGAATCTACAGCAACTGATCTCCAGACATGGAAAAATTTTTTAAGAAGAGAAAAAATTCCTTTTAAATCGCATAAAATCAGACGAAAAACAAAAGATGGCAAAATACTCTCCTGGCATTTACTATTTCCCAAGGATATTGAATTTCCGTTTTTGATGTCTGCGTATACACCCAACCCACGCCCTCTAAAAACCATACATCCGAATGGAGTTACAGGCGTAAATTCTTTAATAGTAGGAGAAGAAAAACTCAATGTTCTTTTATTAAATAAATTACTAATAATGCCTCAAAGTTTAAAATTTGTAAAAGACAAAATCGGATTACAGACCGTAGAGTTATCTGATCCTTCTGTAAAAATTGAAGAAATACTGTCTGAGTATTCATCTTGTTATAATTAACGTGAGAATAGGTAAAATTTGTGAAATATTTAATGGAATCAGTCTCAGTATAAAAGTTTTTTTTTGTTAATTAGTTGAAAATTATACTTCAAAAATTATACTGATAAATGTCAGCTCAGATGAGTAGTTAGTTTTACTTTTCTGACCGTCTTAAAACAATTTGTTAGTATGTTTGATAATAGGTACTCATTAATTCATAAAACAAAAGAAAATGAAAATTGATTTGAGAAGTGATACACTGACTTTGCCTTCAGAAGGGATGAAAGCAGTAATGACAGATGCCGTATTGGGTGATGATGTATATGGTGAAGATCCGAGTGTGAATCAACTTGAAGAAAAAGCCGCCAAAATGTTTGGAATGCAGGCAGCTCTATTCTGTCCTACGGGAACTATGACCAATCAGCTCGCAATCAGAGTTCATACTAATCCGGGAGATGAAGTGATTTGTGATAAACTTTCGCATATCTATCTATATGAAGGCGGTGGTATAGCCTTAAACGCTTTTGCATCAGTACGCACGCTCGATGGTAATCTGGGAAGAATTACAGCACAAATGGTCGAAGAATCCATCAATAATCCGAATGATATACACCAGCCCATAACCAGTCTGGTAAGTTTAGAAAACACAGTAAATAAAGGCGGAGGGAGCATCTATGATTTTGAAGAAATAAGAAAAATAAAAGAAGTTTGTACCAAAAACGGATTGATTCTTCATTTAGACGGAGCAAGATTATTCAATGCCTTAGTTGAAACCAATGAAACACCTGAAAATTATGGGGAGGTATTTGACAGCATCTCAATTTGTCTTTCAAAAGGCTTGGGATGTCCTGTTGGATCATTATTATTGGGTACTACAGAAGTAATTTCCAAAGCAAGACGTTACAGAAAAGTAATGGGAGGAGGCTGGCGACAGGCAGGTGGTTTGGCTGTAGCGGGTATATATGCTTTAGATCATCATATACCATTGCTCAAAGAAGACCACCGTCGTGCAAAAATAATCGGAAAAATACTTGAAAAAAATGAACATATCAAAAAAGTATACCCTGTTGCTACAAACATCGTTCTGGCAGAACTGCACACAATGGAATCTACTGATTTTGTAGCCATGCTTAAAGAAAAAGACATTTACTGCGTATCATTTGGCAAACAACTGGTACGCTTTGTAACGCATTTAGACTTTACAGATATACATCTGGAAATGTTTGAACAAAAAATGAATTCCTGATTATATATAAAGCATCCTGGTATTTTCACAGGGTGCTTTTTTTAGTATATATTCTACAAAATAATCGTTATTAATAATCAATATAGTGTGTAGTCATTATAATAACATATTAAAGAAATGCCCCAAAATCATTTTTGGGGCATTTTAACAATAACAACAATTATAATTAAATACTTTACTGTTTAGAGTAAGTAACATTTACATCTGTAGTTCTTCCGGAATACGTCATAGAATATTTTAAGACCAATTGATTGGCATTTACAGAAACAACTTCTCGTGATGCTGACTCACCGCTGATGGAAATACTGCTTTCTGTCCATGTACCACCAAGTGTTACATCTTCACAAGCTCCTGCAGTATTTTTATTATTTTGTTTTAGAGAAACTATAGTTCCCTGTAAAATGGTCAAATAATCTGTACCACATCCTTGTTTTAAACTCGCATGGTCAAAAGGAAACTCATGAGTTTGCTCAGGTTGTCCGGGAATCGTAAAACTATAAGACAAAGTCTCCGCTTTCCATACACCTACCATTTTACTGGTGGGTTGTGGCTCTGGTTCAGGAGTTACTGTATCGCTGCTTGGCGGTGCTACCGGAACTTCAACATTTATCGTGCTGTCGTCGTTACTACAAGATATAATAGCTGCTCCTGACATAAGAAATACTGAAATAATAAATAATCTTTTCATGGGGTATAATTTAAATTAATTGTATTTACTTTTTATATTCCATTTAATCTAAAAGCAATTATGTTAATTTAGATTTAATAAAAATAATTTTCAATGCAAATATAGTCTTTATTTTTAATAAAAGGCTTTATTAAAGGATTTAAAAATTCGATAAAAAGATTGTTGTAGAGCAATAATCTAAGAGTGAAACTATGCTTGAGTTTTACTTAAAAGTCAAGCAGTAAAGCAGAAAAAAAAATTGAAAAAGATGAAGTGAAGAAAGCTATAATCCAACCCTCATCCCGTCGAGGAAATAAGGGTTAGACTATAAAAATTATTTTTTAGATTCTTCCAGAGATACTTTACGGAATTCTTTTAAAAGCTTTGTCAATTCTAAAGTTGATTTGCGGGCTCTTGTACCTGCAGCTTTGTTTCCTTTCTCTAACTGTACTTCTGAGTCTGTTTTGAATGCTTCAAACTCTGCATTGATTTGTTCAATTAATTCTTTCATGATAAAATTTTTTATGCGACAAAAATACCCATTTTTCAAGAATAAACCTTTCAAAACCCCAATAAAATCAGTAAAAGAATGATTAACACCAATATAGAAAATGATAATCAATACATAGAAAACGATATTATATAGCTTAACCTATTAATAATCAATTATCAAGATGGATTTCAGAACCGTATTTGTAGATCTGAATAGGGAACAATGAAGCCAAAATATTCTTTATTTTAATTCTTCAATGGGAATCTGATGCTTTGAATTACGAATTAATAAAGCATAATCCATAAACTGAATCGTATTTTTTCCTTTAAGCTGCTTAGAATTAGATTTCTTTAGAAACAGTTTTACTTCAACCAGATCAGTACCTTCTTTATAAGGAGAATTTTCTGCATTTAACCGGAATAAAGTAAGGTCATAAAGTCTGTTTTGTTTTAGTTTTCGAATACCCTTAAAGTGTTCTTTCCAATAATCTCCAATTCCATAACCTTTCTCTACCGTATAAGTTTTATAATTTTTCTGTTCATCATATACCTTATCCCAGAGGACCTCACTTTTAGTTAAATATCCTGTAATGGTAATCACGTTTTGAGCGGTATAGATATTGTGTTCTATCAACTGGGTAAAAAAGGATGGATAAGCTGCTTCTCGTGTTTTTTGAATATGAAAAAAACCATACTTGGCAAATTGTTTTTTGCGATCAAGCTGATAAGGCTTTATTAAAGAAATATAATTGTCAAAAATGATTTTTTCACGTTCAGCAGTTGTTTCAAATGTATAGCCGATGTTTTTGAGTATGTGATTAAAACTCAGCGTATCTTTTATCTGATCAATGTACAAAAGCTTATTTTCATTATAGTCTTTGATAAAATTCTTTAATTGTTCTTTAAGGCTCTCATTGCGAATGCTAAAGTCGGTTTTATTTTCATCTAACAGTTCTTGAAGCTGTTCCTTTTGTTGCCATTTAGAAATATCTCTGGTTAGGTATAAAATATGTTTTATAGGAAAACGGTATTCATTGATAATATCAAATCCCAGAACTTTTATAGGTTCATTCGGATACATACGATTTAATTCCTTTATGTTTTTCCAATGTTGATAGGTTTCGATTGTTCCCTCCTGTGTTACTATTGTTTGAAAAGCCAATACCAGTTCTTTCAATAAATCATCATTTCCGGTTTCCAGGTATTCTTGAAAAAAGAAAGCCTGACTAAAATTGGTTTCCGGTATATAATAATCCAGGGCGTTTTGTTGTTTTAAACTTTTAATCAATAAAAGTTCAGCATCATACGTTTTTGAACTTCCGTGATAGGCACCAAAACCTATGATATTAAAATCAGTTTGCGGAAAAACAAATGTTGTATCAGTTAGATCTTGTCGGTGTTTTTTTAAATACGCTGCTTTAGATTGCGCTTTTATATTAATGCAAAATAATAAAAGTAGGAGAGTAAATGAATATCTCATGTTTACAGGAAAATTAGAAGTGCAATATAGATCATTTTGCCGAAATTCTTATATACAAATTAAGCGACAGTCGGAGATTAAAAAACCTTAAAATGAATGAATTGTATAATTTTATAATCTCTAATTAAAAAATAATGATAGAAATACTGCATTAAATTTTATTTAATCCCAATTTTTTCGTTGTTTTGCAGACGAAATTAATTAGAGAGGTGGCCGAGTGGTCGAAGGCGCACGCCTGGAAAGTGTGTATACTCCAAAAGAGTATCGAGGGTTCGAATCCCTTCCTCTCTGCTAAGAGGGTCTTTATCAATAAGATCCTCTTTTTTTTCGTATATCAGTAATCCTTTTTCTTACATTTTCATAGTAAAGATTGCTGTTGAACACCATGTTTACAAATTTCCTCTTTACAGTGTATCGGCTCTTGAATAAACATGCTGCATATCTGTCAATAATTCTAAACATTCTTATAGTAAAAGCTCTACTTTGATTAAAGTTTTACTGCTCCTTTAGGTTTGATATCTCATTGTTATATATTAAATGCCAGTAACCATAAATATCTTTGTTAACATTACCCGCTTTTCTTCAAATTCTGAAATGTCTTTTCTTTTCAATCGCTTTTTGCGGTTGTTTTCAATACTTATTAACCTAAGCGCTCTTAATAATACGGTGTTGA
This sequence comes from Flavobacterium sp., assembly GCA_032096595.1. Classification (GTDB taxonomy): domain Bacteria; phylum Bacteroidota; class Bacteroidia; order Flavobacteriales; family Flavobacteriaceae; genus Flavobacterium. The sequence goes on along the minus strand of DAMCXY010000001.1, from coordinate 53,772 downwards.
TATATATAGTATGTTATTTTAAGTAAAATTTATTAAATATTTGTTTTGTTTTAATTTTATTATTATGTTTATGATAATTAATTGTTAAAAATATTTATTATGAAAAAAATTCTTTTTTTAGCCACAATCGCTTTTATGGTATCCTGTTCAAATGAGGATGCAAATTTTAATGACAATCAACAAGACAAAAATTCTGAAACCAAATTAGCCCGTGCTGGTTATACTGTAGAACAGATGTTCGATTACCGTATTATTGGAGGACCTGATGAAGGTTGGTATAATGAAGAAAAAGGAGATTGTTCTGCAACTGATACAAGTGGTTGTATCTCTTTAGACTGGGATATTGACAGAGATACTGGTACTGTAGTTGAGATGATTTCAAAATTAAAATTCAATATTTCTCACTCTAGAATTATCTTTCAAGAAAATAGAGAATTAGCAGAAGAATTATTTGAACCGATTGTTGTAGAAGGTGTCATGAGTAACTTTTTTAAACTTGAACATAATTTTAATACAGAAACACAAACAGATTATTTCAAGATTAGAAGAACTTCAGATAATATATTAGTTGGAGTAAAAAAATTCAAATTATAAACAGTATATAAAAATAAAAATGTAGCTTTAAGCTACATTTTTTTACTTAATAAATGAGATATTCATATATATTTTTATATTTCTTATTATTAAATTGTAATAGTAAGAAAAATGATGATTTTTTAATAAAAACAGGAGAAGTAAATATACTTTCAAAAGATAAAATTAGTATAGAAGGACAATTTGTAGAAAACAACAAAGATTTATTTTTTTCTTATAGTAATGCCACAAGAAATATTCATATTTATGATGGAAAAAAGGCTGTTGATTCTTTGAGTTTGCATATAAAAAACTTACAGGCAAATAAAATTGTTGTAAAGAATACTGATTCAATATTTATAATAGATTATACAACCAAAATCATCAGACATATAAATATCAGAGGCAAAATTATTAAAGAAATTGATGTACAAAAAATATCAAATCAAGATACTATAAATCCATATCTATTTAAAAATCCTGAAGCAATAAATGATCAAAATATTATCTTAGATGTAGGTATTTCAAAAAATAAATATACCAATCTAACACATCAACAATTAATAGATAGCCATAAGCATATCCCAAGATTTATTAAATATAATGGACAGAGTATTCATTATCCTGATTTTAATTATACTGATATTGAAAAACTTACGAATAAAAGGAAAGAAGATCTATTTGTAGATTATTCAAACGTAAGTCTTTCAAAAAAGTATATTGTATACACAATGCAATTCAGCAATCATCTATATGTATTTGATTATAATTTAAAATTAGTTAAAACAGTCCCTATCGTATCAGATTTTACAGGCACTGATATAAATAAAGATTTTTCATTTTATAATGATTCAGAAGAGAGAGGACGTATTTATGAAAAAAACTATGATTATGCAACATTAACAAAATATATAGTTTATAATAAATACAAAGACAAATTCTATGTTTTATTAGCTCACAAAACAGATATATTAAAAAAAGAAAATTTAATTTTTAAAAGAAGTAACCGAGATTTTTCCATTCTTGAATATGATGGCGAATTAAATAAATTAAATGAGCAGAAATTTAAAAAAGGGCAATATGACATTTATAAACCAATATTTATTAACTCAGAAGGAAATTTATTGTTAAATTCAAATAACGAATTAAATTCAAATTTTTCACCAGATAAAATAAGATATGATATATATAAAATCAGTGATTAGATATTCATTTTTTCTATTATTTTTATTGTCTATTATTAGTTGTAATAAGAAAGAAGTAACAACTGATAAGTTAATTGAAACAATCGTAAGAGATTCATTAGGCTATAAGGATAATTATAAATCAATTATAGTATTTCAAGAAAAAGGATGTATAAATTGTCAGTATAAAACTTTAGAATTTATAAAACAAAACCAAAATAATAAAGACTATTTGTTTATCATCCAGAGTAATGGTGAATTAGTGGATTTGTCCTCAATAAAAAAAGAAAATAGTAACATTATATTTGATTATAAAAAGTATTTATATAATTATAACATTACTAATGGCTCCGCTGCCATAATATTCAATGGGGTTAAAGTTGATACTATTTTGAAATTTGATGACCCTTATGAATTAAACAAAAACATCAAATTAGTAAAAAGCCATTTATGATACAATCTGTTTTTTAATAGATTTTCTTGTTTTAAAGTTAATAATTTTTAATCTCTCTTAAAAAATAGTGATAGAAATACCGAATTAAATTTTATTTAATCCCATTTTTTCGTTGTTTGGCAGACGAAAATAAGGTGACCGAGTGGTTGAAGGCGCACGTCTGGAAAGTGTGTATACTCCAAAAGGGTAGCGAGGATTTGAATTCCTTCCTCTCTGCTAAAAAAGTCCGGCACTATCGCCGGACTTTTTTATTTTGTATATATGGCTCTGCATCTGAATAATTGAAAAGACAATTGTTTGTTTGTTATATTTCTGTTATCACATATAACCGTTATTATGGATAATATTCATATTAAGCCTACTCTGAAATTATGTAACAAAACCGGATAATTATACAACTCCCTATTAAAATAGATTGGTTAATTTTGCCATTAAACCTATGAAAAAAATCTTTGTCATATTCCTTTCTTTATTTTATTTGGTATTGGCTTCGGGCTTTACCCAATATAAACATTTTTGTAAAGGAACCGAAAGTAAAATATACAGTTTTAGCGATACCAAAGAACAAAATCAGAACAAACCTTGTTCGATTTGTTCAGCAAAGGAAAAAGGATTAAAAGATCAAAAGAAAAACTGTTGTCAACATGATGCAAAATATGTAAAAGTTGATAATAGTGTAAAAAAACAAAACAATTTTGATTTTTCATTAAAATTCTGGGGCGATGCCATTCCGAATAAAATGTTGGGAACGGTATTCGATTTCGAAGCAATTGTATTAGATACTGAAAAAAATACCGCTTACTCTTCCTCAAAACTCCCTATTCAGAGTACTCCTCTTTATATTTTACATTGCGTTTATAGAATTTGATTTTAGACAAGAATCTACTTTCGCAGTTTCATCTTTTTGATACTGCCCTACATTTTATGTCTAATTTCTAAATTTATACCAATGAAATTAAAATTCATTGCGTCTGTAATTTTAGTATCTGTTTGTTATTTATATAGTTACGGACAGGTCTTAACATTAGAAGATGCGATTTATCGTACAACAAGTCAGTACGATAAAATCAAAGCAAAACAACAATTAGTTAATGCTTCGGCTCAACAAACTGCTTTTCAAAAGCAACAATATTTACCCGATTTAACCCTTTCGGCACAACAAAGTTTTGGCACCATCAATGTGTTGCATGGTCCCATGTATGCCTACGGTGGGTTGGGCTCTGCGTCAACCTCTATGCCTTTAGACGAGCAAAATTGGAATGCAACTTTCGGTTCGCTTTATTTTGCTAATATCAATTGGAATTTGTTCACTTTTGGACGAATCAAAAACCAAGTTGTGTTAGGAAGTAAAAAGGAACTGACGGCTATGGCTGATGTGCAGCAAGAAATCTTTCAACAGCAGGTAAAAGTAAGTGCTGTGTACCTTAATTTATTAGCCAGTCAACGCGTAAAATATGTACAGGAACAGAATGCAGCTCGCGCACAGGTTTTCTATGAAATGACCGATGCCAGAGCCAAAAGCGGATTGATTCCAGAAGTGGATGCGCAATTGGCCAGAGCGGAATGGTCGAATGCAAAATCATTACTAATTAAAGCATATGACAAAGAATTGTCCTGGTCTAAGCAATTAGCAGTTTTAATGAACGATGATTTTAAATCCTACGAGTTGGATAGCCTGTACAGCACAACACTTCCGGAAAAAGAATTGAGAATAGTAGATAATGATCTTTCTAATCATCCGTATTTGCAGTTGCAACAGTCAAAAATTGATGAAAGTGAACAACATATCAAAGTCTTCCAATCAAGTAATAAACCAAATTTATCTGCCTTTGGTCTTATTCAAGGGCGTGGATCGGGGTTCAAATCTAATTATGCACAAGACCATTCAGCTTATTCGATGAGTTATATAAAAGGTGTTGGAATTGATCGTTCCAATTATTTATTAGGCTTTTCCTTGACATGGAATATGACCAATCTTTTTCGTTTTGCTACTAAAATCAAAGAGCAAAAGTTCATGACGCAATCTTTGCAACATACGTTTGATGCACAAGCAAAAGAATTGAAGAATCTATTGCTACAAGCAGATGCACAACTAACAAATGCCTACGAAAATTTTGAAGAAACCAAAGTTCAGTTAGCAGCTGCCGCATTGGCTTACAAACAGCAATCGGCCTTGTATGAAAATGGACTGACCACTTTGGTTGATTTTACACAGGCATTGTACAGTTTGAACAGAGCAGAAATTGATTATGAGATTGCACAAAACAATGTGTGGCAGGCTCTACTATTAGTAGCTTCGGCTCAAGGGAATATGGAAGTATTAACGCCTTTATCTAATTAAAAAAAAATGAATTTAATAAAATTTGCACTACAAAAGCCCATAGCTATTATGGTTTTGGTGCTCGGGCTATTGTTCTTTGGAGTCAAAGCGACCAAAGATATAAAAGTAGATATTCTTCCTGAAATGGATTTACCTGTGGTATACATTGCACATTCGTTTAACGGATATACACCACAGCAAATGGAAGGCTATTTTACCAAAATGTATGTCAACATGATGCTTTTTACTAACGGAGTAAAAAATATTGAATCTAAGAATACGCAAGGACTTACCTTAATGAAGGTAACGTTTTACGAAGGAACTGAAATGGGGGAGGCGATTGCGACGATTAACGCCTTATCTAACCGTTCACAGGTATTTTTGCCTCCAGGTGCACCGCCGCCATTCATCATTCGTTTTGATGCTTCCTCACAACCTGTCGGGCAGCTGGTCTTTCGAAGTAATACAAAAACCAATAATCAATTACAGGATATTGCCAATTTTAACGCACGTCCATTTTTGATTAAGATCCCAGGATTAACAACAGCGCCCCCTTTTGGAGGAAGTCCCCGTACCATTGAGGTCAATATCGACCCCTATAAATTGCGTTCACATAATCTATCGCCCGAACAAATCGTGGAAGCCATCAGCCGTAATAACATTACGTCGCCTTCTGGAAATGTGTATATCGGTGACAAGAACTATTTAACGCCAACCAACAATACCGTAAAAGAAGTAACAGAATTGGGCGACATTCCAATTTTTAAAGGAACGGTAGACAATGTGTATATCCGCGATGTGGCTACTATAAAAGACGGTGCTGATATCGCAACAGGTTATGCACTGATTAATGGTAAGCGTTCGGTTTATATCAATATTGCCAAAGCAGGAAATGCTTCTACGCTGGATGTGGTAAATACTTTGAAAAAAGAACTGCCTAATATCCAGAGGAATATGCCTGAAGATGTACAAATCTCGTATGAGTTTGATCAATCTGTGTACATTACCAATGCGTTGAAAAGTTTGGTTTTAGAGGGTGTTTTAGGAGCCTTATTAACAGGTTTAATGGTGTTGTTGTTCCTAAGAGATCGTCGGGCAGCACTAATCGTGATTATGACGATACCCATTTCGATTATCTCAGGTGTGTTGTTCCTAAAATTATTTGGGCAGACCATTAACATCATGTCACTTTCAGGCTTAGCGTTAGCCATCGGTATATTAGTTGATGAAAGCACTGTAACCATTGAAAATATCCACCAGCATTTCGCTATGGGCAAAACACGGGCACAAGCTATTTGGGATGCATGTAAGGAAATCGCTTTCCCGAAATTATTAATCATGCTATGTATTTTGGCAGTATTTGCACCAGCATTTATGATGACAGGGATTCCAGGTTCGCTGTTTATGCCTTTAGCGTTGTCTATTGGTTTTTCGATGATTGTTTCCTTTTTACTATCACAAACTTTTGTTCCTGTGATGGCCAACTGGATAATGAAACACCAGAAAAATCACTGTGAAAATCCTGCTCATCAAGAAGATTGGTTCTTAAAATTCAGAAACCTTTTTGTGAGCGTTTTAACGAAGTTAACCAAGCAGAAAAAGACCATTGTTAGTACAAGTTTAGTTGCTGTATTGATTGGCGCATTTGCACTCTACCAAACAACGGGTAAAGATGTGTTACCAGCATCTAACTCAAGTCAGTTTCAGGTGCGTATAAAAGCGACCGAAGGTACGCGTATCGAAGTAACAGAAGTTAAGGTAAAGCAATTTTTAGAACATTTAAAAAATAATGTAGGTAAAGATAATATTGCCATCTCTTCGGTATTTATAGGTCAGCACCCATCTACTTTTGCCGTAAGTCCTGTTTATCTATACAATGCGGGACCTCACGAAGCCCTCATGCAAGTTGCTCTGAAAGAATTTAAAGGTAATTCAGACGAATTGAAAGATCAGTTACGTACATATTATAAAGAGAAAATGCCCGAACTGACTGTTTCATTTGAGCCGATTGAGTTAACAGAGAAAATCTTAAGTCAAGGAACCAATACACCCATAGAAATCCGTGTGTCGGGTATGATGAAAAAGATGAACAGTATGTACGCAAATAAATTGTTAGTAAAGCTGAAGGAGATTGATTATTTGCGCGATCAGCAAATTCCACAGTCCATGAACTATCCTGCAATGCAAATAGATATCGACCGAACAAGAGCAGCACAATTAGGCTTAGATGCACAAGATATTGCCAAATCTTTGGTAGCTGCAACAGCTTCTACGCGTTACACCAACAAAAACTTTTGGGTTGGTGGTATGATGGGAATCGCTTACGATGTACAAGTACAAACACCACAAAACATTTTAAACAGTAAAGAAGAATTGGCGAATTTACCTTTGAGTAAGAACTCGGATCGACCTGTTTTAGGTGATGTAGCTGAAATAACACCTACAAAAGAATTAGGGGAGAGTTACAATTTAGGTACCATGGGATATACTACTGTAACGGCCAATTTGTACAAAAAGGATTTGGAGCAAGCTTCAAAAGATGTGAAAGCTGCAATTGCCTCTTTGGGTGAATTGCCAAAAGGTGTAAACATAGAAGTGGCGGGTATGGCCCCTGTTTTAGAAGAAACTTTATCCAGCCTGGCCGTAGGGCTACTAATAGCCGTTTTCGTTATTTTCCTGATGTTAGCTGCTACATTTCAGTCATTTCGTGTGTCTATTGTGATTTTATCAACAGTACCGTTTGTAATTGTTGGTGCTTTATTAATGTTAAACATTACAGACTCAACACTCAATCTGCAGTCATACATGGGCTTAATTATGTCTGTTGGTGTTTCTATTGCCAATGCCGTTCTGTTAATCAGCAATGCTGAAACATTGCGCAAAGTAAATCAAGATGCGGTGTTTTCAGGTGTTGAAGCCGCAAAATTACGCATCCGGCCAATTATCATGACCACATTAGCCATGATTGCGGGGATGTTGCCTATGGCGATTGGTTTTGGCGAAGGTGGCGATCAAATTGCTCCGTTAGGAAGAGCCGTTATCGGAGGGCTTTTATTTTCTACCGTTTCCGTATTGATTATTCTTCCTTTAGTATTTGGCTGGATACAGAAAAAGGCGAGCGTTATTTCTCCTTCCTTAGATCCAGAAGACGAAAACAGTATTCATTATCAACCTTCAAAATAATAGAAAAATGCAAATCAAATATATCCTTCTGCTGGCAGCTATCATGTTACTGTCGGCATGTAACACAAACGAAAGAACTGAAAATAAAGAGACCAAACCTGATATGGAAGGGATGGGAATGATGAACATGATGGAAACCATTTCCATTTCAAAATCCAATCCATTAGTTACGATAAAATTAGCAGGTGAATTAAAACCCGATGAACAGACAGAATTATTTGCAAAAGTAAATAGCTATGTTCAGCAAATTCGTGTTGATATCGGCGATCGTGTTGTTAAAGGACAAACATTAGTGGTATTAGAGGCGCCAGAAATTATGTCTCAAATTGCCAATGCAAAAGCAAAAATGCAGGCACAAGAAGCGATTTATCTTTCGACTAAATCAACCTATGATCGTATGTTAAAAGCCGATAAAACCGAAGGTGCTGTAGCAAAAGATGCTATTGATCAAATCAAAGCACGTAAGCTTTCCGACGAATCGCAATTGGCTGCTGCCCGTTCGGCATACAATGAAATCAATAATATCAAAGATTATTTGGTTATCAAAGCACCTTTTAGCGGTATCATTACTAATAGAAGTATCGATTTAGGAGCTTATGTAGGTCCGATGAGTAAAACACCACTTTTGGTAATCGAAAACAATGAAAAGTTACGATTAAATCTCTCTGTTTCTGAAGCCCACACACCGTATATTAAAATTGGTGATACCATTCGTTTTTATGTGCGTTCACAGCCTGAAATGAAATATATGGCTTTAATCAGTAGAAAATCGGGAAGTTTGGATGTAAGACTACGCTCCGAAAAAATAGAGGCCGATTTTATCAATAAAAACAATGTATTAAAACCTTATATGGTAGCCGAAACAAGTATTTCATTACAAAATACAGTGGCTACGTTTTTTGTTCCCAAGACGGCCGTTGTAGAAGGCGGCATGGGGGTTTATGTAATCCGCATCAACAATGGTAAAACACAATATGTTCCCGTAAGCAAAGGGAGGGTAATGGGAGATAAAGTAGAAGTTTTTGGTGACTTAGCAGAAGGAGAGCATATCTTAAAAATGGCATCTGAAGAAATTATGGAAGGAAAAGTGGTACCATCAAAAGATCCACAGGTCAAGAAGTAGTAAAACATGAAAATGATTCTAAAAACAGGAAGTGTAATAGCATTAGCGACATTACTTTTTACTAAACAACAGGGTCAGGTTGAACCATAATGAAGGTGATCATTTTCTTAAGATTATATTCTTAGAAGCTGAAAGCGAAGAAGCTGTCGAAAAAGACAGCTTCTTTTTTTTATCATTTTCTCCATATCCTGTTTATCTTTTAATTGAAAAAAGGGTTGAAGAATTTTTCGATTATATTGATTTGAAAACGAAATGTTTGAGATATTCTTTTGAAGAAATGAACTAATAATACTTCATTTTCTGTTTATTTTATAAAGTATACTGAAGAAAACAACTGTAATCAATAGCCAGACTCTAATAAGCAACAGCTACTTTTTGATGAATGTATTTTGGAGCAACAGCGTGCTTAATGATAAAGTCAGCAAGGTCCCTACGACTGATTTTACTACCGCCTTTTGGACAATGGTCCTGTAGTGTTCTGTAGCTACCTCTTTCTTTTCCATTAGTCAATCGGCTTGGTCTGATGATCGTCCAGTCAATATCTTTACTGCTTTCTAAAATACGTTCCCATTTCTGCATATCGGCATAGATGTTTTTAAATAATGGCTGAACAATGTATTTAATAATACGGCTTCGGGTTGCTGGGCCTGTTGGGTCAAATGCCCCGGCCGTCAGAGTAACAAGCCTTTTTACGCCGGTTTTCTGCATCACGGCAATAATCTGCTGCCCGCCTTTAGAGTAAATCTCTGTTGGTCTCCTTGATGTTCCGGTTCCCAATGCAGAAATTACAACGTCGCATGTACTTAACTGTTCCTCATAAGTTTCAGTATCATACACACCGCCTTTGATGATAGTCAAATGATGATGCCTGATTGAGATTGCATCGGGATTACGGGCTAAAACAAATACCGGGCAATTGTGTTCCAGTAATTTAATCATAATTTCTTTACCAGTGTCTCCTGTTGCGCCAAATAGAAAGATGTTCATATTTTATAATTTATAGAGTAGTAGTTATTTTTGTATTCCGGTTTTCCTCATATCTGAAGTACGCCACAATAGCCAGAACAGTACTTAAAATAGCAAGGATAGTTCTTGCAAAGTGTATCATTTCCCATCGCTGCAGTTCAAACGCAACATCATCAGGATTCATGGTCTGATTGATAAACTGCAAATTGACAGACAGATAATAACCCACAAACATCAGCAGAATAATACCATTGGAAATATTGGCATATAGCCATATTTCTTTAGATTTTTCTTTGCTTTTTCGGGCTAAAATATAAGCGTAAGCCGTAAAAAGAAGGGGTAAAATCTGCATGGGTAACATTGTAATACCCACGTACGGTCCATTATTGCTAAACCAAACCATAAGTTCTGTTGGTGGCAATGACTTCCAAAACGGCACGAGAATGAACAAAATAGTAATACAGCCCCCTGCAAAAAGTCCTGATAAAGCTATTGTGATATTATAAAATAAGGTGTTTTTCATTTTTCCTTTTTAGTATTGATGAATGCTGTAAAATTCACAACTTTAATTTAAAAAAATAGGGATCCAGCGTGCTGTTATCAGGACATATCGTGCATTAAATTGGAGCGGTACTCTTGAGGAGAAATACCGATTGTTTTTTTAAACAACCTGCTGAAATAAGAAGGATCGCTAAAGTTAAGCTGGTACGCAATGTCGGATACAGAACCGGAAAAATCCTGTAAAAGCTTTTGAGATTGGATGATGATAAACTCCTGTGTAAACTGCTTTGCCGATTTGTTCCAGATGTTTTGTACGCAACGGTTCAGATAGTTGGGGGAAATATGCAACATGCTTGCATAGTCATTGATGCTGTAATGAGCCGAAAAATGTTTATACACCAACTCTCTGAACAAAACAGCGATATCAAATTGTCTTGAGAGTCCTTTTCTGAGTTCTGATGATTTCAGAAATTTTAACAATAAAGATTGAAAAAGATGTAATACAATTTGTTCATCACATTCCGGTGCTTCCAGTTCGCGTATGATCAACTTACAAGTCAGCTCCAAAAATTCACTTTCATTTTTTTGTAGTTGAATAATCGGAGCAGTGGTAAACAACTTAATAAAACTACCGTGATCTTTGAATTGCTGTAAGATTTTATCTTCAAATAAGATATAAAACCCTTTTACATTACGTGACTGTCGCAATAATGATGTTACTTCGCCCTGCATCACCAACAGAGCCTGATTTTCGGACACCTTTTTTATTTCATTACCTACCTGCTGCTCAAAATTTCCACTGGTAGGCAATACAATAAAATTAAAATTTGCTTTTAGCAAAGGCGTTGGGGTAAGTATATCAGGGCTGAATAGATTTTCTGCCTTGTATATCTGTATGGGAGTTTCAAAATACCGAAATGTATCCGGAAAATTCCGGATGTAGTTCTTTGTAAATTCCTTGAATGTAATATAGTTATTTTTCATTTTTTGCTATGACAATATGATGTAGGCCATTCGGTGTGAGCTTATAATTTCAGAGTTCTTTAATCATGATTCTTTTTAGAAAACGAATGAAATCAGAGGATTAGTAGAAAAATACACTATAGGCTTTTTAATTTGTTGACACCTCAAATATTTGTATATTTACGCGTTCTTTTATAATTGTAACCCTCCTGAATAAAGGAATAATTTAAAGGGTTGAGCAATCAAATACATTAAACTCAGTAAGTAATATTAATAAGTAAAAAATATACTGTATTTTTAAAACAGAAGATAAACATAATGATTCTCCTCATGTTGCTTGATGTGAGATTCTGATAACAATAAAAAAGATGACCAATCTTGATTTGGATAAAATCGTGATTACCTTAAATTATAATTACCAACAAAGCTATATTAAAAAATATTATATCCCAAATAATGAAAGAAAACTACAATTCTCACCATTCAGAAAACACTCCTCAAAACGAAACGAGTCGATACAATACAATATATAATCAACAGCCTCAGACCGTTTTTTTCAGCCAGAATGAAACGAAAAGCAACGGAATGGGTATAGCAGGTTTTATTCTGTCATTGATAGCAATTTTTGTAGGATGGATTCCTTTTATTGGCTGGCTGGTGTGGTTGCTGGGATTAATCTTTTCGTTTGTAGGTATTTTTAAAGCACCTAAAGGGTTCGCCATTGCAGGATTAGTAATCTCATTAATAGGAATCATACTATTGATTTTTGTATTCGGTGCAATTTTAGCAATTGCCAGTTTAAGTGCATAAAGGTTTTGTAAAGATTCAGGAAGGATGTGTATATTTGATTATAACGCTTAATCAATGAAAAAACAATTTACCTTTTTTAGTCTTCTTTTTACGGTAACAGCTTTTACACAGACCCGTAAGGCAGACGATTTTTCACATATAGTACCAAAAGGATATGTGATTTTCGACAAAGTATATGGTGATCTGAATAAAGACGGACGCGATGATTGTGTGCTTATCATCAAAGATACAGACAAATCAAAAGTGGTCATCAATTCTTATAATCAATTAGTAGATCGCAACAGAAGAGGAATCATCGTATTGTTTTCTGATCCAAAATATACTTATACTCCTGTTGTTAGAAATTATTCCTGTTTCTCATCAGAAAACGAAGAGGGTGGAGTATATTTTCCACCTGATATGTCCGTAGAAATACAAAAAGGAAATTTATACATACATTATGGATATGGAAGATATGGATATTGGCGGTATACTTTCCGGTTTCAAAAATCAGATTTTGAGCTTATCGGATATGATGAAAGCAATAATTATGGCCCCATAATTGACAGTCAAATCAGCATCAATTTTCTGACAAAAAAGAAACTGCTAAAAGAAAACACTAACGAAAGTCCCGATCAGGAATCGGGTGAGGAAATCTTTAAAGAAAGCTGGCTGCCGGTTAAAACCGATAAACTTCTAAAATTATCCGATATAAAAGATTTTGATACCCTTGAGATGCCGTAAAAAGAAGTGATATTTTTTTGAATGCGATAAAGGAAATTTTACTGAAAAGCATAAATTTACATCAAAAAAATATGGCTTCAGGAATTTTTGCAATTTTAGATGATATAGCAGCGCTGATGGATGATGTCGCAGTTGCAGGTAAAGTTGCAACCAAAAAAACAGCAGCAATTTTAGGGGATGATTTGGCTGTAAATGCTGAAAAAGCAACTGGTTTTCTTTCTTCCAGAGAATTGCCGGTTTTATGGAAAATAACCAAAGGTTCATTGATGAATAAGTTAATTATTATTCCAATCGCTTTTTTATTGAATTTTTTTCTTCCAGTAGCTATTAAAATTGTTTTAGTAATAGGTGGCTTTTATCTGGCGTATGAAGGAATGGAAAAAATTATTGAATTTTTATTTCATAAACAAAAAAAAGGAACAGAAGTCATTGAAAAGAATACACTTGATGATCAGCAAGCCGAAAAACTAAAAGTACGTTCTGCAATTTCAACTGATTTTATTCTTTCAATTGAAATTGTCATTCTTGCATTAGGATCTGTTTTGACAGCGCCTCTTGAAGTACAGATACTCACGGTTTGTGTAGTAGCTATTCTGGCAACAATTGGCGTATATGGTATTGTCGCTTTGATCGTAAGAATGGATGATGCCGGATATCATTTAATAAAAAAGTCTCATGAGAAAGGTTTTTTTAATTCGGTGGGGCGTACACTTGTGAAATCGTTGCCGATAGTAATTAAAATTTTAGGGATTGTAGGAACCATTGCACTAATATTAGTCTCAGGTGGAATTTTCTCCCACAATATTCCTTTTCTTCATGATTTTCTGACCTCATGGCCTTCTGTAATCAGAGAAAGTCTTTTTGGCATTATTGCAGGTACGCTGGTGGTAGCCGTAGTTACTTTGGTAAAAAAGATAGTGGTAAAGTTCAAAACAAAATAGAATAAAGAGGGGCAAATGATCCTCTTTATATTTTATCAAATCTGCTAAAAAGTATTTTGTAGAATGCTGAGAAAAATAAATTACAGAAAAGTGTAACATTATCATGTGATATGTATCTAAAAGAAAAATATTCATTTAAAAAATCTGAAAATGAAAAAAGCGCTCTTTTGGTTAAGCATAGCTTATTTAATGTTCCAAAGTGCTCCTGTATGGGCACAAACAATAGATGTTCCTTTTGAAATTAAAAAAACAGGCACCGGAAATCAATCTCTTATCTTTATTCCGGGGTTTGCCAGTTCCGGTGACGTATGGAAAGCAACAACAGCTCATTTTGAGACTGAATTTACATGTTATACTTTCAAGATGGCTGGTTTTGCGGGTATAAAACCGCAGAAAGATCCTTCTTTTGAAAAATTAAAAAACTACCTTTTGATTTAATTTTTATTATTAGAATATATTCATGTTATGATGATGGTTGTAAAGAAAGTAAGTTTGAAAAACTGATGTAAGACCTCTGACGTTGCATTTTTTTAATATATTTACGAATATGTTAACTTATAAAACCGTTGTTAATCATGATTTTATTTCGTTTTTTAATTCTAAGCTTTTTTTTATGTTATTCGGTATCTGTATTGTCCCAAACAAATTACAATAAAGATTCTCTTTCAGGATATATAAAATATCATAGCATAGCTGAGCAGAGTCCTTTTTCAGAAAAGTTAATTAATATCAATTCTTTTTTAGATTTTAATTATAAAGAAAGTTTTTTTATAAAGAATAAGCTTGGCATGGATTCTATCGCAGATCTAGGCGGCACAAAGTACGATGACAAAAGTGTTCTTATGACTTCTCCAACTCATGATGAAACAGGATATATTACCTATAGAAATTTTGAAACAAAGGAAGTGTCATTTAATTATCAAAAAGTTGGTCCCTTACCTGCGTATAAAGTGATTGATGATTGGATTGAAATGGAATGGAACATATTAGAGGATACTAAAATAATTGCAGGTAAATTAGCTAAGAAGGCTACAACTACATTTAGAGGTACTGATTTTATTGTTTGGTTTACTAACGATATACCACTTCCTTACGGGCCTTTAAAACTTTTTGGATTGCCAGGAGTAATTTTAGAAGTTTGGTTTGATAATAAGCAACAGATAATTGCATACGAAGTATGTTACCCTTGTGAAAATATTAATAAGATTGTTCCTCCGCCTGAAACGCTTACTAAAACAATCCAAGAGCACGTACATATTCGAGATAATTTCGAATATTATTTATTTTTAGAAATGAATAAAAATAGCAAGGGAATGATTATGTTGAAAGAAATGCCTACTGAAAAAGGTGTTTTAGAAAAAAGAAAGCAAAACTTAGAAAAAATATATGAGTGGGAAAATAAAAAAACTAAACGCTTGGTTAAGTCTTCAGAATTGAGAAAAATGGTTTCTCCGAAAAGAAATATTAATGAGAGTGGTGATGTTAAAGTAAATAGTTTTCCTTCTCAGATAACCCCAAGTAATTATATCAATCAATAAAATATGGTTTACAACCGAATCAATATCCTTGTAAAAACAATTTTCTAGGTAATCATCTAATCCCGAAATATATATAGTTTATAAAATGATAAAACTATTATCAATGCTTACTATTGGAACGATCATATTAGTTGGAAATCCAATTAAAGAATTAAAAGCTAATGAGCCTCCTACACAACAACAAGCCCAAAAACTTAATCAATCGAAAGAAAGTTTTGATGTTTATTTAAATTCAGAAAATAAAATTGAATATAGAAAATATGACTTCAGAAGAATAAAAGGAACAGAATTACCTTTTAAAATTATTCCCAATAAAGAAGATAAATATTCATTTGAAGGCATACAGACCAACCTCAAAATCAAAGATGGTTGGCTTGTTGGCTATGATTATGGTGAATTCCGAGGTAATTTGTTTTGGTTTAACGAAGATGGTACTAAATACGAAAAAATTACAACAGGAAATATTAAGAATATTTTTGAGATCAATGGCAAAATATTCATCACAGAAGGCTTAGCGCATTTATCTATGTCAAGCGGTCAAATATTTCAAATTGAGAAAAAAAATGATAACTGGATTGTTGAAAAGAAAGTTGAATTACCTGCAGCGCCATATGCTACTACGTTGACTAAAGACAAGGAGTTTTTAATAGTAACTTCACACGGACTAATAAAAGTTAATCAAGACTTTGAAATAGAAACTCTTATTAAAGAGGGGTTTTGGAAGGTGTATTTATACCCTAATTCCATTCAAATTACTGGAGAAGATATATACATAGGAATGCGTGGAGGAATATTAAAAACTGAATTAAATAATCTCACAAATCAAATTTGGTTAACAAAGTAATTACTGTTTGTAACGAATTGATTTTTTTAAACTATTACCGACATCATTGATGTTTATTTACGATCACTTTTATATAATTTAAAATAATGAAATACACATACTTGACTTTATTGATTTTAGTGTCAGCATTTTTATTTACTTCCTGTAACATTTCTGATGATAATCATCCTGTATATGAGATTGAGAAGTCTAAAGCTCAAATTCACGAATACAATACACATCATAATATAGCAACTGCTATAGTCACTGTTAAAACCAAAGGTAAGGTCTTTACAAGTGGATATGTGGTGTTTCATTATAATCAAAAGGATACCGTAAGAACCGAATCTTTACTCTTTGGATATAGTGAAAAAAATGATATTACAATAGCCGAATTTAGAGGTTCATGGTACGTTCCAAAGGAATATACAGAAGCATATTATACAGTAGATTTTGTAAAAAACTCTCGATAGGTTATAATAGAGATTAGAGAGTAAGACAACAAAGATTTAATAAATTTCAAAGTAAAAAAACACTAGCTTAATATAAGATGAGTTTAAATGGTAAACTTCCCCATTTTTAAGACAGATTAAAAGTATTAACTTTAAAAAAATGTTCTGTCATGAAAAAATCGAAATTTAGTGAAACTCAGATTGTAAAGATTTTACAAGAGTATGATTTAGGTAAATCTACTCAGATTATTTGTCGCGAATATGGAATCGCTGCACCTACTTTTTACTCTTGGAAGAAAAAATATTCAGGAATGAGTTCGTCTTAACTCAAAGAACTAAAATCGTTACAAGAGGAAAATGCTTATTATTCGATACCTGCCGAAAAACTCATCGAAAGGCTAAAAGATTTGATTAGAGAAAGAGGGCTTCCTAAAACTATACGTACAGATAATGGACCGGAATTTATTTCAAAATCATTCAGAATATTTTGTGAACAAAATAAAATAACTTTAAAATTTATTCAACCTGGTAAACCAGCTCAAAATGCTTATATAGAAAGATTTAACAGGACTTTTAGAGAAGATGTTTTAGATGCTTATTTATTTGAAGATCTATTAGAAGTAAATGCTTTGGCTTTTAATTGGCAAGTAAATTATAATCAAAATCACCCTCACAAAGCTTTAAAAGGAATGAGTCCTTGGATATATGAAAATCAAATAATGAAAATAATTAATAACTAATTTTTTATATTTTTAACTTGTCCGAAAAAGGGGAAGCCTACAAAAAGGGGAAGCCTACACTACCTGTTTGGGAGCTTATATAACTGTAATGGCAATGTTGGTATTTATCTTTTCTTACAATAAACTATTAGTAAATTACAAAGATCTCAGCACTACGGATACTAATAAAATGTATCTTGAAAAATTAAAGGTTATTAAAGAAAAGGAACATCGCATTCAAACCCGAAGCTTGACATTATATTTTGTGATGCTGTCAACCGGAATAGTACTTTATCTTTATGAGTATCTTTTAAAGATGCCTTTAATTCTGGCCATTATATTTTCTGTTTTTACCTTATTGTGGATCGCTTTTTCGTGGTTCTATCTGCGACCAAAAGAAATTCGACTACAGCAGAAAAAAACAGATCATCTCATTCAAAAACTGGAACAACTAAACATGCAATTCAGACATAAAGAATAAAAATAAGTACTCAATTTGCAAAATACAGAATAAAAAAATTAACTTTGCAGTAATAAACTTAATAATACCTCCATGTAAAAAGCATTTTTTTTCGGACGATAAAAACAGGTTTCTTTTAAGAAGCATGCCTGTATATTAATACCTTAAAAAAAGAATGCATGTTACATTTACAAAACATCAGTTATACACATCCTGATAAAAATCGACTGTTTACCAACATCAGTCTCACTCTTAATAAAAATCGAAAAGTTGCTTTAATTGGAAACAATGGCGCAGGGAAGTCCACTCTTTTAAAAATAATAGCTGGTACGTTAGAAATTGCTGAAGGTGTGAGAAAAATTCATACCGATCCTTATTATGTTCCACAGGTATTTGGCAAATTCAATGAGCTTACTGTTGCCGAAGCATTGCATATTGACAAAAAGCTTAAATCATTACATGAAATTCTCAATGGAAATGTAACTGAAGAATACCTAACCATTCTCAATGATGACTGGACATTGGAAGACCGCTGTCGTGAAGCATTGGAATACTGGAAACTGCAGGATATTGAGTTACAGCAAAAAATGGAGACCTTAAGCGGAGGCCAAAAAAATAAAGTTTTCTTGGCAGGAATGATGATTCATGAACCGGAGCTGGCTTTATTAGACGAACCGAGTAACCATTTGGATACTGAGGGGAGAGCGTTACTGTATGAATTTATCAGCACAACCAGAATTAGTTTGCTCATTGTAAGTCATGATCGGATTTTACTCAATATGTTAGAAGAAATATGGGAATTGACAAAAAACGGAATTCAAATATACGGAGGCAATTATGATTTCTATACTGAACAGAAAGAAATAGAACGAATAGCATTGGATTCAGAAGTAAAAAGTAAAGAAAAAGCATTAAAAAAAGCGCAGGAGAAAGAGAGGGAAACGCTTGAGCGACAAAACAAATTAGACGCAAGGGGCAAAAAAAAGCAGGAAAAAGCAGGTTTGCCTACTATTTCTATGAATACACTAAAGAATAATGCAGAAAAAAGCACTGCAAAAGTAAAAAGAGTGCATGGTGAGAAAATAGGGGGTATTTCTCTGGAACTCCAGAAATTGCGCAAAGAACTTCCGGATCTTGCACACATGAAGTTTGGTTTTACTTCTCCTGTTTTACATAAAGGTAAAATCCTGGTAGAAACAAAGGATCTTCAATTCAAATATAACGAACACATTGTATTTAAAACTCCTCTTAATCTTAAATTGCTCAGTGGAGAACGCATTGTATTGAAAGGAAAAAATGGTTCAGGTAAAACGACTCTGATACATCTTATTTTAGGAAAGCAAAAAGACTTCTCAGGTGTAGTATTGCGAAATGAGTTTTCATCTGCTTATATCGATCAGGAATACTCTTTAATTGATCCTTCTAAAACGGTTTATGAACAGGCTCAGGAATTTAATACAGGAGCTCTTCAGGAACATGAAATAAAAATCAGGCTCAACCGTTTTTTATTTCATAGTCAATACTGGGACAAATGCTGTTTCAATTTGAGCGGAGGAGAGAAAATGCGGTTAATGTTATGCTGTCTGACCATAGCCACTCAAACTCCTGATGTGATAATTTTAGATGAACCGACAAATAATCTGGATATTCAGAGTATAGAAATTCTGACAAGAGCTGTAAATGAATACAAAGGAACATTGGTTGTTGTATCGCATGATACGCATTTTCTTGATGAAATAGATATTGAAAGAAACATCGAACTCTAAACATTTAAAAAAGTCAAAGGGAAACTAAAATGTTTCCCTTTGATTATACTGACTTTTCCATCAGGTAGTGATGTCAGTTCTTTTTATAGGCACTATCATTAAATACAAATTTTATACCAAAATTAATGTGTGAATTAACTTTTTGATAGTGAGTATATTACTTTGTTTTGTTTGATTTTTAATGGGGCATTAGTTACCCAGAGAACTACACAATACGATTGAATTTCCTATTTAATCATATTATACTTAAATGATAATTTCATTAAAAATGATTCATATATCTGTCATTACCAGTTGACATTAATATTGTGTTTAGCAGCAAACACTTTTCCTTTTTCGTGTAAAGAATCCATTAACTTCACTATTTTTGGTAAATCATACTCTTCTACTTTTTTTAAGATTGCTTCTTTTTCTGGTGAAGTGGATTTTTCATCGCAGAGTTTTGCATATTGCAAGTACTCGTTTTTATAAACACTTAAAGCTGCTTCAAACAGTTCAATAGAGTTTTGTTTTATTTGCTTTCTTTCTTCGTCATTTGCGTCCAGTGCTTTGACTTTTTCTAAAGCATTTTCTATATGTAATATTTTACTTTCCACTATATGTTGTGCTTCGGTACCATTCTTTTTGCTTGAAGGCTTATCCGGATACTCAACAGTATGTTTTTCCAGCATTTTTCCAAAAGAATAGGGTTCAAACTGGCTGATCAGATTAGTATTTAGTATTGCCTGATCAAAAAATTTTTCTGGACTTGTAGATTGGCAGGAAACTAAAAGTAAGAGAATACTTACGAAACACAAAGATTGAATTTTCTTTACCATAATGATTATATTAAATTAATTTTTTGAAGTTGGAGGCTAAATCTTATCAAGCACAAGGTTTAGATCAGATAAAGTGAGTACAAAGTGAAATTATCTG
This sequence comes from Flavobacterium sp., assembly GCA_032096595.1. GTDB lineage: Bacteria > Bacteroidota > Bacteroidia > Flavobacteriales > Flavobacteriaceae > Flavobacterium. Next base: position 33,358 of record DAMCXY010000001.1, on the reverse strand, counting down.
AAACGTGTTTTATAGTCATACAACATTACTATAGATACAAAGATAGGAATATAATTTAATTTCTCTTATTTAATTGAAATAATTATATAACACTCTGATACAAAAATACTTTATTATGAAATGCATAAAAAAGCCGTTTTACTTATAACAGTAAAACGGCTTTAAAAAAAATAAATAAACTGATTAATTTACTTTTCTAATAAAGACAGCCTTTACCAGATGATCCGCTGTAAGTGGATAATCAGATTCAAGTTCTGCAGTAAATTCAAATAAATCTTCTGGATGGTACAGTATAGTATCCTTATCTGATTCAATAAAATCATGATCTTCAATAGTAAACAATACATGACCAACTATTGGAAAAGTAGCATCTGTTTTTACCTTTGCAGTAAACGTATTATCATATTTGCCATTTTCATCCGCTACGGTATCATGTGTAGAGGAAGTCTCTACTACTTTCGTAGTGGGGGGATTATCATTATCATCACTGTAACACCCCATACATATATGAGCTAAAACAGTGAGTGGAATTAAAAATAGCTTTTTCATAGTTTGTTTTTTAATATAGTAATCTTGTTACTTCATTAAAACTTTTATTTAACCTTATCCAAATACCACTCCGAAGTAATACACTTGCATAGTATTTATCCTCTGCCAAATCAACGGCTACAATCTCATCTTTTCTGATAGCCATATTACCATCTTGGTAATGCTGACTGAATTTTAAATTTGTATCCATAACTTCATGAAATAATTCATAATAAAATTAGATACAAAAAAAGTTATAAACAAATTTTGTTTAATATTTTTGTAAAAAATGTTTTTTTTATTGTAATTATATGCAGCAACTATTATTGCTTAGTTACAATATTTTTCAAAAAATAGGTATAATTCATAAAAAAAATAAAGGGAAACATACCTATGTTTCCCTTTACCTGTAATAATTACCAACACTTAAAGAGGTGTCAGTTCTTTTTCATGAGCACTAAATTAAAAGCAAATTTAAGACCAAAAAATAGAATTATTCCAAATTATGCATATAGTGTGTATAAGACTTTTTTGCTTTTATAGTGCCTCAATAAAATTGTTTCTTAATTTCCCGATCTGGTGCTTTTTGTGGAAAATATCTTCTTTTAGTACTTCCCTTTTACCTATCAAGATGATGAATTTCGAAATTGTATTCCTTAATATCGTATGCATTACAATTTGAATTATAATTTAGGACTAATTCGCCCTTACTTTTAAATTTTCCTTTTCTTTTATGCTTTCCATTAGTATTTTCTATCATCAAATCCGAAGAAAAGACAATATTTTTTAAGATTAAGAAACCATTATTTGATATCGGTATATCAATAAAAAGATTAGGTTCATTTTCAATAAAGAATGATTTAATTTCAATTATTCTGTTTTCAAGTCCATTCTTCTGTCTCAGGAGACAGTCTTTTAGGAAGGATTCAACCTTTCGTTTAATAATAGTTGAGCGAAATAATACTAAGTCCATAAGTTATTGATTTTTTGTTTTAGGTTAATAATTTGATAACAATAACCACACCTTAAGTCATTGTTAAATAATAGTGTTTTTTTGAAAAATATAATTTATTTTTAGTTGATTTTATGTTTTAGTTTTTTAATTTAATTTAAAATATATGAAAAAACCAATGTTTGCCATGTTTTTTTTCATATTTCTATTCGGTTGTGGTAGTGATCTGAGTGAAAATATTGTTGATTGTTTTGGACAGTCGTTATTAGTAAATGTGCATCATTCGGTTGAGAATGGGAAAACAGTAAATTTTAATGTTTCTTATAATGGAGAATATACTTTAAAAAATTCTATTGTATGGGATTACGGTGATGGAATTAAAGAAACAGTTAATGGAGTGACTACTTCTCATACATATTCACAATCTGATACATATACTGCCAGAGCATCAGTTTCTCTTACCAATCCATCCTCTACATTTGAAGTAAAAGAAGTGGTTATTATAGATTAGTCATCAAAAATTACAACTAAACTATATGTGGTAATGATGTTTATTTTACATCATTACTATATTGTATCAGCTATACCATGAATACGCTCTGTAAAAATTGTCAAAATATATTTAACGGTCATTATTGTAATGTTTGTGGACAGTCGGCAAAGACCCATAGAATTGATTCGTCATTTCTTATGGAAGACATTGAGCACGGTATCTTCCATTATGATAATGGAATTGGATATTCTTTAAAACGTCTGTATAAAAAACCCGGCGTAGAAATCCGCAACTATATTTCAGGGAAAAGGGTAGGACATTTCAGGCCTATTTCTCTAACGATAATTTTAGCTACTGTATATGCATTGCTATATCATTTACTTGGAGTTACTCTTATCAATTCTGATAATAAAGGATCAATTGTACATTTAGAAAGAATAATGAAATATTATTCCTGGTATGTGTTTTTTACAATACCGGTTTTTGCATTTGCAACCAAAATTGCTTTTCGTGTTAAAAAATACAATTTTTCAGAGCTAATAATTTTTGAAGCTTTTAAAAGTACACAAAGATTACTCGTCCACATTTTGTTCTTACCTCTTTTTTATGCGTTTGTATCAACACCTAAATTAATTACACTTTTAAATTATATATTGATTGTCATAGATATTACTTTAATTTTATGGACAAATATTCAGTTTTTTGATCACAAAAAAAAACTTACTGTATGGAGCAGTACCTTATTAGCTTATTTCATTTATATAATATGTATTTTTACTCTGCTGGTTTTAATAATTGTAATAAGTAATTATTTCTCTATTGCGTTGTTGTAGAAGATAAATATGTTTTAAACGGCTTTTTACTCAAATAGATATTTATATTTTTGAAGGAGATACATCACATATTTAAAAGAAAAAATGGAACAAATCCGAAAATATTTTGATAAAACATTTAAGCTAACGGAGTATGAATGGCAGGTTTTTTCTTGTAAACTTATAAAGCAGGATTTTCCAAAAAAACATATCCTCTTAGAAGCCGGACAAATTGAAAATAATCTATCCTTTATTGAATCAGGAATTCTACGGTCTTACATTCCTAAAGAAGAAAACGATCTTACGTTTGGATTTTCTTTTAGCAACAGCTTTGTAAGTGGATATAATTCATTTTTAACCAGAAAACCGTCGATCTATAATATACAAGCGTTAAAAAGAACAACGCTTTGGCAATTAAGTTATGATGATTTACAGGAGATTTATAGGCAAACAAAAATAGGCAATGCTATAGGACGAAAGGCAAGTGAAGAGCTTTTTTTGAAAAAATCACAAAGAGAACTCTCTCTGTTGAATGAAACGGCAGAGCAGCGGTATCTCAATTTGTTTACGGAACAGCCAGAATTAATAAAAGAAATACCATTAAAATATATTGCTTCATACATCGGTATTACACCACAGGCATTAAGCAGAATAAGAAGACGTATTTCTTAACTTGAGTTCATTGTTTTGTCTGCAACAAGACACGACCTTTGTAGAAAAAATATGAAACCGTTAATCATTTTACTTACTGTATTTGCTGTTACATTTTTGATTATTAAAATATTAAGTGGCAATTATGAATGGACTTTATCAGGTAGAATAGCAATGTCTGCAATGTTATTGTTTACTGCGATAGGTCATTTTATGTTTACTAAAGGAATGTCCTTAATGATACCCGATTGTATTCCATTGAAGACAGCAATAGTTTACCTGACAGGAGCTGTTGAAATTATTTTGGCAATTGGAATCCTTTTACCAAATTATCAGATTTTAACTGGTTGGTTACTTATAATCTTTCTATTATTAGTCCTTCCTGCAAATATCTATGCTTCAATGAAGCACATAGATTATCAAAAAGCTACATTTGATGGAAACGGATTACCTTATTTATGGATTAGAATCCCGTTACAAATAGTATTCCTTGTTTGGACCTATTTTTCAACGATTTATAAATAAGGCAGTTTATGAGTAAGTTTTCTTTAAGAATTTGTCACACTATTAACGTAAAAATTGTCTAACTCTAAAATCTAAAAATGGACGATTTGAAACTATTAAATAAAATACTATTTCCTTATGCATACAACATTTTGGGAAATATTGACGATAGTAAAGATATTATTCAGGAAGTTTTGATACGTTACAATGAAAAAGATGTCCGTTCGATTTCCAATCAAAATGCATATCTTATAAAAGCTGTAATAAATGGTGCAATTAATCTGAAGAAGAAAAAAGACAGAGAACGACAGCAAAAAGTCACATTGCCACAGCCAATAATTACCAATCACGGTGAAAACAAAATTGAATTAGACGAAATACTCAACTATTCAATGCTGGTTTTGCTTGACACATTGAATATAAAAGAAAGAGCCGTATTTATTCTCAGGGAAGCATTCGATTATGATCACAATGAAATAGCTGAAATACTGTCCATTACCGTTGACAATTCAAGGCAGTTGCTCACAAGAGCCAAAAAGAAACTGAAATTTCGGAAATCAGAAATCACTACTTCATCTGCAGAAGACCGAAAATATTTAGAAAAATATGTGGAAACAATACGTAAAGGTGATGTCAAAACTTTAGAGCAATTGTTGTCAGACGAAATAAAGGTTCTGGCAGATGCGGGAAGCAGATTACAGGCTGTCGCTGAACTGACATTTGGAATTGCCAATACGGTTAAACTAATGACCTATATTTTTGAATGCTATCAAAGAGATCTTGAAATAAAAATTGAAGAAATCAATCATCAATATGCATTGCTCTTTTACAGAGGTACAATATTGATAAACTGCCAGGTATTTGAGCTTAATCCGTATGGCAAAATCGCCGCCATTTTTTCTGTTGTTGACCCGGACAAACTCATGAAAATTTAAAATTACCTTTTACTTTTGTCACATACTGCGGTTTGCAATTGTCTTGTGAGAAATAATTAAAATTTTTAGACAATGAAAGAATTCGTATTAATTTTCAGATTAAAAAACATTTCTGATTTCAGACCATCGCCTGAACAAATGCAGCAACGTGTGAATTGGTTAACAGAAATTATTTCACAGAACAAATTAGTAGACAAAGGCAATACCTTACTGCCAACTTTAGGAAGTGCTAAAACAATTAAACCCAATAATAGCGTAACTGAAGGCGTCTACACCGAAATTGAAGAATTTATCAGCGGTTATGTTGTGATAAAAACGGATACCATCGATGATGCTGTAGAAATCGCAAAAAAGAATCCAATTTTTGATCAGGTAGGAGGAAACATTGAAGTAAGAGAAGTTTTGAAAAGGGATTAACATTTGACAATAAAAAATCAAGCCTTACAAAAGAAATATTTTGAGCCTGGGATTAAAGCTGTGGTAAGGTTTTGTTTAGCTTGGTATAGCAAAAAATAAAAGTCTTCAGAAAATTAAAAATAAAAAACGCATGAATTGATTCAATTCATGCGTTTTTTATTGTGTGGAGCCGCAGAGAATCGAACTCTGGTCCAAACAAGCAATCAAAGAGCTTTCTACACGCTTATTTTTTGTTTAGATTGTCGGTAAGGAGCAAGGCCAAAAACAACCACTCCAAACGTAGCTTCTAAGAGATTCAAAAAGTATCCGAAGCACTAACTTTTCTAGATTTATTTTTACGGTTCCTCTTTACAAAACGCCATAAATCAAGGCTTTTTAGAGGAATTCAGCTCTCCTATCTGATAGGACAAAGGCTCATTCTTACTTTATTCGGAATTAAGCAGCTAAAGCGTAGTTATCTTCGCCGTGTAAAAAAGTTCGATACATGATATTTACGAGCTGTATATCAGCGCTCGACGTGCTTACTTTTCAATTCCACTCGCTGTCAAAACCGATCGGCCCCTTGAAAAATAGAATGCAAAGATAATAAAAAAATATGAATTATTAACGAAACACTTTTCCTCTTACTGGTGATTACTGTTACTTTTTCTTGATATATTTTAAAGATTTGTCTGTTATTTTCCTCAGTTTATCAGGAGCATTAAAACGATATCCTATGAAGAATTCATAAAATTGCTGATTATCACGAACCTGTATCGTAGGATCCGTTTTATAATAAACGGAATTAAGGCTGGCAGTAATACCTGTATAAAAACGAGTGGAATTATAGGCTAATGTTCCTCTGATCTGCGTCTGGAGTGAAAGACCGTCAACCATTTCTGTAGGTGAAGCATCATTGTACACCGTTTTAGTTTGATTGTACCCAAGTCCGGCATAGGCTCCACCTGAAATAAGGAACGATTTATCGATGATCCAATTATAGTAATAAGCTGGTCCGGCGGCAATATCAATAATGCGGTCTTCACTGGGATGGCTATTTCTTATTCGGGTATAGTAGTAACTAATACCCGGAACAAAACTTCCGGTACTTTTTATCTGCCATTCACTTTGAATATAAATAGATCGAAATGAAAAGTTTTTATTCAAAATATACGAAGTAGTACCTCCAATCTTAATGACCTGAAAATCGGAAACAATATATTTTCAGTCGTTGATAGTTCTTTTTTATCTACATAAAATCCCTTTGTTTTTGAATATTGCAGTTGCTGTCTCCATGAACCAAAGTAGAATGTAGCTCCCATGTTGAAAAATTTGCTTTCTCCTTTTATACGATCATCTTTATTAAAGCGAATAAATTCCGGAGTATATCCAATATCAACTTCAATAAATTTATAGATAGCGGTTAGTGTAGATCGTATTCTTTGGTTAGGTGTCAGATGAAATGCCAGATTAGTTTCAGATTGTTTGATATAAAAAGAGTTGAAAGTATTGCTTAGGTTCAATCGTATTTTGATGGCTTCTTCATAATATGTTATATAGGTATTATCTTTTGTATTAGCAGACAAGCTGTCTGTTTTTTGGGACAACATTTTAGAAGAAAACAAGGGGATCAATAAAAGAATAGAATGTTTCAACATAATCTGTTGCAGATAATTGCTCTTATTATTACTAAGCATTTGTATATACTATTCTAAATATAAACAATTTTATACATTTTATATATAAGTAGTCGTGTTTCTGTCTAAGAATAGATAAAAAAACGGATAACTATTCGTTATCCGTTTTTTTATCCTGTAACTTTTTTATTTCATCTCTCAATTTAGCTGCTTGCATAAAATCCAGATCTTTTGCAGCTTTTTCCATCTCTTTTCTTTTATCCCGGATGAGTTTGTCTAAATCATTACCGGAAATATAGGAAGTAATATCTTCTGCTACTTTGGAAAGCTGATGTTCGGATTCGCTGTCATAATCCTTTGTATTTTTAATCAGCGATGATTCAATTTTTTTATTAAGTGCCTTTGGCTGTATTCCATGTTTAGTATTGTAAGCTAACTGCTTTGAACGGCGGTAATTTGTCTCATCGATAGTCATTTGCATACTGTTGGTTATTTTATCTGCATACATAATAGCTTTACCGTTTATATTTCTTGCTGCTCTACCGACAGTTTGTGTAAGAGAACGGTTGCTTCTCAAAAATCCTTCCTTGTCCGCATCTAAAATTGCTACCAGTGATACTTCAGGTAAATCCAGACCTTCTCTGAGCAGGTTGACTCCAATGAGTACATCAAATAATCCTTTTCTTAAATCCTGCATTATCTCTACGCGTTCTAATGTATCTACATCAGAGTGTATATAACGGCAGCGAATTCCGACACGGGTAAGATATTTTGCCAGTTCTTCTGCCATTCTTTTGGTTAAAGTTGTGACCAATATGCGTTCATCTACTTCAATTCGCTGATGGATTTCTTCAATGAGATCATCGATCTGATTGGCAGTAGGTCGTATTTCAATGGTTGGGTCTAATAATCCAGTTGGCCGTATTACTTGTTCTACATATATACCTTCCGATTTCTGTAGTTCATAATCTGCCGGAGTTGCAGAAACAAATATGGTTTGATTCAGCAGACTTTCAAATTCTTCAAATTTAAGAGGTCTGTTATCCATTGCGGCTGGTAAACGAAATCCGTATTCTACCAGATTTTCTTTTCTTGAACGGTCGCCTCCATACATGGCGTGTACTTGAGAAACAGTTACGTGACTTTCATCAATTACCATTAAAAAATCATCTGGAAAATAATCAAGCAAACAGAAAGGTCGTGTTCCGGGAAGACGGTTGTCGAGATATCTGGAGTAATTTTCTATTCCCGAACAATATCCCAATTCCCGTATCATTTCAAGATCGAAATTAGTACGTTCTTCCAGTCTTTTCGCTTCAAGATGTTTTCCTATGGATTTAAAATAATCTACCTGTTTTACCAAATCTTGTTGAATTTCCCAAATTGCATTCTGCAAAACATCCGGAGACGTCACAAACATGTTGGCCGGGTAAATATTTAATCTGGGATAGCGTTCAATGACTTTCTGGGTTATAAGATCAAAAGTTTCTATTTCTTCAATTTCATCTCCAAAAAAGTGTATTCTAAAGGGTTGGTCTGCATAACTTGGAAAAACTTCTACAACATCACCCTTTATTCTAAAATTTCCATGTGTAAATTCTCCTTCAGTACGGGCATATAAACTCTGTACTAACTGATGCAGGAATTTGGTACGTGACAATGTTTGATTTTGTTCTATACTGACTACATTTTTTTTAAACTCTACCGGATTTCCAATACCATATAAACAAGAAACTGAAGCGACAACCAACACATCTCTGCGTCCAGAGAGCAGGGCGGAGGTTGTACTGAGACGCATCTTTTCAAGTTCATCATTTATAGACAGATCTTTTTCTATATAAGTACCACTCACGGGAAGGTATGCTTCCGGTTGATAGTAATCATAGTAGGAAACAAAATATTCTACGGCATTATTTGGAAAAAACTGTTTGAATTCAGAATACAACTGTGCAGCCAGTGTTTTATTATGGGCAAGTACAAGAGTGGGCCGCTGAATACCTTCGATTACATTGGCAATTGTAAATGTTTTTCCTGAACCTGTTACTCCTAACAAGGTTTGAAACTGAACATCACTTTCCAATCCGGCTATTAACTCTTTGATAGCGTTTGGTTGATCTCCTGTTGGTTTATAATCAGAAATAACTTTAAAACTCATAATATAAAAAATTGTAAAATGAAAAAAAGCGAAAGGAATTTCCTTTCGCTTTTACATATTCGTTATTTACGAGATTAGTTAACTTTGAAAGTAACTCTTCTTGCAAATTTAGATACATTTTTGTTAGCTCCGTCAAGAGTAGTATCTTCTCCCTGAGCAGAAGTTTTGATTCTTGAACTTGCAACACCAGCTTGTTCTAAAACTTTTGCTACGTTTTTAGCACGTCTTTCAGACAATCTTTGGTTGTAGTTTGCATTACCAACTGAATCTGCAAATCCGTTAACTGTAACAGTTGCGTTAGGATTACTTCTTAAGTAAGTAACCATGAAGTTGATAGCATCAGAGTTTTTTGGTTGAGATTTATCAAAATCAAAGTAGATTGCTACATAACCATCGTTGATTAAGTTTCTTGCAGTATTTGAATCTGATTGAGTCAACACCTGATCTCCACCTTTTCCATAGTTTTCAGCAAAATATGCTTCGTATGAATCTGGAATACCGTTTTTGTTTTTATCAATAGATCTACCTTTGATATCCACCATGTTTCCAGCTGGAGTATTTGGTTCTAAATCTAAATAATCTGGCACACCGTCTCCGTCAGAGTCAACCAATTTGTTTTCGATGTCAGTAACTCTTCCTTCTAAGCTTTCGATACGGTTTGTAAGCATATCTTCATTAGATGCCCAGTCAGCATGCTCTTCGTTTCCACCTAAGTAGAAAGAGAAACCTAATGTAGCATTGAAGTAACGTCCACCAAATCCAGTTGAGTTTTCATATTCTGCACCATCAAACGTTCTATTTTGTCTGATATTTTGGATTACAGAGAAATCTGCATTTAAAGCAACTCTTTTACCTAATTTTAACTGTCCTGTTAAACCAGCAATTAAGTTACCCATTTGGTCGTTATCATATTGGAAACCAGCATCATCTTTACCTGGAGCTAACCAAGAATATCCCCCACCAGCATGCGCTTGTAAGTTTAATACTTTAGTCCACTCTTCGAAGTTCATGATACGTCCCAAGTTAGCAACCCCTTGTAAACTTGCTCTGTAGTTTTTTGTTCTGAAATAGTTTGAATCTTCCCCATTTTTGAAATAATCATATCCAAAATCAGCTTTAAGACCAAACTTATTGTTAAACATATAACGTACACCTGCATCTACATGATAAAAACCAAAGAAAGTTTCACCGTAAGATCCTGGGCTTAATGCTCTTGAAGGTTTGTTAATACCACCATTAACATCAATAGACCACTTGTTGTAACCTTGAGTTTCTTGTGCGTTAGCATTTCCTAAAGAAAATAAAGCTACCAATAAAGGTAATGTTATTTTTTTCATAATTCTTTTTTTTAATTTATTTAAATGGTAAAATTACTCTGCAAAATTAATACATATTTTTAATCTCACAATATTTTCGGCCTTTATTTCTTAAAAAACTTTTGGAAGCCAGTGTTTTTCAGAATAAAATGTTCCAAAAGGTAAGATTGAAGCTAAGCAAATTAATGCGAATTTTTTAACACTCCAGTTCTGTTCCATTTTAAGAACAATTGCCAAAACAATATACGATATAAACAGCAAACCGTGTGCCAAACCTATTGGAAATAAAAATATTTTATACCAATCCATGCTGATATTTTTTATAACAAGCATGTTAAAGAAGAGAACCAAATAGGATACACCTTCAAGGAATCCTATTATTTTAAAGAGTTTCAGCATTTTAGAAGGCTTTAAAAATCTGTTAACTTTTGATTATATTCTTTTATATCCGTTATATTGTGCTTATTATCCACGTCTAATAATAAAGAAAGAAAATAGTTCAAGCTTTCTGCCCCTGTTGTTTTTTCGTGTAATTGTTCCTCAGCTTCCTCAATAGGTTCATCATTTGGAATTTCAATTAAAAAATCGTTGTTTTTTTCGATATGCTCATACGCTAATCTCAACGCTTTAACAACTGCAGGCTTTTCTTCCAGTAAAGCAAATTCTCTTAATTTTTTTAAATCAGCAACTAATGATTTGTCGATTCCTTTAGAAATTACTTCACTTTGAATTTCTTTAATTAACTTTTTAGCATTTATATTTTCCACAATCTTGAAATTTTAAAGATGGTGCAAAAATATAGTATTAATGAATCTTATCATAATGTTTTTAATAAATTTTATGAGGTTCTTTACTTTTATTATTGGGTTTATAATTCTGCCAATACAACTGTTCTGATTTCCTTTTCAGTTGATTTTGTCTACATAAGTGGGTAAATATGCCACTTTTTATGGTCATCTGTAGATTGAAGTGTTATTGATATTATTAATGACTTGAAATAAATAAGCTCAATGGAAGGATTAAAATAGAGTAAGGGGATTTTGAATAATATGGTATCCGGCTTTGAGTTTACCTATTCTGAAATCATTGACAATTTCATGAGCTATCCGCGTAGGTTCCGGTATTCGGTAAGCTCCTGTTGCTTGTTTCATAATTTGTAGTGTTTTGATGAGTGACAAACCATAACCCGGTGAGATGTAAACGGGTTTTACTCTGTCTTTAGTGCGTAAGATATAGCCAATGGGTTCCATACCGTTATAAATAAATTCTGAACTGCCTTTGCTAAGCTGTGGTTCATTAAACTTTCCGAACAGGGAACTTTTTCCACATCCAATAGTTGCCTGTTGTGTCAATACTCCAAAATGTGAGGCAATACCCATCTGACGCGGGTGTAAAATACCTTGTCCGTCCAGTATGAGAACATCTGGTTTTTCAGGTAACAGATCCCAGGCTTTTAGAAGAGTTGGTACTTCACGAAAAGCAAGATAGCCTGGTACATACGGAAAGGTGGTATGGCCTGTTACAAGTGCATAGGCTTTTAATGTCATATAAGGATAATCCAGTAAAACGATTGCGGCATAAAGAATTTCGCTGTTTCTGTTATAAGATATATCTGCACCAGCTATGGTATGAACGGGAAAATTTTCAGGGTAATCAAACCGTAAATGCTGGCGTAGTTCATTTTGAATCTGCGTTGCTTCTGATATGCTGAGACCGTTATAATCCATCTTCAAAAAGATTTAATTGGGAAGCAACCGGTGGCTTAGCCTTTCCAAAGACGGTTCTGCCTCCATATTTCCATGATTCTGAACGCTCTTTTTCGACTACCTGTTCAAAATTATTATTAGGTGTAAAATTTTCTTCCATACGAGAGCTGATTTGGAAAAGTGATTTGATGGCCTGCTGCTTATCAGAGTTGCCCATTTTGGATCTTTGTATAGCATTTTGCAATGTCTCAATTGTATCATCGTAAACATGAACCGGGACAGGGAAGGGGTGTCCGTCTTTTCCACCATGAGCAAATGAAAATCGTGCAGGATCCTGAAATCTTGATGGGCTGCCATGGATGACTTCACTTACTAATGCTAAAGATTGTAAGGTTCGTGGTCCAACGCCCTGTAAGAGCAACAGTTCTTCAAACTGCTCTATCTGCTGATCCTGAGCCAACCATAATAATGTACCTAAACGTTTCAGATTTACATCTTCTGGTTTTACCTCATGATGACCCGGCAGTATCAGATGATTGATTTCAGTAATTATTTTTTGAGGTTCTTCTGATATGATCTGCAACATAGCATCTTTGAGTGGCCGTGCTGCTTTATCTGTAAGATTCAGAATTTGTCCTTTATTTTGTCCATAAATAAAAGTATGAGGTTCTTCAGTAAAAGAATCAAATCCTTCTGAGTGCCAGTGATAACGTCTTGCAGTGTTATTGACATCACTCATACCTTGTTGTACGACTGTCCACTCACCTTCATCGCTCACAATAAAATTATGCTGATATAACTGAAAACCGTCCTGTATGGCAGTATTGTCCACTTTAGCGGTCAACTTGCTGGAACGAACCATTTCTGCAGCATTTAAACCGTTAAGATCCGCAAATCGCATGAGTTCCATAGGAGTTTGCCTTGAAAGTTTTCCTTTGCCACCACAGATGCAAATACCAAATTCTTTAGCATGCGGATTAATACTTCTTTTTAAGGCACCCATTACAGACGTCGTGATACCTGAAGAATGCCAGTCCATACCCATTACTGCGCCTAAACTCTGAAACCAAAATGGATTGCTCAATCGGCTCAGAAACTCATTTTTTCCTTTGTGACTTATGATTTCTTCTGTAATTGCCAGACCTAATTTACCCATGCGTTCCGCCAGCCAAAGGGGAACATGGCCATAATGTAAAGGTAAATCTGCGGTGCCGGATCGTTTCATCGTCTTACAAATTTAGTGAAAATCAGGTATAAAAACATGATGTAAATAAGTTAGGAGTGAAACATTGATACAGGATGTATCTTTGAGCATTTTATTTATTAAGGTACTGTATAAAAATATGAAAGGCAAGCGATTCGCTTGCCTTTTATAATAAGGAGAAAGGTAAAGATTAGAATTGATTTGCAAATTCTTTTGCAAATTCTTCTGCTTTAACAGATCCGTAAACCGGACTCCCGGAGAGTACAAAATCATTTTGAATGATTCCGTTCCGCAGCGCCCTCCCCATTTCAGTATAGAGTTCAGATATTTCAACAGGCACTCCTGCCTGTAACATTCCATTCAGGTTTTGCTCATCTGTAAAACTTGTCCATAATAAAGGTTTGTTGATGGCACTACCGATTATCGTTGCTAACTCTTCAGGTGTTTTGATGTCACTTATGATATATCGTATGTTGTTTTCTGTGGCTATCTTTTGTAATTCTTCTGCTACCGCCACTGCAATGTCAGTAGGGTGTACTAAAGGTAACAGAGTTGTATTTTGCATATTTCCGCCTAAAATTCCCATATTTTTTATCATCGGAACAGAAGCGTAAAAATTAGTATAGAAATATCCGGCACGAAGATATGTTATGGCGACATCTTTCAATTCATTAAAAACAGATTCTATATTATGCAATGCCTGTATCGGACCTGTGCCATTTGGCAGGTCAGCACCAATACTGCTCAGCATTACTACTCTTTTTATGCCTGATTTTTGTATGGCTGACGCCAGTGCTTTTCCGGCATTTGTGGTATTGATAATAATGTTACTTCCTCCCATATTTGGTGGAGTCATCGAAAAGACGGCATCCGCTCCTTTAAATGTTTTTTCCAGAAACTGAGCATCATTTACTGAACCTATGGCTGCATTAGCTCCTAACTGTTCAATTTCAGTCTGTCTCTCGATACTGCTTGTAATTACAGTAACTTCGTGTCCTTCGCTGATGAGTTTTTGGGTAAGTGGTTTGCCTATATTTCCCAGAGATCCTACAATTGTAAATTTCATGATTATTTATTTTTATAATTTGTTTTACAAAGGTATCTTTGTACTTACTTTTATACAAGTACTTACCCTAAAGTGTGTATTATGACAGCGATTAAAGAATCATCTACCATTCAGGAAAATAAGAGGTATGCTTTGGCCGAATGTCCGGTTACTTATGTAATGGAAAAAATAGGAGGCTATTGGAAACCCATCATTTTATATCACTTGACAACAGGTGATAAAAGATATAGTGAATTGAAACGGGCAATTCCTGCCATTACGGAAAAAATGCTGATTCAGCATCTGAAACAGCTTGAGGGAGATAAACTCATCATCAGAGAGGCTAAACCAGTGGTACCTCCTTTTGTAACTTACAGACTCACAAATTCTGGTCGTGCTTTGCATCCTATTATCGATGCAATGGCACTATGGGCAACTGAAGATATGAAAGGAGTGTTTGAAAAGTAAAGTTCTTGATTATTCAGTTGCTTTCCATTTGATTTCCGCATCAAAATGTATGATGATTTCTGTGATGTTATAGTCTTCATCATATACATTTGTGTAGAAAATCACATACAGAGGTCTTTCCATATTCTTACACGCAATCTGTTCGTCACTTTCTAATAGCTCAAGTACACTTATCGTTCTTTCAGCATTCCAGTTTTCAGATGTTCCTGTGGGTGTTTTGTCAAATCTGTGGTCCTTTTTAGAAGTGTAGTACCAGTAGCTTGGAGCATCGTTACTAATGAACATACGCTGTTTATCATTGAAAGATGATTCAGCCATACCCGTGTTTTCAAACCAGGTTATTTCAAGATCTCCTTCACCAAGAGCGGAACGATACAGATCTTCATCAAGAGTAGCCCCAACCAAAAGGCCTTCAATGCCTATAGACTGAATTTGAAAACTAAAAGGAGCTTTGTTAAGCATATATACATTCTTTTCAGAAGTTATTTCCTTTTGATTCTGCATGACTTTTACTTTTAATTCCTGTGCGTGTAATGTTAAAGAGGCATAGAGGAAAATGATGCTGCCTAAAATCGTTTTTACTGTTTGTTTCATATTGTTTACTGTTTGTTATTTATAAGTTCTTATCTGATGGATGACAAAGTAAAAGAAAAAAAAGAGTTGATTAACTCCCCAATATCCGTCATTTTTATCTTTAAAGAAGATATAAGGAAAAGATTATAGGAAATGATACAATAAACGATATAAAAAACGCCTGTGTTTTTTACAGGCGTTTTTGAAGGTTATTTTTTTAAGATTGCTTTACCAATCTTCTGAGTACAGCCCATTGTTTCAAAGCTTCTCTTGATTCTACTGCGGGATATCCCAATACTTTTTTTCCGCTTTCAATATCACTCATTACCCCTGATCCGGCACCCACTACAGCTCCGGCTCCAATAGTTACATGATCTTTAATAGAAGCACTACCGCCGATTACAACACCATCGCCTAAAGTTACAGAGCCAGCGAGTCCGCTATTTCCTGCCATTATACAGAATTTACCGAGAACGCTGTTATGTCCGATTTGAACCAGATTGTCTATTTTAGTTCCGTCTCCTAATATGGTAGAACTGAATTTACCTCTGTCGATGCAGGATCCGGATCCGATTTCTACTCCGTTTCCAATTACCACATTCCCAATCTGAGGTATTTTTATAAGCATTCCTTTTTCAGGACAAAATCGGTATCCAAAACCGTCTGCACCAATAGTGACATTGGGTTGAAGAATACAATCATTTCCGATATGACAACGCTCACGAATGACTGTTCCTGACCAGATAATACTGTTTTTTCCTATCGTACAGTCATCTAAAACGGTCACATTAGGGTATAAAATAACATGATCTCCTAATACTACGTTTTTACCAACATATACACCTGCGCTGATTTTACATCCTACACCAATTTTAGCAGTTTTGTCAACATGCGCTGTCGGATGTATTTCTTCTTCAAGCACCGGCGACTGAGGTGAAAAGACCTCTAATAATTTTGCCATTGCCAGATCAGCATTTTTTACACGTATCAGTGCGCGGTTCTCTCCAGGTTCAGCAACAATACCTTCATTTATAATAGCAACAGATGCTTCAGAGGTTTCCCATAGATCGGCATATTTTTTACTTCCGATAAATGTAATGTGATTGCTTTTTGCTTTTTCAAGCTGCTCAGGTCCTGTAATAAGATTAGTTGTAGTACCTTCTAAAATACCATTCAGTATTTCGTTGATTTCATTAATGTTGAATGACTTCATTTATTATTTTTAGTGTTATAACCTTCAGTCTTACTATGAATTTAATTCTCTGGACTAAAAATCAGCATCAAATAAAGTGTTTTCATAATCGATATCCAAATAATTAACCTTTATAGAAGCAGAAATATCTGAGAATTTTATCTTTTGTAAGATATTTTTTTGATAAAAAAGGAAAATAAAAAACCCTTTCATTTTGAAAGGGGAGATACTATCGTTTTGAAAGGATTATTTTATTTGGTATTCGTCAATTTTTCGATATAAAGTTGTTAAGGCAATATTCAGGAGTTTCGCTGTTTCTGTTTTATTGCCATTGGTGTAATTCAATACCTTTTGAATATGTATTTTTTCGGCACTGGCGAGGTCGAATCCGGACAGTGTTTTTTCCCGAACTCCTACTGAACTGTGCTGTTGTAATTCAGCAGGCAGGCTATCTTCTGTTAATTCGGTGCTATCGGTAAGGATGACGCTGCGTTCGATGACGTTTTTTAGTTCTCTGATGTTACCTTTCCACGAATGCTGTTTAAGTGCTTCCAGATAGCCTTTAGAAATCATATTGATTTTTTTGTTGGTCTTAGTGGCGAATGTCTGTAAAAACAATGCTGCCAATTCTTCTATATCCACAATTCTTTCCCGAAGTGGAGGCAATGAAATCTGGAAAACGGCAATACGATAATATAAATCTTCACGGAAGTTTCCTGCCTCTACTTCCTGTTGTAAATTTCTGTTGGTAGCGGCGACAATGCGTACATTTACCTTGGTTGATTTGCTGTCGCCAACCTTTAAAAATTCTCCTGTTTCCAAGACCCGTAATAACTTTGCCTGTAAATCTAAAGGCATTTCGCCAATTTCATCTAAGAAAACCGTACCGTTATTTGCTTCCTCAAAAATTCCTTTACTATCTTTGACTGCTCCTGTAAATGCACCTGCTTTATGTCCGAATAATTCGTTTTCCAACAATTCCTTACTAAAGGCAGAGCAGTTTATGGCAACGAAATTTTGTTTGTTTCTGTTGCTGGCATTGTGTATGGCTTGTGCAAATACTTCTTTTCCCGTTCCCGTTTCTCCAGTGAGCAAAACGGTCGTTTCACTGCCTGCCACTTTTTTTGCTGTATCAATAGAAGCACCAAGGGTTTTGGATTTACCAATGATGTTATCAAAGGAATATTTATTGCCCAACTGTTTTTCTAACTGTATTACCCGTTTGGCTAATGAAACTTTTTCGGTTGCTTTATAGAGCAGGGGAATGATTTTGTTGTTGTCATCTCCTTTGGTAATATAATCAAAAGCGCCGTTTTTCATTGCCTGAACACCATCTGCGATATTGCCGTAAGCAGTGAGTAATATGATTTCTACTAAAGGATATTTTTCTTTAATCTTTTTGGTGGCTTCAATACCGCTTCCGTCCGTTAGTTTTACATCACATATCACAACATCGACATCTGCTATTTCCAGTTTTTTAAAACCGTTTTTGATATCGTCTGCCTGCACCACATCAAATCCTTCCAAGGTAATGATTTTGGAAAGTAGGGTTCTTATTTTTTCTTCGTCATCTATTATTAAAACTTTGCTCACGGTATTAAATTTATAGCGCAAATTTAAATATAAAAACGCTTGTTCATGAAATATTGCCGCTAAAGATGTGTTTAGATAATCTTTATCATTTTCAACGTTTTTTCTTTTTATTGTTTATGCTCTTCAGCCTGTATATGTGCGAATAGAGTGAATTATACTAAATCGAAATTTGACAAATATTACTGTGGAATAAACTCAAAAAGATTTTTTGTGGGTAGGTTGTACTTTGTATTTGTTTTTACTATTCAGCCAACTTGTATTTTATTTCTGGTTTGCCTACATGCGCTTTGTTTGAGAAAATGTTTACTAATGAAACTATTTTTTTTGTTAAAAATAGCTTTGGATTTTTTTAAAAATTGAATCTTAAGCAAAAACAGCTAAATCAATTGATATACAGGAGAATAATGAATCAATAAATGAAAGAATTATACCTCTTCTTTGCTCGTAAATTATCGCACTAATCTTTTATTGAAAAATTTAGGTACGGTTTTTGGTTTTCGGTTATTAATTGCACACAAAACTATATTTCACGGGGCTTATCGCCATTTGTCGAAATGTTTTAGGATGCATTAAATATGTGTTTAATCTATTATATTATAAAAATTTGCTATTATGAAAAAATTTGTTTTTTTAACACTGACCGCTGTAAGCTTCCTGTTTTTAATTCCTTCAGAAATGTATGCACAACGACATGACCGAGGGGGAGATAAACATGATAAACACAGAAAAGAATCTTCCAGAAAAAGGAAAGATTATGATAGAGATCACAGAGACTATAAGCATTGGAAAAATGATCATCGCTCTCACAGAGGATATGCAAAAGTGAAACATAAACATCACAAAAGACCAGCGTGGGCTGCTGCGCATAGATATGAGGCAAACAGACATATTTATTTCAGAGATTATGGTACATTTTACGATCCGTATCGCGAAGTATATGTATATAGAAATCGTGGAAGATGGGTTCAAACTACAAGCGTACCTACTTTTATGCTCAATGTAAATTTAGGAAGAGCACAGGTAACGATTTTAAAAGATATTCCTGTAACCAGACATCCCGAAGATTTTTATGGAGATTATAATGACCGTTATTGGCGATAGTCTTTATTTGATAACTATTACAGATTACTATTTAAAACAGGCGTATGCCTGTTTTTTTTAAGTTTATTTTTTTACAGAAGTTCTATATTTGTCGTATCACGATTAGCGTAAAACAGAATAGTATTTTACCAAAATAAATTATGGAAATTGTAATAAGACAGGAGAAACCCGAAGATTATGCTTTAGTATATGAGATAAATGAAATAGCATTTGGTCAGAATTCTGAAGCAAAACTTGTTGAAGCTTTACGAAAAAATAAAGATGTTTTTATACCGGAGCTTTCATTGATAGCACTTTACAAAGGGGAAGTAATGGGACATATTCTGTTTACAAAAATAACTATTCTCACAACAGATGGTCAGTATAAAGAAAGCCTTGCACTGGCACCAATGGCGGTATTGCCTCAAATGCAGTTAAAAGGTATTGGTAGTGCGCTTATAAAGCAAGGATTAAAAAAAGCCAGAGATTTAGGTTTTGCTTCTGTTATCGTATTAGGACATCCTGCCTATTATACTAAATTCGGATTTACTTCAGCATCTTATTACGGTATCAGACCTCCTTTTGAAGTGCCTGAAAATGCTTTTATGGCAATTGAACTTATTGATGGGGCTTTGAAAGAAAGTGAAGGTGTTGTATATTACTCTAAGGAGTTTGAAAATGTATGATAGACTTTTATTCTAATATTTATTGGTAATTAGCCTATAAGCAAATTTGAGCGGTTTTCCATTATTACTAACTGTAAATTATTTTATACTTTTATTTCATAGAATACTCAATTTATATCGGATGAATCGAATTAAAATAGAATTGAAATGGGCTTTTGTTTTTTTAGCCATGAGTTTATTATGGATGTTGCTTGAAAAGTGGACAGGCTTACACAGTACCCATTTAGATAAACATCAATATGTTTCTCTCATATTTGCAATACCTGCAATAGCAGTATATTATTTTGCTTTGACCAATAAAAAGAAAACCATATATGCAGGACAAATGAGTTTTAAGCAGGGGCTTTTTTCCGGTCTCCTACTTACTTTGATAATTACCCTTTTGAGTCCTATGTCACAATGGTTTGTTTCTACAGTGATTACTCCGGATTATTTTAATAATGTTATTGCTTATTCTTTAGAAACGGGATATTATGCTACAAGAAAACAGGCAGAAGCGTATTTTAATTTGAATAATTATATCGTACAGAGTATTCTTGGCGCTATTTCTATGGGGATTATAACTTCAGTTATAATTGCTTTTATTGTTAAATCAAAAAAGTCAGCTCAGAAATAATTTAAAAACGAACTTGTAACTTTATCATTAATCCATATACTATATAAAAATGGCAACAGTAAATGCATACCTCAATTTTAATGGCAATTGTCTTGAAGCGTTTAATTTTTATAAATCTGTTTTCGGCGGGGAATTTCCTTATGTAGGCAAATTCGGAGATATGCCTCCACAGGAAGGAATGCCTCCACTTCCGGAAAGTGAAAAGAATAAGATAATGCATATTACACTACCGATCAGCAAGGAAACCCTTTTGATGGGAAGTGACAGTTCTGAAGCTTTTGGTCACAACCATATTGCAGGGAATAATATTTCCTTATCTATTGATGCGCAGAGTAGGGAAGAAGCGGATACTTTATTTAACGGATTATCTTCGGGTGGTAAAATAAATATGCCAATGAGCGAAACATTTTGGGGAGCCTATTTCGGAATGTTTACAGATAAATTCGGAATTCATTGGATGATAAACTTTGATGAAGTGAAATAATTAAAAAAATTTTCTGTCAGGTTTGTACTATTTTCCAAGACAATAGTATGAACCTGATTTTTTATTTATTTCTGTAATTTTAATAAGTTGGTACTATAAAAGTAAATCCATTTGCACGACAATTTTTGTCAATTCAGCTACGTTTTTTGCCTTAAATTTATTCATGATATTTTTTCTGTGGGTATCAACTGTCAGTACGCTCAGTGATAATTCGTTTGCAATCATAAGACTTGTTTTACCTTCCGTAATCATTTTTAAAATTTCTTTTTCTCTTTTAGTGAGTTTTGGAAACTCATTAAAATCATAGGTGACCGGTTTACTGATAATGGCTTTAACCTCATTACAAAAAGAGATATTTCCTGCCAGCGACTCTTTTATAGCATACAGTAGTTCTTCAGTTGAAGCATTTTTTAGCAGGTATCCGCTGGCACCATATTGTATCGATTGCATAATGATACTTCTTTCTGAACGGTTGCTCAACATTAAAATAACAATCCCAGGCCGCTCTTTTTTTATTTCTCTGCATAATTCAATACCATTGCTATCCGGAAGTGTTATATCCAATAAAATTAAATCTACCGGATTTTCTTTAATAAAAGAAAGAATTTCACTGCCTTTGTGAAAACTTCCCATAATATTCAGTCCTTTTTCATTCATAAGGAGCTGTTTCAGCCCTGCTACAACAATGGGATGATCATCAAGAATCACAATATTGATATCAGTCATGTTCATTTATTTTTAGTTCTATATTGATGGTTGTGCCTTCATTAACTTCAGTAGTTATTTCCATTTTTCCATGCAGATATTGAATTCTGTTTTCTACATTATGAAGCCCCATACCGTTTTTTTGTATGGCTTCCTCTGTAATAAATCCAATACCATTATCCTCAATGGTAATTAGAAAAACGGAATCTTCCTGTGTACATTGCAGGAGAATAGCAGTAGCTTTTGCATGTTTTACAGCATTGGATAACAGTTCCTGAATAATTCTGTATATATGGAGCTGGGTAGCTAATGAAATATCTTTTTGCAAATTATAGCATTGTAAATCAATTTCCAATTCGTGATGTGTGTAAAAATTACAGAGATCCTTTAAAGCCGTTTCCAGTCCGAACCGCAGTAATGATTCCGGCATAAGATTTCGTGCTACTCCTCTTAATTCATTGATGGAATTGTCTAATTGGGTGATGATTTTGTTGAACTCTGTACGCTCATCAGGTCTGAGGTGTAGTGAAGCCCAACCCGACAGATTAATTTTTACCCCCGCAAGCATTCCTCCCAATCCGTCGTGTAGTTCCTGTGCAATACGCCCCCGTTCTTTTTCTTCTCCGCTAAGCATTGCCTGAGTTACTTTTAGCTGTTCCTGTTGAGTTCTTTCTGCTATTTCCTGCTGATGATTTATTTCTTTTTGTTGGATCAGATTTTTATAATTGCGGTAATACATATAACTAAAAATAGCGATGAGAAGTAATATTATACAAATGACAGCAAGAATTAATAAAAACTGTTTGTTTTTATCTGCTTCCAGAGCATTTTGTGCGGTTTCTTTTTCAAGTGCTGAAATGGCTTTTTGACTTTCGGCATTTTTATATTGAACTTCCAGTTCGGTGATTGTTTCTTTCAGTCGTGCATTTGATATACTATCACTCAGGGTGCTGTATTTTTTTAACCATATAAAAGCTTCCTGTTTATCATGGAGCAGTTCATTTATTTTTACCAGTTCATTATAAATGGTTTTTTTATTGTTTACATCTTTTAGAATAGATCCTTCCGCAACGAGATCAGTTAATACTTTTTTGGCTGCTGTATAGTGCTGTTGGTGAAGGTATATTTCATATTTTCTGAAAATAAGCAATTGTAAAACATCTTTTTGATGATTTTTTTTTGCAGGAATTATTCCTTTTTCGGTTTCGAGAAGTGCTTCTTCAAATTGTGAGTTTGAAATGTAATAATGTGATTTTGCGAGGTAAAAAAAAGGATAATTGACGGATTCAGGAAATGATTTTAAAATTTCTTCTGCAGCATCCAGATATTTTTTTGCCTGATCTTTTTTATCTGCATACACGAGATTGGTAGCTGCGCCAATGTATGCCAGAACCAGTGTTGCAGAAGTCGGATATTCTTTTGATAAAAGATCTATTGCCTTTTTATTATAAGGTATAGCTTCTTCAAATTTGCCATTGTACATCAGTATCGTTCCAAACTGAGAATTGTAGTGTGATAGTTTTTCTTTGTCTCCTGATTTTTCAGCCAGTGGTATAGCATGTTGCGTTACTATATCCATAACCGCTGCATATCCTTCTTTATCTTTAATCATTATGCCGTAATTATACCAGGATGCTGCCTGTAAAAGGTAGGATTCTTTAAACTGAAACGGCTTTAGATTTTTGATGGCATTCTGAAAAGCTGCTGCCGCCTTGACTTTATTCCAATTATAATAATATTGTCCTTCATAAAATGAAGCTGCTGCTTTCAGATAAGGATATTTAAGGCTCAGTTTAGTCCCTAAACCAAGATGCTTTTTGCTTTGTAAAGTATCTTTTGAACGATACAGATCAGCGAGTAAAAAATGCGTATTTGCTTTGATACTATCCGATGCATTTGAATGTAGAATAACAGATAAACTATCGGCATATTTTTTTTCATTGACAGGCACCAGCTGCTGGGCTACAACAGTAGATGTAATTAAAAAAAGGTAACAAAAGGCAAAAAGAAAACGCATATTTTTTTTAATTTAGCGAAAAGGTTTTTTATGGAAAAATAAGGATACTAAAGTAAGAAACAAATACCTAAAAACAGGTAGAAATTTTTACCGTAATGAAGGTATTGAATAGCAGTGAAAAAATAATAAACTTTGGACAAGTTTAAAACTGCAAAAGTGGAGAGAATTTTAAATTAAATAAATATGAATCAGAAAAGAAAATTATCAACGTTTTTAAGAAAAATGACTGTGCTAGCCAGTCTATTAGTAGTAGGAGTTCTTACTTTCTCATGTGGAAGTGATGACGGAGCAGCAACACCGGGTCCGGGTGGTGAAGGAAAAAACATTAAACTAACCATTACAATCAACGGAGTAGTTCCTGACGATTACCTTTCTTTTGTAACTGTAGGAAGTGCTTTAAACGATCCTATGCAAAGTACTATATGGAAAGTTAACGGAGTGACACAAACCAATGAAACATCTGTTAGTTTAAATAAAGATTCGTTTACAGGAAGTACCAAAACCTACGTGATCGAATCGGTTACTCCATTGAGAATGGCTATAGTTGGAATGGAGTTTTTAGCTTTTGGAACCAGAAGTTATACTTTTAGCTATAAAGCAGAAGTTAATGGACAGGTGGTTAAAGAAGAGAACAATGTTACAGTAAGCGACGGAAACAATTATTCACACGATTACACGTACTAATCAGTACTCATTTCAATTATAATAAAAAAAGATCAGCCAATAGCTGATCTTTTTTATTTAATAGTATTTAATTGGATTCCTTTTCTTTAAAATCCTCTGATATTTCACTGGTTTCATGTAAACCGTTTTCTTTTTCATCTGCTTTAAAACCTATTTGTCTGATAGGTTCCTGTTTTACTTTATAGAAATCAAATTCTGATTCTAATTCCAGAATACGGTGAGGGAATTCAGTTCCCACATTTTGCTTAGCTTCCATGATAAAGGCGGCACAGCGTTTTAAATAGCTGGAATTGAGTTTTGCTTTAGCTTCCATGAAAGCCGCTAATAACAACTGTTCGGTTAATTGGATGTCTTTATTTTCATCTTTTCTGTAAATAGCATATATTCTCTTTTTCAGGGATTGTGTAAAATCAATGATCATCGTATTAGAGAATAGCTTCATCTGAGATGCTAAAGGTTCCCAGAAAGGTTTGTCATGTGCGTTATTCTTCTCTAATATTTTGCACAATGGAGATTCATGTGTTAGATGCTGCATCATGTGGAACAGAATCAATTCTGCACGTTCATCCTCTGTTGGCGGAAATACAGGTATCTGCAGGTCAAATCTGCCCGGAGCAACAACATCATCATTAATGAGCGATAATATTTCAGCAGAACCGACAATAACAATTTCCTGATGTACATTTTTTTGTATATGTCTTAAAATGGCATTGATGAGTTCCATTGCTTCAGGAATGTACATTTTGTCTTTCGATTTGTGCATGAGTTCATCAAAATTTTCAATGAATAGAAGCGTTTTTGGCTGCTTCATTTTTTCCATTAAAAATTTATTGAATTGATTTTTTGAACTCGCTTCTGCAGAAACAGACAAATAGTCTTTATAGACATGAACGAATTCATAACCAATGATGTTGGCTATTTTATTTGCCCAGAAAATTTTTCCACTTCCCGGAGGTCCATACAAAATAATGCCTGTAGGTCGTAAAATACCCCATTCTTTTATCTGATCTTCATTAATAAACGGATCCAGTAAGTCCGTTACATAAAAGAATAAATCCGCATAACCGATTAAGGCTCTGTCGGTAACATGAATAGCGTTTGGAAAGGCCTTTGTAATAAAATCATAATTGCCACCAATATAGATGTGAATTAAAAAACTGGAAACAGTAGTTTTAAAATTATTAGGATCAATATTCGGCAGTCCGTTTTCTTTAAAAAAATTGAGAATTTCTTTTTCGTCTATTTTTAAAGTTTGGGCAATATCTTTCACGGTTTTTTCTTTTCCGTGATCTTCATTGTATAATTGAAGAAATTCCTTGTTATCCTTCGCAAATTTTTGAAATTTATCGGTTACCTCAAGCTTTTCATCTACACACCGACTGATGTCAATGTTAAAGTCAAAAATGAAGTTTTGAAGGCTTTCCAAAGAGATATTTATGTTTTGAGCTAAATCTTTTAGTTTCATTTTTTTATTGACAATATACAAAGAAACTATAGATCTGATTCTTATAAAAAAGATAAAAAAAGAGAAACTACAGCTCCTCTTTTTCTTCTTCTTCGTATAAAGGAATGATCTCCTCTTGCTCTTTTTGTATTTTTAATTCTTTCTTGATTTTTATAAAAAGTGCTATATAACTTGCAATCCCACATATAAATGCTATTAGGCACAGTTTTCCAATGTAGGGATAGGTAAGATCCAAAGATCCATTTTCGATTATCAGTATGCGAAAAGCCGGTAAAAAATGGGTCAACGGAATAATATTGGAAATCATTTGTATCCATTCCGGCATTTGACTCAAAGGCCAGGTAAAGCCAGATAAAATAAAGCTTGGCGTAGCAATAACCATTAATATTTCTGTTGCTTTTAACTGGTTTGGAACGAGTATGCTTACCAAAATTCCAATGAAAGAGACCGCAATGATAAAGATTCCTGCCACAAGTGTCAATGCTCCGAGATTGTTATAAAACGGAATGTGAAACCACCATGTGAAAAACCAGTACATAAGCCATACTCCAAAGCTCATGATCAGATAAGGTATGATTTTTACGCAAAGCAGTTTGTAAGTAGAGGGAACTAATCTAACGAGTTCACTAAAAGTCTGATTTTCAAATTCGGAGGCGAATGAAAGTGCCAGTCCCAACAAAATGACCTGTTGTAAAACAGTAGCCAGCACTCCTGGCCATAGAAAATACATATAATTGGTGCTTCTGTTATTTTTCTTTATAAAAGTAGTTTGAAAAGGTTCATACTGGCTCATCAACAGATGTTCCGGTGTACCTTGCTTGCGCAATGTTTCTAACTGAGTTCCTACTTTTAACGTACCCAGACAAACCTGTAGTGCTCCGGAAGCATAATTGGCGGTAAGTACATTTGCTGTATTGACAATAGTTGTTATTTCAGGGTATTTTTTTGTCAATACCTTTTTTTCAAAATTTTCAGGAATGATTACAATACACGCAGCGTCTTTCTCTATTGCCAGGCGCGAGAGATTGCTTTCATCGTACCGAAGTGCTGCTACAGACAAAATTTCGTTGTCTTCCATCATCTGTATGGCTTTTCTGCTCAGAGAACTTTGATCTTTATCTACCACAATGATGGGTAAGTCTGTTACCTTTCCCTTACTATAAGTATAACCTATGAGAATACCGTACATCAACGGAGCTCCTATAAAGAGCAGCCGGAGTACTTTATTGCTCCAAAAAAGCCGGAATTCTCTTTTTAATAATGCTAAAAATTGTTTCATAGCTTATTGGTTTATGGTAACGGTTGACTGGGAAAGTAATGCTGCTGCTGCATTATTGTTTTCAGGGCTTATGGTTACTTCGTACAGAGCATCCTGCATCTCATAATCGGGATAGGCGGTAGCAATATTGGCATAGCTGCCTAATTTTTTGATGTTTTTGACTTTTCCTTTGATGGAACTATTATTGTATGGGACATGAAGGGTTACTTCTTTTCCTTTTTCAAATTGACTCAGCTGACTCTCTGCAATGGTAAAACGAAAAGTAGTTGATTCGTTTAATGATCCGGTAAATAAAGTATAACCCGGTAATGCTAATTCACCTGTGCGTAGGGTGATATTTTCTATGGTCATATCCTGTGGTGCTATAATATAACGCTCTTTTTCTGCAGTTTCTACTTCCTGCAAGGCGCCTAATGCACGGTCTTGCTGGCCTAATGCCATATTCTGCTGTTCTACGCGAACACCATGCTGTACATCTGCAATTTCTGCATCTACTGCTATAAGCTGGGCTTTTGCTCCCTGATATTTTACAAAAACTTCATCATACTGTTGTTGTGGTATCAAAGAATCTTGGACCATAGCTTCCAAACGTTTCAGGGACTTTTGAGCAAATTCATATTGTTCCTTAAGTGCTGATTTTTTAGCATTTAATTGTTTTAACTGATTTGCTGTAGCTCCTTTTACGCTCATGTCGTATTGTGCTTTTGCTGACAGAACAGCTCCCTGTGCCTGAGATTTTTTGGCTTCTACTTCAGGAATATCTAAAATAGCCAGAGTGTCACCTTTTTTTACGAAATCACCTTCACTGACTAAAATCCTGTCAATTCTCCCGGCAACTTTACCGACTATGCTTATTTCATCACGTTCTACTTTTCCCTGAAGTACTGAATCTAAGTGAGGTTTTTTATTACAGGATAATGTTATAGCTGCTATACTGTAAAGAATTATTATTTTTTTCATAGAGCGTTTATTCAATGGTTAGTAATGGATATAGGGGACCTGAGTTGCTGTATGTTTCAATGGCTGCAGCTCTCTGTTTGATAAGAATTTCTATTTTATTTAAGGACTGTTGGTAAATATCTGTTTCGGCAGTCAGGCGTTCGGTTATGTTGATCAGACCCTCTTTGTATTGTTTCTGTGCCATAGTGACGTTGTTAATGGCAATTTTCTCTTTTTGAATGGCAATATCTACCTGTGAGAGTAATGCTTCATAATCGGCTTTATTTTTTTGTAAAAGCAGTTGCAATTTCTCTTTTGTATCTGTTAATTTGTTTTCAATCTGTTCCAGATTGAGTCGGGCTTCTTCTATTTTATGTTTTCGCTCAAAGCCACTGAATAATTCCCATTTCAAGGCAAGTCCAAACATCCAGTTTGGATGAAGTGTAAATTCATCTAATCGTAAATTCAGAGAGGTGTTAAAGGCAGAAACCGGAATGTTGGCACCGGCATTGAATACTGATGTATAAGAATAGCTGCCAAAAGCACCCAGTGTAGGTAGTAAGCTCCCTTTTTCTTTTTTAATAGCAAATTCAGAGGCTCTTTTAAATGCTTCAAGAGCTCTTAATTCATTTCTGTTTTCACTTGAAAGATCTTCAAGAATAAGAATTGCATCTATGCTATAGTCAACTTCTGCGATATCCATTTCAGCAATACCTGTAAGCTGTTCTATTTTCTGAAATAAAAGCTTTTGTTTGTTTTCAACATCTATTTTTTTAGATTTTAGTTCAAGAGCGGCAAGTTTTATTTTATCTCTGTCATACGGAATGGCAAGACCGAGTGCAATTGCTTTCTCTACACGTTCCTGTTCTTTATTTAATCGCTGTTCACTTTCTTCAATTAATTTTTTGGCAGCATTCAATAGTTTAATGTTGTCAAAAGAACTGATTACTTCTTTAATGATTCTGTCTTCTTCGCTGTTCATCATCAACGATGTACCTTCTGTTTTTGCTTCGAGTGCTCTGGCACCATTTAGGATCTGACCTCCACTAAAGAGAACGGTTTTTGCAGTAATACCACCATGAAATACATTGCCGTAGCTGCTCATTTTTTGTGATCCATCAAAAAGTTGGTTTCCGATAATCGGTACTGTAAGTGTCGGTATATCTACTGTAATGTCATTATCAAAATAGCTGTATAGAGCAGTAGCTTCTACTTTAGGTATGTATTTGTTTAAAACACTCTTTCGTTCATTATGCAGTTTTACAAGTTCAATGTTTTGATTTTTTATGGTGGCATCTTTTTCCAGAGCTCTGTCGATGGCGTTTTTAAGATCCGTACTTACTTTAATCTGCGCTGCAACTGACACAGAAAAGAGAAGGGGAATTCCCAGTGTAAAGATTTTTTTCATAGTGTTTGTTTTTGCAGGTTTTGATAAATGGTATAAAAGGCTTTTTTTATCAATTCTATTTCTGTATCAGAAATTCCTTTCGTCGCAGTTTCTATGGTTTCATTCATGACTGTAATGACTTCTTTTTCTATGCTTTTTGCCTTATTTGTCAAATAAATAAGATTCAGACGCTTATCATTTTTTGCAGGTTTTCGAATGACATATTCTTCTTTTTCCAAATGATTGATTAAACGGGTAATACTTGGCTTATCTCTATAAGTTTGTTTGGCAAGCATTTGTTGGGAGCATCCATCTGTTTTCCATAATATTGCCAAAACAGACCATTGCTCTTTTGTCATGTTGATACCCGCTTTTTTCAGATTGTGTGATAAATGTCGTGCTACAAGAATAGGGGTTCTCCCGGTAAGCAGGTTGTATTTTTCTTCATTCGATATAATGGTTTCTTTCTGCATAAAGAATGTTATTAGTTGTTTAAACAACTACAAAGATATAAAAATTAAATAGTTTGTTCAACAACTATTTCTTTTAAAAATCTATATATAACTGTTATGTAATACAATATCACTTATTTTATGATAATTTAATAAAAATAATCTGTATTAAAAATACAGATTATTAAAGTACAATCCTAATAGTTTATTAATTAAAAATAAGAGAACAATAAGTGGAAAGAGGATTTACTTTATGTATTATTCAGTTATACAATTTAATGTTCTAATTGACGAACCATGCTTTTCAGGATGCTTTTTACAATAGCTTTATGAAAGGGAGCAATACAAGTAAAATAAATACGTCCCATAGTATTATGATATTTTACTATGGTGGTAATCTGCAGTGTAAATTTTTGTTGTTGGTTTAATGAAGGGGTAATGTGTAATGAAACTTTAAAATCAAGATGTTTGTCTTCTTCTCCAATGATTATCTCCTGATCGTTTTTATATAGTATTTTAAAGATACCAAGGCGTTCTCCCGGATGGTATTTAAAATTCTTTAATTGTTTTTCTCTGTTCGCAAGCGAATCCCCAGTTTTTAATCCGAATAAAGCTACTATTTTGTTTCTTAACAAAAATAAATACTGAATCCAATTCGGATCGCCGGAAAAAAATGCGGTTGCGAGTGAAGTGCTCTTAATTTCTTTACGGGGACTTAAAAAAGCAATCTCATAACTATCGCTATAGTCATACACTGTTTTTTGAGATAGAAGTATAGTATCTGCAGGAAAGGTGCTTTTAATGATTTTCATTTTGAACGTAGTTTTTATAGCATAAGAAAAATAATATCTTCATAGTTGTCTTTTATCTTATTTTATCGGTTTATCTGGAGACATATAATTGCTGTATAAAGACAAGGTCAAAATTAAGTTTTTGAATGTCTGTAATGCTTAACTTAAGTTAACGCATACTCAATTTTGCATGCTTTTTATTTGGGATAAAAACACACTTATATAAAGAAAGTAATAGAGAGATTAGTTTTCGCTGATGCGCTTTCTTATTCTGCTTAGCGACTGTGGCGTTATTCCGAGATAACTGGAGAGGTATTTTTGTGGTATCTTTTTATGAAGTTCCGGCGTTTTAGCCAATAGATGAAGATAGCGTTGTTCCGGATTCAGATATAAGAGTTCTTCAATACGCTGTCTTGCATCTAAAAATATTTTTTCTGCCATTTGTTTTCCAAACTGCATCCAGTAGATATCGGTAAGATATAAACCTTCGAGTGCTTCTTTCTCAATAAACCAGATCTCACAAGGTTCAATAGCCTGAATGTTTAATCGGGATGGACTTTCTAAAAGATAACTTCCGAAATCACCAAAAAAAGAGTCATCTGTCTGTAACAGAAAGCTTATTTCATTTCCTTTTTCATCCGTGTAGAAAGTACGTAAAGCTCCTGTTATTAAAAAACCTAAACTGTTTACATATTGACCTTCTCTGAGCAGATATTCATTTTTTTCGACTGATTGTGAGATGAGATAGTCTTTAAAGATTTTCCAACGTTCTCTATCAATACCAAACAGAGCAGCATATTTTTTTTCAATATCTTTCATTTGAAGCTGTATCGGTAGTAAACAGCTATTTGATATCTTTCCACCATTGCCCGAATACCTGTGAGGCATCGTCTAAGTAAACGGTTTGTCCGATCATAGGTGTTACCAACGGAAAGTTGTATTTATCTTTGTTGAGTGCCGTAATTTTTTTTAAGGGTTCATCCCACGGATGCTGTGCCAACATAAATTTTGAAGAATGCACCGGAAACAAACGTTTGGTTTTTAGATCATTTGCAGCTTCCAATACTTCTGAAGGCAGCATGTGAATAGCCTGCCATGCAATATTGTATTGTCCGTTGTCCAAAATGGCAAGATCAACAGATCCGTGTTTTGCATTGATTTCTGCAAAATGGGTGTCATAGCCGCTGTCACCTCCCATGTACAGCTTAAAATCCTTTGCTTTTAAAAGAAAAGAGAGCCATAATGTATTATTTCTTTTAAAAGTTCTCCCGGAAAAATGGCGTGCAGGCGCTGTATATAGTTCCATATCGGAGGTTATCTGTACCGATTCATTCCAATCTTTTTCAATGATTTTTGTAATATCAAATCCCCACAATTCAAAATGAGATCCAACGCCAAGCCCGCAGACAACATTTTTTATTTTATCTTTCATTGCCACTATGGTCTCATAATCCAGATGATCATAATGATCATGTGTAATGAGCAAATAATCAATATCAGGCATATCATCAGCTGTATATATATCTGATCCCGCAAAAGAAGTATTGGTTCCGGGAATAGGGGAGGCATTACCGCTAAAAACCGGATCAACTAAAAACCGTACGCCGTTGAGTTGTATGAAATAAGAAGAATGACCAAACCAAACCATAACGTTTTCATTTTTATTCAGCTTTTTAAGATCCGTTTTTACTGACGGCAAACGGTCAACGGGTCTTCTATTCGGAAACTTTTTAAAAAGCTGATCATACATGATGCCAGGCATGGAATATCCTTCTGTAAGATCGGGAGTGAAATGTTGGTTTTGAAATTTTCCGTCTTTATAATTTGGTGATTGAAGAAGTTGTTCCAGTCGTTTACCGTTGGGTGCTGTACCAAATTTGGGCTGCCGCATATAGAAGATAACAACAAGACACAAAAGAGCAGTGATGCTTAGTATGATGATCATAAAATACTTTATTATTTTAAAAAAAAGATGCATTCAAAAATAGGTTTAAAAAGGTGATTTATCATTTCCTTTACCGGTTCAGATTATTTTTTAAACATAAAGTAAACCGCTAAAATCAATAAGGCAAAAGCAATAAGGTGGTTGTATCTGAAGGTTTCCGTCTTAAAGAATACTAAGGTAAAAACGGCAAAAACAACGAGCGTAATTACTTCCTGAATCACTTTGAGCTGGAGAAGTGAAAACGGACCGCCATTTCCTTTAAAACCCATTCTGTTGGCTGGTACCTGAAACGCGTATTCAAACAGTGCAATACCCCAGCTGATGAGTACTATTGCTACAAGTCCCAGTTTATGAAACCATTTCCATTCAGAAAATTTAAGATGACCATACCAGGCCAGCGTCATAAATGTATTGGAAATGACGAGAAGCAAAATGGTGATAAATCCTTTCATATATCAAAATAAAAAGATAAAAATAATATAAATACTAATTGGTTACTACTTCCAGACAAATTCTTTCTTTCTGAGGATGAATGTTTCGTTTGGTCTGATTTTTTTCAAAAAGTGTTTTCAAATTGATTTTCATGTATGAATTGAAAAAGGTGTTGCAGAACTGAACTGCCCCCAAAAAGTTAGACACTATTTGGAGGCATTTTTATGGAAAGAAAA